>NZ_JBQFZS010000011.1:0-149030 GCF_056542385.1 Ruegeria sp. AD2(2025)
GCTTCGATAAATGCCTGACTTTGATTTTGGAATCTATCGCCTTGCCAATATCGGAGGCACAAACGGGTTTCAATTTGGCGGCACCGTCACCCTTCGAGATGATTACAGCCGCTATATCATCGCCTGGAAGGTCTGCACGACGATGAAGGCCAATGATGTCACCGATCACTGGACCTGACTTTGCATGCTTCGGGCTGTGCCCAAGCGACCGTCGCCCACAAACCGCGCCTGCTCAGCGACAATGGGTCCAGCCACATCTCTGGTGAACTTGCAGAATGGCTGGAAGATCAGAAAATCGATCATGTCCGAGGGGCACCATACCTTGAAGAACCGCATCTTGCTGGAAAACTACTACCTGCCCGGTGATCTCAGGCAGCAGATCGACGCCTTTGTCGATCACTACGCCCACCGGCGCTATCACGAGAGCCTGCAAAACCTCACACCCGCCGATGTCTACTTCGGGCGCGGCCACGCCATTTTGAAACAGCGAGAAAGGTTCAACCGGAAGACACTCGAAACCCGGCGCTTGCTTCACCGCAAATTCGCCGCATAATCAAACCAACAAGATGTGCCTGATCCTCTCTTAGCTCAGGCGGCCATCTGTCCCAAAATTCCTGACGACGGACAGCCAGGTTCGCAATAGAGATATCCGTTTGTGCTGGTCCGTGCTCAAAAGAGCTTTTGGGCGCTTCCAGATTCGCTAACCGGATAACAAAAAATGCTGAAGTATTGTAGAACCATTCTTGACGCAGAAAAGTATGAACTGCGTCAAGTTAAAGAAACAATCAGTTACAACCTTAAACATGTCTTTGTCCAGATTCGTAGGCGACCCAGATCTTTTAAATCCTGTACAGTAATTGAGGCTTTAGGTCTTGACTTACTGAGTAACCAATTTCGTGATCTGAACTTCAGAGCAAGTCGCAAGGAGTATTGAAAGTAAGTATGCCACTCATTGCAAACGCAGATTTTTCAATCGCATCGACTGGCTGGTCCGTCAGCGGAACAGATTTCACGGCTCCTGCTTACGATCCCGGAAACAACTGCATCATCTTCGGCAATGGTTACTACGATGCGCAAGACGGTGATCGGCTAGAGCAGGAAGTGGGTCTGCAGAGGGGCCAAGAATACGCCCTAACTTTTTCCGTCACCAAGATTAGATCTGCAACTGGAGATTTTAGACTGGAGGTTGAACTGATCTGTTTTAATGGCAGTGTTGGTAGCACTCAGCTTCTGGACGCCATTGCCGTCATCAACGATGTTTCCAGCAATGTCACCAGTACCTATTCTTCGCACTTCGATGCCCCTGTTCTTAGAATTCACGGGGCATTTGGGAACGGCGGCACCGACTCCCTGTTTGTCCATGATGGCTTCGTTCTGGCCTGTTTTACCGCTGGAAAGAGACTACTGACCAATCATGGCAAAGTTGAAGTTCAAGACCTGAAGATCAGTAACGTGCCCGTCACTCATCCAACGTCCGAGAGGCCTCGGGAATCAAGGCGCTTCATACGCAGGGTTGTCAGCCAATTCATCTACATAATAAGAGCGACGGGCAGATGGCAGGGAGAGTGGTTTCCGTCGAAATCTAGGTTTTCGCTCAAGACACCCAACTTGGCAGCATCTGCGTTAAAAGCCATCACTGAAGCGATACCCAAGGAGATGTGTCTAAACCTCCTGCGCCCTTCACGATGGGAATGGGCCTGAAACTCTCTGTCACAAACCGCGAATAAGGAACTAAAGAGCGTGACACAATTTTTCCATCTCTTGGCTACTGCTCTAATTTTGAGCGCATTGTTTTTTTCCTTCATCGCTGGAGTTCTCTATGAGCAAAGTCGAAACGACACGAGCGCCACAACATCAATATTGTTGGCCGTGCTTGCCGCGACAGCCTCGTTCGCGCTATTCTGGTTCTTTTGACGCCCAGCAGCAACAGCGTCTTTTTCCTTACAATAGCAAATCAGGAACGGATTGACAAAAAAAGAGCAGCGAACATGAGGAATGATCTTCGATGACGAATAGATATCGTGCCTGGCTGTCAATCTTGGCAATTTGTTGAACCTCGCGACGATCAACCGTAATTCAGAAAGAGAATTGGTTAATCTGGCGCATTGGCTCTCACCGGACAATTCGGTCAACGGGTCGCTACCGCTGTTTTAACGGCGACCACCGGCAGAAAGCGGAATGAACAGCTTAGTGCTACCGACAATTGTCCAAACGTATCTCCAGTTCTTCTATGCTGGAGATCATTTTGTCCTTTTGTTGTTGCAGTCTCCGGTGTTCAGAGTACGGTTCTTCCTCCGTATAAAGTTGCGACGCAGTAGTTTCCCCGCCAATTGATTTCCACATCATGGGAGAGTGAATACTTATTTCAGCATCGAGTCTGGCAATGTCGCCTTTCCTTTCACCAATTCTTGTTCGAATGTAGTCACATTGGGAAGCAACTTCGTTTTCTTCGAATTTGTCGATTTCTGTTTCAAGGCTCCTGATCCTATCATTCTTCCCCTCAAATTCTGCCTCAAGTTTTGCTAGATGCTTTTCAGCCTCTTCGTACTTTGCTTCCCAGCGAACGGCCTCCTTAGTTTTCTCCGAAATTTCTGAATTTGTACTGTGTTGCCAATAAATGAATGAAGCCGCTGCGCCGCTGACTACACCCATGACTGCTCCTGCGGCAAAAGCTATAGTAGCTTTGTCGCCGATACCTTCTCGCAACCATCTCAAAATCTTGTCGATCATACCTGTATTCCAAAAGCCGAAAACTAGTCGAAAAGTGATTTAGCTCTTGTCGAATGTCTACCCAAATAAGGCCTAACTGAACCGAACGCGTATATTTGGGCGGCATGAGGAACTTAGTGGGAACACCAGCTTGTGCGTTCGGTTGCTGTTCTCCCAGCCAATTAGGCTGGAAGAACTTAATGAGAGAGGCACTTAAAGCTCTAAGAATTGCGCGATTGCTAGGATGGAAGCTTCATGTGCCGTTGATCTATTCCAATCTTCCGGATCATCAAAAATGAGGTCTTCGCCTTCTTCAAGCAGAAATTGCGGCGCATCTTCGGTGCAGATCGGGAAAAATGAATAGTGATAGGCATCTGAGATCACATTATACGTGGCGTTCGGGAACATGTCAGCCAGCCACTGCCTTCGGCACGTACATCTGTTGCAAACTAAGGGAAACTGTCACCAAGTGATATTAGCGGAACCGGGCGATTGATGAACTCGGCGCTTTCTGGAACGGCGGCGTAGATGAAGCCGGGGTCCACCGCGACGATGTTTTTGAAACGTTCATCCGTCATATTGATGGAAAATTCCTAGGGTAGGTTATCAAAATCTACTCCACCGTGTATGAGGAACAGACAGTCTTGGGTGGTTTCGCCGAATTTTCGGCAATAATCACGGTAAGCTTCGGCATCAAGTTCCAGGCCGCCAGCCCAAGCACTATCGAACCGCCAAGTGAAAAGCCCAGGGCAGTTATCAGGTCGCAGTTGATATGTTCGGAGAATTAGGGATCTGCCAGAACATGGTCGAGCGCAGCGCTCATATCTGCGGCGCGCTCCGACAATCGCACTGTCTGGCGCGGTGAACTGTCGCCAGTTGTTGTGCCTGGATGATTCAGGACTAGAACCAACGCGCCGCGTTCGGCCAAGCCGGTTGCCGGCCAGGCGGTGCCATCTATACTACTGCCGCACCCGTGGGAGACGACAATCAACGGTAGTTTTTCATCGGGCAAGGCTGCCCCAATATTAGTTTTGATGGGTTCAAACACCGCGTTACCGCCGATTTCACCGGCATAGGTCGCACGACCGACAGGTGGTCATAGCCCTACTGCAACCTGCCCAACGCGATGGTCAGTCTTTATCGAGAAGCGGTCGAAACCGACAGCCGGATCTGCATGGGCGCTGACGGCTAATAAAATGGCGAAGGAAGAGGTGAAAAAGATTGAATGCATTTCAGGTCTCCAATGTTGAATTGATGACCCCTTATCGGCGGGTATTTTGTGAATGCGCGTCCTCGAACCGGTTTCAGGTCGCGATGAACGGGTTCTTGGTCTATTTGGCGACTATGTTGATAATCCCTATCCCCTTGATGGTTGATATGATTTTGGGCTTTCTTGCCTTTCGCCATTTGTTAGCAAAGGATCGGCCTGCGCTCTTCTTGGTCCTGATCGCGGTTTGCGGGTTTCAGTCTTTGATCGAGATGATCACTTCGTCCAAAACCCACTTGTCGGCCAGCCGTGGCCGGTCTCGCCCGATGCAATTGGCGAAATGGCCGCCAAAGCGATTAACACATTGCCGGACGGTTTCCCTACTGACCGAAACTCCGCGCTCAGCGAGCAGATCTTCTACATCGACAGTGCTGAGCACAATTCGATGGTTGGCCTAGGCAGCATAGGCGATGATCTCGTGCAGAATATGAAAACCCTTCAGGCCCGGCATTTTGGACGGTATCTTTATGCTTGAGGCGTAACCAGTTCGGAACGCTCAAACAAGTTGGCAATCACCTTGAATGAGATCGTCACGTTTGGCTCCTGTCAAAATAAGGGACACCACTAACACGAGGATCTAGTCTCAGACAGAGATGCCGAAAGATTGCGACAAAGCCCCTAGAACGTTTCCGAGGTCGAGACGGACTGGCTCCAGACATTCAACATGTTCCGCAACACTTGGAACGACGGAGACAGCTCGGAAATCCGATTGTGTATTATCTGAGCCTGCCAACGCAATGATCGATCCGAATGAACAATCACAGCGAGGCGTGACTCATTCAAATATGGTTGCACGAGATGCGACGGTGCTGCGGTAAGCGTATCGCCTTCCAAAACGGTTCGGAACAGCATGTCGTAGTCGTCGGTGATCAGCGATATGTGCGGTGTTACGGCCTCCGTACCGCCAAGAGACTGAAACCAATGCTGCATTTCCACGGGCACCTCGGGGATAGCCAGCGGGTACTTCCAAATTTCTGTTTTACTTACAGTTTTTTTGGTTGCCAGCGGATGCCCGGAACGGCCGACAAAAATCATTCTGTCTTGCAAAAGCGGTGATACAACGATGTTGGGTAAACGGGATTCGCTGCCCGTTGTGGCAATTCCGAGATCAATCTGCCCAGCTTCGACCATTTCGATGATACGTTTGGAATAGCTGATCTGGAGCCGAAGTTTGATGTTCGGAAAGGCATTTGCAAAAGCGGGGATGACGTTGCGCAATGCTCCATGCATGAGAACCGGTCCCGCTGCAATCTTTATCTCGCCACGTTCACCGCTCGACAACAATTGGATATCAGATTCAAGCCGGTCCAATCGCGAAAGGATATCAATTGCATTGTCAACGATATGCTGTCCAAAAAGAGTTGGCGCGACACCCCGGCTTGTACGGTCGAATAGTGAAACTCTCAGCCTTTCCTCGAGCTTTGAAATACTTGCGGTCAAGGCTGGCTGGCTCATGTTAAGAGCCACTGACGCACGATTGATTGTCCCGTATTCGGCTATCGCCAAAATCTGTTGCAAATGCCGTGCTGTGATCATAACGCCCTCGCATCTCGTTATTAAGTTTGTCTATAACAGTTACTGTTTTATTCGATTTCTATTATAACGCTTTGGCCTGTAAAACTTCAAACTTCATGTATCCGTGCCGATGGTGATCAATCGAAAACCGAAGATCTCCAGGCCGCTGAATGGAGGACAGAATGATACCCAGACGTTTGACCCGATCCCTGCTCTTGACGACATCGCTAATCTTAGCGGGGGGGCAGCCAGGGATAGCTCAGAATAATCCGGCAGAACCGTCCACGGCCACGGCCAACGCGGCGGTTTTGGACTTGCTGGACTTTTCTGACCGTCAGGATTTCGATGATGCCGAACGCGGATTCATCGCCGCGATCACAGACCCAGCAATCAGCAATGCCGAGGGCCGCGCTGTCTGGGATATCGCCGGATATGAATTTCTCGCGGGTGAGGCACCTGCCACCGCAAACCCTTCGCTCTGGAGGCAAGGGCAGTTGAACAACATACACGGTCTGTTCGAAGTAACCGACGGAATCTACCAGATCCGCGGATATGACCTGTCCAACATGACCCTCATTCGAGGTGAGACCGGTTGGGTCATCATTGACCCACTGCTTACTGCGTCCACCGCACGCGCGGGTCTTGCGCTGGCCAACGAAAATCTGGGCGAGCGGCCAGTTGTGGCCGTTATCTACACCCACAGCCACGCCGACCATTTCGGCGGAGTTCGGGGTGTGGTTGATGCCGAGGCGTACGCTGCCGGCGAGGTCGATATTATTGCGCCGGAAGGCTTTATGGAGCATGCCGTGGCCGAGAATGTGCTGGCCGGCAACGCCATGACACGCCGTGCGTCATTCATGTATGGTAATATGCTGGAAAAGGGTCCAACCGGCCAAATCGGCTCAGGGTTGGGACAGACAACTGCAAGCGATGTGGTGACGCTGCTTCCTCCGAACCGGATCATCTCGGAAACCGGGGACACTATGATGGTCGATGGCGTCGAGATCGAATTCCAGATGGCCAACGGGTCCGAAGCACCGTCGGAATTCCTGATGTATTTTCCGCAATTTCGAGCGCTCTGCATGTCCGAGGTGACGAGCCACGTGATGCACAACGTTTATACGTTGCGGGGAGCCAAGGTTCGTGACGCGCTGTTGTGGTCGAAATACATCAACGAATCGCTGCAGCTTTTTGATGGACGCGCCGATGTGGCCTTTGCCAGCCACCACTGGCCAACCTGGGGCGAGGACAATATCCGCGAGTATTTGATCAATCAGCGCGATGTCTACCGCTTCATCCATGACGAAACGCTGCGTATGGCCAATAGCGGCATGACTCCGCGCGAGATTACCAACTCGATCAAACTGCCCGAAGATCTCGCTAGGTCGTTTTCGACGCGCGGCTACTATGGCAGCCTGAAGCACAATGCCGAAGCGGTCTACAATTTCTACCTCGGATGGTATGATGGCAACCCAGCCAACCTCGACCGTCTACCGCCGGCGGAATCAGGTGCTCGCTATGTTGACTTCATGGGTGGTGCAGAAGCACTTCTTGAAAAAGCGCAAGCCGCCTTTGATGCAGGCGATTTTCGCTGGGTGGCTGAGGTTGTGAATCACCTGGTTTTTGCTGATCCGGAAAACACAGCAGCACGCAATCTGCAGGCAGCGGCGCTAACGCAGCTGGGATATCAGGCCGAATCCGGTCCTTGGCGCAATGTGTATCTGAGCGCTGCAAAGGAATTGCGGGATGGGGTGAAACCGGCGCCGGCCCCCATTATCGGCCCGGACGCTCTTGCAGCCATGACGAACGAGATGTTTTTTGACTTCATGGGGGTGAGCCTGAACCCGGAGAAGGCCGCTGGCAAAGAACTGGCGATCAATCTTCATTTCACGGAGACTGGCGACAAGCATACGTTGGAGCTGAGCAATTCCGTCCTGACCAACACGTCGAACGTTCAGTCGAACGATGCGGACCTGACCATTTCGCTGAATCGTCAAACGCTTGGTGCGCTGCTGCTGAAGACGATTACATTTGAGCAATTCGTAGGCTCTGAAGCGACGTCCTTTGATGGCGATCCGATGGTCTTTGCTCAGCTCATGGGCATGATGGACGCATTCGACTTATGGTTTCCGATCGTTACACCGTAGGAGGATTGGCTTGCGCTGCCCGTTAAGGGCAGCGCAAGCATACTGAAGGAGCGGCGCGACTTGACGGGAATTCTTAATAGAGAAAGGCATCGCCGGAGAATCCGGTGATGCCTCTTTTCTTTACGTCGTGTAGCAGATCAAGCCGCCGGCTTTTTTTCGGGCAAGTAGGCCGACATTGCTTCCTTAATCGGCACATATGCTTCTTTTGCTTTGGATTGAGCCAGATCGAGCACTTCGCGTGTGTTGGCAGCGCTTTGTTCGATGCGGTCATGAGCATGTGCAACATGCAGGTCCAAAAGTTCGCTCATACACTTGGCCTTGATGCTCTGGCGTCCCAAATCGGTAACGCTCTTGGTAGCTTCACCGGCATAGCCAAGAAGCGCCTTGTCAACTGCAATCACACCTTCCAGGGCGGTACGGCTGCCTGTGATCAAGGCAGAGAACAACCCGCTTGCCGCTTTTCCGGTCTCGGCCACTCGGTTGGTGACGTTGTCAATGGCACCGTGGGTTTCAGTGCCAGTAGCTTTCGTCTCGATCTTCTTAGACATGGTCTTGATCCTTATTCATCGGTGATGTGAGTGGAATGTAAGACGGAAATGCTGCAGTGCAACAATTGAAATGCTGCGACGCAGCGTAATATTCCATAACTAGAATATATAATGCCCGGTAACGTGAAAAACTCCACCCAGTACGGCGCCCAGTATCGATCCGTTGATCCGAATGAACTGAAGATCGCGGCCCACTTCGGTCTCGATCCGGGCCACGAGTGCGTCACTGTCCCACTCTGTGATAGTTCTGGCCACATATTCGCGCACCGGTGCGCGCATTGCTTCGAACATTGTCAAAAGCGCCGTTTCGAGCCGATCGGAAATTGCGGTTCGCGCTGAGTGGTTGTCTGCCAGATACCGGGCAATTTCCAGAATTGCATCTGTCATAGTGTCAGAGAACCCATCCGGATCGTTCGTGACCTGTCTGTCGATCTCGGTCAGTGCCGCCTGCAGCAAATCCTCGACCGCGTGGGTGAAGGCCTTTGACCCTGTCCGATCTCTCAGGCTATCTTCGATAAAGCGCGAAATGACCCGATCCTCGCGGAACCGATCAATAATCTCCGTGACTGAGTGAGCAAATGCGGCACGGCGCGGTGACTCGGCATTGCTCAACTCATTGAGCACCGACATGACACCCTCGACCAGCAACGACGCCATTTGCCGATCGATGCCTTTGGCGATCCACCAGCGGCTGCGATCTTGTACCATACGCACGATTGCCGGGCGGTTTTCGTTGATCGCCTTCTGTACCTGTACCAGAACCGCATCAAGCAATTCGGTATCCAGCGATTGCTTAAGAAGGGATGAGACCTGATCCTCAAGTCGGTCAGATGCGGCCAGACGTCGTATCGTTTTCGAAACCAACTGCCTGACAGGTGCGGGAGTGCCGCGCTCAACTTGGACGTGCAGGAGCATCCGGAGCGCCCAAGACAGTTCCTGACCGATGATCTTGGCATTTTCACGCTGTGCTAGCCAATCGGTGATTTTGTGCAGCGGATCCACGGCTCGGATTTGCGCCAGCAGTTGCTCGGGAATCACGAAGTGCTCGTCGATGAAACGCGCGATGTTCTCAGCCGCACGTTTTTGGTTTTTGGGTAAAAGCGCCGTATGTGGAATTGGTAGGCCCAGAGGGCGCCGGAATAAGGCTTCGACTGCAAACCAGTCAGCCAACCCGCCTATCATGCCTGCTTCCGCCATCGCGCGGGCGAGAAGGATCCAGCGGGGCGGGTCGTCCGGGATAGAGGTCGCAACGAAGACCAACAGCAGGCCGCCAAGAAGAGTTGATGCGGTCCGGCGGACCCCCCTGGCGTCGTCCGCCCCCGCGCCCGTGGCAGCGACGTGCGCGGATGGAGGTTTGGAAGCGTGCATGTTAGCCCCTCAGGCGGCAGCCTTACCGTCTTCGTGAAGGAATGACTCGACCCGGTCGGCAATACGCTCGGCCTGCGTCAGGACAAACATGTGTCCGCAATCGACTGTTTCCAGCCTGGCATTGGGCAGACGCCGCGCCAGAATGCGACCATTGACCGGCGGTACCAACGGATCGTCCTCACCCATCAGGATTAGCGTTGGTATCCTGATCCGGCTGAGCCAAAGATAGCTGGTCCAACCCCAGGCGGCGAGCAACTGGTAGATGTAACCGCGAGTATCGCCTGCCTGCATTGCCATCGTGTGGTCCTTCAGCAGCTCCTTTTCGAATGCAATTTCACCACCATAAATATCCTTGGCTATGGAAAACAGGTAATCGGGGTCGGTATAGCGTCGCGGGGTTGCCATCTTGCTGAGCACGCTGACGCTGCCGGGAACCATAACGGCTCCGGCTGTCGTTGCGGCCAAGGTTAAGGATTGACAGCGGCGCTGATGGTCATGCACGAATTGCTGCGCCAGCGCACCGCCCCAGGACACACCGAATACGTCCACGTTCCCGATCCCCAGCTGGTCAAGAATGTCCCCGAGCATACGCGACAGATTTGCAAACCGATAGGGCAGCGTTGGCGTCGGCGATCCGCCAACGCCCGGAACATCGAACGCTATGAGGCGAGTACGTTTGAAATGTTCTGCGAAGGGTCCGATTGTGGTCAGGCTGGCACCGATCCCGTTGCAGAGCAGCAATGTTCTTTCAGCGTCTTCGTCGCCGATGACCGCAACATTCCACTCCTGACCCGAGGCTGTTAGAGTTTGTTGTTCTATGTTCATTCTATTAGATCCTCAGGCGTCTTCCAGCAGATAAGCCCCCGGCGCGTCCATAAGTGGTGAGTGAGCCTTGTTGCCCAACGATTTTGGCGCCAGTTTCTTGTCATTCGCGCGCGCCTCCAGCCATTTGGCCCAGTAGTCCCACCACGAACCCTCGTGTTTTTCTGCGCCCTCCAGGAAGGTCTCGGGACTGCCGTGGCTGCCGGTGTTGGTCATGTAACGCGCCTTGGGATTGCCGGGTGGGTTGATGATCGCCTGGATGTGCCCCGATTGTGACAGAACGAATTCGTTGTCGCCGCCAAAACCCTGCATCGACAAATAACAACCCTCCCACGGTGTTATGTGGTCAGTTGTGCCGCCCAGAATAAACTTGTCACAGGTCACTGCCTGCAAATCGGTCTCCACATCTCCGACATACCAGGTGTTTCCCTTCTTCATTCCGCCTTGTTCCATCAGCTTGATCATGTCGCCATGCAACTTGCCGGGCAGATTTGTTGTATCGGCATTCCAATAAAGTATGTCGAAGGCTGGCGGTTCGTTGCCCAGCAGGTAATTGTTGACCCAATAGGCCCAAATCAAATCGTTGGGGCGCAACCACGCAAAAGCTTTTTGCAAGTCCTTCCCGGGCAGGACACCCTGCGTTCGAGAAAACATCCGCGCCAGTTCCAATGTCTCGAAATTGGCGAAGAGCCCCATAGCCGTTTCCTTTGCTCCGGCAATGTCCAAAATTGCCACCAGCTGCGTGTGGCTATTGGCACGGTGTATTCCCTGTGCTGCCCAATACGCCAAAAGCAGGGAAGCTGTGATCCCGCCGGAACAGGCACCGACGATGTTGAGATCTTTCGAATTGGTGATATCGCAGGCTACTTCGGTTGCACGATCAAGAGCATGCACATATTCGTCCATGCCCCAATGAGCGTGCTCCTCGCCTGGGTTACGCCAACTGACAATGAAGACCTGATGGCCCTGTTTGAGAAGATATTCCACCACAGAACGATCTGGTGCCAGATCCCAGATGTAGAACTTGTTGATCTGTGGCGGAATAATGAAGATTGGACGTTTGAATACCTTGGCAGTCTGCGGCGTGTACTGGATCAGCTCCAGCAGATCTTCGCGATAGATCACCGCCCCCTCGGTCAGGGCCAGGTTTTCTCCGACAGTGAACTTGGATTTATCAACCATCGAGGGCAAGCCGTTGTTATTCAGCATGTCTTCGATGAGATTTTTGGTGCCGCTCAACAGGTTCTTACCGCCTTTTTCCAGCGTCACCTTCATCGCCTGCGGATTGCCCATCAACATGTTGGTAGGTGCCATCGTGTCGGTCACAAGTGAGGTTAGGAACTTGGCGCGCAGTTTATCCCGGTCGTCGATTTCGAGTTCCTCGACCCAGTTGTTGAGATGATTGCACCAACTCAGATAGCTGGTCATCATTGCTTTGTAGACAGGGCTAGACTGCCAGATCGGATCGGAAAAGCGGCGATCACCGAGAGCCGGTTGTACATCTGATCGGCCGGTCATCGCGCCAACACTCTCCATCACAAAGCTGTAATATGAAGCGAGCAGTTGATCCGGTTGCTTCAGGGATGATGTATAGAACTCGGCCATCGCTTTGGCCATGTCAGCCGATGTTTCCATAGTTTTCTTAGGCATATCCAGCTCTCCCTTTGTGTCCTTAAGAAATGACCATTGCCATCAGTTCGGCAACAACGGCAGGAGCGTCTGCTTCCGCCTCGCCCAGTGTGCTGTCTATCGTGAGAAGTGTGCGGCCCTGGCCTTTGTCTTCAGCGGCTGCGAGCTTGTAACTGGCCTGCACCTTCGCGCCCGCGACTACCGGGGCCAGGAATCGCACCTTGCCCAGCCCGTAATTCAGAACGGCCTTGGCATCAGGTGGGATGACTCCGGAATTAATAGCATCTGCCGCCAGCAGCGACAGCGTCAGGAAACCGTGCGCGATCGGCGCGCCGAACGGACTTTCCTGCTTGGCGCGGTCCACATCAACATGGATCCACTGATGGTCCCCGGTCGACGTGGCGAATCCGTTGATCCGATCCTGATCGACAAGGATTGGATTCGTGCTGTCGAATTTCCAGCCTAGGAAATCGGCCATCGTTGCGGTGCTGTATCCATCGGGAGCAGCCATTGTTTTCCTCCTGTCATTTTTCGGTGCGCACCGGTCACGGCGAGCAGGTGGTGATTTCGAATTCGGCGGTCCGCGTAGGATCGGCGCTTCATGGAGCGTGAGATCCTGAAACAGCTTGCCCATTCATCAAGGGCGCTTTGGTTCGTCGGGTGTCGATCCTCGTCGTGTTGTCGGTTACGTCTTTTCCGGCAACGCTGATTTCATCAGATTTTGGACCATCTCTGGCATCATCTCGAACCCCGGAGCCGCCGACTTCGTCCAATTGCGGATCAGCGTCTCAGGTGAGAAGTTGTTGGGATCGGCCATCATTGCCGCGCTGATCTTCTCCAGCCATTTTTCCTGTAGAGAACGCACGTTCGGTAATCCGATGACTTCCCGGGCTTCTTGTGCGGTGCAATCGATTTCAACGGTGATCTTCATCCTTCAGCTCCTGTTGCGCGACGGAATTTGGGGGCTCAAGCCAGCGCGGCGCCAGCCTCGACCCTGTGGAGCTGCGCGCCGGGCCCAGTTTCGTGGGGTGGCGCACAGCGTTCGTATCAGAGATCGCGTAATTCGCGCCGGAGAATCTTGCCGACCGCGGATTTGGGCAATTCGTCAGCGAAGGTGATTTTGCGTGGTGTCTTGTAGGCTGTCATTTCCTTGCGGCAGTGCGCGACGATCTGCCCTTCGGACACCTCCGCACCGGTTTTTTTGACCACGAAAATGCTGATCGCTTCACCGGTTTTTTCGTCGGGAATGCCGATGCAGGCACATTCTGCTACCCCGTCGACGGCGGTCACGACTGCCTCGATCTCGTTGGGAAACACATTGAAACCCGATACGATGATCATGTCTTTTTTCCGGTCCACGATACGAAGGTAGCCACTTTCATCGAACACGCCGATGTCGCCCGTACGGAAATACCCGTCTTTGGTGAAAGCCTCCGCGTTGGCGTCCGGCTTGTTCCAGTATCCCGACATCACTTGCGGTCCGGTGGCGCAGATTTCGCCGCGTTTTCCCAGAGGAGCGATCTCATCGTTATCATCCAACAATTTAACGTCGGTTGATGAAACGGGCAGGCCGCACGAGCCGGTAAATTCTGGTCTGCCCACCGGCACGATAGTCAGCAGCGGAGAAGTTTCCGACAGCCCATACCCTTCGGTAATGTGCTGTCCCGTCAGCGCCTTCCAGTTCTTCGAAACGGTTTCGATAATTGCAGCTCCACCACCGATCGAGACTTTAAGCTTGGAAAAATCCACCTGCTTGGTGCCTGGGTGCATGGCCAGACCCGCAAATAGCGTGTTAACCGCCGGAAAGACCGTGACGCCGGCATCTTTGATCGCCGTATGGAAGGCGTCAATGTCGCGCGGGTTGGGGATCAGGATCATCTTGCAACCCAGCGACGTGTAGGTCAGCAGAAGCATAAGGCCAAAAATGTGATAGAGAGGCAGTGCCAGGACAACCACCTCTTCCGTTGGTGTCGCCGCATCCGAGACAAAGGCTTTGTATTGCTCGATATTGGCTACCAGATTCCGGTGGTTCAGAACCGCACCTTTGGACGGGCCGGTGGTGCCACCGGTATATTGCAGGAAAAGTAGGTCATCGCCGGTCAACTTGACCTTCGAATAGCTGAAATCCGCGCCCTGTGAAAGAATGTCGGTCAGCGCGATAGTATCGGACAGACGACCATCCACTTGCGGGCTCTGCAGAGGCAGACTAGTTCCATCCGCCAGATCCATGGTGATGACTTGCTTGACGGGTGTGTTGTCGATGATCTCGGCCAGAACCGGTGTCGAACCCGAAAAAATCACAATGGTCTCAGCGCCGGAATCCTGCAATTGGTGCTCCAACTCGCGCGAGGTGTAGAGCGGGTTCACATTCACCTGGCAGGCGCCTGCACGCAGGATACCCAGCATGGCAATCGGAAACGCAAAGACGTTGGGTGCCATCAGCGCAACCCGGTCGCCCTTCTTTACACCTAGTTCGTTTTGCAGATAGGCGGCCACCGCTCGCGATTTTTCCTCGAGCGTACCGAAGGTCATCTTGTGGCCGAAACATTCAAGCGCAACCAGATCCCTGTATCGCTCCGCTGCTTGCTCAAACAAGGCTACGATCGACGGATAGGCATCGGAATCAATATGATCCGGAACGCCGGGATCGTAAGAATTGAGCCAGTGTCTGGTCATTGTCTTCCTCCTTGAAAATGACTGGGCTGGTGGGGTTGTTACTTTTTTTTCCAACTTTTGCGCGCGGTAGGCGGGGTCAGACGATTCTGCGCATCGCCTTGCCTAAGACCTCAACTACGCTTCCGTAGGGCGGATGAAAAAGCTGGGTGGCGCGTAGTCGACGCTGATACATGACAGGTTTGACCTTGGACATGGCATCGAAACCTGCCTGACCGTGGTACGACCCCATGCCACTATTTCCGACGCCGCCGAAGGGCAGGCTGTCGTTTGGCACGTGCCAGAGGCAATCATTGACGACCACACCGCCTGAAACCGTCTCCGCTAGTATCTTGTCACGCTCGCTGCGGCCTTTGGCGAATAGGTAGAGCGCCAGCGGTCGGCTTCCTGCATTGATATGTGAAATAGCGTCATCGAGCGTATCATATGCCACCACCGGCAGGATTGGCCCGAAGATCTCCTCCTGCATTACTCGTGCCTGTTTGGGCACGTCCAGCAGCATTGTCGGCGGGAAGTAGCGCGCGTTTGATCGCTCTTTGGGGTCTCCGTGCGGGCGTACCGCAGTTGCGCCATCGCGTACCGCCTCTTCTACAAGTGTGTGAAGCCGTTCGAAATGCCGGTCGGTGATGATCGTGGAGTAATCCGGGTTGTTTTCCCAGGTCGGGTAGAGCTTGCGCATATAGGCTCCGGCCGCTTCGACAAAGCTGTCCTGCTCAGCACGCGGCACAAGTGCATAATCGGCCGCTATGCAGACCTGTCCGGCATTGGCCAATCGACCATGGGCGATGGACTTAGCCGCAGTGGTGATATTGGCCGACTTAGTCACCAAAGCGGGTGACTTTCCCCCTAACTCCAGCGTTACCGGGGTCAAGTTGCGGGCGGCGGCTTCTGCCACTTTGCGACCCACCATAGTTGATCCGGTAAATATGATGTGGTCGAAGGGCAGGGCGCTGAACGCCTGAGCGACCTCGACTCCCCCTTCAGCCACAGCGAGCTCGCCGGGCGAAAAAAATTCTGCAATGGCTTCGGCAAGTACCGCATTGGTCGCGGGGGCGAGTTCACTTGGCTTTAGCAACACGCGGTTGCCCGCCGCGAAGGCGTTGGCGATCCCGCCCATGGCGAGATAGACGGGGAAGTTCCACGGTGTCATAACACCAACCACCCCTAAGGGTTGTGGAATCAGGCGACTCTTAGCCGGCAAAAAATGCAACCGTGTCTTAACCTTGCGTGGGTTCATCCATTTGCGAAGGTGGCGCCAGTTGTCGCGGATCTCACTGATTGAAAGCAGAATGTCGAACATTGCAGATTCATGGTGTGATCGATGGCCGAAATCTTTACTCATCGCCTCGACCAACCTGTGCTCGTATTTACAGAGGAGCTTTTCCAGACGTTTCAAACGGTTTTTCCGGGCTCTCAAGGTTGGGAATCTCTCGGTCTCGTAACCCGTTCTCAAAAGGCTGAAGGCGTCATGCAGAGTAGTAGTTTCTGAGTTCACTTGAGTATCCATTTCAGTAGCCTCGCCAGTTTCTTATTTGTTGTGATCCCACGCAATCTGTCTGCGTCCTCAGGCCATTCGCGCAGCCAAGGCACCTGCATTTTTTAAAGTCATTCCGTAGATTGATTCCTGCGGGTTGGCTCCGATGGACGTTGGGAAGACTGACCCGTCGAACACGGACAGATTTTCGATTACGTGGTGCGATCCCTCGGAATTGACGACCGAGCGTGCGGGGTCTTCGCCCATCATGCACCCACCCATGACATGAGCCGAACCGACAAGAAGATTCATAATCCCCATGTCCACACGATCCAGCCAAGCCCCCGCATCATTCATCGAGGTCAGCCGCTCGGTTGCCAAATGCCATGGGTAGACTGCCGTCGCGCCAGCAGCAAACTGCACTTCCATCGCCGCCCCAAGAGATCGGACCAACCCTTCGCGAATGTAGTCGGTGATCGGGTAGTCGACGGTTTGGTGGCGCTCACCAACCAATTCGACCGTGCCACCCACCGCGCCATCATGAAAGCCATCGCGTAGGAGCGAAACGATAGATTGCATTCGCGGCAGGTCTTTCATCAATTCTGCACTGCCCCGTCCCATGGTCTTGTCGAAAACCCCCGCGGCAAACACAGGCTGCAGCGGTGTCACTTCCAACTTGAACCCAACGCGATCGTCCTCGGGCCAGAGGAATTCGTCCGAATAGGCTGATTGCGGTGCCCCGTAAAAAGGCTCAGTGATCTCGTCCATGACGGCCAGCGATGCGCTGACCGGGTGCAAGAAAGTCCGCTTGCCCAGCAATCCCGAAGGATCGGGGATGTCCGAACGCATCATTAACGCGGGACTGCGGATTGAGCCGCAGGATGCGACCACGTGCTGTGCCTCGACAGTTACTCGCTTGCCATTCGGATTACCCTGCGCATCTAGTGCGCGGCACTCAACACCGCTGGCACGGGTACCGTTATGAATGATGCGCACTGCCTCGGCGTTGTGAACAAGTGCCCCGCCCGCATTGAGCATGCCCGGAATGGTGGTGATCAGCATCGACTGTTTGGCGTTAAGAGGGCAGCCAAGGCCGCACAACCCGGTGTCACCGCAGTATTTGACATTGCGCTTGATGATGGCAGCATGAAATCCCAAAGCTTCACATCCGCGTTTGAGCGCGGCATTGTTGGCATTTGGTTCGAACTCGTCCCAGAGCGCAATGTTAAGCCGTTTTTCGACCGCGTCGAAATGGGGGGCAAGGTCGTCCACAGACGCCCCCCTTACTTCGTACACGTCCTGCCATTGGTTCAGGGTTTTTTCGGGCGTGCGAAAGCTGGTGGTCCAGTTTACCGTGGTTGATCCACCGACGGCGCGTCCCTGGAAGACAATGATGCCCTTATCCTTGGTTCTCTGGGCGCCGGCCTCCTGATAGAGCATAGGGTAAGCCTTGCCTTCGTTTTGCGAAAACGTTTTGGCGGTGTGATAGCCGCCAGCTTCAATCAAAACGACCCGCAATCCGGATGTGCTGAGCACCTCGGCGGCATAGCCGCCGCCCGCTCCAGATCCGACAATCACCACGTCTGCCGAGAGTGTTAGATCAGCTTCGATCCTACTTCCGTTGTAAATTTCATGAATATTCAAGGTCACCCCCCATCAAGCTTCGTTGTCAACAAGTGGTCCGTCGTAGCCCACCATTTCCCAACTGTGCCGACTGCTATAAAATGCCGTAACAGGCAGGTCGCGCAGTACAACGAAGGCTGTGCGCTTTAATGCGAGGGAAGACGATGCGAGGTCATTGAGGTATTTGTGCACCTGGGCACGGCTGGCCGTTTCCCAATTGCCCCACCGCCCGCCAAGAATGAAGCGCGTCGGTGCGTTGGCGAGTAGCCCCAGAAGATCGGTGATCTCCTTGCGGCTGGTTTCTGGCAGATCGGTCAGCAGGACGTCGACGCCGCGCAAAACATCGTCGATCGCCGCGGTGCGTTCGGTTTCCTCTTCTGGCAGCATGCCATCAAGAACGGTATCTGAAACGGCGCCGAAAACACTTTGTGCGCCAGCATCAAGATGGCTGAGAGATTCAAGTCTTTTAACCACGCCTCCATCGGTCAAACGGGTCGCGACAATGCCACCACCTGCCAGAAGCGCAGCGCCGACGGCACCGTACTTTAAAAACCTTCGACGGGACACGTCGAATGGCGCCGAGTACTTCATCTCATTTCCTCTCAGTTCAGCTAACCCTTGCAGCCTCTGATAAGTCGCCGTGCCCTCACACGGCATCAATGTGGCGCTGTCGTCACCCGTTATCGAGCGCGCCTTCTCCTCCGAGACGCGGTTCGAGCGGCCCTATCAGTACTCCGAACAGACCGGGCAAACGTTACGCTGAGCCTGTGCCGGAAATCCCTGAAAGCGGATTCACTACCGCTGTCCGTCATCGAGACTCCCCGATGATGGGTCCTGATGCCCAGCATGGCTCTGTGATTCTGTTACCCAAACACAGTAATCATATTTTTGAAACATATTTTTAGGACAATTGTCCAGATTAAATGTATTATTTTTCTTCTAGTCCAAGAAACCACTCAAACAAAGCCGCAGTTTTCTTGCCGGATCCACTTGATTTAAACAGGTAAAAAATTCAAATAGTGGACATGGATGAAATGCCCGCAAAACTCAAACAGCGTGTCGAGCGAAAAATTGCTAAGCGGGACGCGAAGCGCCGGGAAATTGCATCAAGTGCGATCGAGGCCCTGAAAGAGTTGGGCTATGCGAACACATCGCTTCGGGATATCGCCGAGAAGAGTGACTTGTCCCTTGGAATGATGCACTACTATTTTGAAGATCGCTCTGAACTCATCATCTACTGTATCCGGATTTACAAGCTTGTATTCGTACAAAAAATCGCTGATGCATTGGATTCCGTCGGGCACTCTTCACAGGTGATCGACACACTTTCTGAAGCGTTCGTTGCTTCGATTATCGACGATAAGATGATCCATCGCCTTTGGTACGACATTCGCACGCAAGCGATGTTCGACGAGAACTTTCGCCCCGTAGTCGCTGAAATTGAGGCAATGCTGATCGATGTCTTGCGCCGAGTCCTCGTAAAATCGGGGCATCTCAACCCCGTTCAGGTTGAAATCAAGTATGCTTTGGTTGACGGTATTTTCCGTTTCTTGATGCTAAATCAGATTACCGGAACGCCACTCACACGCGAGGAATTGTTACTCGAGTTTAAGGCGCATTTGACACCCATTTTGGGTCCTACAACGACCGATTCCGGTGCGAGTTAGGGACCAGCTACATTAAACGGTTTTGATCGATACGCCGAGCGCTTCAAAGCCTTCGCACACGGAAACGAATGGGATTTGCAGGAGGTCGTTGTGGTTTCACCGCCCAAACGGATCATTTTTGTTGGCCCCGGTGGAGTAGGAAAGACGACGCTCGCCAGACAGGTTGCCAAGGCCCGATCCCTCGTCCATTTTGATCTCGATGAGATGTTCTGCGCCGAAGTTCAGAACATCCGACTTTTCATAAGAAACTACGGTTATTCAGCCTACACTCGTCGAAATGGCGAACTTTTATTGGCATTTTTGGAGAATTCGCCAATTCACATGGTGTTGTCGCTTTCATCAGGCATCCTCAGCGAAGATATGGTTGGGCCGATGCGGTCGGTTTTGCTGTCCGCTGTGAAAGCCAATGGAGCGCCCTTCCTAGTTATTCCTCACACTGACGATGAGAATGCGGCGCAGATTGTAGCCGCGCGGCAAATCCGACGTGGGTTTAACCTGGAATCCGAACCTGAGCGTATGAAGTACCTTCGGCGGATCATCGAATACCGTCGACTCGGATTTCCTCAATTGCTGAATGCGCAAGCCGCAGCCTTCGATTTGGATGGCGTACTGAAGCGCATTGATGCCAGCTTCAATGGTAGCAGCAGAAAGCGCGAAGCTCCGGTTCAATTGAGCTGACAGGGGTACTGATCAAAGTACTGATGCTTTGACAGCCGCGGAGTCTATGCCACCTTGTGTCATTTTCTTTTCGGCTCGTGCCCGGTTGACAGCTAGAAGCGTTTCCAAGCCAGAGTCATGAGAACATTCGCTGTCCATCTTGGCCTAACCGGACTGAGCGTGCATATTCGGGCACTATAAGGAACAAGAAGCGAACTTTGAGGCAGATCATTGAACCAACTATAGTGTTCAATGGTCAGATCAAATTCTTTTCGGTCTACGGAAATGCCAATCGGCTTGCTTGCGCGTACCGTTTAAAACCGAGGTCAGGATAAGGGCGGCGGCGACCGCAGCAGAAAGTGTGAATGACCAAGCACTTGTCAAAACGGGATTATCGATTAGCATTGAAAATGTGGTAGCGAATAGGAAAGCTACGAGGCTGGAGCATGATGCAACAATTGAAGAACCGAGACCGGCCAGGGCACCGAGTGGGCGCATTGCAAACGCATTGAGATTGCCGAACAAAAGACCAAGGGCGAAGAAACCTAACCAAACTATGCAAAGCAAACCCGCCAAGGGTGGGTGCTCGTCGAAGAAAGATGCGGCAACCAAGAGGCCAACGCCCGACACCGCCTGAAGAGATACGCCGGTAAGAATAAGAAGTTCCATGCTTTTGCGACCGACCAGCCAGACATTCATCAACAGTGCCGCACCAGTTCCGGTCGCGATGAAACCAAAGAGCGCAGGCACAAGCGAAGGAAGGCCGTACAACGCACCGAATATGTCCGCCACCACCGAAAAATAGGTCAACTGTGCGCCGAAGATTAAGCCAGTGGCTATCACCGCCGTAAAGACATCGAGACGGCTGACCACAAACCAGATGTTGCGCGCCTGAAGTCGAGGTTTTAGTGGCACGCGGTTCTCGACGGAAAGCGTTTCGGGATGCCGTACCCACAACCATTTGCCAAGCCCAAATGCCAGTACAAGGTAAGCCCAGAATACACCGCGCCACCCAATAATAACCGCGATTGCTGCGCCGACGGCTGGTGCGATCATAGGAACCAAAATGAGCAAAGTGAAAATTACAGACATGATCTTGGCCATGTTAGGCCCAGCGTAGCAGTCGCGGATCATCGAGCGTGTACCAATTTTTGGTCCAGCCACACCTATGCCTTGAAGGATGCGGCCAAAGACCAACACAGCGAAAGAATCCGCCATAGCTGCAACGACCGACCCCGAGACAAAGACCGCGAGACCCGCAATCACGGCAGGGCGACGGCCCACTGCATCGCTAATCGGTCCTATTATCAATTCTCCGATAGCCATGCCGAGCACAAACGCCGTAATCACCTGTTCTCCAGATACCTGAGAAGCTGGATGAAAAGAGGCTTTAATCATCGGCATTGTTGGCAAAATACCATCTATAGCAAAAGCCGTAAGCGCAGTCAGAGCGATATAGAGGGTAATACGTTCGAAACGCTTCATCACCGTCATCGAACTACGATTGCGTCACAATGCTGGCTCCTTGTGGCGGGTAGCATTAGGCCAGCTCGAATTCGGGTAAACTCTTGACCAGATCATCCACAGATTTCATCTGAATGAGGTAGTCTTTCAGCCGATCAAGGGGCAGCGCGCTAGGGCCATCGCATTTCGCATTGTCCGGATCAGGATGGGCCTCAAGAAACAGCCCCGCAATTCCCACTGCTAGGCCTGCTCGACCCAGCTCTGCAACTTGGTGTCTGCGGCCACCTGATGCGCTAGCTCCTGTATCTCTCATTTGCAGCGAATGCGTCACGTCAAAAATTACTGGCGCGTCATTGCTGCATTCTTTCATCGTTCTGATACCCAGCATATCCACGACCAAATTGTCATAGCTATCAAATGCAGAGATATTTTGCCTTTCCGGAACGATTAACCCTTTGTAGTTAAGGCCAATTGTTTTGACCGCCTTTGCAATCCTGCCTTCGCCGCCAAGAAAAGTTGCCTTTTGTGGTTAAATTTAGGGTAAAGGTTCGCCCCTCCTTGCAGTCGAACATCAAACTCTGGGCTCAAACAGCTAGAAACTTGCCTTTACTTCGGTGTCAAGCGGCTACCAGACCTTGAAAGCTATATTGAAATCAAATCTCGCTGGGATCTGCCGTAAGTAAGCAGCTGTTTACCTTCTCAAATTGACCCGCTTGCAACATGGAAGTACGCTACTTGATGATTGACAGCAGTTTCGGGAGAAGAAGGCGATGGCTAGAATCAAATTTCCCTCGGACGCAGAGCTTTCCGTTTTAGTTCGCGATGCACTGGCTCAATCGATAGAGCGGGCGACAGAGCCAACTTGGCGCATTGTACTACTGCCAATGTTTCTGGGGGCCGCATTTGCCCTGGCGACAATGGTCCTTGCTAAGTGGCTCGTAGATATCGGCTTGTTGTGATAGCTTCTACTGAATAAGTGGCTGCTACAGATACGATATAGTCGCCTGTTGCTGGGTGTTTCGGTTTTTCTAGGTAGAAGCACCACAACGAGGAATGGTTGGAAACCCCAGAAAACACCTATGCCTGAGACCTCGAGTGTAGACGAAACCCAAGATACTTTTTGGATGTATTCTGGTGTCGCCATGTTCGAGCGGGCATAATCTTCCATATAATAAGCTAGCCTCCAGCCTGCGGTTGAAATAGGGGGGCGTGGCAGACTGATCGGTAGGACCAAGGGTGGCATGAACACAAAGCTGCACGCCGTCGCCGACAGTGTTGGTCGACCTATTCGGCTCTTCTTCTCTGCTGGTCAGGTTAACGACTCCACAGGAGCCAGGGCTCTGGTGAACGGCCGACCATCGGCTGAATGGTTACTGGATGATTGCGGTTATGATGCGGACTGATTCCGTGAAGCCCTGATAGACAAGGGAATAATGCCTTGCATTCCAGGCCGAAAATTACGCGACAAGCCTGTCCGGAACGACAAGCGCCGCTACAATCGTCGCAACAGAATCGAGATTATGTTCGGACGCCTGGAGGACTGGCGTCGTGTCGCCACTCGCTATGATCGATGCCCGAAGGTCTTCCTCTCGGCCATCGCGCTCGCAGCCACCGTCTTGTTCTGGCTGTAAATCAATGAGATGCCGTAACAGGGCCTGCGTCACGCACCGCCGTTGCCACTTGTCATATCTGCGTCGCGCTGTCGCCATTCCCGTATTGAATCTGCATGGAGGACTACGGGATGAGATTGTTTATTGGATTGGATGTATCACTCGCCATGACCGCTATTTGCGTGATCAGTGAGCATGGCGAGATAGTCAAAGAGGCTGAGGCGGCGAGCGATCCCGAGATTCTGGCCCGTTGGCTGGGTGATTTGGCCCACGGCATCGCCGCGATTGGCTTAGGGGCTGGACCTATGTCGCAGTGGCTACATCGAGGGCTGGCAGAGTTAGGCTTGGATGCAGTGCTTATGGAAACCCGCCAGGTGAAGGGTGCATTGAAGACTATGCCGATCAAGACGGATCGGCGGGATGCCGAAGGGATTGCACGTCTGCTCCATCTAGGCTGGTTCCGCCCTGTTCACTGTAAATCCATCTCGGCTCAGGAAACTCGCGCTGTACTCGGTGCTCGGAAAGCTATTCAACAGAACATGATCGCTTTTGAAAAGTCACTAAGAGGACTGCTGAGAAACTTTGGCCTCAAGGTGGGGGCACCTCACGCGGCAAGTTCGAGCTACGTATCCGCGAGTTGGCAGATGGCAATCCCATGTTGGAAACCGCTACCGAACCTATGCTGCGTGCCAGAGCTTCTCTGCGACAGGAGCTTGCGGTGCTCGAGAAGCAGGTTCGCCAGCTCACTCAAGACGATCCGGTTTGTCGTCGCTTGATGACGATGCCTGGGATCGGCGCAGTTGTGGCATTGACCTTCCGGGCAGCCGTCGATGACCCGTCCCGCTTTCGGTCTTCAAAGAGAGTTGGTCCTTGGGTTGGCCTGACGCCTTCTCGCAACCAATCCGGTGAGCGTGATGTGTCCGGCGGCATAACCAAGGCCGGGGATGTCAATCTGAGGCGAGCATTGTGTCAGGCAACAACCGTCATGATGAACCGCGGGCGGTCGACATGGCTTCGAACATGGAGAACCCAGCTCGCCCAACGCCGAGGCCGGAAAATAGCAATGGTCGCCCTCGCGCGTCGCATCGCGGTCATTCTCCATCGAATGTGGGTCGATGGCACCATATTCCAGCCCGACGCAGCACCGAACACTGTCTGCTAACCTATCCGTTGCCTGCCTGACAGCAGGCCTTTGAGGTCCCGCAGGGACGTGGTTCCGATGATGCCGAGGTCTGGACCGTCGCTGACTTCCGTCAAGCACGCCTATGAGATGGGTACATGGGAATTACATCGAACCAGCATCATGTTGGCAGCCGTCGCGCTGACCACGAACCGAAGCATGTACCCGAAGGATCTCAATCGAAGGCCATGAAAGAAAGCAGGACGGACACAAACCAAGAAAAGCTACACCGCCTTGGCGGATCAAGTATTCTGCGTAAAACAGCTTGAATGAGACGACCCCGTTACCGAAGTCTGGAGCCTAGACTGAATACTTCGATTAAGAATACTGTCGGCATGTGGTCGTGGCTTGCGCCACGATTTCCAGACCCGTGGAGAGCACCTCGTCTGAAGTGGTCAAAGGCGGCAACATCTTCAGTGTATTTTCTTTGGGTCCGCAAGTCTCGACGATGAGACCATTTTCAAAGCACTTTGCCGATACTGCATTCGCTTGAACTGCGTCGTGAAATCGAAGCCCAAGCATCATTCCTTTGCCCACGACAGATACACTTTGGCAGTCGTCCTGAAGTTTGCATAACTGCGCCCGCATCCAGTCCGACTTTTTACGCACGCTTTCGATAAATGACGTGGAAGACCAAAACTCTTCGAGAGTTCGCGTAGCTGCCACAAAGGATAGGCACGATCCTCGAAAAGTGCCGTTGTGTTCCCCTGGTTTCCAACAGTCAAGTTCGGGCCGCAGCAAATTGAATGCCATGGGAAGGCCAATGCCACTAATGGACTTTGAAATGCAAATAATATCTGGTTCGATTCTGCTGTCATCAAAGGCAAAGAAGTCTCCCGTACGACCGCACCCGGTCTGAACTTCATCCAAAATCAAAAGCGACCCAAATCTTCGGCAAAGGCTCTGCAGCGCTTTTAACCACTCTGAAGATGCGACATTTAAACCTCCTTCGCCTTGAACGACTTCAACGATAAAGGCAGCAGGAGGACACCAGCCAGAACAGGGGTTTTTTAGCATTTTTTCGATAAAATCTATACTGTCGAGTTCATCGAGAAACCCTTCGAAAGGCACTCTCGTTACGTTGTCCAATGGCACCCCAGCTGCAGCCCGTTTGGTTTGTTCCCCGCTGGTTGCTAGGGCTCCTAGGGTCACGCCGTGAAATGCATTTGAAAAAGCATAGATACCACTGCGTCCAGTCACTTTGCGTGCCAGTTTAAGTGCAGCCTCTACCGCATTAGTGCCGGTCGGGCCTACAAATTGGAACTTGTAATCCGCAATCCCGCGATCACGCAAGATTCTGCGTACTAAACTGTTAACAAATTTACTCTTCGCGGTAGTATAGAGGTCGAGCGATTGAACAATGCGACCTTCCGTTAGATAGTCGATTACTGCGTCGCGGATTGCCGGATTATTGTGGCCATAGTTGAGTGATCCGGCTCCGGCAAGAAAGTCGATGTAGCGGGTGCCCTCAGAAGTGAAAATGTAGGATCCTTCTGCTCGGTCAAACTCGACGGGAAATTGTCGACAATAACTCCGCACCTGCGACTCGTGCATTTCCAGCGTGCTTGGTCCCATAGTGGTTTCCTTTCATTTTATTGACTTCCGCAAGCGATTGGTGGCTCTTACGCGCTGCTACCAGTCTGTAGCTGTAAGCGCCCACGATAACTCTTCAATTGCTTCCTCCAGAGAGCGAGCCCTTCTGAAGGGGGGGTGAGCACCGAGTTAATTGGATGACAGTGCCTCAAATGAGAGCAGAGGTACGTCAGGTGAACGATAGTGATACTTGCCTGTACGCGTGAGTAACTCAGTTAATTTCTCAGCCTCACCCCATCTTATGAACCGCTGCATTGAGGCAAGTAACTCTGAAAAACGGCCCAGCACTTCAAGCATGACGTCTCGATTGGCGACACAGCTGTCGCCCAACTGACTAGGATCAAAAGGAAGGATCGAGCTTGTAAACCTACTAAATATCTCTGCAGAGAATTTTGTGCATTCGACACCAACCGTGGTCTCTAAATCTTCTATTGTGGCGACAATATTGTGTGTTATCAAATGTGGAAGTAACAACATAACCGCAATCATCGTATCGCGGTCTTTTGGGTTCAATATTTCCACCTTGGCTCCAAAACTTACCCAAAAACCTTGAAGGGTTAAAATAGCTGGAATGTCGGCCATTGGGTTCGGCATTATGACACACAAGTACTCGCGATTGGGATCGGCCAATGACGGGTTATCGGATTTCATACTAGCCAATAGTTGTGACTGCACAAAACGCAGGTGCGGAGGAATTTTCGATTTGAGTTGCTCGAGAACTGGATGGTTAACGGCGTTCAGTTCCGTAATTACTGCGCTTGGTTTCAGCACAGAAGCAAGTTCGGCGATGACTGCCGGAAAAGAACTACAAGACGTGCCTAGTACCACCAAATCAGCATCGGTCACAGCCGCTTTGGCTTCCGAAGAGAAAGTGCAGTTGTTTTTAAGCACTGTCGTATTGACCGTGAGCCCCGGATCCATTTCTGCGGCACCTTGTAATACCAGCTCAGCGTGCGATGTCAGGTCGATACGGTGGATGGGTCGCTCCAACGACGCGCGTACCCCTTCGATTTCAATCAAGGCGATCTTACTAATTCGGTCGGGTGGTTGGGTGTCTTCCAGTTCAGTCATTTTCTGACCTCGTCTGTAATAGGGCTGGAAGACGAGATTGGATTGCTCGTTAGCTTGGGTTCGCGGGGTACGTTTAATGCTTGGTTTGTCTCGACGAAAGGAAGGAGCTTACCTCGAGTATGGATAAAGTTTTTAGCATCCATCGATTTGACGGTGAATTCCGCGCCGGATATGGCAAATTGGATTTCATAGTTGGAAAAAAGCTGTTCTTGGAGTGCGTCACGATCAAAATTGTGAGCATCAATGTTGAGTTGAAACCAAGGCTGATCTGAACGAGAATACAGGCATTGAAATTTTGGTATAGAACCAAAAAAATGTGATAGCTCGTGTTCGAACTGCGATTTTTTCAGCAATCCACCCTGAAAATTAATAGAATCCGATAGGCGGCCGAGTAGTTCGAATATCCTAGACTCTTTGTCTGGCACCATTTGAATCATGTCGCCAGTAGACATGAGATCAGGAAAGCTGCCGCCTCGTAGCCGAACTTGCAGTTCGCCCTTTAGTGGATTTTGGGGTTTTGTGGGAACAATTTCCATTTCGGTCTCGTCGAAAAACTTGTACAGAAATCGATCTCCACAGCGTCTGTGGAAATGTGCAATCGGGCCGTGCTCGGTAGTTGAATAGGCTAAGGGGAGAATAGAAACACCCTCACGTTTTGCTAAGTCAAGCGCAACAGTGGTCGGCGCGTCGCCAGCAAAGAGAATCTTCTTTACACGGATTCCGCTATTGAGGTACTTGCTGACATTGGTCCCCGTGGTTGCTATGCATATATCTGAGATCGTTTCGGAGAGATGCCTAAGTTCTTCGAGGCATCCGGGACCGAGACCAATATAGCTGACGCCGAGGTCGCGACAGATTGCTTCCGTGAAGTAATAGGCTCCGTTGAGCTCTGCTGGCCAAAAGGCATTCACGACGACTTCGCCGTCGTATACTGAACGCAAACAACGAACTCCCCGATCAAGCGCTTGCTGGTCCGCTTCTCGCGAGTGTGCGATGTATCGTGCCGGACCGCTAGTGCCACTTGTACGAAACAAAACAAATGGAATGTTTAAATCACCCTTGATCATGTTTTTTCCTCCCAATTAAGTGCTGTGCCGCCGTCAAAAGCTATTATTTGACCGGTCAGGTACGGAGATTTTGTGAATAGAAGGTCGATCGTAAAAGCCGCCACCTCGTCAGGGTTTGCAGCGCGCTTGAAGGGTGAATAGCTCTTCATTCGCTTTTCAATTTCCCCGCGGCTGATCCGACCGTGATTAAAAACTCTTTCGGTAAGCGTTTGGGACGGAGCAATGGCGTTGATGGCAATTCCCCGTCCAGCATATTCTGCCGCAGTACCTACAACGAAGCCATTCAATGCGGCCTTCATGGAACTGTAGTGAAATCCGCGCCGCCTAGTTCCTCGTACAGCGGCATTGGAACTAAAAAGGATAACACGCGCGCCATCTGCAATTCGAGCATCTGCCCGGATCAAGAACTCCATCGCTGAAAAAAGCCCCACTTGGAACTCGCGACCAACGGTTTTCATATTGGCTTCGCCAATTTTTACTTTGGTGAAGTTTGCCGCTGCACAATGCACGAAATAGCCAACCCTTAGGTTTTCCTTTTCAAGCGGTGCCATCGCGTGCATGCACCAATCCGAATCTTCAAAATCGATATCAACTGTGATTACTTGTGGGTGATCGGCCAGAGAGGTACTGCTCGCATTGCGGCTAACCGCGATCACGGTGACACCACGTGCTAGTAACGCTCGACAAACCGCGCCGCTGATCCCTCTATCATTGAGACCGAAAAGGACCGCACAGGTGCTCATGTTTCCCGTGCCTCTAGCGGCCAGTACTGTGACAGCATTGGTTCGCGGTTCACTGACTGTTCTAAATCGGCTTTGATCCTATCGCCAATTCCAGAAAGGTTTTGAGTGTGCATGCGATATTGAAATAAAGGCTGATTGACGTAGTGTCCGCGTGCTCCACCGGCAACCAGCCGCTGCCATCGGTGATGTTTGGTGCCTTTGCGCACGCTCTCGTCAAGCGGGAGTACAGTCCGAATGAGATTCGTTCTCGTTGGGGCGTTGTCGGGAATAAAGCTTGCGGTGCGGACGAGATTTGCATCGAAGTCGCAGGACCGACCTAATCCAATGACGTCTCCATCTTCGTCTATTAGTTCATTGTCGCAGTAAACAAAATCTCTGCCGCTTTGTTGCGCTGCTGCCAAAAGCGTTTCAAAGAAGAATGGCATCAAGATGTCGTCAGCATCCACGATAGACGTGAAACTTCCTCGTACGCAGTCGAAGGCAAGGTTAAGCGCGTGATTCTTGCCGCCGTTTTGATCGTAAAACAGGCACATCACCTCTAGGTCTTTTGTCTTGGATGCCCAGTCCGCGAGGACATCGCGTGAGTTATCGTTCGACCCGTCATCGACAAGGATTACCTGCGTAGGAAGTAAGGTTTGAGCAGAAATGCTTTCGAGGCAGCGTGCAACATAGCGATCGTAATTGTAGCAAGGCACAATTACAGAAACATCCGGGCGATCCGTTGTATAATGGTCAGTGAAAATCGGGGCTGGGTTGAAATGCGACATTTAAGTTTATCTCTAATTTAAAGTTGAGGTGTCGGAGGAAGGAGATGTTGTAACAACGCCTGGAACGTGTCTTTTGCGACTTGTGTTTTCCCAAGCTTGGACAAATGCGTAGGCTTCTCGAAACTCGGAGGCGTCGTCCTGAAAAAGCATGATAAGGGTATTATCTTTGGGATATTCGGAAAGAACTTCCATTGGAGCGATACCTGTAAACCCGCGACGTTTACATTCGACTTGGTTGTCCGTTTGCACACTGCCAAATGTCGCCGCGTTGACTTCACAGTCTACAGGAGATGTCTTGTTGCCAACAGAAACGACTATTGGCGCTCGTGATGCCGCCGCTTTCGGTAAAACAACCGGCGTACTGGCGTCGGTAGCGAGGACAAGCATGCTGGTCGACAAATCCATATGTGGGATGGCGGCCCGCCCGACAAGTTGAACGGGTCCAATAGTCGATAAACTGCGTGCTACGGCACGTCCGACCTTACCGCGGCCTGCAACGACAAATGCTGCCGTGTTAACGTTGTTGACTGCAAATGACAGAACCGCCCGAGCGAGACGCTCAGTGTAAAGGCTGCTGCCACAAACCAGATACACACGCCCTGGCAAGCAGACTAGCGATAAATCGAATAGTTTCTTTCTCGGAAGGTAGTTGAGATAAACACGCTTAACCCGAATTGTCCCGTTATTGCCTTCCGCTCTGTAGGTGCCGAGCTGAAACCCCCAACGGCGTTTGCGTCGCTTGAGAAAACGCTCGGGGTCTACGTCAATTGGTGACATGCAATGGAAGTAAGAGGCGTCTGCTCTCAGTATTCGGATCATAGGTGGAACTCCTTCAATTGGAGCCAATGTCCTGCTGCATTTAGTGCATTGCGTCAGCGAGCGCATCGGCAAATCGCGTGATGTCATTGTGAGACAGGTCTGCACGCGCCATGACCCGCAGACCCGCAGTTCCGCGTTTGACAATCGGGAAGAATATGGCCGATGTGTAAAAACCTTGCCGGTACATCTCTTTTGAAATCGTAACAGCTTTTTCTGGCGTAGGCATCGGCACAACGCGGATTGGACTCTCGCTCCCGGTGTTTAAGCTAGGTACCAGTTGATCCATGAGCGCGATGTTTTTACGAAGTGCTTGCTGGCGTTCCTCGAGTTCTTCCGACATATGGATTTCGATCGAGGCGCTAGCTGCGCCAACACCAGCGGGGTTTAAGCACTGCGACCAAGCCATCGGTCCGCCGAACCTCTCGACTAATGCACCGTTAATGGCCTTGCCAGCCATAACAATTCCGCCGCAGGCTCCAAATGCTTTGCCGAGTGATGCGGATATGATCGTCCGGTCATGCAGGCTATCGGAGGCCGTCCGTGCATAACCTACGCCATTCCTGCCGTACACTGACAGCGAATGTGAATCGTCAAGATATAGGTAGAGACCGTACTTTTCCTGCAGCCGGTTCAAATCCTGCATTGGTGCAAACCCGCCCATACTATAAGCGGCGTCCGACACATAGGCGACATTTTTATGTTTACGGCATAGTTCTTCGATGTATTCAACGTCGTTGTTTCTGCAGGTGAAAACATCGGTTTCATCACCGCATATTGGCTTGGTCAGGTTCATCGAGAAATGACAGTTCTGATCGAATACCATCACCGGCTTGTTTCCTCCCGAAAGGGCGCCTGATGCAATGATAGGGAGAACTCCAGCGGATCCAGCGGCGCAACTGATGGTGGTGAAAACCTTAGCATTGAACAGGCCGCTAAATGCTTCTTCAAGTTGATCAACTTGTCGTAAGTGGATTCGTAGCCGCGCGGTGGAAAGGTTAAGAGTGCCTGCATTACGAAGAGACTTAACCGCGCCTTCCACGATTTTTGGATGTCCTTCGAGACCAAGATACGAACAAGAACACATATTAATGAAAGTATGGCCATTCTCGTCGATGAGCCGCCCTGAATCGCAGTGTTCGACTCCGATGTTTAGAAGCCCTGCATCGTCAACAGCCTGCCAAGCCTCATTGCCAAGAGATATGGCTTTACCAAGATTTGTGAACTGATTGGTCGGCCTGTCGAGATTTAGATCGGTGATGTTCATAAAGTGTCCTCGTGTAGGCGTTTGGGTTTAGGCTGTGGGGCTTAGCGACGTTCTCCGATGGTTTTGGAGATGTCTCGAAACGGTGTGCGAATGAGCCGAAATCCGTCCCAATCCTCGAATAGGTTTCTGTCGCGAAAGAGCGGACTTTGTACTGCTGAGAGAGGATCGAGAACGGGGCTGTACAGAATCCCTGCTGCTTCAAGTTCCGCGCAGAGCGTTTCGATGCGCCATTCCTTGCAAGCCTGTTCGATAGCGGCATCAATCTCTGCACTCGCATTCTGCCGTGCAAGCTTGTCAAGAGCCACGAATTTCTTGTGCGTGTCATTCATTTTGAGTATCTGAGTGAGTTTAGCGAAACTTTTGTCGTCAGCCGCCGAAAGATAGATGTACCCGTCGGCACAGGCGAACATTCCAATCGGGGTGCCGCCAGAATGACGCCCCCCGGCTTTAATGACTGCGGGGTGGCCGACTGACTGTCGTACGATTAATGGCTCTAGTATAGCCATCAGTGAGTCGAACATTGGGATTTCGAGGGTTGCCGCCCTGTCTACTTTCCGCCTCACGCTCGCAAGCTCGGCCACCACGCCGAACGCTGCGAAAAGCCCGGTTGTAATATCCCCAGCAGAGAAACCAAGTCGCGTATAGTCGCGAACGCTATGGCCGGTTTGGTGCATGATGCCGGTGAAAGCCTGCATCGTCATATCGAAGGCCGCGCGGTTCGAAAAAGGCCGGTCACTTCCATAACCGGAGATGGACACCCTCACGAGATTCGGATTGCGTTCTTCAAGCGCCTTCTGCGTCAATCCAAGCCGGTCCATCACACCCGGGCGGTAGTTATCAACAAGGATATCGGCTCGCTCGACCTCCTCCAAAATCCTGATTCGGCCATCTGGTTCCTTGAGGTCTACAGTAACGGTGTTTTTGCCGCGGTTTACAGACGCAAAATACCCGCTCTTTTCTCCGAGGAAGGGGCTGAAACGTCGGGCAGGATCACCCCCAGGCGGTTCAACTTTCAAGACATTGGCGCCTAGATCGGAAAGAATAAGCGTGGCAAATGGTCCAGATAGAAATCTCGTCAGATCAAGCACCCGCACTCCATCCAGAACTTTACAGGTCGGTTGCTTCAACGCAGCACCAGATCTGCGGGACCAACCTGGAGTTGCAATATCCGACGGTCCCTTGGCATTCCCAAATCCTCGCGCCGCACGGCCACCAGGGATCGCCACGATATCGCATTGTGAATTGCCATAGGGCAACGGGTGGATCGTACCAAAATCCTGTGTTTTGGCGGTCTCAATGGCTTCGTCCAGCGTCTGCAAAGGTGCACAAGCTATTCCTAATGCCGAAAGCCGCTCAAACCAGAATCCGGTATCATTTGTTTTCAGTACAACTTCGATTTGCTTTTCAAGCATGTCGCGGTTTCGCAGGCGGGCCGCATAAGTATTGAAGTGAGAGTTTTTCGGGAGGTCGCGAAGTTCTAACGCGGTCATGAGTTTGTCGAAGTCCGTTTCGGAGGCCGCCATGATCGCTAAAAAGCCGTCTTTGGTCCGAAAGGGCTGACTAGGAGAACTTGACGGGTGGCGCCCGCCGTTACGCGCAGGCACTTCGCCAAATGTTGCTGCTTTCATGAGAGGGAATTCAAGACAAGTGGCAAGTGAATCGACTAGGGCGCAGTCAACAGACGTAGAAACGCCGCGGGCCCAAGCGGCTGTAGCAACGATAGCGCCAAACAGTGCCGAAACAGTCGCGCCGATGGGTATGGGGGCCAGAATCGGTTCATCATTAGACCAACCGGTTGCATGCGCAAGACCAGACGCTGCCTGTGCCGCACCGTCATCCATACCGACGGTGCGAAAGCCATCTTCCCACCCACAAGAAGACAGGCTGAGATAAATGGCTGTCGAGTTTATGGCCTGAACCGCGTCCGGGCCCAGTCCCAGCTTTAACAAAGTGTCGGGTCTGAAATTGGTGACTACGACATCACATCCTGAAATCAGTCTTTTTGCAACTCGCAGGCCCTCTTCTGTGCGCAGGTCGGCTCGAACGATGCGCTTACCTCGATTGGTAGCGGCGAATGGTGCGCCGTATTCATGACCTTCGGCAAAGACTCGACGTAACCGATCACCCGCAGGGTGTTCGAGGCGAACCACGTCAGCGCCATATTCAGCTAGATAGAGACCACATAACGGACCGCTAAGGTGATGCGAAATCTCACAAACGCGCATTCCGCGAAGTGGCATTTTGGGGAGGCGCAGGGGCGCATTAACTACTGGCGTCATTATTAAACCTAAAGGCGATTCTAGAAAATTTACACATACAGAACACGATTCATTTTTAAAAATCAAGAGCGCTGAAATATGCCAGAGATTATCCGTTTTTTGAAAAAATATGTTTACGAATCGCTTAATATGGAATTAGGTTAAGGAAAAATTTTTGGTATTTAATTAGTGTATGTCGTTGGCAAAAAAAGGGGCTGAGCTGCTCCTTTTGTGAAGGATTGGTTTGGTCAAAAAGTAGCATAAAATTGTGTTTTTAAATGAAAAAGGCTGAAAAATGCGTACATATGACAACGATGGACACTATTCTGATTTGGTGAAATCTCCAACCGGGCATTTTAAGTTGTCTGGGATAAAGTCATGGGATCGAGATGTCATTCAAGGTGAAACTGTATCCGAACAGTTTTGCATTATCATTAATCATCTTAATCATGCATTGAGCATACATAACCTAAAGTTGAAAAACATTAACTTTGTCACAGTTTTTTTATCAGATCTAACCCTTTATTCCGAGCTGAACGAGATTTACGCCAAGAGTTTTCCCCACAAACCATGCCGGTCTGTCACTGGTGCAACGCTCCGCAATGGGGCTCTGGTGGAAATCGTAGCTGAGGGGTGGTCTGATGCTTGAAGAAAAAGTAATCAACCTGTCGATAGACAGGAGCGCTGCGCAATATGTTGCAGAAATCGAGAAAGCCTATGTTGCTTTCGTAAGTGACCGGGTTGGAAAGCACTACTTGCTTGACCAGGCAATTAAACCCCTCGACCCGACTGATATGATCTGTGGCACTGCCGTCACTTCGCTTGGCACCGATTTGACAGTACGTCGAGCCGCAATCGATACGATGACAGTCGGCGATATCCTCGTTGTCGCCGCTGGTGGGTCGACAGATTGGGCTTCATTCGGAGACGGCACGGCGCAAAAAATAGCAGCGCGCGGAGGGGTGGGTGCTGTGATAGATGGATGCACCCGCGACAGCCCTGGTCTCGTACGAATGGGGTTTCCGACATTTTGCCGTGGTACGACGGCACGAAACTACTATTACCCCCACGCTATCAAAGCTGGCGGTGTTAATGTACCGGTTTCTGTCGGGAACGTTTGGATCAAACCGGGAGATTTGATTTTCGGTGATCGCGACGGAATTGTAGTGATCCCTTCGGACCTAGCGGCTGGTGTCGCTGAAATTGTTCCGCGTGACCTAGCGGCGGAACGGCAATTGCGCTCGGAAGTCAACCTTGGTTTTCGTTCTAACGTTAATGATGAATTGGCCGCTCAGGGTTATGTTATTAACAAATGATTCTACTATCCGGGCAAGAGCTGTCACCGAAAACCTAGCCCTGGTTGGGATTGCATCATTTTGCACCAATATGGGAACTTGGCTCTATCGATTGATTACTTCCTATGTTGTCTGGGAGGCAACAAAATCCGGTTTTGCATTATCACTGCTGGCGATTGCAGAATTTCTGCCGAACCTAGTTCTTACGCCCTACGCCGGTGTTGTGGCTGACCGAATCCAATTGATCCGCGCCAGCTATGTCATATGCTGTCTCTTGGCACTCCTTTCGTTTTGTGCTGTGGCGGCACAAATTATTATGCCACTGCAGAACTTTGCTTATTTTGTGATTGTAATATCCGCTGCAATGTCAATCGTGTCCGCGTTCAGTCGAACAGTTCACCAGAAAATCTTAGGATACGCGTTTTCAAAGCAGAGCATCGGTAACGCTTTGTCCTTAAATACGATTTGCTTGAACGTTGGTCGCGTCACTGCTCCCCTAGCACTGATGGGCGTCTTCGCAGTTGAAGTGCTTTGGCTCCCATATTTAGTAAATATGTTGTCGTATGCTGTATTAGGCGCAACCACGCATTTGTTCCGCTATCATCGGTCTCAAGAGAATACACCTATACCCAAGGCTGGGATACATACTGCCATCGTTTCAGGTCTACGTGCGCTGAACGGTCATGGGGTTTTACGATCGTTGCTTTTCCTGACTGCGTTCGAAGCTGTTTTTCTGAGCGCTTTTTTTGAACTTCTTCCGATGCTAACCGAAAGTTATCTCCATGCCAGCGCGAAGAGTTTCACAACGCTGTCGATCGTCGTCGCAATCTTTTCGTTCTTCGCTGGTCTTGCGAAGTTCCTCACCACATTTCGCCTCACGAACCACCACTTCCCGACTACATTCTTCGTCGCATCATTGCTAATTCCTCTAGGCCTGTTTTCTGGAAACTTGCCGACTGCATCTGTTTCTTTTGGTGTCGCAATGCTTCTTGTCGTGCTTGTCCGTATCAGTATCGCCGAACACATCCACACTGAGGCTCCGGAGCAACTTAAAGGTCAGGCACTGGGGTATTATTTCCTCGCAATATCTGGTGGTAGCTCTGCAGGTGCCGCGCTTTATGCCGCACTGCATAGCTGGGGACTCAAGTCGGTGATGCCGTTCGGTCCGGTAATTATCTTTTTGAGCATTCTGGTTCTGCGGGGTATAAGATGACTGCAACGCGCATATTTATTCCAAATATCCACCGAAACGGCAGCTATGCTTTGGCAGTGAAGGCGCATGAAGCTGGATACCAAGTCTATACTTCGACCGAACATCCTCGCATGCCTTATACTGGTTGCCGCTGGATCAAAGCTTATCTCTACCTTCACACGCCTTCCGAAAACAACAAGTCGCACTCGGACACCGATAAATACCTGAAGCGGATGCTGCAATTTTTGCATTGTCACAAAATTCAGGTGGTCTTTCCCTCTAACGATGCCGACATTCGAATTGTCGTAGAAAACCGTTCCGTATTTGAAGGTTATGCAGTTTGGGCACCGGATAGTGAACTTTACGAAACACTGTCCAATAAATTCAGCAGTATCTCAGTGCTAAAAGAATTGGGTGTTCCTGTGCCGGAATGCCATACTATTAACGATGTATCCCACGCGGGTTCATTGCTAAAACTTTGGGGGTCCCCGGTCATCGCGAAGCGCTCGCAATCGACCGGCGGCCGTGGAGTCGCCATGTGCTACTCCAAGGCCGAGATCGGAGCTTTCCTTGCCGCTGAAAGACCTATAGCGCTCCAAGAATGGCTCTCGGGAAACGACGAAGTGTCATTCCACTTCCTCTTCGACCTTAACGGCAAAACTATTATGCGGTTCTCACTACGAAAATACCGGCATCTGGCACCTTCGGTGAGCACTTCGATCTCTATTATTGAAGATCCACCTGAAATCGAGTTACTTGAAAGAGCCCTTAAGGCACTGAATGCAAAAGGATTTTTTGTCGTGCAGATGCGTTTCTGCCGACGTTCAAAAAAATATAAGCTTGTCGAAGTGAACTGCCGGTTTGGATCGAATACACGCATGCTCGTCATACTAGTGCCACAGCTCTTTTCGCTGTTCGCAATGATCAGAGAAGGCAGGAGTGATTTGGATTTTGTCCCTATAGCTCCTTCGGTGCGTTGCATCTCACGGGTTGAGGATACCTATGCTTTCCTGCGCAACACGTACGCATATGTTCTTGATCACATCATCGGAGGTCACCGCAGTCAAATCGCGTCTTATCGCAATTTCGCAGGCCAGTTCTTTTGTGACATGTTGAACTTGCACAATCGGAGCGACCTGCTGTGGAGGCGATTGTTCACAGATACCAAGGGCGTGATGCGCATGTATGTGGCGATGTTCCGCAATTGCCCTCTGTCGCTTCGGTCAATGCAATCCATGACACTCGCCTCTGTTTGGTGCCCGCCACATGTTGAGGCCGCATTAGCGGAACGGCACCTCAGGCAAAAGGCACAAAAAAGGCATTCTTCCCGAGATTATAAGTACCCAAATAGAGACTGAGAAAAATGAAATCACCATATGGAGGCGTCGCAGACGCCTATTTGAACCGCCCATCCTATCCTATCGAATTGTTTGAGTTCATTCGGGATTGTTCCCCACGGCGGGGAACAGTCTGGGACGTCGGTTGCGGTAGCGGTCAAGCATCACATCACTTGGCGGGTTTCTTTGACCAGGTCATCGCCTCGGACACCAGCGTTGCTCAGCTGGAACGCGCCAAACTCCATCCACGCATCCGCTATGAGCATTGGCCGGCAGAACATAGTGGTCTCAAAGGTAATTCGGTTGATTGCACCTGCGTATTTATGGCGGCGCATTGGTTCGATTTGAGCAAGTTCTACAAAGAAACGTGCAGAGTTAGTACGGCGGACGGCGTCATCGCCATTGTCAGCTACGGTGAGCCGGTTATCGACGGCGATCCAATCATATCGGATTTTCTTGGGGACATTGCATGTAAGATTTCGCGTTTTGGTGGACCCGCTATTCAACGTATGCGCGACGGATACAAGAATCTGCCTTTCCCCTTCCCAAGCGAAATCGCGATGCCTGGGATGAGCACATTTAAGAAACTGACTGGACAACAAGTAGTTTCTTATTACCGAAGCCGGGCGTCCGTCATCGACTACTGTCGGCGCACAGGTGTGGATCTGGGGTTCGAGCTTGAACAATATCTAGCTGACCATGGCCGGAGCGACGAGATTTTTGATCTCCGTTGGCCGCTTGCGGGACGGATCGCACGAGTGCACGCGAAAGAAGCGTCGCTCGCCTGTATACATGCGGGCAGTGTTGACCAATGACCGCTGAAAGTTCAAGATTTGCGGCCGCCGCGTTGAACCGTGGCGTACCCGATCTGCTTGGGTGGGTTGATCGGACGCGTCTTGTGGCGCATTTCGAACGTGCACTGCGTGAAGGCGGTCGATATGCAGCGCATACGCCTGCGCGCTCGATCGTACCCCTAAAAAATGCCGTTGGCGTGTCCATGCCTTGCTATTCACCGCAGGATAACCTTTTCGTGGTCAAATCTGGAGTTGTGAAACTTACGTCAGGCGGCGTGACTACTCCTACGGTCGCGGCGGAGGTAACGGCTTTTTCAGCAGGCGATGGCCAACTCGTCGGGCATTTCGACGGCGCCACAGTCACGCGCCTTAAATGCTATGCGCTTTCGGCGGTGGTGTTAGCGAACTGCGCCGGACCTGGCCCACACAACGCTGTGATCGTCGGCACCGGTGTTCAGGCTTGGGAGCAATTTCTAGCGATGGAGCATGCGTGCTCAATTCGAGAATACTGTGTGATCGGGCGAAGCAAGGATCGAACCGAAGCATTCGCCAACCGGATGCGCAAGTTGACCCAAGCGCGAGTGCGCTGCGCGGTTCTGGACAAGCTCTCTGACGCACTCGCCGGGGCTTCACTCGTGGCAACTGCAACACGCTCCAATACACCGCTTGACGACTTCAGCGGCCTCGCGAGGGGCGCTCACATAAACTGTATGGGCGGACATACAACAGTGAGCCGTGAGGTCCCACGGGAGAAATTGCGTACCTCGCTGATGATCGTAGAAGAGCGGACGCAGGCGATGCAGGAAGCCGGACTTGTGCACGAGAAGGCAATTGAAGTTGAGGAAATGTTCTCTAGGAAGGATGCCTCGGTGCGTCCTACGGTTTTTAGCTCGACCGGTAACGCATATCATGATCTGCTTGTGGTGTCTTTCCTTCTTTCCGAAGGGTACCAAGTAGGTGCCCCATGAACACGCTAGGTCAGTTGCAGGCAGCAAATGCGGCTCTGCCACTTAATGGAATATCAGTCCTATGCGTTGACACAACTGTGCCGTCTGTGCTCTGCACCCAAGCTCTGGCTGCATTGGGGGCGCAGGTCACATTTGCGGAGTGCCTTGAAGACTGGCCGAATATTTATAAGAGAAGGATAATTCGCCCTGACATTGTCGTCACGTCAAGCGAAGGCGAGAAACGTACAACGGTGAGTACCGCTGTAATGGCGGCAATGGGCATAATTGTGTGCGATATAACAACTTTCGGTGGCACCGGGCCTCTCCGCGGGCTGTCGCTGAGTGATCCGGAACTTCAGCGTTTTTCGTCATTTGCGGACTACACTGGTTTTCCGGGTGGCCAAGCGATATGCGCTCCAGGCTATCCAATCGACTGTCAAGCGGCGTTTTACGCAGCGGCTGGCGCGATTGCTGGGTTGATTATGCGCGACCGCGATGGTGCCGGGCGCGTTGTCGATATAGCGCGCTTCGACGTGGCGGTGAACGCACTCCTGACTTTTTTGCCAGCCGCAATTGCGGGTAGTGAGCAGACGCGACTCGGCAACCGCCACCCCGCACTAGCACCTTGGAATATCTACCCGACCGCTGAAGGTTGGATCATAATATGTGCGCCGACAGATAAACAATGGCAACGGCTCGTCGAGCTCATTGGGAACACTGCGCCACACGATCCGCAGCTGTTCGCCACGGCACAGAGCCGGTTGGCTCATATTGAGGAACTCGACGAATTGATTTCGGGGTGGACAATTAACTTGTCAAAATCAGATTGTCTTTCGTCGTTGATGGAGCAGGACATTCCTTGTGGTGAGATTGCCCATGCGGGCACCGCCGACCGCGCGGTCGGCTCTATGGAGGCAAGTATTCCGTGGCGTTTTACACAAGGCTGTAGCTTGAAAAGCTTAGTTAGTGATCAGAACGCCCCTGACCGACCCTCACCTTTGTGTAACCTAAAAGTCGTGGAAGTAGGCACCAACACTACCGCACCGCTTGCCGCAAAGCACCTTGCTGCACTAGGCGCGAACGTCACAAAAATTGAAGCCCCCTTCGGCGATCCGGCGCGCCAAAGCGGAATTCCACATAGCGACGGGAATTCGATCATTTTTCATTTGACCAATACCGACAAGCGAGGCATCCGGCTCGATCTTAAGGCGCAAAAGGGCCGCAACGCCTTGATTGATCTCCTTGAGGAAGCGGATATTCTGATTGACAATTTAAAGCCCGGCAAGCTTGCTGAGTATGGGCTCGGAGCCAATGTTCTGGCTGAGGCTTGTCCGCGTCTTGCCCATTGCTCGATTACTGGTTTCCAGCATTGTGAGGGTAAGATTGGCCGACCCGCTTATGACATCATAGTACAGGGCTCTTCGGGTCTGATGGCCGCAAACGCGGTAGACGGTCGTCCCCTGAAGATTGGCCCTTCGATAGCTGATCTGATTGGAGCGCAGGTGGCGTTGGTGAATGCGCTCGCCTTGGCGCGTCAGTTTAGGTTGGCTTCTTACCGACATGTGGACATCACAATGCACGATTGTGTCGTCTGGGCAACATCCAACGCGAGCCGGGCTGCAAAGGTTTCGCGCACCTATAATCCAGGAAAAAGGCTGACAGCAGAATTGCAGGCCAATTCCCAGCGCGCAACGCCGCTCGCGCAAGTGCTGAACATGCCACAGACACAACATCGCGGTCTTATCAAACATATTGGAGATGCCAGAGGCGGACTTTCGGTCCTCGAGACACCGCTGCGTATTCGTGGCGCGAGTATCGGCGTTAAACGGCTCTTTCAAAATCTTAACGGATTAGGAGATATCTGAGATGAAGGATTTTACGGCGCAGGACCTGTCTCTTCTTTCGCTAATAGAGGGCCGAGAGGCACATGTGGGAGTAGTGGGTCTGGGCTATGTTGGATTACCTATTGCAGTGTTGGCAGTGGAAGCGGGGTACCAAGTCACTGGGCTGGATATTGACTGTGATAAAGTCGACTATTTACGCAACGGCAACAGTTCCACTGACAGTGTCTCAGGCGAACAATTGCACGCGTTCGTTGAGGCGGGCAGGCTCGCATTTACATCTTGCTATGACAGACTGTCGGAATGCGACATTGTGGTGGTTTGCGTGCCAACGGGTCTTGACGGCGACCGGCAGCCAGATCTGTCGAACGTGACCCATGCCGCGTCTGCCCTAGGCAAAGTTGTGAAAGACGGGGCACTAGTTATTCTGGAATCGACTTCCTTTCCAGGAACCACGCGAACCATCTTTGCGCCGTCCGTTCGCGCTAGTGCCAAGCCTCGTGGTTTGAACACGATTCATGTTGCTTATTCACCGGAGCGAGAGAATCCCGGCTGTGACAGTTTCGATACACGTAACACGCCCCGTATTGTCTCGGGGCTGGACGGATTTGAGCGGCACGCAGCCCAGGCGTTTTACTGCACATTGGTGAATACCGTGGTGCTGGTGGATACACCCGAAATCGCTGAAGCCGCGAAGCTTCTTGAGAACACATTTCGGTTGGTGAATATATCGCTGATCAACGAATTAAAGATAATATACGACGGAATGGGGCTCGATGTCTGGAAAATAATCGAAGCCGCCGCAACAAAGCCCTTTGGTTTCATGCCATTCTACCCTGGGCCTGGTGTGGGAGGGCATTGCATACCAGTTGATTCCCACTACCTAAACTGGTGTGCTTCGCAATACGGGCACCGAAGTCAGTTCATCGACCTCGCCCACGAGGTTAATGAGAAGATGACGTTTTTTGTTTTGGATAAGATTAAGGTGGCGTTGAAACGGGACAAGTCAGCGTTGGATGGCGTAATGGTTCTGATTGTAGGTGTTGCCTATAAACCAAATGTCGCCGACAAACGTGAATCCCCAGCGGCAATGATCGCCCAGGAGGTCCGCCGCCTCGGTGGTGAAGTTTGTTTTCACGACCCTTACGTGGATACTCTAACAGATTTGGAAGGCAGACCGATCCAACGGATCCATGATCTTCGCCAACTATCGAATGATTTCGTATCAGTTTCAGTGGTTGTGACCAACCACACCAAATTCGACTACAACGTATTGGCTGATTGGGGACAACCGATCATCGACACCCGCAATGCGATAGTACTAGGCAACGATTCAATAGACAGGCTGGTGGTTCGGGCCTGATATTATTGAGAGGGATTTCGACACATGTACGAAGATACTGTTAAAATCGCACAATCCTATCTGGGCTTTGCTGAGCTGGAAGCCAAGGGGGTCTCGACCATCTATGAACGACTCGCTCGAGAAGTGGCCGAATGTGCGACTGTTCTACAGTTTCTTGCAACTCTTCCAGTTGACAAGCGACAACCCAACCTTCTTTTCGCCGCGCTTCGCTATCTGGTTGGAGTACCCAAGCTAGGCGAAATCGGAGATATAGTCTGCGAAAATTCTCTCGAGTTGGCGGAGCTCATGAAAAACCGGCGTACGCAGACGAACGAACCTGGTCGGTGCGCCACACTCATGCCATTTCTCTCCGCAATCGGCCAACCGATTGCACTGATTGAGGTGGGAGCATCTGCGGGCCTCTGCCTATTACCCGACAAATACGCTTACACCTATGTTACTAAAACTGAAGAAATCCGAATTCAGGCATCAGAAGGTGCGCCTGAATTTCGCTGTACCGTCGAAGGAGAAATAGATTTGCCCGATCGCCATCCAGAGATCGTCTGGAGGCGTGGGCTCGACCTTAACCCGCTGAGCGCTGCAAGCGAGAATGACGCTGCATGGCTTAGGACGCTTGTTTGGCCGGAACATGAACACCGTAGAGCGCGTCTTGACAAAGCGCTTCGATTAGCAGCCGCAACGCCAGAGCTAACGGTTGAAACCGGTGATCTTAGTTTAGGCCTCAACCGCATATTGGCTGAGGTGCCATCAGGCTCGGTACCGGTTATCTTTCACAGCGCGGTGCTTTCCTACGTGCAAGATAGAGATCAGCGCGAGACATTTCAAAAGCGTATGCTTGCCAGTGACGCTGTATGGATTTCAAATGAAGCTCCTAGTGTTTTTCGAAACACCAACGGGTGGATGGGCCAAGCCGCACGGGGTTTGAGATTCCTCACCCGCGTCGATGGCATGGCCTGCGCCTGGTCGGCTCCGTATGGTGACCGGCTTTCTGGTATCAAGAGTACCGAAAACATTTAGACACTACCTAACAAAGGGCACCGGAGGCCTCATTGAATATGAGCAATTCAGTAGAATATCCCCTGAAAGGAATTACAATTCTTGACTTCACGACCGCGCTAGCAGGACCTCTGGCCACACTGCGGGCGGCGGATCTCGGGGCAACTGTTATTAAGATTGAAGGACCAGAGCATCCCGACATCACGCGCAACATGGCAATCGGCGGCGTCAGGTTGGGAGAAATGTCGACGAGTTACATGATGCTCAACCGTAGCAAGCGTTCGCTTGCCATCGAGCTCAAAGCCGACGAGGGCCACGCGGTTTTGCGCGAACTGATCTCTCGGTGCGATGCTGTAGTAACCAATTACCGACCAAAGGCGGTAAAGTCTCTCGGTCTCGACTATGCGTCGGTTAAGGCGTGGAATCACAAGATTGTACACGTCGCTATTTCTGGATTTGGCCATATCGATCCGGAAGGCACGCTTCCTGGTATCGATCTGCTGCTGCAGGCCTACACTGGGATTATGACTAATGCAGGCACACGAGCGGTCCCCCATCAGTCTAGCCCTGTTTTCTGCGTTGATGTTTGCACATCTCATCTTGCCACCGAAGCTCTTCTGGGTGGGCTTCTGGGTGCAAAGATAACCGGTAGGGGATCGTGTTGGGAAGTAAGCATGATCTCAGCTGCATTGGAGCTCCAGATGCAAGAAATAGCCACATACCGCAATTTCCAGGTAGGTCGCCTTTTGGGCGATGAACCACACGCCTCGCGTTATATGAACCCACCTTATGGCTTGTTCGAATTGGCCGATGGACATTTAGCCATAGCACGTTCAGATGTCGGATTGGTCGGGCGCACAACCGGATCGTCCGAACTTCTCCGTCTTGCCAAGCAGCGCCCTGCAGAAACAGAGCAAGAAGCTATGCGTGAATGGCGGGACGCGGTGTTTCGAGCTGTGGCTGAAGTTTTAAGGACATGGCCGGTCGAAAAGGCGCAATCAACGTTGAACGCTGCGGGCATCTGGTGTAGCCGCCTACAAAGTTTTGACGAATTCTTAGCACTTCCAGGAGTTGAGGATTTCTTCCTTTCCGTAGAGAACGGTGCGCACGGTACTTTCAGTACGCTTGCCGGCATGGTCAATTTTCCAAGAATCTCAGAAAAGAGCCCTGCAGTGCAAAAAGCGTCATTGCTGGGTGAAGACACTACCGAGATACTGCGTGAATGCGGTTACAGTCTGGCAGAAATAGAAAGCCTTAACAGCACTGGGGTTGTTTTCTCGCGTGAGATGCAGAAACGCGAGGAGGTACGAGCATGACCATCGTTGATTTGTCGATGACGCTTGACCCCGATACTGTTTATAACTCACCCGTGAAAAATGCCGCGATACGTCGAATATCGCACGCAGAGGCGGGTAAAGGTTTGACCCGACTGTTTGAAGGTCTTGTCATCAGTGATTTGCCGGATGGGGAGGGTTGTGCCATGGAGAACATTAACCTCTCTACACATCACGGAACCCACCTCGACGCGCCGTTTCACTATCACTCCAAAACAGCAGGCTTGCCGTCGCCGACAATCGACGAGGTGCCGCTCGAATGGTGTTACGCGCCAGGTGTGAAATTGGACCTGCGCTTTCTTGACGATGGGCATTTAGTCTCTGTTGATGACCTGCAAAGAGCACTGGATAAGGTAGAGCATCAATTATCCCCTTATGAGATAGTGTTGGCAAACACATCTGCTGGCGGAGCGCACCATCAACGCAACTATTTTGCAAAGGGTTGTGGATTCAGCGATCAAGCAACGAAGTTCTTAATTGACGCTGGAGTGAAAATCGTGGGAACCGATGCGGCCAGTTGGGATATTCCATTGCCGCATATGATAGAAAACCACTTGCGAACAGGCGATGCTCGCGCAATCTTCCAAGCCCATAAATTCGGACGGCATGTCGCCTATTGTCAACTCGAGAAGCTCGCAAATCTCGAAGCGTTGCCAGATGCCGGGTTTCACGTTTGCTGCTTTCCTTTCAAAATCAAGGGCGCTTCTGCGGGGTTTACGCGCGCAGTCGCGATTTTGTCTGATGCCCTCAGCCGATAGCACCCAGACTTCTAAAATACTCAAGCCTTCATCTGTTCCAGAAAAACTACCGTACTACGGTGTCGCTACTCAGCATGGTATACCAATTTACAGTGTCTCAGGGGGTAGAACACACGGAGGCACGCAGGTATCGGAGACCTCGGTCTTTCGAATTGCTTCACTGACTAAAGTTGTAACTTCGATGGCGGTTATGCGAATGATCGAGACCGGTGCACTAGAGTTTGAAACAACCATCGGTGATCTTGTTCGCAGCTTCCCTGAGCTAAACTTCGATTACCCCGCCATGGGAGCAGATGTCAAACACCACCCCCCTGAGGAAATCACGATACGCCAGTTGTTGAATCAGACTAGCGGGCTTGCCTACGATTTCACCAGTCCCGATGCAGTGCGCCAGCAGCTCTTAGCACTCGGAAAGACCGGGTGCAGACTCTATCCACCCGGAACACGTTGGCATTATGGTCCGGGCCTCGAGTGGCTTGGGAGAGCCCTTGAAGCACTTTCGAATGACACACTCGATAATGTTTTGGCGAGGATCGTACTCAACCCACTTGGTATGACCCAGACAACCTATTCAGTGCCTCAGGATTCGAGAGATCGCATTGTAGACGTTTTCAAAGAAAGCTGTAGCGGCTTTGAACTTCATCCCGTTCGCTCGTCATGGGTGTCGAGTAAACCTTCAGGCGACGGCGGCCTTTTTTCGACACCGGTTGATATGCTGAAGCTAGCACAGTCATATTGTGATGGTTCGGTGCCAATTTCGGAGCATTCTCTACAACTTATGCTTAGTAATCAAATTGAGGAGCGACCGCTCTATCGACAGTTGTCGTCGCGCCCTGATTTCTCGGCTTCTTTTGATTTCATGCATTCTCAGGACCGATTTGGCTATGGCTTTGTTGTTTCAGGACCGCGCGCCCAAATAGTGCCATTTGGTGCCGCAATCTGGGGTGGTTCCTATAATTGCTTCCTATGGGTTGACCGTCGCAGCAGTCTTTGCGGCGTATATCTGACACAAGTATTGCCATTCTGTTCTCCAAAAACAATGGCTGTTATCCAACGGTTCGTTTCCGACGTCTATGCTTGCGCAGCGTAGAGCCGTCGTAGGCTGAATCTGTTGAAGAACAACATGTTGCGATCTCAGAAAGTGGCGCGTTGGACGTGTACGCGTGCCTTTCATTCAGGCTTTGTGCATTTGCTGCGGTGCGGGAAAGAACTTCACCAAATTGCGGAGGTTCTGGGCGGTGGCAGCGAGGAGGAATTCGTCATTGGCACCTCATGGGCCGCGCAATCGGAGCCGTTCGAGGCCCAGGATGCGTTTAAGGTGGGCAAAGAGTATTTCGACCTTCTTTTTGAACTTCGTCGATACGTCGTACTGCCGGGTCTCCGATGATCAAAATTCAAAGTCAATCTAGACACACGTATCCTGCGATTTCCGCAATAGCCCGAAAGCTAGCCACCCATATGGTCAAAATTTCCTTTTTCAGATCACTCTATTCACTTCGATATCTACTAAAGTGGAAAAACTGACTGCCGGTAGGTCCCACAGGAGGGCAGGGAGGCATAAAATTTGCCGTCATTGACAAATCTCGAGTTGCTACGAAGAAAAGATCACAAACATGAATACCATTAGAAATATGGCTTATTTCTATCGCACTAATAAAGTGCGGTGAGCTTTTAAATTTTACCGCGGTATGGTGACACATGACTTACCTCCCGCAGCGAATTTGGAATAAAATAATGAAACGACTTCTCCCCTTGCCTACTAATTTTGGATTGATACGGCGCGCCCTCGCAGCGGATATTGATCGAATTGTGCAGTTGGTCAGTCATTTGGCCAAACATCATGGCGACATTCCGTCTCTTACACATGATGATCTTGCTCGAGATTTATTCAGTGAAAACCCTTGGATTTACATCGTCGTCGCAGAGATGGACGGCGAAATTATTGGATACGCAGCCATGTGTAGAGTGGTTCAACTCCAATTTGGGGCCAGGGGAATGGACATGCATCACCTTTTCACTGAGGCAGCGTTTCGGAACCAGGGTGTGGGCCAGAACCTCATTAAGGCCTGCAAGATTCAGGCGGCTATGCTGTCATGCAGCTTCTTGATGGTCGGAACTCATCCGAACAATCAAAAAGCTCAGGCTTTTTACACATCCCTTGGGTTCGAACGTAGAGAAAACCAAGGGGCGCGGTTTTCTGTCCGAATTGCCTCATAAGTGTCAGTGGGAGCTGTCCGCTTGCCGTTCCCCGGGGGCTCAAACGGCTGGAAACTGGCCTTGGCTATGGCGCTAAACAGCTGCCGCAACTTTGAGACAATCGCTTCGGGCCTTGGTCGCCATTCCTGGTCCTCCGTTTCCTAAACATAGCGGTGGACTATTTCAGGTGGCGAGGTTCATTGAGGTTACTTTTTTTGAGATTGCCCTGAAATTCACTAACGAGACTCCTGTGCATTCTCTAGGGTCAGGACTCATAGCCAATAGAGTACGGTTGCAGCAAGGGCGATGGCTGAGAGGAAGACCTTGGGGCATCTGTCGTATCGAGTTGCCACGCGTCGCCAGTCTTTCAGCCTGCCGAACATGATCTCGATCCGATTGCGGCGTTTGTAGCGGCATTTGTCGTACTTCACCGGTTTCTTGCGCTGCTTCCGGCCCGGGATGCATGCACGTATCCCTTTGTCTTTCAACGCTTCTCTAAACCAGTCGGCGTCGTATCCGCGATCTCCCAGCAGCCATTCCACCTTTGGCAAACTGCCCACCAAAGCGCGGGCACCGATGTAATCGCCGACTTGTCCTGCCGTGACGAAGAGGTTGAGCGGCCGGCCTTGGCTGTTGCAGACGGCGTGCAGCTTCGTGTTCATGCCACCTTTGGTCCGACCAATCAGGCGTCCACGCCCCCCTTTTTCACGCTCATGCTGGTCGCTGTTCGGTGGGCCTTGAGATAGGTTGCATCGATATTGACGGTTCTCTGTTCAGCGTGCTCGGCTACCAGACCCGCCATTATCCGGGCAAAGACGCCCTTGCCTCTCCACCGCTTCCAACGGTTGTACAGCGTCTTGTGTGGGCCATAAGCGGCAGGTGCATCACGCCACCGTAAACCATTGCGATTGATGAAGATAATCCCGCCCTCAGTTGGAAATCAATGGGTCCTGACCCTACACACGCAGCAGTTGCGAGCATGTGGTTATGAAAAGCACCATTCCAATACATGTCGTAACAGGCGACCGAGATGAGCTGCCGGGTTTGAGCTATTCATGCTGACTTGCAAAACTATCGGACAATGGCCGCCTGCATGTGATCAAAGACAGTGGCCACTACGTTCCGATGACGCAACCAAACGCGCTGAACAATCTGATCTCTGATGTTGTTAGAGATGCCGACATAAACTGTGTTTTCTAGTTCAAGCCCAAGCAGGCTGTGTTAGCGTTCCCGCGTCTGCGTCGATCCGCGTATGAGTGCCAATCAAGATGGATCGCGCATCTGGATCGTGACCAATCGGGAGTCCGCCGAGGATAGGAACGCCAAACCCTTCAAGATATTGACGCAGCAACCCGACTGCATCAATCGGCGGATTCGACGGCGTTCCGGTGATGTGGCCTATTGCAACACCCGCAACGCCTTCAAGATGACCTGCTCTTAATAACAGGGTCAGGTCTCGTTCGAACTGGCCGATTGCGATCCCATCAGACTCGATCAAAAGGATTGCTCCGATCAGGGAGGGTAGCGCCCATCCGGCGGCAGTAGCCAACATTGTGAGACTGCCGCCGATCAGCGGGCCACTTGCTTGCCCTTCTGTTGTCAGCGCCATTGATTTAATGGCGGGATCGGACGTGACGGTGATCGGTTCACTCCCCATCAAGACGGCATGTAAAGAATGCGCTGCAATATCGCTAAGCTGGTCGTCATCACTGCCGGTCAACGCGCCGTGGACGCTGGGAGCCGCGCTGTTTCGCCATAGGGCCATTTGAAGCGTGGTGATGTCACTGAATCCAATCAGCGGCTTCAGGTCGCGGGCAATTGTGTCAAAAGGCAGTCGGTGGGCAATACGATAGGACCCCTTGCCGCCCCGCGTCGCAAAAACCGCGCGCACATCCGGGTCAAGAAAAGCGTTGTTGAGGTCGGCAAGACGTACATCATCTGAGCCAGCTAAGTAGCCCATCTTGTCGAACGCGTGCGGCCCAATTTCGACCCGCAAGCCCCATGATCGTAAAACTTCGGCGCGTCGTTCAATTGCTCCCGGTTCCGCGCGGCTGGCTGGCGATACGAAGCGCACCAGATCGCCTGATTGCAGCAGGGGCATAATTCAGTCTCCAATTGGGGATTGGCTGTACGGGACAAAGCTGACCGGAGAGTACGACCGGGGTTCTGTTGGGTCAATGTTGTGACGGAAAAGTCAAACATCTCTGACGTTCAACAGCAGCATCGGTTCAAATGGGCTCGAGGCAAACATCTTCTGCAACCCGTCATCGATCTGCAGCTCGTTGCCCATTTCATTGCATAAGAACTTTTCGGCTTGGTGCGCCATCTTATGTTGATCGTTCACCCTGCCCTGGTCGCACTGTGGCGGTTGGGGTCAGGTTCGTGTGACGTTCAAGATTTTGAGACTTTCCCATTCCAAGCCTGTGCTGTCATAGCATTTTATCCACCCGGACGACTTGGTTATACAATTGATAACTTCAATCCATCTCATCATTCCTTAACCTTATCAGCAGTCTTTGAAGAAAAAAGAGTGAAATCAGATGGCTTCTTTTGATCGGGAAACTGATCGCGCGATCGAACTTTTGAGATGCGTTCAAGTTGGCATTTGTTCGACCTTTGGTATTGGCGAGGGATCTGCATGTCTGAAATCCTTCCTTTTCTAAGCCAGAAGTTCAGCTAGGGGATTGAGAGTATGAGGAGTTTTCTTGGAGGCGCAACAATAGCCTGCTTGATCATGACGTGTCCTGCGCTTGCGCAAGACTTCAGCATTTCAACAAATAGAGCTGTTGGACCGGATGGGACGATCCAAATGCCAGATGCGAATATTCGAGCCGATTGGTCAATGCTCGGAGCTTGGACCATATTGGAAGACGGAGAGGCCATCGGACAGCACGTCGTATACACTCAACCCGGTGTCATTCAGTATTACCTTGAGAATAAAGCATTTCCTGATGGAGCTGTGCTCGTAAAAGAGCTACTCGAAGCCAAGACTGGAGAGTACACCACGGGAACCGCTGCATATGCTACGAATGTCTCCGGATGGTTCGTGATGGTCAAAGACCACAACAACAGGTTTGGCGGCAATGACTTGTGGGGTGATGGATGGGGTTGGGCGTATTTTGATGTCGACGACCGCCAGAGCACCACAACAGAAGACTATAGCGGAGAGTGCTTAGGCTGCCACGTACCCGCCGAGGAAACGGACTGGGTTTATGTCGAGGCATACCCAGCCCTATCTGCCCCCCAAAATAAGTAGGCTGCCTGTGAGACCCCCTCGAACACAGGACATCCACCACTCGGACAGTGTAAGCCACCACAGAGCCAAACGCTGCAATGCAATCGAAGCCGCAGCTTAACACCAGAAAGGAACATAGCCATGAAAGCCTTAAAACCCTTAGTAGTGGGCGTCGCGTTAGGCGCTTCGGCTTTGGTGCTGAGCCAGTTATCATCATCTGTTAGCGCACAGGTGTCGGATGACTGGCAGCCAAAATGGACGGAAGATGGCCAGTTAGTCTTGCCCGAGGGCTATCGTGAATGGGTGTATCTCGGGTCCCCGCTGACACCAAACGCCCTGAATGGTGGCGAGGCAGGGTTTCCCGAATACCACAACGTGTACATGCATCCAGCGGCTTACGCCCTATACAAGGAAAGCGGGGAATTTCCTGAAGGCACAATTTTGCTGAAAGAATTGCAACTCACTCAACCAGGCGAGGAAGAAGACGGATCTCGCTTCGAAGTATCCGGGAGAGGCTATTTCCCTGGTGCATTCAACGGCATTGACATCGCGGTGAAGGATTCGTCCCGGTTTTCCGAAAGCCAGAACTGGGGTTACTTCAACTTCGGCCACCACGCCCCGCCTTATGCTGAGACTGCGGCTGCGGCGCCAGTTGAAGCGTGTGCAGCCTGTCATATCGACAACGCCGACGAAGACATGGTGTTCACAAGATTCTATGGGATCCTCAATTCCAACTAAATCACTCTGACCGGTGGGGTCACCTTGCTTGAACGACAAGGTGACCCATTGAAATGCAAAACCACCAACAACGTTTGGAAGGGCTTGGCTTTACTTCCCTTAAGAGGAAACCCGCATGGACCTGGATCATTTCGCCGAAAACCAGCTTAAAGCTCTGCGGCGTGACGGCAATTACCGTGAATTTGCCGAACTACAGCGTCACGCGGGCGCCTATCCGAATGCCTCCCGATACTGCGGAAATGGACGCATCGAGAATATCAAAGTCTGGTGCTCCAACGATTATTTGGGCATGGGGCAAAACCCAAAAACTCTGGCAGCAATGGCAACCGCACTGGAAGCCTACGGTGCGGGCGCAGGTGGAACACGGAATATCTCGGGGACCACTCATCATCATGTGTTGCTGGAACGGGAACTTGCGGACCTTCACGGAAAACCCTCGGCACTTGTGCTGAATTCAGGCTATGTCGCCAATTGGGCTAGTCTGGGCACATTGGCCGAGCGTCTGCCAAACTGCGTTGTCTTCTCTGACAGCCTGAATCACGCTTCGATGATTGAGGGCATCCGACACTCGCGGGTGAACAAGCAGATTTGGCGTCACAACGACGTCGCTCATCTGGAAGATTTGCTGGCTCGGGCCGATCCGTTCAGCACCAAAATTGTTGCCTTCGAATCCGTTTACTCAATGGATGGGGATGTTTGCCCGCTGCAAGATATTCTCGAGGTCTGCGAGAAATACGGTGCAATTTCTTATCTCGATGAAGTGCACGCCGTTGGCCTCTACGGCCCAAGAGGCGGAGGCATAGCGGAACAGCTTGGATTGATGGACCGGGTCGATATCATCCAGGGGACTTTGGGGAAGGCGTTTGGTGTGATGGGCGGATACATCGCCGGTTCAAAAAGCGTCACTGATTTCATACGGTCTTTCGCATCCGGGTTCATTTTCTCTACTGCCCTGCCACCGGCGTTAGTCGCGGGCGCTCTTGCATCGGTCCGGCACCTCAAAACCAGCAACTTCGAACGTGATGGCCAACGCCGTGCAGTAAGAGACCTGCGAGCGCGACTGGATGAGATGGAAATTCCGCATCTGAGCAATGACAGTCACATTGTTCCGGTAATTGTCGGTGATGCCCATAAATGCAAACGCATCTCGGACATGCTACTCGAAGACTATGGGATGTATATTCAGCCCATTAACTACCCGACAGTTCCCGAGGGCACTGAGCGCTTGCGAATTACACCTGGCCCTTACCATACGACAGAAGACATAGATGCGCTGGCGACAGCACTCGGTCACATCTGGTCGCGCTGCGCTTTGTCACCAGCGCATCCGGTTCACACAGAGATCAGAGCAGTCCAAGTGCGTTAGCGATATAATTAGCCAGAGCAAACACGAAATGGTTCATACAATCTTTGAGTACGGACATGAAAACAGCATTGATACCCAGTAGCTGCCGGCTTTTTGCTATTTGCTTTTTCTGCGTGTTTGCATCCAACGCGCCCGCCCAAATGGGTGTTTCTGTGGATCATTGTCAGGCTCAGGCTGGTCCCGGCGTGGATTGGCGCGGCTGTGATTTGTCTCACGAAGATCTCTCGGGCATCGATCTGAGTCACTCAGATCTGCGGGATGCTAAATTTACCGCGGCAAAGCTGCGTGGCTCTGATCTCTCGAATGCAGATCTCAGGGGCGCCATTTTGATTGGCGCCGACTTGCAAGAAGTCGATTTCTCTGGAGCGGATCTGCGGGGGTCTTTCATGACAAAAGCCCAACTGGGGAAAAACAACTTTGAAAACTCCCTTTTAGAAGGCGCGTATTACAACAACGCCCATAAGTGTGCGGTAGGATCAGTTGGCGTTTGCAAATGAGCCGGAAACCACCCGCCTCGCTGTCACGTCGGCGATGGTTAACCGTAGCGGGTGGGACCCTGTTTAGCGCGCTAAGTTACCCTGCGCGACCCGAAGCAAGTATTGATGAAATCGAGTTTCATCGCCATCCGGCGTCTTTGCCAGGGTTTTTTTCGAATGCATATCTGATTGAAGGGCGCGAGAGTTGCATCCTGGTTGATGCACATCTGAACATTGATGAAGCGCGCGACTTGGCAGCACTAATCGGGACCATTGGCAAACCGATCTCTGGTTTCGTCATCACGCATCCTCATCCAGATCACTATCTTGGGTTGGAGTTCCTTGGTCCTCTTTTTCCTGAGGCCGCCATTGCGAGTTCAGAAGTATCACTGGGCTACATTCGGACAGCTGCGGCCGACTGGAAAGATTTTAATAATATCCTGAGGCCACTTCGGCCGGGGCCGATAGTCTTAGCCGAGACAGTATTTGAATGTCTTGTGATGCCTGATGCCGAAAGTGTTGCTCCGGTCGTGCTTTTCGAACCGAAAACTCGAACACTTTTGGCCGGGGATCATGCGCTAAACCGTCAACACTTGTGGCTGGTTGAAGGTCGGCCTATTGCCTGGCGTCAAAACATGCAGCAGTTACTTGCATTGTCTCCTTCTAGTGTCCTGCCCGGCCATGGTGAAGTCGGTGGAATAGAGATCCTTAGAAATACCGATGCTTACTTAGAAGACTTCATATCCTTAAAAAAACGAGGTCTTTCTTCAAAACAAATCTTGCAGGCAATGATAGAACGCTACGCTGACTATGTATTTCCTGAAGCTCTCCAATACAGTGTGTTGGTCGGCAAGATGCAGTGAGCACCATCAGTGGCTTTGAAGCGATTTTCGGTGCCAGAAAGGCCACCTGCACTTTGATTGTAGAAAACCCTGCTACCGAGCTTCTACCATTTGAATTTTCTTGCTGCGGACATGACATTGCGTACAGCTTCATTGTCTTCGCGGCCAGTCGCGACAGCCATAGAAATGGTTCGCCAATAAGGTTCGGGTCCTAGTTCTGACCACCCATGGCGCATATTGTCCACGGCATCTCGTGGAGCAATAGATATTCCTATACTCGCGGCCACGGCGTCATAAACCCAGTCCTCGCGTTCGGAAGCCATCGCCACATCCAATGCCACCTCGCTACTCCGCATGGCCTGCGCAAACATTCCACGAAATTCGCAAGACAAACGGTCCACGTATTGCTCGCTTCCTATCTTGTCGAGTTCCACGCAGGGTAGATCAGCAAAGCGATGTCCTTTCGGCGTGATCACCACCATATCTTCTCGGTAGAGCTCAACCTGTTTTAAACGCAAGGATTCACCAAATGGAGATGCCATGATCGCAAGATCACAGTGTCCGGACAAAAGAACCTCGAGTATTTTGTCGGTTGAAGTATCGTCCATCACAAGCTCAATCTTAGGATGCGCTTGTCGGAACTCTGCCAAAAAAGGCATAAGACGACTTGGGCTGATCGTACACATCACCGCAATTCTGACTTGTTGTTGACCTCCGGTTGTCATTCGCTTTGCTGCTTCTTCCGTTTGCAGCATGGCCTCTTCAACGTCGGACAGGCGTTCGACCATGACGCGACCCAATGCGGTCAGATGAGTCAGGCGCCCCTCTCTTCTAAGTAGGGTGCCGTTCAGGTCCTCTTCCAATCGTTTGATCGCCTTGCTCAAAGCAGGCTGAGAGATCTTATGAATCCGCGCGGTTTCCGAGAAATTCAAGCTGTGTGCGAGATGTAAGAAATACTGAATTCGAGTTCGGTTCACGATCTTCAGGCCTTTTTCAATGCGGTCCCTTGAGGTAACTTTATCATATTGAAAGTAAGAGAAAATGTCATCAAAGGAGTTGCTGAAATGAAGTCAGAAATCTGCTAAATTGGGGTAGTTAAACGGTTAATTTGTTGTTGCGTGAATCGGAGGTTGTTTCGCAATCACTTTCTGCAAGCCGTATTGGGTTAGAATTGCCTATCTAGTCGGTGCATTTCTGCATCGATAACGGTCATTTGTTGGAGAGGCTGTTCCTGGAGAGCCTTAAGACCAGGCTTCAAACAAGCTGCTCACCAAACCTGACAACCAATCTAGAATATTTGCAATGTGCCACACTAAGAATGAAAACGGGCGCTTAACAGATGGACGAAAGAAGGCTCAATGGGTGTCGTACGAATTGTAGATAGATTTTTTTCTGATCAACTTTTGCTTTCTTGTGCCGCCATAGCAATGTTTGTCTTGTGGGTTTTTTGGCGACGGCTGCTAAACGCGAATTTAAGGCACTTTGGGACACGGGTACGCCAACTTTTCAATTTGGTTGAAGGCTTCCTGACAATATCGGCAATATTTGCTTTTCATGCTCTGCTTAGCTTGGCGCTTGGATCCGAGCAGCATTCAGGAATCGCCGTTTTTCTCGAGTTTGCGACTTTTTTGATGGTCTATCTCGTTGTAAGCTTGGTGGTCGCACGTGCAATAGAATTGCTGTGGGTCAACCAATCCTTTTTCATTGAAGATGGGCATATTCCCGGGCTGTTGCGGGTATTGTTGTTTGGCGCCACTCTCGTCATCGGTGTAACTGCTTTCGGTGTCGGTCAAGGACTGTCCATCAATGGGCTTTATGTTTCGACTGGGGCGATGGCGGCACTGATCGCATTTGCGATGCAGCGGACGTTGGGTGATTTGTTTTCAGGTATTTCTCTCAGCGTTGAACGCCCTTTCAAAATCGGTGACTGGATAGAGTTGGAAGATGGCACAAAGGGTGAAGTTCGAGATCTGAATTGGCGGGCGACGCGGTTGAGAGACTGGGACAACACTACTTTGGTCGTGCCCAATGGAAAGCTAGCAGCCCAAACAATCCGTAACCTGCATGGGGCGGACCATCGTTACTCGCCGGTCTACACTGTAAGTCTGCCTGCAGAAGTGGACCCTCGGTTTGCGAAGTCGCTTATTCTCGAAGTCGCCCTGAAATGTAGACACAGGTCAAAAGAAAAGCTTCCCAGTGTACGGCTGGTGAATTCCGGAACTGTTCCATACACTTATATGGTTTGGCTGCATTTCTCGACCTATCCTGCGATGTTCGCTGGCCGAGAAGAGTTCTTTCGAGATTTGCACTATGAGTTGAAGCTGGCCGGGGTCCAAAGCGCTCCACAAGCACAAGATGTAAGACTTCGCTCGGCTGAAAAAGTCGATGCAAAACCTCCTTCGGTCTTGCACGCTTTGCGCAGTCTTGATTTTGCAAACCTCTTCAACGAAGGCGAATTCGAAACCCTTGTGGACAGAAGTTATCCAACATTTGTCGACGCCGGTACCGTCATTTTGTCCGAAGGCGAGGTGGCGCCGTCTGTTTTCATAGTTCTGAACGGCGTGGTTGAAACGAGTGTTTTGGTTTCACCAGAGAGAGATCGAAAACTCGATCCGCTTAAGTCCGGAGAGTATTTCGGGCTTGCATCAATGCTGACAGATGCACCGTCCTTTCAGACTTTCACGGCCTCTTCAGATGTGTCGTTGATACAAATCGATCGCAAATGTTTCAAAGAAATTGCGTCCCAAAGAGAAGAGTTGTTGCAGGGATTTGCAGAGATCGTTGAACATCGCATGATGCTTGTGGACCAGGCACGTAACGATCCAAGTCTCTATGGCAATTCCGGGCGTCTCTATGACATTCTGCGGAAAATGGAGAAGATAATCGGAAAATAGGATCAACTTCAGATATCGCTGGCGGATAATCGAATTCCCAGAGTGCTGCCCCTCTCACAAATGGTCTTGTGAGAGGGTTTTTCGAAAGCCAGAAACGCGTGATATCCGTTCATCAAACCTTGGTGGTCGTGACCGCTGTCATGCAAAGCGACCTATCATACACGAATGACTGCCATCTTATCTTGCGTCATATCATGCATCGTATAGCCGATGCCGCCCGTGTTGTATCCCGATTGCCGCCGTCCCGCGAAGGGCATCCAATCGACCCGGAATGCAGTGTGATCGTTGACCATAACTGCAGTAGCATCCAGTCGTTGTATGGATCGCATTGCAATATTTATGTTTCTGGTGAAGACGGCTGCTTGAAACGCGTATGGAAGGGCATTGGCAGCCGCTATCGCGTCATCCACACTATCATAGCTATAAACGCAGATCACGGGGCCAAATATTTCGGCCGTCGATACTCGTGCGTTGTCGGGTGGACTTAACAATACGGTCGGAGCAAAGGTTGTATCACCAAGGCGTTTGCCGCCGGTCAAAACGGTAGCTCCCGCCTTGACGGCCTCGTCTACCCATTGTTCGACGCGATCCACTTCTGCTGGTCGAATAAGTGGCCCACACTCAACACTGGGATCGCGGGCATTTCCGACTTTCAGAGCGCTGGCAGCATCGGCTAGCTTACCGGCGATCTCTGCCGCCATGCTTGCTGGCGCAAAAACACGCTGAACTGAAACGCAGACCTGACCTGAGTGGTAGAACCCGCCCTTCGCAAGCAAAGGTATCATCGTTTCAATATGAGCCGTTTCATCAACAATTACAGGTGCAGCCCCACCATGTTCCAGCGCGCATCGCACCCCAGGGGCCAGCTTGGACCGCAGCATCCAACCTACCTTGGCTGAGCCGATAAAAGAAAAGAAGCCGACCCGAGTGTCGGTGATCATCTGCTCGGCCACGTCGTTGTGGCAAATCGCTAAGTGGCACCAGTTCTTAGGCAAACCGGCTTCGTGCAGAATTTCGACAAACGCCTTGCAGGACAGTGGCGTGTCCAACGCTGGCTTGACGATCACAGGGCACCCCGTAGCAACGGCAGGGGCGACCTGATGCACGATTAAGTTTAGCGGGTGGTTGAACGCGCTGGCCGCCACCACGACACCGATGGGCTCGCGCTGCGTAAAGGCTATCCGACCTGATCCGGCAGCGGTCAGGTCCATCGGGATTTCCTTGCCAGCCATATGGCCAATCTCATGGATGCACAGCTCAACTCCATCGATGGCGCGGGTCACTTCGATACGCGCGTCGATCAGGGGTTTGCCGCCTTCGCTGGCGATTAGCATCGCCAGATCTTCGGCTCGGTCAGACATGATACGAGCCGTGGTCTTGAGGATCTCGATCCGCTGAAAGGCCGGCAGCCACCCGTCGCGCGACCGATGCAAACCATGGGCCACGTCCAACATGGCATCCACATCATTCCACGTGTTGATCGCGACACTGCCGATCTTTTCAAGATCAAACGGGTTTAGAACGTCCAGAGTATCGCTCATATCAGGCACACCTTTGCAGCCAATTCATCAATCAGCACGCGCTGGTTTTCGCTGTAGTCCACCGGTAGGTCGATCAGATGCACACCGCCCGCGTGGAACGCTTTTTCGAAGGTTGGCACCAGATCCTCGGTACGCTCGATCCGATGGCCGGTCGCACCATAACTGTTGGCGTATTGCACGAAATCGGGGTTGTTGAATTCCAGGCCCCAGTCGTCAAACCCGGCATGCGACTGCTTCCACCGGATCATCCCGTATGAACTGTCATTCAAAACGGTCACAACCAGATTGAGGCCAAGACGAACGGCAGTCTCGATTTCTTGACTGTTCATCATGAACCCGCCGTCGCCGCAGATCGCCATGACCCTGCGGTCAGGGTACAGCTTGGCTGCCATCATGGCCGAGGGCAGTCCGGCCCCCATGGTGGCCAGAGCATTGTCCAGAAGAACTGTATTGGGCTGATAGGCCTGATAGTTTCGCGCGTACCAGATTTTATAGATACCGTTGTCCAGCGCGATGATATCGCAATCGCCCATCACTTTGCGGGTATCAGCCACAAAGCGCTGGGGGATTACCGGGAATCGTGGGTCATCGGCACCTTCAGACGTGTGCAGGTCGGTCTCTTGCTTGACGCGCTGGAAATAGCTTCGATCAAAGTCGAGCGGGCCGCCCAGTATGTCGCCGAGCCGGGCGATGGATTGCGCCAGATCACCAACCACTTCTACCTGCGGGAAATAGACCTGATCGACCTGCGCCGCCTTGTAATTCACATGGATTACCTTCACCCCGTCTTCCTCCATGAAGAAAGGCGGTTTTTCGACCACGTCATGACCCACATTGATGATCAGGTCAGCCCGTTCGATGGCGCAATGCAGGTAGTCGCCGTCAGAAAGCGCTGCCGTTCCCAGAAACAGGTCCGATTGTTCATCCACCACGCCCTTTCCCATCTGCGTGTTGAAGAAGGGGATTTGCGTCTCATTCACAAAGGTGCTGAGTGCACTTCGCGCGTCCTTTCGGTTTGCTCCGGCTCCAAGCAGCAGCAGAGGCATTTTCGCTGCACGGATCATCTCTGCCGCTTCAGTCAAGACCGTATCCCCTGCTACGGCGTAGTGGCGCGGATGCGGCTTAAGAACGTGTTCCGTCGTATCTTCGGCCGCGATATCTTCGGGCAATTCAAGTAAGACAGCGCCAGGGCGTTCCTCTTGTGCCACGCGAAAGGCCTCGCGGATCAGGGATGGAATGGTGTTGCCGTGCACGACCTGTTTCGACATCTTGCAGATCGGATCGAACAGGCCCACGACGTCAATGATCTGAAATTGGCCCTGTTTCGATTTCTTGATGGGTTTCTGCCCCGTGATCATGATCAGGGGCATGCCGCCCAGATGAGCATATGCAGCGGGTGTGGCAAAGTTGGTGGCCCCTGGCCCCAGTGTTGCCATGCAAACACCCGCCTTGCCGGTCAAGCGTCCGTAGGTCGCCGCCATAAATGCCGCGCCCTGTTCATGGCGGGTCAGGACCAGTTCGACCCTTGAGGTCCGCAAGGATTCCAGCACATCCAGGTTTTCTTCACCCGGTACGGCAAAGATGTATTCTACCCCTTCAGCTTCAAGAGCCGCGACAAGCAGGTCAGAAGCTTTGGTGGTTGACGGCGTGTTTTGGGAGTGATCGGACATGTGTTCTCCTGATAGCTTTTGGCTGATACAAATGGGTCGACCAGATGGTGATAGGCCTCATGGTTGAAGTTTTGACAAGGCTGCCGTGCTACTCAGCAGCCTGCAAATGTTGAGATTCGGGATAAAGCTCATCCATTGAAACGGACCGGCCATTGTCCAACACAATACGCGCATGGTGACGCTTGAGCTGGCGCGGTTCGGCCACCCCGCAGCTATGGGCGATAATACCGACCTCTTTCTTCATGTTCCGGGCATAGCTTGCCACGCGTTCCGATTTACTCGTTGGATCAAGGCCGAACTGCAACTTGGTATTATGCGTGGTAATCCCGGTCGGGCAGGTGTTCTTGTTGCACTGCAACGCCTGGATGCAGCCCAGTGCAAACATGAACCCACGCGCTGAATTCACAAAATCCGCACCCGCACAAAAGGCCCATGCCACCTCGGACGGGTTGATCATCTTGCCGCTGGCGCAGACTTTGACCCTGTCGCGCAACCCATGTTTCTTGAGCATATCGACAGTCAGAGGCAGGCTTTCGCGCAGTGGCATCCCCATGTTGTCAATCAGGCTCATTGGGGCCGCACCGGTGCCGCCATCCGAGCTGTCGATGGTCACAAAATCCGGCGCGCTTTCGGGGCCGCGTTTCAGGATCTCTGCGCACAGATCGTCAAAGAACCCATATGACCCTATAACCGCTTTAAAGCCGACCGGCTTTCCGGTGATGTCGCGCACGTAGGCGATCATATCCAGCAGATCGCCGACGCTGTCGATTTCTGGGTGGCGGTTCGGGCTGATTGCGTCCTGACCTACTTGCAACCCGCGGATGTCGGCAATGTCCTCAGTCACTTTGGCGCCGGGGAGGATGCCACCCTTGCCGGGTTTGGCGCCCTGGCTCAGCTTGATTTCAAACATCTTCACCGCATCATGGGCGGCGACAGAGCGCAACTTGTCCTCGTCAAACCCGCCTTCAGGTTTTCGCACTCCGAACTTGCCGGTCCCGATCTGGAACACGACATCTGCACCGCTTTCCAGATGATAAGGTGACAGACCGCCTTCGCCGGTATTGATCCATATGCCCGCTTTCTTAGCCCCTTGGGACAATGCCCGCACGGCAGGGATAGAGATCGCGCCATAGCTCATGCCAGAAATGTTGAACATTGAACCCGTCGTATAGGGGTGACGTGCAAAGGGTCCAACTGTGACAGCAACCGGCCCCCGAGCATCCTGTTCCAGCATCGGGAAGGGGCAGTTGACGAAATACACAGTGCCTGTGGGACGCAGATCCCTCGTTGAACCAAATGCGACGGTTGAATCCACGTTCTTCGCGGCACGGTACACCCACGAGCGTTCCGCCCGGTTGAACGGCATCTCCTCGCGGTCCTGGGCAAAGAAATACTGCCGGAAGAACTCTCCCATATGTTCGAAAAAGTATCTGAACCGGGCCACGACGGGATAGTTCCGGCGCAATGTGCTTTCCGTTTGTGTCTTGTCTTTGAAATAGATGACGGCAACCCAAAGCACCGCGAGGCCGACAGAAAAAATGAACACATAGGATAGTATTTCCAAAAAGCTCAGGATCGCATTCGAAAATTGTGACATTTGTGGGAACTCCGGGCTATTTTTGTTTTGCTTGGTTAGAAATCCTACGATCTGTTTTCGATCGCCTGTTGATTAATGCATCCAAGGATTCGGTTGTGTAGAGGGCCCAATGTGCGATCAACTCTTATTGATATATGATCACATGAATAGGAGCGGCGCCGTGATTGCTTTTAGAGGCCGTCGGGTTTTATTCGCGGCGAAGCTCCGATCCAAAAGGACCGGAGCTTTGTGCGACAGACATCCCATTACACAAGGCTAGACTTGGCCAGCTGCGCTTTTCTTAATAAACTGCAAGCCCATATGTGCCGAGCTCGGGTAGCCCCCCGAGAGTTTGCTTATGGATCAAATCACCATTTGATTGAATGTCGAAAATCATAACTTCGCCTCGATTTCCGATAAGCTGATAGATTTCCATACCATCTGCACTCACTTCGATATCACTGAAAAACAGGTTTTCATTTGGGTCTTTGAAGGCCTGAGCATTTACCAAAGCAGCCGTTCCATTGGGTCGAATCCTGAAGCTGCTAATTGAACTCGACAAGGCATTTTCCGCCCAAGGAGTTTTGCCATCTTCGGAAATCGTAACCCAGCAATTTGCGATCTCTCCATCTTCGACTGATGGGCCTGTGAGTACATCCCCGGAAATAAGCTTCAGCGATCCGTCGGAAGACAAATCGTATGTAGAAAGCGACCCTGTCTGCCAAGAGTACGAGGGGCTCAGGACAACTTCACCTTGGCCTTCGCGTAAGCTGAAGTCAGGGGTCAAAAACCGGGCTTCCGACATCGCGATCGTATTCCCCGATATGGCAAACCCGACCGGGATCGCCTGAAACCGGGTGTCCTCGTCACGCGGAGAATCAACTTGAGAGATGGGTGCTGCAGACAGAGTTCCATTCTCAACTGCAAAGACCTTTATTTTTCCAGTCACAAGCTCATTGACCACCACAAATTCACCATTGTCAGAAAAACTGATGGTCGATGGCCGCGCTTCCAGATCTCGCCGAGAGTCAGCAACACTCTCAAGACGACCATCAGCTATCCTATACATCCCAATGTTGCCCGCGCCATTGTGGGTGCCGACCGCGGCAACCGCCAGCAAGTCATCATGAAAGGCGAGGCTGATTGGAAATCTGCCGGGTGCCGCTAGTGAATTTACGACGGATAGCGTGAAGTCTTGAGCAACGCGCATCAACGAGATGGTTGCATCGCCGGCGTTAACAACCGCCAAAAACCTGCCATCGTCAGACATTGCCAGCGAATTTGCAGAGATGAGCGGATCATCCCCGTTTGCCAACGGATGAGATGGGTCTTTCTTCAGATCGGGGATTTCTAGATCGCCAGTCCCCGTTCCTCCGGTTGGAAACTCGCCATGAACCCGATATTCACCATTGGCTTCAGTTTGATAGGCGACGATGGAGTTTTGCTTGGCATTGTTTGTGACCACAAAGAAACCACGCGTATCAACCCAACCAACGCTGGCGGTACCAAAGACGAGAAATGAGGCGAAACAAATCATGGTTTGTGAGTGGTGCATGGCGCTTCTCCTTTTGTCTTGCAAGGGAACCTGCCTTTTGCTCAACCGAATCATGAGCGGGTGCGCTTTTAGGCAGGAAAAAAAGAGGCTACCGAGAGGCCCGCTAAAAACTGTTGCTGAACTGTAGGCGAATTATGACGGCTGAACTTTCCAGGGATCATATCAATACTGGAACAGATGTCCGATTGACTACTCGACTACGGCGGGAGAGGGGGCTTCCAAGCGGTTCAGCCTTCCGACGGAGCTATCCGGTTCGGTTTTTCTTCGCGTTCTAGGTCGCAGTTGTGAGGGTTGTCTCGCGTCAATGGATATTGCATCTCCAGTTCTTTTCTAAGTTTGTGGTCTTTTCGATAAGAAGATTGGGGGTCCGCTTGTTGTTACAGGCAGAATTATCATATGGATTTCGAAATTCCGGTTATGAAATCTATAACCGTTTAGCGGCGCTCGATAACCGCGTGCGTGTCGTTCGGAGCATGCCAATTTGCTCCTCTATAAATTGCGCGCCTACTGAGACAGTTATTTATTTATTTTGGGTTATCATATTTTTGTGCCCAATGAGGCAGTCCTGCGACGTTGGATAAGACGAAGGCAATCTTACAGTTCATATAAACGCGTTGGTGGGACATTTCTGGGCGCGAGTAACGTCAACTTATCCTGACCCGGACATTCGGTACTGTCTCTCGAATGTGTGAGTCGCCTGAGCAGCTCGAAGTTTGCAAACCTCGGTTTTGAGGGTCTGCTTAGGGCTGCCGCCAGCCAATCGAACTGATTGCAGAGAAAGATAACTTTGGACCTTCTTGGCCTTTTTGCGGCAAGGCAACGAACGTCAACCTCATTGAAAAATGAAATCATCAGAATCTTTCTTTTCGAATAGGCCGTCGAACAAACAGGGTTTCAGGTTTATCAATCACTATTTCCCAAACAACGTTGCTTGAAGCAAAAACGTCTTTGAATCCCTGCATATTCGACGGCTCGTCCAAGATCAGGACCCAACCTTCATCGAACACGCTACCGATCAATCGGTTAAGCACCTCCAGCCGATCTTTTTCCAACAACATGTGCAAGGTGCGATCTATGAGCAATACGTCGAACTTATCTTCGGGAACAAAGGTCCTTATGTCTTCGACGATGCCCTCAACACTTAGATTCTCGTGCCGTGCTGCTTCAAGCAAATCACGAATGCCATTGGGAGAGATGTCAACACCTACAACGCTGTGACCCAATCGTGCGATGAACAACGCGTCACGGCCTTGACCGCAGCCAATATCCAACACGCGCAATGGTTTGCCAGAGCATTGTTTGAAAAAGTCGACAAAGACTTGAGTGGGTTCTCCAAGTGCATTGCGCGTTGACCGATAAAGCTTGTCGAAGTTGTACGGTATATACAGGCCAAACATCTCTTTTGTTGAATTTGACAACCCTTCTTCCAGCTCAAATCCATTTTTCCTCAATACTCTGGCAGAAGCTGGGTTGCCCGTTTCAACACCGCCGTAAAGCTGTACCGATTGGCCGTCGGCCCTGTACCATGTAATGAGACCCGAAATCAGTTCGGTCGCATAGCCTTTCCCCCAGGCGCGTTCGCAAAAAAGATACCCCAGATGAACTGTCTTAAGCGTTTCGGGTTCTAAAAATTCAGCTAAGATCAGAAGACCCAAAAGGCTATCATCAGCTCGATCTCGAACCGTCAATACCTCGCACTCGGCAGCCTGCTCGTTTATCCAGTCCTTTATCGAGGAACCGGTATCATGAATCTGCAACGGTTCAGGCAGATGTTGTAAAACAGCAGGTGTTAGAACGTCCTTAAGTTCATCCATCAATTGGCGTCGTTGTTCACCATTGCTCACTGTCTCTGACCAGCTTTGAACTCGCAAGCGCGCGGTCTCAAATTTCCTTGTCTGTTCCAAAGGCTCTACCTCGATTTGATTACTTGCAAAGTTGCGGAAGCACTATTGACTTCGCGCGCATACAGGTTAGTTAGAGTGACTGACTAAATAGGATGGTGGCATGAAGTTGGCAAGGCTGATCGAACTGGCGCACAGACAAGGCCACAGACAGTGGGCGAAAGCAGGCGGGCATCTGGGGATGACCCACAGCGAATACGAGTATCTTCGCGCGATAAAGGATCAGGAAGCCAAAAAAACGGACAAAGATGATCATGGGCAACATCTCCAAGATGTTGTCGATGATATGGGTGTTCGAAAAGCATCGGCCAGTGCGATGGTCTTGAAGCTTGAGGAGCGTGGGTTAGTCGTGCGTTTCCCTTGTCAGTACGACGCCCGCGCTCAACACATAATGCTAACTGAACAAGGTCAAAACCTACTGTCTTCTGGCGAGCAGATCTATGAAGCAGCAGCGAAGGCGCTGCTTGAGGAACTGTCCGAAGATGACGTCAGAGCGATTGAAATCGCAGTAGGGCAGCATCGGAAACCGGTCTGACAAGTATTTTGCTGCTTAAGGTAAGTCAGTCTGACTAACTTGAAAAGGAAACTGAAATATGACGTTCGAACTAGTCCTAATGGCGACGGCCATCCACATCTTGATCTGGGAGAAACTCCCTGAATGGGGAACGTGGTTCAACCGCTTCATTGCGGCGCTGCCTCGACCGCTAAGTTCACTCTATGAACAATGGCATTGCCCGTACTGTGCCGGGTTTTGGATCGCGCTGGTTCTACATGGTTTGACCGGGTTTTGGACGATACCGGCACTTGCGGCGCTGCCAGGGCAACTTGGTGTTACTGCGGCACCTATCGGGTGGTTCTTGGACGCCCTTGCCTCAGCGACTTTGATCTATGCAGCAATCATCGGATTAAAAGCCATCGGCCTACCGGCCATGAAAGCTCACATGATGAAAGAGGACTTCATGAAGTCCAAACTTTCGAAAGACGGTGCCTAAATAGCCGAAGAATACTAGTTGAGTTTGCTGGCAGATAGAATGTCCGCAAACGGTAGACACGTGAGCATATTCAACTCGAAGTGAATAGTAAGTGCCTTTTCCAAGCCGCTTGCCGTCATGCCTTACACGCAGCGGTGATGATGATCTCGACTTTCAGATCCGGCCGAGCGAGCTTTGCCTCACCGCAAGCGCGAGCCGGAGCGTACCCGGTCGGAACCCAGCTATCCCAAACGTCGTTCATCTCATCAAAATCGGCCATGTCGGACAGCCAGATGATCGCTTGCAACATCTGTTCCCGCGACGATCCCGCTTCGTCTAGAAGCGCATCGACGCGAGACAGGCACTCACGGGTCTGCTCGGCCACAGTGGCACCTTCGCCAACCTGCCCGCAAAGAAATGCGACGCCGTTGTGTTTGACTATCTTGCTCATGCGTCGGCTGGTGTTGATACGTTCGATCATGAAGGCTTCTTTCTTAGTTGGTTGCGCTGTTCACCGAACCGTCCATCGCTGCCAGTTCGCCAAGAGTCACGGGTTTCAACGGTGGCCTGATCCGATAGTATCCGGTTTCGTCCATCGTAGCGCCGTTCGCTTCGGCCAGCAGGCTGCTTACGGTCAGTCCGCAATATCGGCCTTGGCACGGTCCCATTCCGGCACGACTGAAGGCCTTGGCCTGGTTCGGACCCGAACAGCCGATACCGGCATGGCGACGAATGTCTCCGGCAGTGATTTCCTCGCAGCGGCAGATGATAGTCGCGTCGGCGGGCTTTGTGGCTTCGATTGCGGGTGGAAAAGCCGCGTCAAGGAAAGGGCGCGCCGCCAGTTCCTGCGCGATACTGCGCCGAATTGGTTTGGCGGCTTTGTCCCTCTCGATCGTCGAAATCGCCCCCAGATCGGCGGCCATTTTCAATGCTGCAAGGCGGCCTGCCAAGGCGGCTGCCTTCGCGCCACCGATGCCAGCGCCATCACCGGCGATATGGACCGTTTCGACATTTGTCCCGCCCCAGTCATCTAGGTTGGGCACGAAGCAGTGCTGCTGTGCGTCCCAGTGATGCGCCACGTCAATGGAGCGGGCTGCCTGTGTGTTAGGCACGACACCGTGATGCAAGAGCACTGTGTCGCAGGGAATATGCCGGGTCTTTCCGCCCGCAGTAAAGCGGATGCCTTCGGCGGTCGTTTCTCCATCAATCGAAATACCCGTAGCGGAAGTGTAGCGGCGCACCCCGGCGCGACGGATTTCCGATAGCATCGTCAATCCCTTGAGCAGATATCGCCAGCCGCGAAGGGCTCCGCCCAGATGCGGAAGCGCACGCAGAAAATCCGCTCGTGTCTGCGTTTCGACCAGCGCCAGAGGGGGTGTGCCCGCTCGTATCATCTGCGCAGCGATCAAGTAAAGCAGCGGCCCTGATCCAACCAGAACCGCGTTTTTTGACAGGACGCCAGATTGTTTCAACAGAATTTGCGCCGCCCCCGCCGTCATCACACCAGGCAAGGTCCAGCCCGGTAGCGGCATCGGGCGTTCCAGGGCTCCTGTGGCGATGAGGATGCGTTTCGCTTCGATTGCCCCCCCTCGTCCGTCAGCGGTGTAGAGAACCCGAATTCCCTCTTCGATCGACCAAACCACCGCTCCGCCGATATGGGTGATGTTGCCGTGATCCAGCCCGGCTGTGAGGGGCAATCCGTCTATATAGTCCTTACCCAGCAGTTCGCCCCTGATAGGTGCGACCCGATCCACATCGCGGTAGATCTGCCCGCCGGGACGGCGCTGCTCGTCCAGAAGGATAACATGCAGGCCAGCATTTGCGGCGGTTGCGGCCGCGGCCATTCCGGCAGGGCCAGCCCCGATGATGACAAGATCAGTTTTCTGCATCGATCACGTTCCTTCCTTTGCGCGGCATCGACAAGCGCAACCCTTCCGTAACTTCAAGCATGCAAGCTTGACGGGTCACACCGTCAACGTCCACGAGGCAGTCGAAACAGGCACCCATCATGCAGAATGGCGCACGTGGAGCGCCCGAAACCGGTGTGTATCTGAAAGTCTCTACACCGGCGGCCAGCATCGCGGCCGCGAGATTTGAACCTTCGGGCAGCTGCAGCTCTTCGCCCTCGAACCATACTGGAACCTGTGGGCGCCCAACCTCCAACTCAAGAAATGACGAAGCGGTCTTCACTGAACACCTCCAGATTCGGTGCGGCGTTGGTGCCTTCCAGCCAGTCGGGCAGGAAACGAGCGTGGGCCGCCGCAAGGGTGATGCCGCTGTGGCAAGTGACCAGGAAGGCGCCGGCCATCTCGGGACTTTCCTGGTAGATTGGCAAGCCATCGGGCGACAGAATTCGCAAAGCTCCCCAACTGCGTACGAGTTGCGCCTTGGCAAGCACCGGGTAGGCCGCGATGGCCTCGGAAGCGAGGCCGGAGAGGCCAGGCTGGGTGACGTCATCATTCAGGCCCACCTCTTCGTTGGTGGCACCTATCTGGACGCCACCTTCATCTACCTGCCGTGCGATCAGCGAGGGGCGGTTGATTATTTTTGGCAGCTTCTCGGTGATCATCACTTGACCGCGCTGTGGCCGGATTGGGGCTTTGAAGCCCAGTTTGGGCCCAAGTTCCATTGCGCCCAAACCCGCGGAAAGGATCACCTTGTTGGCCTGCACCTGGCTTCCGTCCGCACAGGTGATAGTGAAAACATCCGATTTCCTGACGTCTGTGACAGTTTTTTCGTTCAGCACCCGCCCACCAAGCCGCCGGACGTCGTCGGCGAGAGACCGCAGCAACTTCAATGGATTCACGTGGCCGTCTTGATGATGAAGGATCGCACCAACGACTTTGGGACCGATCTCCGGCTCCTCCATGAGGAGCGCCTTCCGATCCAGAACTTCATATGGGTAGTTTCCGTCCAGCTTCGCTTTCAGCTCCTCGTATTGCGCGACTGTTTTCGTCAGGGTTTCTTCCGAGAAATGCAGGTCGTAGCCACCCATCTGCTCAAGCGACATGTCATGTCCGGTCGCGTCAGCAAGCTCATCGGAAAATCCGGCCCATGCGGCGGCGGATTGCTGGCTCCACGCGGCATAACGGGGTTGTTTGGTGCCCTTGGATTGCACCCAGACAAGTCCAAAATTTCCCCGACTGGCGCGAAAGCTGCCGTCGCCTCCATCAAGGACCAGAACGCGCTTGCCGCGTTTCAAAAGGCCCCATGCGACAGACAGGCCGACAACACCACCGCCAATGATTGCAAAGTCGGATTCCATGATCTCAGTTTCTGAGTTTAGGTTTGAGTAGAGCCGGGGCGACCTGAAAAGCTGTCGCCCCGGATTGTATCAGACGAGAGGCTGCTTACTCGGAGACCTTATCAAGGATCGCCTGACCCCATTCCACGCCCACGTCTTCGAGCACGACCGGCCAGACTTCCGCCTGAACCTTAGCCGACATCGCGGCCAGTTCCGCGTCGCTTAGCGAAACGATGGTCGCGCCCAGATCGGCCAGTTTCTGTTCGTTGGCCTTCTGGTCTGCTTCGGCCACGGTCCAGCGGGTCGCTTCAAATTCTGCCGCGGCCGCTTTCAGCGCGTCCTGATCCTCGGCATCCAGGCCGGCAAGGGATTCATTCGAGATGATCATGTACCAGACCTCGAAATGGGTGTTGGCCGGGATGTAGGTTTTGGTCACATCGCGGAACGAGGCATAGTAGCCTTCGGCACCCGAGCCGATCACACCGTCAACAACGCCGGTCTGCACCGCCGTGAAGGCTTCGGAAAACGGGATAGGCGCGGGGATGTAGCCCAACGCATCGCCGGTTAGCTGGAAGCTCTTGATGCCGGGCACCCGCACCTTGATGCCGTTATCGACCGACGGATCGCCCGGCGACACTGCGTCGGTATTGAGCGCGATGCCACCAAAGTAAACCGGATAGGCGGCCAGCATGGTGATGTCCTGCTTGGCGTAAAGCCCATCCATGGTTTCACGCACCACGCCACCGGGGCCGTAGATCGCGCGGGCCTGTTCCCAGTTTCCGGCGAGATAGGGGAACGAGCTGATCTGCATCTTGCGGTCTGCAGCGGCGGCGGCTGGCTGGGTCGCCATGTCGACCGCGCCGACCGAGATACGTTCCTGCACTGTTGTATAGTCGCCCAACGCTGAGGCGGCATAAATTTTGATGTTGACGTCACCGCCGGTTGCTTCGTCCACGGCGGCGGCAAAGGTGTTCAACTCGACGTCGATCGTGGTACCTTGCGGGCGCACATGGCTCATCTTCAGGTCGGCTGCCATCGCGGTGGTCGACAGCGCCATCAGCGCGCCGGTTGCAGCAGTTATCATCATGCGTTTCATTGTGTTTCCTCCGTTTGGGTTTAGTTGGTTCAGGATCAGTAGCCAAAGAGTCTGGGCAGGAAGAGCGACAGGTCCGGCCAGAGCGATGTCAGGAACACCACGGGCACATAACCAGTCACGATCAGGATCATCGCGGGCGGGATCACCTTGGTGACCTTCACGTTGCCGATCCGAGCCCCGAGATAGAGGATCGAGGCATAGGGCGGTGTCACGCCCCCCATCGCGGTGTTGACCCCCATGATCGCGGCAAACTGCACCGGGCTGACACCAATGGCATTCATCAGAGGCAAGAGCAGCGGCGCTATCAGGATGATTGCGGTGACGTCGTTCACGACCATGCCGACCAGAAACAGCATAATGTTGATCAGGATAAGCAGCAGAACCTTGTTGTCAGTGATCTCAAAAATCGAGGCGACCAGCGCCTGCGGGATACCTTCCATCACATACATCTGGCTTAGGATCATCGAAAACAGGATCATAAGCAGAATTGCACCGACGGCGGTTGCGGACTCCTTACCGGCCATCAGGAAGTTTTCCCACCTGAGCCCCTTGTAGATCAGAAAGCCGACGGGCAGTGCATAGATCACCGCTACTGCGGCAGCTTCGGTCGGGGTCATGATGCCGCCATAGATGCCGCCCAGGATGATTACCGGCATCAACAGTGCGGGGAAGGCGTGAACGCCGCGTTTGGCAACCTCGCTACTGAGTTCGCTGAACGTGGGCTTTTCATCCAGTATCAGGTTGAACTTGCGCGACATCCATAGGTTCACCATTGAAAAGTTGAACATGATGAACAGACCCGGCCCAAGAGTCGCGAGGAAACAGGCGAGGATCGACGTGTCAGTGACCCAGCCGTAGATGATCATGGTGACCGAGGGTGGGATCAACAAACCAAGGATCGAGGAATTGGCAATCAGAGCGGTCGCGTATTCGCGGGGATAGCCGCGCTTTTCCATTTCCGGGATCAACAGCGGTCCGATCGCCGCGATACCGGTCAGGCCGGACCCCGAGATCGCCCCGATCACTGCACAGCTGACCGCCGCCACGACACCCAGACCGCCACGCACGTGGCCGATAAAGGCACTGACGAAGCGTAGCAGAGAGGCGGCAATACCGCTTTCGCTCATAATGGATCCGGCCAGAACAAATAGCGGAATGGCCAGCAAAATCGGGTTTCCAAGTTGCTGGAATCCCCAGAGCATGTTGCCCTTCATGGTGGCGCCGCCGATGAAATACATCACCATCAGCGCACCCCCGAAGCAATAGGGCAACGGCACTCCGAGGGTCAGCAGGATCACCAGGACAGCAACGGCAAGCAGGGCGACTTCAACCAAGGTGAATCTCCTCGTCAGTATCATATCCAAGAATGTGGCGGACCAGATGAATCGCCGTGTAGATCATCATCAGCGCCAGACCGATGGTCAGAGCCACCTCGGCATAAAATGTGGGAATGTAGAGCGTCGGGCTCTCTTTCCAGACACGCCACGAATAGCGGGTGAATTCCCAGGACCAACTTAGCAGCCAGAGTCCGACAATCAGGCTGATCACTTCGCCGATAATCGCCAGAATGACGTGCTGGCGTGGCGTCTTCAGGAAGATCTCAAGCACATTTGCGCGGATATGAGTGTTTTCCCGCGAGGCATTTACCGCCCCAAGGACGTAGAGCCACAGCGCCGGATATGCCATGGTTTCCTCAAGCCCCATCACCGGTACTTGCAAAACATAGCGGGTGATAACCTGAACAAACTGGCCCAAAGCCACGATGCAAATAATGCTGGTCAGCAGGTATTTTACGAAACGCTCCATTTCCCCCCTCGCGACGTGATTGTCCGTCGTCGCAATACCTACTTTCTTCTCTTCCATAGAAGCAAATTGGAAATTACGTTATATCCATAGTTTGCCTCTATGGGGTGCAATGGGAATCCAACCACATGAACCTGACAATCCGTCAACTCACGACATTTCGCGAAGTGTTACGCACTGGGTCCATATCCGAAGCCGGGCGCACGCTCGGGCGCACGCAACCATCGGTCAGCGCGATGATTGCGGGCCTTGAGAGTGAGATCGGATTTCGACTGTTCGAACGAGAGCATGGCCGGCTGACGCCGACGCCCGAAGCGCATTATTTTCTGGAAGAGGCCGAGGCCGTCCTGTCGCGGCTTACACAGTCCACGAACGCTCTACAGGAAATATCGAACCTGAAGCGTGGCCGCCTGCGCGTCGCTTGCCACCCAGCCGCATCAGGGTTCTTCATGCCAAGTGTTCTCGGCCAGTTTTTGCAAGACAAGCCCGCTATCAAGGCGTCGCTGATGATGCGCTCGTCCAAAGTCATTGAGGAACTGATCGCCTCGCAGCAATACGATCTCGGTTTTACCGAAACACCTGAGCCACGAAAATCAATTCATCAGCAGGATTTCGATCTGGAATGCCTGTGTGCTATGCCCGCTTCGGACCCGCTGGCTGCAAAATCCCTAGTTTCAACAGAAGATCTGGATGGCGCAAACCTGGCAACGCTTTTTTCAGAACATCCGACTTTCCTTCAGACATCTGCGGCCTTCAAGAACACTGGAAAGAGTTTTGAGCGTAGGTTTGAGTTGCGGACATTCTTACCTGGTTTGCAGTTTGTCAAAGCGGGCCTGTGCTATTTGATTTGCGATTTGATTACAGCTTTTAGCTGCAACGATCCCCTGCACGGTACCGGTGGTATCGTATTTCGCCGCTTTAGCCCCAGAATCAGCAGCAGCGTTTCAATTCTCACCCCCGCACATCGCCCGACGTCTCTGATAACTCAAAGCTTTAGCCAGAAACTGACTGAAGACATAAACGCTATGAAAGCAAACGTACTGCTCTGAACGCGGTTCTACACCCGAGCAATGGCCGGTCCCACAACTGGGCTTTGGTGCAGCTGTAGCGCAAGTCTGCTTTGTTGCGCTTTCTGTGAGTTCGCCGATCCGTAAGCTTTGCTTGTGCGGCGAATGTCGGGAAAGCGGATTGCGACCGCAGCATGCCAACACAGTTTCGAGCGTCCACAAAGGGCCGAGTGCTAGGGCAGCGCATTCTGCTGATCAACCAAACTCAAGTAAGACACACTGCACCGGTCTTCAGGTTGCGAAGAGGCTCACTGGCGTTCCGTTTGACGTAGACTTGAAGCACTTGAACCGTTGAAACATTAAATAAGCGCAAGAATCTTAAGGTGTTGAATTCAATGGGAGACAAGTCTCAATAATTCGGTCCCATTAATTACGTACTCCGACAGGCGAACCGTCGCAGCAGTTAATGGCTGGTAATGAGAGTTATGAAAAACAACCAAAGACGTAGAAGCCAAATTATGTGAAATGCACGTCTTTTGCCATTGTAGCAGCAGAATGAGTTAGTTTCTCAAAGACGAAGGCGCGCCGTGGGAGAAAGCTCTACTACCTTCAACCCACTGTTAGATGCGACGCTTACCTGTCCGTTGTTCCACGCATAGACAAGCACCACTGTTTTGCCTGTATGCGCATCCTGCACCTCAATGATCGGTTCGGCTCTTTTCGCGCACTCGTTGGGTTGCTGTGTCTGCATTTTCGTTCCTTGGTATCCAGCAGGTTCATTCCTCAAAACCCAGCGTCAAGCGAAGGGTAGGGGACTTTCGACTGTTCGATAATTGCGACCCGCTCCAGAAAACGAAGCGGGATTCTGCTCAACTTTTAGCTGAGTACCCCGGTTCGTTGACAATCGCACGAAACGAAACGACACAGGACGAAATGGAACGAAACGAAAGCGTGGAAGCCATTGACCAAGCGCGGGAAATATTTTGTTCCTCCGCCGAAAAACGGCAGCGACATCAAAGAGCTCTTTAAGTACTTGATGTCAGTCGGCGCTGGTCTACCGACCGATGAGACCGGATTGCCAGTCGGTTCCTGGACCCCGGAGCTTCTTGCGAGCACCATCTCGCAATTCGAGTCCAACAAAATGGGCGTAGACCTTCGGACCGTCCAGCATTGGTTTCAGGACAATGACAAAGGTATTAGCGCGGACAACATTCATTGGTTGGCGCGCATCTTTGGTTGTGACAATCCTGAGACCATCACGGCGTGGAGGGCGGAACTCAATGCTGCCAACAGACGATTGGCAGCAAAGCGAAGAGAGACGCGAAGTGCTCAAAAGCGCGGAGCGAACCACTCTGATGGTGCTTCCAAGGGCGGCGATCAAGATGAGATTGCGAATACAAGGAACCGCGACAAGAGGGTAGAGCCGACGAAAATCCCGGGGTTGGCCGGGCGAACGGAGGCGATGTTCAGCGCTCGTTCTTCATTGGGCTTGCCTGCCGTCGTGTTCGCCGCCGCCACCGCTTTGGGACTCATGTCGTTTTCATTGAGCATTCACAGCGTTCTTTTCGCACTTCCTACCGGTGCGACAAAGCAAGTCGGTTTTTTGTGGGCCCCGAATTGGACAGTTGTTTTCCTTGTACTTCTGCCAATCTACTTCGCTGTGTTGATCAATCTGTTAAAGCAGTGGAAAGAAGAATGGCGAACTGACTTAGTAACGAAGCTGCGCTCCAAGTCGCCACGAACAAGCTGGGCAAGCAGGGTTACAACGATGTCCTATGTCTATTGGGCAGTGTTTGTTGTGACCGTTTTGATAGCCTCAGCTTTCAACTGGGTGGAAACACACCTGATCCCATTGCTAACTGGGAATGCAGGGAACTGGCCGGTGGACTGGGGAAGAATTGCGATCTTTAATCCTGATCTGGTTTCAGTTCCGAACGCCGTTGTGTTCTCCGGGCTCGTCTTCATGCTGAATGCTTTTGGGTCCTATCTGTTCTTTGCCGGCTTGATCGTCCTCTATACGCTCACCGATGATTTTGTCGATTTTTCTACAGGCCTCGCCCACGACAGGGCTGAAGAACAGCGGCGACGTCTGGCAAAGATCGGCGACGAGTTGATGGTTGGGGTTTTCCGGTGTTGTTCATTGGGCCTGATGATCACCATCTTGATGAAACTGCAGGCCAGCTTTCTGCTCTCGGACAGCAGGGACATCGTTGGTTGGCTGGCAGCCGATCTGCAAGCCCTTTTTCGGGGTAGTGGCCCGCATTCTAACGGATACGGCTTCCATCAGAATGTGCCGGGTTTCTACTACAGCTTCTTCTGTCTTCTTGTGATTTTCGCAGTCTGTGTGATCTGCACCGCCAGAATACGTACAGCAGTTACCAGCCTGGACCTGTTGAAAAGCGAGAACGCGGAAAGACTGTCTTTGATGGCGATGTACGGGGTCCTTCTTCTGTTGACTGTGACTTACATGCTCATTGGTGTGTTTCCCGGCTTCACAATCCTTATGATTGCGGTCCTGGTCTTGGCTGCATTTATCCTTACACGCCCCTCCTTAGGTCGGGTGAACACAACAAAAACGAGAGAACTAGATGCTTAAGACGATCGCTCTGGATATAGCCCCCATTCATCCCGATGTTGCAGAAGGCCCACCCGACGTGCGCGCCTATTGGGTGCATGCAGGTGACAGTATTCGTCTCAGGGTGGCTCATTGGCCAACCGAAAAATCCTCCAAGGGCACTGTCTTCCTGTTTCAGGGGAGAACGGAAAACATCGAAAAATACGGACGAACCGTGGAGTATCTGCATCGCGCTGGCTACACTGCCTTCGCAGTTGATTGGCGCGGCCAGGGACTTTCCGACAGGCTCACTGAAGATCCGATGATGGGCCATGTCGTCAGGTTCTCTGACTACCAGAAGGATGTTGCTGCTGCGGTCGATGCGGCCAAGTCACTCATCTTGCCGCAGCCTTGGTACCTCGTCGGGCACTCTCTGGGCGCATGCGTCGGTCTGCGTGCGATAATCGAAGGTCTTCCTGTTTCAGCATGCGCGTTCACGGCCCCCCTGTGGGCCATTAACTTGCCGACATTGCAACGGCTCGGAGCATGGCCTCTATCAGGCGCGTTTCAAGCTCTTGGAAAAGGCGCCACCTATGCCCCCGGTACCCGTGGCGAAAGCTATGTGCTGACAACGGATTTCGACGACAACCGACTGACACATGACCCTGATATGTACCAGTATTATCGGAACGTTTCGGAATCTCTACCTGACCAACAGATCGGCGGGCCAAGTATGTCTTGGTTGTTTCAGGCGCTCAAAGAAACTCGAGCACTTTCCAAGCTGAAATCTCCTGACATCCCGTGTGTCACGTTTTGCGGCGCTGAGGACGAAATCGTCGCGATCCCCGCAATCAAGGACAGAATGGCACGATGGCCCAATGGGAAATTGGAGCTGATGCAAAACGCAAGACACGACGTCTTGTATGAGGTGCCAAGTGTTCGCGAAAACGTGTTGGCTCAAATTTGCGAGCTTTTCGGCTCAACGCACAAAGACATGCCGATAGCGTCGTCCTCGTAGATTTGAGTGTTCTGGCCGCGCTTAGATAGCTACTGTGTGTGTTCGCTAGTATGGCACGAGCACATAGTCGTAGCGGCCAAAAATGTCCGACCATTCCACACCAACACCTCGGTAGTAGCTCGGACATTGTCGTCGGAGAGGTAGCCATGCAGGACGCAGACCAGGTGCGCGATCGGACCAACTGAAACTGGCGTTTTCGTCGTACGATCCGACATCCATATCCAAGCGGGTTTCGCAAGGCCCTTCGCGTTCCCGCACTTTGTAGCTGTAGTGACGGACGTGCCACACCCGTATGGATCGGACTACATCGAAATCAGGAGCTGATAGATTCACGTTTGCCAACGTGGGCTCAGAGAGGGCAGGGGAACCGGCGCCGAATGTTGCCATTGGTTTTTCGCTTGTTCCAAGCGGCACCACTTCCAAGGTATCGGATACATCGAGCGATGACCAAGACTCTTGAGAGTAAGTGACATCTATCACTTGAGGAGTCTTGCCATACGTCTCGGGTAATTCAGGAAGCGGGTTGGCACTTGATGATTTGATGGCATCGAGACGCTGCATGGGTGACATGTCGGCAGAACCAGAATTAACGCCCATTGGGCATCGCCAGAGTTGAAGCGGCGGTTCGACCGGAAGGGGGGTGATGCGCCGGATGAACTCGGCCCGCGCGACGTTGCAATCTGGTGAATCCGGCCACCCTCCAGCAAGGCATAAGAAAATCGCACAGTCGATTGGGTAGGCGTAAGCTGGAGCGGTGCTTCCAAGAACAATAGCTGATGTGCATCCAAGTAGCTTCAGTCGAAACATGTTGTTGTCCTTTCGGCAGCAATGATTTCGTGGATTGTTTGCGCTGATTTCTGCAAAAAAGTTAAATCACTATATTTTCTGTTTTGCAAATTTTAAATTTTGCAGTAATGAAATTACCAGATCAGAACTTTCGGAGAATTCGAAAGAATGCAAGAAGTCGTCCTATAGGGGGACGACCATGCCGCACAGAAAGAACTTTCCATTGATCACCCAAGGTGAAGCACGAGACCTTGATGCATCAGGTAAGGACTATGAGTTTCGGTATGACCTAGTCGAGCTGGGGCAAAATGGACGTCCGCAATACATTTGTATTTACCGCTATGACGGTAAGGACAACGTCCTCATCTCTGAGAGGGCGACGTCCCAAGGAGTTGTTCCTCGAAGGCTGTCACTGTTTCCGGGCCTATTCAATTTTCACAGCCGCTTCAGACAAGGCAGCGACATTACTCTCCACAATGATCTCACCATTACGACAGATGGTGTGCGGGGGCAGATCAACCTGGACTTCGACAAGGAAGAAGACGACTGAGGGCGCGTCGCTTTCGAGTGGGTCCGAGAAGCGTAGTAGGCATTTACCATTAATCGGAGGTTCGGACCAAGTCTCGCACCGCTCTGGCTTTGCTATTCCTGTGGGAGGGCAAGCCGGTTGAAAAAGCTACTTTCTCTCACCGCTATTCTACTCGGCGCGGCTATCCTAGTGGATCTGGTCGGGTATCGGAAATCGACATTGAAGGTCTCAGGCGGTGACGTGCTCGTCATAGACGGCGACACCATTGATCACGGCGGTGACAGCTACCGGCTTGTGGGTTTCGATACCCCCGAAACTTACCGACCCCAATGTGACGCCGAAAAAGCGTTAGGTTTGAAAGCCACGAACCGGCTCACGGAACTCATCCAAACGGCTGGGTACATCGACCTTGAAATTGAAGAGGATGTCGACCGGCATGGCCGCTTCCTGGCGGTCGGCCGTGTGGATGGGTGGGATGTTGGCACGACTCTGATTTCTGAGGGTCTCGCACGCGAATATTGGGGCGGCAAACGCCTATCCTGGTGCCCGTAAACTAAAAGACCGGAAACAAGAATACTGCAGGAGGAAGAGAACTAAATCGAGCAGATAACGGCCCTGTCGGTTGCGCCAACAACTGACAGGGCCAGAGACGCCCCAAAGCCATCCGGGGCAATTCTCGCGCATCAAGAGAAAACCGTAACGATGAAGAAAACAGCAAACCTTGATGCTGTCCCTAAAAAGGACAGCACGGCGGCAGAGTCAATCACATTGACTTCCGTAGACCAGCACGCGCTTCGGCCAGCTTTGAAACCTCTAGTGGGTTCCGAAGATTGCAGGATGTCAATGTCGGCAAAAACGGTGGACGGCTTCGCCCCGTGTAATCCGTTTTATGTAAAATATGCTGACCTGTTTTTGAATGGCGCGAAACCGGCAACTCCAACTTTCGATATCTCGTCACTTTCTGAACCCATACCCAGCAATCTCCGAGATGATCTCTCTTCGATGCATGTGGTGCTGCACCGAAGAGAGCGCGCGGTAAAATCCAGACGGAATTCCCACCGCGCAACCGCGACCTGCAATCCACCAGGTACGGTGTTTGGAAGGCTACCGAGCGTAATCCTTTCAAACCAATACGAACGCAAACTCAATCACGGAATTGTCAACAAGCTCCAGAGCAATCCCGGAGCGCCAAAATGACCTTGTTTCTCAACGGCATTCCGCTGATGGTCGATAGCGAAAACGGACAACGCGCGCTGAGAACTGCACATAGGTCAGGTACGCGCGTTGAATGCCGCTGCCGCAAACCGGCAGCTCTCATGTATGTCGCCGCCATTGGCGGCAGGTTCATTGTCAAACGCATGCCCGGCACCGGCCCGGACCACGCGGTAAATTGTTCGTCATTCTTGCCGCCAGACGAATTGTCGGGACTGGCGCAGATCCGGGTGACGGCCATCTCCGAACATCCCGATGACGGAACCACCATACTCAAACTAGGCTTTCCGCTGAGGAAGAACAGCAAATCACGCAATGCGCCAGAGGCAACTGGTCGGAAGCCAACCGAGGCCAAGATTGCCCCATGCAAGCTGACGATCACCAGTGTCCTGCACTACCTCTGGCATGAGGCCGATCTGGGCAAGTGGTATCCCAGAATGGGAGGCAAGCGGCATTGGGGCGTGATCCACCATGCTTTGCGCCGGGCTGCGGCGGCGAAGATCGTCAAGGGTCAGGAGCTGGCCCGCATTCTCTATGTGCCGGAATACTTCAAGCCTGAGAAAAAGGCTGGGATTGCGGCCAGACGAAACCGGCTTTTTGCAAACCTGCGGCCAGCTGGTCGCGGCGCAACCCCGTTCGGCTTGGTCGTCGCGGAATACAAGGACAAAGAAATCACCCCTCACGGGGCGCGGTTCATCTTCAAACACGCCCCCGGTTGCGCGTTTTTTGCCGATAAGGACCTGTCCAAGAAATTCGACAAAGTGTTCGGGGAACAGCTGCTGCTTCTTGAAGCGATGGGGTCCGGCCATGCAATCCTGATCGCCAGCTTTTCCATCGCCAAGGCGGGTTATCCGGTTCTGCATGAAATCGGCATGATGCTAGTGACGGACACTTGGATCCCGTTTGAAGGCCTGCGCGAACTGGAAGTGCTGAATGCGCTGACCAAACAGAGCCGCGCCTTCCAGAAACAGATGCGGTTCAACCTGCCAGTGGACGCACCGATCGCATCGGCTGTGCTGCTGGATACGCCCGATCCGATTGCCGTCTTTGTTGCCGACAATCCCGACGACGCCCGGGCATTGGCGCTGCTCACCAGCGCCTCTGAAGAAGGCCGGTATCCGAGTTGGTGCTGGTTCGATGATGGGCCGATGCGCCCGTTCCCGGATCGTGGCGCGTCCCCCTCCAGCCATCACTCACGCACATCGGAGGGGGGCGCTACTGGTCAGAGTGTGAGGCCATCACCGGCAAATGAGCGCCGCGTATCGGGAGATGAACGCGACACGATTTGGGATAGCCCCATTCTTCCCAAGGGAGCAAGCGACCATGGCTAAAGCCGCACTCGTATCTCTTGTTTTTCTGACAACGGTTGCAGCCCCGGCATTCGCGCAGAATGACGAGGCCGCAATTTGTGCGGGTCGCGGTGGCCCGCTGTTAAGTGGAGGGCGATTGCTTTGTGCGACCGCCCCCACCCGCACCTGCCTGGAACCCGCATTCCGGGCAGGTGCAATGGTTTGCTTGCACTATGAGGATGGCGGCAATTTTGAACAGGTCGTCTCAAGGAACGCAACTTCGCTTGCCAAGGGCGAATGGGCCGATGAAGCAGAGCGCGCCGCCAAACGCCACGGTGTTCCGGTGCCGCTGTTTCATGCGCTGGTTCATCAGGAAAGCCGCTGGAACGCCAATGCAGTCAGCCCGAAAGGAGCGCTGGGGTTAGCACAACTGATGCCGCCCACCGCCGCCGCGCTTGGTGTCAATCCGCACGATCCGGTGCAAAACCTCGATGGCGGCGCGCGGTATCTCAAAGCCATGTTCCTGAAATTCGGCACATGGCGACTGGCGCTGGCCGCATACAACGCCGGACCCAAAGCCGTCGAACGATATGAGGGCGTCCCGCCCTACTCGGAAACCACCCACTACGTCGCAACCGTTCTCGAAAGGGCCGGGTTCCCACCCGACGCCTGAACACCCCATCCCAGGAGACTATCTATATGAACCGTAACCCTCAAAACGTCGCCGTGCTGGCCGCGCTGGCCCTCGTGGCGTTCAGCAGCCCGGCCTTGGCTCAGTCATTGTTTGACGCCCCGGTGTCCATCCTGACCCAGATCCGGACCTTTGTGACCGGTGCCAATGGTATTCTGCTCGGCGGGGCTGCAATCGCGCTTGCCGGTATCTCGGCCGCCAGCCCGCGTGTGCCGGTCACTTGGGGCCATTTCTTTGTGATCCTCGTCGTGCTGGGCATCTTCTATGGTGCGTTTGGCATTGCCGAAGCCATTCAGGGCTTTGCGACCTGATGAGCGACGATAATCGAATATTTCAGGCGATTACCCGGCCCTCCGAACGGGCCGGGATGCCGATGACGTTCCACATTGTGGCGCTCAGCATCCCCCTTATGACGTTCATCATGACGCAGGGCTTTTTGGGTTTCTGGGGATTGCTCGCCATCGCCCCGTCTTATGCCGCCGCCCGCTGGATTGTGAGCGTCGATCCGCACCTGCCGGATCATATCGCCACCATGGCTGACTGCAAACTGTTCACAAAAAACAAGCCCTTCTGGGGCGGCAATTCTTACGCCGGAGACTGACCCGAAATGCATTTGCACCCCGAGATTCAAAAGGCCATGCCGTCTGCGCGCCGCGCTGCGCGAGAGGTGCCAGCGACCACGCATATCCCCTTCGTGCGTTTCTTGCAGGACGGCACGTTCACGACGCGCAACGGTGATCTGGTCGCGGTGTTGGAACTCAAGGGGTTCATCCACGAAACTGCTGATCGGACGGCGATCAAGGCTGCCAATGATACGCTCGCCCGGCTGTCCTCCAGCTTTGAAGACAACCGGACAGCGTTCTACAGCCATATCATCCGCAGCAGAGTTAACCTGGCCGACACGCTGCCCCCCGTGAAAGGCCCCGGCTTTGCCGAAGATCTGGACCGCCACTATCGCGCCCAGCTGGACCAAGACGAGACCTATGAGTTGCGCCACTTCCTGACGATCGTTCGCAGACCTTACACCAGCGGCAAGCGCCTGCTCGATGCCGGGCTGCGGTCTCTGCGCTCAGCAACAACAGATCCAGCCATCAGCGCCGCCCGCACCAAGAACCGCAAAGCCCTGCATGTTGCCGCAGAACAGGCGAGGCGCGATCTGTCGGTGTTTGGCGCGCGCCGCTTGTCCGGATCTGCATCCGATCGCAGGCGCACGCTGTCATACCTCTCGATGCTGCAAAGCGGGATTTGGCAAAAGGCCCCGTCGGTCTGGACCCATCTGGCGGATGCTGTGCCCAACGGGCGTATCACCTTCCGCAAAGACCATGTTCACAGCCTGTCGCCGGGCGGGGACAAGGATCGCTTTGCGGCCGTCTTTGCGGTCAACGCCTATCCGGAACGGTCGAAATACTACATGTTCGACGAGCTTCTGGGGGAACGCTGCGAGTTCATTGCCACCCAATGTTATGCGCCGATGGACCGTGTATCAGGCGGGACAAAGATCCGTGACGCCAAACGAGGCATGGCAGATGCAGGCGATGAAGCGGAAACGCTACAAAAGGATTTGAACGAGGCGCGCGACGCGGTTGCCTCCCGTGCCATGTCCATCGGGCGGCATCACTTCACTGTTTCTGTTCTCGGTGACACCCGCGAAGAGTTGGAAGATGCGGCCACGCGGGTGAATTCCTGTCTGACTGGCGCGGATCTGCGCACCCGGCGCGAAGACATCGGGTTGGAGGCGGCCTGGTGGGCGCAGCTGCCCGGCAACTTTGCCTATCAGGCGCGAGCCAAAAAGCGCTTTGTGTCCGCCAAGAACTTTGCTGACTTTGCCAACCTGCATTCCTGGCCGACAGGATCACGCGAAAGACTGCGTTGGGGCGGGCCTGTTGCCGCGTTCCGGACGCTGGGCGGTACGCCCTATTGGTTCTCCTTCCACCGCGAAGGCTCTGACAAATCCAAAGGACCAGGAACCACGGCCATCTTTGGGGCAACGGGTGAAGGCAAAACCCTGCTGGCCAACTTCCTGATGTCCAGCTGCTACCGCCTACCCGAACACCCGCACCTGATCGCCTTTGACAAAGACCGGGGGTCGGAAACCTTCATTCGAGCCATAGGCGGCATATACCTTCATCTGAAATCCGGCATGAATCTCGGCTTCAATCCGTTTGCTGTCGCCACGGATGAGGTTGGGATCGAATGGCTTGAGGGCTTCATTCAACGCCTGACCGGCGCGGAAAAACTCACCCCGGAACAGGAACGGCGGATTGCCACTGGCCTGCGCCGCCTTGCGTCTGGTGATCCGGCCCTGCGCACATTTTCGGATTTTGCCGACACGCTGCGCTCTGTTGACGATGTTGACGCGCCTGTTCAGGTGCTCGATGCGCTGAGCAAGTGGTATGGGACCGGTAGTCGCGCCTGGCTGTTTGATAATGCAGAGGACAGTTTCAGCCTCGATCAAGCCGTGACCGCTTTTGACATGACGGCGCTGCTCAAGGCGTCGGATATTCGTTTGCCTCTGCTGGATTACCTGTTCTACCGGATCGAGCGCAAACTGGCCGAAGGCAAACCGCTGATCATCAGTGTTGATGAAGCTTGGGCGTTATTTGATGACCCCCGGTTTGGCCCCCGTATCCAGGACTGGATCAAAACCATCCGAAAGCTGGATGGCATTTTGGTGTTCATGACACAGGAAACGTCGGATGCGGCCAAATCCTCAATCTCGGACACGCTGATCCAGTCGACGGAAAACCGCATCTTCTTTGCCAACCCCAAGGCCGACCGCAAAACTTATGTGGATGCGTTCCGGCTGACGGAGGCTGAGTTCAGCGCTGTTTCTTCCATGCCACCCAAATCCCGTCTGGTGTTGATCAATGACGGAGACGGATCAGCCGTAGTCTCGACGCGGCTTGAGCTTCCCGAGCAATTCTACCGCGTGTTGTCCGCCACAGGCGACAGCGTTGCCGAGATGGACCAGCTGCGCGCCGAGTACGGCGAGGATGGCTGGCTCGACGCCTTCATGACCACCAAGCCCCTTGAGGAGACCTCCCAATGATCCGCAAGTTTGTTTTCGTTACCTTTAGCCTGCCGCTTCTCGGAGCCTGCACCATTACCGGAGATGCTCTCGATCCGCCCCGCGAACTGAAGGCCAATTGCAACATCGCAGACGCAGAGCCGGTTCCCCAAACCGGCCTCACCACCAACCTTCCACTCAACGCCGGCAAACTCTGACCCCTCCCCTGAAAGGACAAGACAATGAAGACCACTCTCAAAAGCACCGCCGCGGTTGTTGCAATTGCACTGGCCGGATTTGTCGGGACGTCCGGCACAGTCAGCGCACAAGGTGTCCCAACCTACAGTGTCACAGAACATGCGGAACAGCTCGCGATGCTGAATTCTATGGGCGACATGATTGGCCTAGACACGCAGATGCTCGACAATGCGCTGCTGCAGTTGCAGGAACTTCAGGAGCAATTGCGCCAGGCCCGGGCAACGCACAATGCGATCACCGGTGCCCGCGAAACAATCAGCAACTTGTTCAACGGCGATATCACACCACGCAAGCTATCCTCGTCCCTTTCCACGCTCTCGATGACTGGCAATTCGGTGAACCGCCGCCTGAGCAACCATATGGAAGCACTGAAGGTCGATTTCCAGCCGCTGAGCGGGCAGCAGGCGTTGGGGCGTTCAGCGGAAGATCCGGCCACGCGGTCACATGATCTGGTTTCTGGATCGAGCATGGCTGGGCTCGCAATTGCTGAGGAAGGCTTTGCCGGGGCCGGTGAAGCGATGGAGCGCTATGACGGCTATCGTGAGCAGATTTCCGCGACCGATGATCTGAAAGCTAGCATCGATCTGAATACCCGCATAGCGATTGAGAATGGCATGATGCTCGCCACATTGTTGCAGACCCTCTCTGCACAAGGTCAGCTGGACGCCGCAATCGTAAACCAGCGTCTGCGCGGGCAGGATATCGTGGCCCGTCAGGCGTACAGACCTGAAGGATCAAACTGATGCGCTTTCCCACAACCACCCTCCTCATCGCAGCAACCGTCGCCACATCGCTGGCAACGGGTCAACCGGTGTTGGCTTTGACGGCTGATGAGAAACGCGAAAACTCGCGCCTGGCTGCTGCTAAACGCGCGACCCTCACCCGAGAAACGGCAGCTGTAAGGTTCGCCTATGCAGAGAAGTGTGAGTTGGCCTTTGCTTCTGACGAACCCATGCCAGAAAAAGATCTTCGCATTTCTGCTCCAGTGGGGATTGATGACGATCTGCTGGGAATGACCGTGGATGAAATCTCAGAACAATACGGGCTTGCTTCAGACGCATTCTACGCTGCCGACCGTGCCGTCAATGACTGCATTCGCAAATTCAGAAAGAGGAATGATGGGTCATGAGCATCAGAGATTTCCTTGTTGGCACTGATCAGAGCTTTGACAACATTATCAATGGCGGGTCGCAGCAAGTGTTCCAAGCACTGGCCGCCCCAAGCGCTGAATTTTTGACCCTTCTCGCCGGCGGAGCACTGGCAGTCTGGGCGGTCACGGCGGCGTATCGAGGCAGCTTCTCCCTCGACGGCTTCATAATGTTCGTGTTTCGGTTCACACTTTTCTATCTGGCGGTATCGGGCGGAGCGCTCTGGACCCAATACATATTTCCCTTCATCACCCAGTTCCCTGTTGAAGTCGGCAACACAGTCATCAGTCAGTTTGGCGGAGGTGGCAACGCCGGTGGAGTCGCCACTGCATTTGCTGATGTGGCTGACACGTCTTTCAGAAACATCGTAACGGCAATCGGATCTTATGGCGTGGCGGACTACATTACGGGCGATGCGCTCGGAGTGCTCCTATTTGCACTGTTGGCAGCAGGTGCAATCCTAATAATGATCGTAATCGCACTGGCTCTGCTTGTCGCCTCCAAAGTCCTACTGGCCATCCTGCTTGCGATTTTCCCAGTTCTGGCCGTCTGGGCTTATCTCCGCAGTTCGGCGGAAATCTTCAATGGTTGGGTGCGCGGCATTACCATGTTGGTTCTGTTTCAGGTCTTGCTTTTTGGAGTGATGGGTATCGCCTTGGCTGCAACGGAAGGCGTTTCAGATGCGGTCGCAATTGGAGTGGCATCAGGCTCGGATATCCCGTTGGAAATGTTCAAGCTCGCAGGCATCAGCGGGATCACAGCGGGCCTACTGCTGATTTGCCCGATGATCGCACAGCGGATCGGCGGCGCAGCGCTTAGCCTGGGTGAGTCTCAGATCAAAGGCGCAGGTGCAACCGGTGCGAGGCTTCTTGGCGGCCAGCTGACTGGAGTAAACTCTGGCGGCAACAACCTGGGCGACGTCTCCAATCAGCGTGCAAGTGCGGTGAATGAAGCCGACAAACCATCCGCAACAGAGGCAAACAACCAACGCATTCGGGATTCTGTAAGGCGCGGGGCTGAACGCATGGCCGAAGACGCCCGACGGCGCAGAAGCTGATCAATTTGCACTTTCTGGTTTGATTGAGGCTTCCCTCGCTGCCTCTCCCCTGCGGGTCGAACGCGAACTCAGCCAACCAATTCTCAATGATCCCAGAAAGTGTCGTAACCAATTGAAAACACTGGCGGGCTGGCCCCGCAACAGACGAGGAGTCACCAGATGCAACATGCAGCAGCAGATTTGAGGCCCGATCCACTCAATCCTGACGGGCAGTATCAGGGCTCTCCCCTGCTTGATACATCCACCATTCACGAAGGCCACGACCGCTGGGAAGATGAAATGTATCTCTCGATGCGGCGCAGGGCGCGGATTGCATATGTCGTCGGCGGGATCGGCGCTCTGATTGGCGTCATGGGCGTTGCGGCCGTCATGGGTCTGGCTCCGCTGAAACAGGTCGTGCCCATCACAATGACGGTCGACAAGCATACCGGACTGGTCAACGTGGAATCCCGTCTGGGTGATCTGACACTGGACGATGACGAGTATGTCACGCAGGCGCTGTTGTTCCAGTATGCCCGCGACCGGGAAACCTATGACGCGCACGATCAGCGGGAACGGCTGACCGATGTATATGGGCGAACTTGTGGCGGGGCCGCAGAGGATCTGGCCGCGCTCTATGACGAAGACAATCCCAACAGCCCCATGAACATCTACGGCAGCTATGGCCGCGTCGATGTCCGCATTCGGTCTGTCACGCTGAACAACGGAAACTCGGCCACACTGCGCATCACGAAAAGCGCGCGCCGGCAACAGGGTGCCCCGGTCACAACGCGGAACTTTGTGGTGACGATGGGCTACGAGTTCGACCGCACCGGAAACATGACACTGGAAGAGCGTTGGAACAACCCAACCGGCTTTTGTGTCGCCAATTACCGACTGGATGAGGAGGCGCGATAATGCTGCGTTTAATTTGCACTGTGGCTGTGATGCTGGCGCTTGGCGCGGCCTCTGTCACAGCTGAACAAAAAGGACGGGGAACCCGCATGGACGCGCGCGTGCGCACCCTCGTCTATCACCCTGACGAGGTGTACAAGATCGATGTTTCACGGGGCTATGCTCTCAGCATTCACCTCCAGGATGGTGAACAGATGGTCGATGAGGTCCGGGGCGATCCCAAGACCTGGGACTTTATTCCCCTGACCGCTGGCAACGGCTTTGTCCTGAAGGCCAAACATGCCACCTCGCAGGCGAGCAACCTCATTCTGCAAACCAACCTGCGCAGCTATGTATTCCTCCTTCAGGCGCATGAAGCCGGTCCACCTGATAATATCGGGTTCCTCTATCGGTTCAGCTACCCGGATCAGAAAAAGGGCTTCAAACCGCGACAGGCCGGAAACATCCAAGCCGCATTCAACACAACCGGGCGGCCCGCCAATCTGCAATACAGTGCGGGCGGCGACAGGTTGCTACGTCCGGAAGTCGCTTTTGACGACGGGCGCAAGACCTATCTGCGCCTGAAGCAGCAAAGCGTGCGACCCGCTGTCTTTGCCATGGACGCAAAAGGGCGCGAACGCCTGGTCAACTCAACGGATCTGGCGGACGGCACCATTGTTGTGACCGGAGTTTATCCGCGCCTTGTCCTTCGCGACGGACCTTATGTGGTCTGCGTGTTCAACATCCCTCTCTATGAAATCGACCAGAACCGCGACCCGAACAAGCCGCGCAGGGTTTCGTCATCAACGTCACAGCGCAATGCAGGTCAAGGTGGGGAGAACCGCTGATGTCTGACCAAAACAAGCTACTAAATGATCGCATCGAAGGATTAGAGGAACCGGAGCGCGGCATCAACTGGCCCATGATCGGAGGCGTTGTCGGTCTTATCGCGTTTCTCGGGTTGTTCCTTTGGATCAATCTGGGCGGTGATGAGGCTGGTCGCCGTGCCGGTATCATTCCTAAGGTCAATCAAACACCAGATCCCCGCCAACAGGGCGGTGAACTCTTTGGCACTGTTCCGACGCAACCACTGGCGCCGGTCGAACCACAACAAGATCCCCGTGTTGCCTTGCTTGAGGCTGAGCTGGCCGAACTGCGCGAGTTAATCAAAGCGGCGCAGGAAGAAGAATCTGTGACTGAGCCTGCCCCGCAAGCGCTCGCCTTGGATCTGGACGCAGCGGCCCTCGAAGCGCTCGAAAAACGCACCGCGCGACAAGAACAGGCCCTTGAAGCGTTCCTGAAGAAGCTGGAAGAAGATCGGCTTGCGGATGAGCGCCGGCAACGGGAACTGCTCGCGCGGATTCAGGCCAACCGGCCGATCACGGAACCGGGCCAAGCGTCTGAACAGGCACAGCAAGGCGATGCGGTACAGGATGCAGTTGCGGCTGAAGAAGATCGGTTGACCCAGCCTTTGACCAATAGCCTTGGGCGCAGCGCCGCTGGGGCCGGTGATGGCGGCAATGCGAACAAAAAAACGGGCAATGACTTCCTCGATGCCGCTGCGTCTCGTACGGTCCAGACAGCGCGGGCGACCCAGTTGCAGGACGTGCATCGTCTGATCACCCAAGGCACCGTGATTCCGGGCGTTCTGGATACCGCAATATCGTCCGATCTTCCCGGTGAATTGAAAGCCACCATTAGCCGGGATGTGTGGTCAGCGGATGCAACCACCATCCTGATCCCCAAAGGCTCAACGCTGATTGGGGAATACTCGTCTGATATCTCCCTTGGTCAGCGCCGGGTTCTGGTGGCCTGGAACCGGGTGATCACGACTGACAAACGCTCTGTCATGATCGGATCGCGTGGCGTCGATGGTCTGGGCCGCGCCGGTCTGACGGGCAATGTGCAGCACCACTTCGGCCTCAAGTTTGAAGCGGCATTCTTTATCTCGATCTTCTCGGGGATTTCCAGCTTTGGAAATCGCACTCTGAGCGACAACGATTTGTCGACCGGCACAGATGGGTTTGCGAACTCCGGCCAGGATGCCTTTGAGGAATACCTGTCGATCCCGCCGACAATCTGGGTGAATCAGGGCGAGAACATCAACGTGTTCGTTTCGCGAGACCTCTATATGTGACGCCTTGAGCATCATTCCAGGCGGGGCGCAACATGGTTGTGCCCCGCAGCGTATTTGAGCTTTCCACCCTTTAACACTCTTGTCCTGAAGGAGAATGCCATGAGCACCATACAGGCAAAGACCCACCTGCCTTACACGATCGCAGCTGGCGTCATCAGCATCCCGCTCTGGGCCGCACTCCTGGTCGCTTGGAAGGTGAATGGCGATATTGAAACATGGCGGCCTTGGCTCTTGCTCAGCCAGCGCAACAGCCTTCACCAGAAGGATTGGGACCTGGTACTTTGGGGCGGTATCACGCTGGGCCTCATGACTGGTGCCGGCCTTGCCTATCTCTTCGGTGGCATGGTGTTTGGCGTGACCGCGACTGATGCGCATGGGGATGCTCGCTGGGCCACGGCGAAAGAGATCCGCGCGGCGCGTCTGATCAGCGATTGGGGGCTTGTTCTGGGCAAGCTGGGGAAGCCAGAGAAAAAGGCCCCTCACCTGCGTGCCCATACCGATGACCAAGGCACGGTGCTGGTCTCGGGTCCGCCTCGATCCGGTAAGGGTGTTGGTATCGTTGTCCCCACCCTGCTCGACTATCCCGGCTCTCTCATCGTCTATGATGTCAAAGGCGAGCTTTTCGAAACCACGTCGCGGCGGCGATTGGAAAAAGGCGACAAGGTGCGCGTGCTGTCGCCCTTCGACGTTCAGTTTCCGAACAATCCCGACGGCTCCCTTGTCGGCCGGTCGCACAGTTTCAACCCGCTGGTTGAGATTGCGGCGATGGATGATCTGGAAGACCGGCTCGTGCGGATTTCGGAAATCTGCGCCGCGCTGTTGGCCCCCAAGAGCGCAACCGGCGCTGAGGCGTCATTGATGGAAGATGCGCGGGAAATCTTTGAGGCCGCAGCGGCCCTCGTCTGCAATGAGCCAGAACCGTCGCTCGGCCGGGTTCTTCAGGTGCTGACGCCGGAAGTGGGCGGCGATGATGAGATACCGGATTACAAGGGCATGTTCGCCGCCCTTGCGCCACGCGCGCCTGATCCGGTCTCAAAAGGGGTAATGCTGCGCATGGCGGGCCAGGACAACAAGCAGCTGGGCATCTATCTGTCGGTCCTGATGGGTGGGGGTCTGAACGCATGGCGCAACCCTGCGATCGTTCGCGCGACAAAGGCCAATGACTTCGACTTTGAATCGATGCGTTGGGAACCTCAAACCTGCTACATCTCGATCCCAGAGGCGCATAAACAGGTGTCGCGGCCTTTGGTGCGTCTGTTCATCCAGTGCGCGATCAACGCGCTGCGTCGACGGCTCATGGCCTCCGGTGAGGATTTCCTGCCCGTCCTGTTTCTGATCGATGAGTTTCATTCGCTGGGGAAAATGCAGGGTGTACTCGATGCCGTAACCACCCTGCCCGGCTATGGCGGTCGTCTCTGCCTGATTGTGCAATCGCCGGCATCGCTCAGAGAACACTATGGGCAGGCGGGCGAAGAGATTCTGACCGAAAGCTCGCATCTGCATGTCTGGCTGACGCCCAATTCCGAGGAAACCAAGCAAAAGCTCTCCAAGGCGCTTGGCAACAAGACGGTGACGCAGAAATCCGTATCGGGGCGCAACTGGTCGAAAGAACCCGGCCGCTCTGAGAGCTGGTCGGAGAAAAGCCGGGCGTTACTGACCCCTGAAGAAATCGGCCGGTTGGGCAAGGAAGAAGTGATTATCACCGGCAAGGGCATGTTCCCGATCCGGACAAACAGGGTGTCCTATTATAAAGACCATCGGTTTAAAGCCCTGAGTGAAAGTCAAGTGGGCAAGCCCTGGCCGGATGTGCCCACGGTCAAGGATGGCGTTGTGACGCGGTTTGATGAATTCCTGAAAAGTGCCGGGTCGGCAAAATCGGCTGAGGCCGAAGAACCTGGGCCTGTCGCCAAACCGCCTTTGTCGCAGCGTGCGGCTGTCACCGGACCAAACTCATACGATCCACCCGAATTTGACGGATATCTTGATCAAGGTTTGGCTGGATACGGGTACTTCGAAGATCCGCGCGAGACGGCCGGTGAAGAAGAAACGGCCGAAGACCGCCAGCTAAAGCAAGCAATGGAAACGGTGACAGCCCCAAGCTTTGCCGACAACCTTGGCAATCTCCTGAACTTGGCACCAATTAGCCCGGGCGGCGAGGCCGAACTTGCCGACCTGGCACATCGGCTCTCACCGGACGAGTTGATCAAAAGACTAATGCCACTGTTCAGCGGTGAAAACGTGAAGATCAGTGGCTATTCGCTGCGTGGGACATAGACTGGTTAGAAGGCAAAAAAAATAGACTTTCGCTGCGCCTGCAATTTGTTGGACAAGGCAAAGGATAGTCGGCCACAGAGCTGCCGCTCGCTGCAGTAGCGGCACAAGTAATTTCTAATGTCGTTTTTGCGCAGAAAACAGAACTTGCAGTTTTCAGGTACAGTGCATCTGAGTATGATGTCGGCGACGTCTTGGGAAGCACCGCCGCGATCGATCCACAGCAACGAGAGATCTGCACGCCGCCAAGCTTTGAGACCGCAACCCGCGCGGTGCTGTCGATCGAACGGCCAACTATTCGTCCTATGTTAGCTTCCTGTTAGAGTGCAACGTCACCCAATCTGGCACACCCCTTAAGATGTATGTCCAATGCGTGTTTCAGCAAAAAGGTGAAAATTTTCGCTCTTTGTTCTTGACGCCCCAAGTACGTCAACTATCTAGATGTGGTCGCTAGCAGTCCAGGGTTGCCAAAATATGGCAGGAAGAAACCATCGCGGCGCAAAATCGAGCGAGCCCGTTTCATCCAAACTTGCCAAGTTGAATCCATCTACGACTGTCAAAGCAATTTGAGGCTAGAACAATGAGTTTAGATGGAACAGCGTTGATTGGTTATTTGATTGCAGGGTATGAGGAATCTAGCAAGTGGCGCATTGCGTCTTTTGTTCTCGGGTTTGTCGTTACACTCCCAGCCATGGCTTCGATCGTAACAAACGACGCCTCGACACTCTACTATCTTGCATGCCTTAACGCTGCTCTTTTGGTTTTGTGGTGGGTTGCAAACAATCGCTATTGCCAAAAGCAAAGCGCAGCACACAATGCTAGGCGCGCCGCTTTGATCGTTAACGGCCTCGGAGAAGACTTATCAGCGGGGGAAAAACGCCGCTTAATCGATAAGTTTTCGGTCGATGCAGATAAAGCTAAAAACTCGCAGAAAGCGGACTATTACGCTACGCAAGCTGAACCGGGACCTTTGAGGTTGCTTGATTGCTTGGAAGAGTCGGCATTCTACAGTTCAAAATTGCATAAATTGAGCGCAAACGCGTGGGTTTGGCTTGTGGCCTTCTATGCCGTCTTGTTTTTGGCAATCGCGCTGTTTTTTGTGCCTTCGGCGAACAACGATATCCTTATGACGATGGTTCGTGTTTTCTTCGCTGCAACGGTATTCGTCCTATCAGCTGATGTCTTAGGTTCTTTGATCTCTCACAGGCGATGCGCAAACGAAACCAGTGAAATCCTGAGTCGCATTGAGATTGCTAAAAAAGCTGGCAAAGATTCAGTAAACACTGCGGACGCTTTACTCATACTGGAAGACTACACCAGTGCCATACAAAGCGCGCCAGAAGTCGTGCCTTTCGTTTATGGGGCACAAGTATCCAAACTTAATGCGCAATGGGCTGCGTATCTAAAAGGCTAAAATGAAGAGAGTTTGAACCAATTGAAAAATCTACGACTATTTAAAGAATTCCTTGAAGATACAGTAAATTTAAACCTCACGCGGTTAGATAGTCTCGATAGCACATCTGAAGCTCTGAACTCGTTTGTGGAGTCTTCCGATTGGGAACCCGAGAACCTAGAGTGGTATCCACAAGGTTCTTGGGCGCATCATACGATCATCAAGCCTCTTCCCAAAAAAGAATTTGACGCTGATGTTCTCGCAATTGTAGATCCTGTTGAGGGATGGACTGCTGGCGACTACGTCGACGAACTTTATTCGGTCTTTCGATCGAGCAGCTTGTACCGAGAAAAAACCCGCAGATACGACTATTGCGTAACACTTGAGTACGCTGGTGATAAGCGCATCGACATTGCACCTTGCGTTCGCAACCGATGGGGGTTCGATACCTTAGAAGTTTGCAACCGAAAAATCGACGAATTCGAGGAAACGCAACCCAAGCAGTTTACGACGTGGCTCAAGGACAAAAACTCACTTTCCGGGAACAACAGCTTCAGGAAAGTAACGCGACTAGTAAAATACCTCCGCGATATTAAAACCACTTTCACTTGTTCATCGGTGTGCTTGACCACTCTGCTCGCGGGCCAGATTCAACAAGGCGACAAAGGAAGCGCAGATTTTGCCGACACTCCGAGCGCGCTCAGAACAATGTTCGAGAGATTGGACACATGGCTTCAAGTTCGCCCACTGAAACCGCAAGTTAGTAGCCCATTTAGCAGCGAAGATTTCTCCGTATGTTGGAGCGAAGATCAATACTCAAACTTTCGCAACAAGGTTCAAAAATACCGTGAGTGGATTGACGATGCGTTCAACGAGCCGGACAGAAACACAAGTATTGCAAAGTGGCGGCGCGTATTCGGCGACGACTTCGGCAAAAGTGAAGGCGAAGTTCAGGCTAAGTCAGTTACCGCGAATGCGGTTGATCATGTTCGAAGAAACCTGAACGCGCCCATCTCAACCGTCTATGGGTTTGTCGGCGATCTTGTTGATCTCGTGAAAGAGTTCGGAAAAAGGGCCATACCATCGTCCCATATAAACTTGCCCTATCTAGAACAGCCTACTTGGAGGGCTGTGGGTAATCATCTGCTCTCTGTGAAAGTATCAGCGAAGCTGCACTCTTCGCGAGGAGGGCCGTTTATTCGAAACGTTGAAAGTGGGAATATTGTGCCCAAAGATCGCTGGCTTCAATTTGTGCCAGCAACTATTTCAGGCTTACCATTAGACAGAAACACCTATGAAGTTCGGTGGCGCGTGACCAACACAGGTGATGAAGCGTCGAGCAATGGCGTACTTCGCGGGACTTTCGAGTATTCGCATGGCGGAGGTGTACGATGGGAAGGCCTCGAGTATCGTGGGGTGCACTTCGTTGAAGCTTTCGTAATTCGTAAGCGCGACAACATTCAGGTCAGTCGCAGCGAGCCATTCTATGTAGTGATTGAGTAATCGCTAGGGGCAAACACGGGTGAACCGCGGACCTATTGAATACAAATCAGTTGATTGGACATCCGCTCTAATAGAATTTGCCCAAGACTATCGCGGCGGCAGCGAACCTCCGTTTTGTCGCTCTAGGTGCCGAACCTCCATGTCTGCTTTTGGCTGCCAGTTGCCTATAGCATTGGCTGATTCCTAACTCGGCAACAACGACGGCTAAGGGCTGGGATCCCGCCATTCTCCGCGAGATTCATGAACGTCCGCTTGAGCCTGCGCACGATCTGCGCGGCCGTAAAAACCAACTTCGGCCACCTAGCCATTGAACGTTCCAAAACCTATACCGCTTTCTCCCTGAGCACCCTGACGGCAACTGGTCGCCTCTGATCGCCGGACTTCCGGAACTGCACAATCACATCGATCATCGAGCGGCAGTATTCGAGGATCTCAGAATAGGTCAGCCCGGTATCTGCCTGCATGACCATCAACGCCAAACGAGAAAACGCAGATTCCGGTGATGCTGCGTGTAGCGTGGAAATGCCGCCCGGATGTCCAGAGTTGATCGCGGACAGGAAATCATAAGCCTCCGCCCCGCGTAGCTCCCCCATGATGATCCGCTCCGGTCGGAATCGCAGACAGGCTTTCAAAAGATCGCTGCTCGATGCGTTCTTGTTGACAACCAAAGACACCACATTGGGCTGGCTGGGTCGGATCTCAAGCACGTCCTCGATGGTTATGATCCGCTCTGAATGGTCGACTTCGCCAAGACAGGCGCGCAACCAAGTCGTTTTGCCCGATGACGTGCCACCCGACAAAAGGATGTTCCATTTGGCCCTGACGGCCGCGCGCAGGAAATCACCAAATCCTTTGTTCTCATAGGCATCGAAAACAGCCTCATCAGCGGGATCAACGCCAGATTTCAGATCGGCCATGTTGGCGTCCAGATTCGGCAGGCCTTGCATCAGATCGTCGAGCGACAGTTGCTTTGCCACGGCCCGGCGCAGGGCAAAGGCAACGCCAGCCTCAACGGCAGGTTTGACCGCCACCTGCGCCCGCCACAATGACCCGTCGATTTCAAACTGCGACCCGGCCAGCGGCGTTTTTTCAGAAATCGGATTTCCGCCGGCCAGGTCATGTGCAAGCGCCTCTGCATCATCCTCACCCATCGGCTCGTCCAGCTGGTGCATGGCAGGTTCACCACTGCGCTCGATCCAGATTCTACCGTCCGGATTCAGGACGATTTCAGACAGGAGAGGATCGGAGAGCAATTGGCCTCCGAACACCCGATTCAACGTGCTTTCCAGATGGCGGCTCATCGGCTCACGCTCCGGTCGCCCTTGGCGCGTTCTTCCCGCTCCCGACGCCGCTGCTCTTGCACCGCCGGATCACGGTCAATCTGTCGATCGACGTTCTTCACATCCCAGGCCGTGCGGGTGACATTGACGCGCTCCGGCTCGTCGGTCTCCGGGTTCCGGCGTGAGCGGGTGACTTCTTCTTTGCCCGCTTTGACGAAGGTGGCCGTGTCACCAACTGAAATATTGTTCCGCGCCATCTGGTCTTGCAGGGCGGTTCCCCAGATCCGTTCCGGCTCGTCTTTGCCCTCGACCTTCATATCCACATAGAACGATTGGCTGTTTGGATCATCAGGACGCACCAGAGCCTCTTTGGCATCCACGATGACACCCGTGACGCCGGTTTCAACGGAGACCTCCTGCCGTACCGCGCGATCCTGCTGGGCCTTTTCGCCTGCTGTTGCAGTCGTCACATCGGACAACATGGGCTGTTCCTGTAACCGATCGTTGCCGCGCGGTGCGCGCTCGATGTCGGTTGCTTTCCAGGCGCGGCGGTTTGCCTCGATGGTCTTCGCTTCGCCGGTCTCTTTGTCGATCTTGCTGACCGTCACCCTCTTGTACCCGTCATGGGCAAGCGTTGCCGTGTCACCGATGTTGAGATTTTCGCGCTGCATCAGGTCGGGCAGATCGACGCCCCAGACGCGGAAAGGTTTGTCGCGGCCGTCCACCTTCAGATCGACATAAGGCGACATGCTGTCTTTCTCGTCTTCTTTAAAGAGCGCGTCACCGGTCCCGATGATTTGGCCCCTCACTCCCGCGTCCAAATCGGGACGCCGCGGCGATGATCCGGTGGCATGGGTCTCTGTGGTCTGGCCTTGCCGTTTCGAGCCCGGGCGGGCGCCACCATCGTCACGATCCGGCGCGCGGCCTGTCACACGCTCTTGCACCCGGTCCTCTATCTCAAGCAAACGTCCACCGATCGCGGCCCGATCAAAACCCTGCCCTTTCATCGTCTGGATTTCATCCTGAACGCCGGTCTTGATCTTCTCGTTCAGGAAGTCGTCTCCCCTGCCCTCTGCAAAGGCGCGGTTGATGTCGCGGATCTCGCCACGAGCATCGCGGTAGATTTCTGCGGCATCTTTATACGCGGCCCTCATGTCGATCCGCGCCTGGTTCTCACTGAGCGAATGGGCGTTCGCCAAGGTCTTAACATCGCGTTCAAACCAATTCTCGCGGGTCTGACGGTCCACGTCAGCGCCATTGCGGATGCGCGACAACACCAGATCACCGTTGATGCCCATGGCTTCGAAGCGCTCGGCCACCTGCCTGTCGGCATCCTTCAGCACCGCATTGGCGGCAGCGCTGCGCGGATCATTTGCATCGGCCCGTCGGTCCGCACGCTCCTGTCCGATGGGTTGGGTGCGCGTCGGATCTGCTGCATCCTGTTCAGCCGCCCGACGCTGGCGTGTCGGATCGGTATCATCGCGCCCGACCTCGATCTCATCGTCCCGGTCGAGACGCTTGCCAAAGAATGCCCGGGTCTCGTTGTCCATCAACGGTTCATAATCCCGCAGGACACGGGAAATCGCCGCCTCCGTCTGGCTGCGTTTTTCCTCGTCCTCCATGGCATCAGCTTTTTCCGTCATGCCCTCAATGAAGACCCGGATATCGCTGCCAATGGCTTTGATTTCACGGTCGATGCCACCGGCCTGTGCCGGATCCATATGATTGGCGACCTGTTCGTTCATGTCGACTTCCTCAGTATTGAGAACCCCGCCCCGCAACAGGATTTTGGCTGCGCCGAGAACAGCCGTTCCAAGATTGCCCAGGGTCTCGGCCCGCCCCGGATATGAGGTAGTGAAGATGCCCTGGCTAAGCCCGGCCTGATGCGACCGGAGGGTTTCACGCAAGGCGACATAGTCCGCGTTCCGCTGATCCCTCAGGACCTGCAGCTTGTCAGGAGCGGCCGCCTGTTGGCGACCGGCACTAAGGAATGGAAATCCACTGCGCCGGTCGGGTTTCGTCCGTTCCAGCAGTTGCCGACCCTCGCGCCGCGCATGAACCCGGGCGCTGCTCTCCCGGCCGGGGCGTAGGTTGCGGCTGAACCGGCTGGTGGCGTTCAGGACAATACCAACCTCGCGCGCGGTGTCCGCCTGCAGCTCACGCAGATCCTGCGTTGTGATCCCATATCGGCTCAGATGAAGTGTCTTGCCCGCAGCCCCTGCCCGGCTTATCACCAGATGTGTGTGCGGATGGCCAGTGTCATCATGATGCGCCATCACGTGTTTGTACCGGTCACCATACGCGCCATTGGTCAGGCACTCGCCAAAACGGCGCGCTGCCTGTTTGGCGGCTTCGCGGTCTGTGTGCTTTGGGTAGGACAGGATCACGTGATAAGTATAGTTGGTCGTGCGCGCATCCATTTGGACCCAGTCTTTTGCCCAGTCCGCCTGCACGTCGCGCAACGCCTCAATCCCTTGGGAGAGCTCACCGGTGTCGCCGCGCTCCATCTCAACGGTGCCTTTGCGCGTGATGTAGGAGAGCTGCCCTCCCAGACGCCCTGACGTTGTGACACCGCCGCCCCGGACGATTTTGACCACGGCCTGCTCGGTCAATAGCGCGTTGGCAATCATGCCAGCCGGACCGCTGACAGAACCTTGTCGCCGTGCTGGGCGGTGCCACGCGCGCAACGGGTTTTGACCGGGACGGGGTTTCAGGTCGGGAATGAGTTGAAACTCCCCAAACAGCGCCTCCCAGGCCGGGTCATATGCGGCGATCAGGCTGGTCATCCTCTAACCTTTGCCTTGGGCGACACCCGCCGCGCGCGCTGATCTTCAGCCCGTCGCTCGATTTCCAATGCGCGCGTGAACGACCGTTCGTGGGCCGCATCCGAGTATTCCTCAATCAGCTGGCGCAGCGCGCGCACTTCTTGTTTAACCTCAGCAAGCTGATCTTCCATACGCGTGTCGAGTCGAAGCTCCCCGGTATTTGCGGCCTGGGTCATCTGGGTGAGATCGTTGGCGATGCCGACCAAGAGGACCAGATGCGCTTTGAACTGCTGCGTGCGAAACTCTTCCTGAGTGGGAATACCGAAAGCGACACGCAGGCAAACACGCACCAAGCCGGTCACGCTGCGCAGCTGCATCGCCTTCCTGCGCTGTTCGAGGAACGCCCATTCGTCTTCGTCAAAGCGCATCGACTTAACAACAGATTTGGAAGTGCCTGATGGCATCGGGGCAGCTCTCCTCGATCAGAAATCGGGCGAGGCCCCCGCAGGCCGCGCATGTACAAGATCAATTTTAAGTTGAGATTTCGGCCGACTGCAAGTCAAATAGATTGTCGGTACTACAATCTATATTATCCCGCTAAGAAAGCGTAGGTGTAGTCGGGCTGGTGCTAGGGAAACGTCGGTTCACAACCTGCTGAAACTTCCGCTCAACGGGCAGTTCACAAGCCGCAATCAACGGGCAACAGCGCTCAGCCCACGGTGGTTGCAGGTTGCAGGTTGCAGGTTGCAGGTTGCAGGTTGCAGGTTGCAGGTCAGAAGCCTCATACTGATCTGCAACATGCAAGTGTTGCGAATTGCTCAAATCAGCAATAGCATTCAACCAGCGCGGGTGCGGGATCGCGCGATAGTTTGACATCGCGAGCCCGATTGTGGCGCGTCGCTGCGCGGCGTGACCTACGGGCGCAAACCCGGAGACCAAATTGAAAATCTTTGCCGCTGTGAACTCCAAGGGCGGGGCCGGAAAATCCTCCATGCTCATCGCCTTCGCCTCCGCATTACACCATCAGGGAAAACGGGTGCGTATCCTCGATCTGGACCCGCAGGCCACATTGGCCGGGTGGTTGGATACAGAGATCGGGTTGCCGCCCGTGCCTGCCGAAGAACTGCTGATCGAGGCGGGCCACTTCGCCGAAGATGATGCAGAAAATGCCCGACAGGCCTATGCCAGAATTCTGGCGGCGGAAGACGCCGGGGGATATGACTACCTGTTAATCGACACGAAAGGCGAGCCGAGCATGACGGCAGCGGCAGTCATGGCCGTGGCGGATCTGGTGCTCTGCCCCTCCGATGGATCGTCTGCCGAGTTCGAACCTATTCAGGCGACCTACAAGTCCTGCGAACTGGCGCTGCAACAGGTTGGCAGTCAAATGAAACCAGAGGAAAAGTTTCGCGTCGTGTTCACACGGCAGTCGGTGGCGCAATCTGCTGGCATTCAACGTGGCAAGCAGGCGCTTGCAAAGCGGTTTACCTGCGTGGGCGGCATTGCGGAGTCAGCTGTCATGGATGACGCGCATCGCACCGGCACCACGATCGGCCGTCTGATGGATTACGCCAACGATGCCGCAGAGAACGCCGAAGCCCCAGCGACCCGAGCGAACGGACGCAGGATGGTGGGGCGCTGTCGGAAGGCGTTGGACAATGCCGCCTTCGTGTTGAGCGCGATTGAAAAGAGCGAGGTCGCCCATGTCCCGGCGTGACGGCATTGAAAACCTGCTGGGTAGACCAGCCTCAAACGCTGCCCCAACCGTGACCGAGATGAAGAAGCAGGCAGTTGATGAACCAGCGGTACCGCCTCCAACCGATGCAACGTCGGAGCCCAGCGTAGAGACGTCTGCAACAAAGTCGCAACCTGACAAGAGAAGGAGCACTAACCCGGCAGCGGGCAAAGAGCGCGCGCAGATCAGGTTTCAGGTCTCCCCACCGGTCGGCAGTGACGTCGAGCAAGCACTGATGGATGCCTTGCGCGAAATCCCGGAACCTTTGCGGGCGGGTGTGAACATTGGGCGCTTGTTCAGAACAGTGCTGATCGAGAATGATGAAGCGATTGCGCTCATGATCCGAAATCACGTAAGTGAAAGTTAGATGGTTCTGCCAGTCAACCGGCGTGTGTTTCACTCAAAGCGGTCTGTATTCGCTCCCTGCTGAGCGCCGAAGGCACGCAACTGCCCGAAAGGAGTCCTCCAACCCTTCCTACCCAGCGTTTCTACTCAATAAGAAACGCCCCGCCCGCAGCTCCGTCCGAACACACATGTGTTCGGACGGACGCGAGGGGGAGGGCGAAATACCCTGCAAACAGGTCCGACTGACAGGGTCAAGGGAGGCCAGATTTGGCCTGTCCAAATCTCTGCCGAAAAACCGGCGGGCAACGCCCGAAGATTTTTTGGATGGCCCCCTTGAGGCTGGTTGGCGGACTTGTTCTCGGAACGGGGAAAGGGCCGCCTCTCGGCGGCCCATCCTCGTCAGAGGATTTACTCCTGAGGCTCTTTGGAACTCGGCGGGAACATCACCAGCTCCGAGACTGCGACCGGGAAGTCGAGCTTGAGGCTGAAGAACTCCGAGCCGTCCCCGTTGCGGGTGTTGCGGAACATGGCGCCGACGCGTTGGAAGCGGGTGCGTTCCTGGCCATCGTTATCGGTGAACTTGACGGGGACGGTGGCGATGTAGTGGTTGGTCATTTGGGTTTCTCCTTTTTGCGATGGGGATCTCACGGCACGGGGGCAGAAGGACCGGTCGCAAGTGCAAATGCGGAGGGTCTGCGCGCAACGCGCGTGGAAACCGTATTTGTGCTTGCCGGAGCGCAGCGGAGGGAACGACCGGGCCGCCCCCGTGCGATCCACATGCATAAGCAAAAAGGTGTGACCCAAATTCGCGCCGCCACTTTGCAGTCGCCTTCGACCCCGTGGATCGAGATAGGAGATGGCTTGGGCCGTTCTGCTTCAACGCAGCAGTAAGAATGATACGCCGCGCCCAACAGATGGTAGGCCCGATATTAGCCGTGAGCACAGACCCATCGTCGGTGTCGGGTGGCTATCGCTGTTACCGGCACCAGGGTTCCGGGCGTGGAGGACAACTGGTTCGGCCGCATCGATACGGCACGGCTAAGCCTTCCGCAATGAGCCTGCGCCCAACATCCTGACCGTTGACAAACAACGCACCGCAGAGCCGCCCGAAGTTGCACTGATCCGTGCCCTCCGTGCCGGGCCGGCAGGCACAGGCCACACGCTTAAATTCAATGGACGCCGCATTTCGCACCAATTGACCAAGACGTGCCGTGGCGCGTTCCCCGAGTTGACGCTCAGCCGTGCAGGATGGTTTCCATGTCTCGGGCGTATTAAACCCGACGAGACGGACATTCGCTGTCATGCCGCGCACATCGATCGTATCACCATCAACGATCCGTATGTCGCTGGCGCGAAGGGATCGGGTTCGCGACGCTGACCGCACGGCAGCAGGAGCGACCGAAGACAAAAAGCCGGACGACATCCAGCCCGTTCCCAAGTCTGATCGGATTTGGGTCCACTGCCCCTGACCATGGAGTTTCTCGACACGCTTGCCTTCGGTCAAGACGCCCATCACAGGATCTGAAGTAGACGGCCCGGTGCGCTGGTTGACGCGTGTTCCCGTCACATAAACATAAGCCGCGTTTGTTGTCTGCGATAAGGGTATCGCTGAGGATTGTGGGGTGTGGATCGTGAATTTGAGGGTCCAAACAAGGATCCAACCACTGCGAAGAACGCAATAGCGATAAGCATGGGCACCATGATCTGGCGCTGCGCCTTGCGCACGGCACGCCGAGGTGCGGTGATCGCGCGGGTCTTGGAAACCGGACGCGGTCTCGTCTGGTAAGATCGAGAGCGGCGCTTTAGTGCTGGTTTAGAAACGCGTGCATCAGTTGTCGGGCTTGTCTGCGTCAGGTTCTGCCGCTCCAGTTTCAAGACCTTGTGCAGGCTGACATATTGAGCCTTGCTCAGGCGGGTCTCCGTCCCATGTTTCTGAAAACGTTCCGCCATGTTTGTAAGAAACGACATTTCCCAATCGTTCGCCTGACCCGACCGCAAACGTGCATCAATGCGTGCCTGAATCTCTTTGGTGCGTTCCGGGGAAAAGGGCATCAATGAAAAACCTGTGCGGGTGTCAGGCTGCGCAACACATGGCTTTTGCAGCGCGGCCACAGTAAACTGAAATAGTTTCGAGTTACCATCCGGTCTTTCCCGAAACCAGAGTGGCTGGCTTCAATCACCAAGACCGCTGGAGGTCATCCTGGCGCAACTGACATACGTTCGCACCCTCTGAAAACGAAAAAAGGGCCGCCCGAAGGCGACCCTCATTCATTCACGCGCTCGTATCTTTCTTCGCCGGGCCAGCGACACGCATGACCGTCAGACCCTGGGCTTCAGCCTTCTGACCGAGATTCAAAGCGACCCCGTTGCCACCGAAGAGGACAACACCGGTTGCAGCGAACTTGTCGTCCAGCATCTCATCGTTGCATTTGAAGGGGGCCGCCCGCCCATGCGCGGACCAGCGCGGATCGAAGCGGGCCTGGGCGACGCCACGCGCGCGGGCCCAACGGGCCGCGATCATTTCGGCCCCGTGCTTGCCGCCCTTGTGACAGATGAAGATATCCTGATTACGGGTCTGCTTGATACGATCCCGAACCTTGTCGAGCGTGTTGAAGATGACATCGATGTCGGTCCAGTCGGTCGCGCCGGAGACGATCAGAGGAACTCCTTCGACCTTCGATCTGGCGGCGGTCTCCCGGTCATGCTGCTCGAGCAGCTGCCTGGCCTCAAAGACGGCTCCCGTCTCCTGCGCCCGGACGCTGGCGCGCGATCCTGCCGCCGGGATGAAGGCGTGACCGGTTTCGACCTCGTAGCACTCGGCCGCCGCCTCGCTCATCGTCTCAATGCTACCGACGATCTCCCGCAGCTGCAGGAAGCGGGCCTGCGCCTCTTCGAGCGCGGTTTCCGCGATCTCCGATCCGTCGTGACATTTTGCCAGCGCGCCGATCTTGTCGGCGGTGCGGTCGAGTTCCTTTCCCAGAACAACCTTGCGGCGCTGCAGGATCGTTGCCAGCCCGTGCGCCAGCGGTTCGATTTCCGCCTCGAGACCCGTCCCGCGCATCTGACCGAGCAGGGTCTCGAAGGTCTCGCGGACGATGCTGTCCTTCAGGATGTGATCGTCGGGTGTGGGCAGCTGTGCGTCCTTTTCGGTCAGGCCAAAGAGTTCGATGGTTTCGTATGTATTCGCTTGATCGTAAGCCATTTTGCTATCTCCAGATGTTCGGGGACCACCACGTGAGTGTGGTGGCATGGCCGAATGCCTGGTTTCCGAATCTGTCCGGGTCAGGGGCGGCGCAGCCGCCGGCGTGCCGGGCGCAAAAGTTTTCCGGGCCCGGGCTCCGACCACACGCCGCCATCGCGCACGGGACCACGCTTTCCACCCGCGCCGCCCTCGCCGAAAAGTTTTGCGATCCTTGACGCGGGCTGATTTGGGGGCCATCCGGAGGATATGCTTCCGCACTCATGTGTGTGATGTGACGGCAGGTTTGCCCGACACGAGCAGGCAAACGGCGCGACCGGACGCGGGAGACGGATGCAGCGTCGGGATCGTTTTGCGCCCCGCAAAACAGACCAGAGCGCAATCCGGCGGAGCGGCCGGGAAGCGACGTGCTCGCGAGGCGGGCAAACCGGGGGCCTGGTCGCAACGCCGCGGTGAGGCCGAATGGCCGAATGCGCGACAGGCCAGCGGCCTGTTCTCACCTGCGACACGCGCAGCCGAGCAGGAGAGGCCGGAAGGCTAGACTCTGGTCGACAGTATGGCGTTTGCACTCGCAGACGAAGACTGGTTCGCGCATGCTGAGTGTATTTAGCAGAATTCGCGGGAGCTGATCATTAACCACGGTTGCTGGAGATTAACCTTCCGACCGAACACCAACACGCAAAGCAGCTTCAAGCTCATTGTGAATGTCAAAGGCGGTTTCTGCTTCAACTTCCAAAGAGATCGCGAGGGCAAACCGGATGTCGTCATCCGGACTTAACCCACCACCCGAGCTATCGCGACACTGTACCCTTATGGGAAGCCGCATATCAGTATGAAAGTTCGGGACCACTGGATTTCTGTGAATCAGTCTTCGTGACCAAACAGTTCCGCGTTTGATAAGGTTGGCATCAAGCTGTTCGTTTTTCATAGCGAGCGCCCATCCTTCGTCCTCGATGAGTTCTCCGAAAAGATCATATCCATGCGGGATCGCATCCAATGCGGCCAAACGGTAGCGCGCGCGTGTCACCCGGACCGGTGTAAACCAGGCAACAGTCACGGTCATCGAGCGACCAATGCGTTCGCCGCTTAAGGACGGCGGAAGTGGAACATCAAAAATCGCGGCACGATCTTTACGCAATGTTCCGAGCCCTACCAGGGTTGCGCCATTCCTTGGAGCCTCTCGCATCTTCACGCTGTCGAGGAGGCCATGTCCATAATAGCGGCAAACTTCCTCCCGCGCTTGTGCATGGCGTCTGGGGTTTGGTGCATACTCGGTCGCAAATTTTTCGATGGCGGCAGGTGGCCAGATTGCGGCATGCACACTGAGGGCCTTGACCAAGAGCGCCTTATCGCGGGGCGCAACCATCTGATTGCCAAATGGACCGTCATCGTCGGTCAGCGCAGCCGCTGAAAAGAGCGCAGCCCGAGATGCAAGGGCATTCGCACAACTTGTGCCTCGCGTGCGATAAGTGTTTGCCGCGCCTTGTTGAACGGTTGCCGCATAAAGACCCGATCTTTGAGATCGGTCCACGACCCGTAAGCGGACCCCGCCTTGGCCGTTTGCAGACGCGCGAAGTTCATGTTCACCAGCAGGAGCAATAATGTCTGGCTTAATTGAACGGAACGCACCAAGCCCCACAGCAGAGGAAAGTGCCGGGTAAGGGTTATCGGCGTCGTTTAGAACAATAGAGCCGGCAGGTGGAGGCATCCTAGGAGGACTTAAATCTTGGGAAGCGCCTCCGACGGTAAGAACATTCATCGCCTCTGCGGGGGCGAGCAATGTGCGAAATGGCCGTGAAGATTTCTGGGCCGCCTCGACCATGGTTCGTTGTTCGGCTTGGCCTGCGTCTTCGAAGGCTGTGTAGCTTGTACCTGCAACTGTAAGGTCGTCGCCAACATTGCCCGCCGCGACCATAAAGAGAATGCCATGGCGTTCGGACCACCAATCCAGCAATCGGGCAAGTGATCCAATCCGGCCCGCAAAATGCCCCCGAAAGATACCGACTGAGAAATTCACCAGGTGTGCATCTGGCGCAAGCGCATCTTCTCCAAGAAATGCACGCGCGAGCGCCACATGAACCAGATCGACAAAGAGCCGGTCGTTGGGTGACGACGCACCTTGGGCATCGTCAATCAGGATAGGAATTGAAAGTAGGCGGGCATCTGGAACTGGTTCACCGTCCGCTTCAAGATCTCCCCTCAGAATGAGAGACGCCATGGACGTTGCGTGACGCCGGTGCTCCACTTGCGACAGCCGCACCAGATCATGAACATCTTCGATGACAACCCCGTTGTTTAGAGCGGGGTGGGCTGCGATTGGGGTTCCGTCAAGCAAAACGGCGCGGATCGGCGCATCTTCCTGAATGGGTGGAAGAGCGCCATCAAGTGGTTCAAGTGCGTCGCTGCTGTCAGGTAACGATTGGGCGACCATTTGAGGCAGAATGAACTGCAAGCCATCGAGACTGGCAATACCATCAGGGGCCATCGGGTTGGCGAGCATTTCGCGAACGGAGTCAGGGGGTAGCTCAGCAAGCACCGCCTGATAAACAAAATCAATCTCATCGATGCCAGATGTCGCAAGAATGCGACCGCCCAACGCTACGATCTTGGCACGTGTGTCCTGAAGCCACCGGCGCCGCAACGCGGCATTTGCCGTCGGCCAGATTTCAAGTTCGAGCCGGATCGGTTCGTCGCCCGCCTGATTTAGCCGATACACCAGTTCGGTACGGACTTCAGGCGTCAATCTGTCTTGAGGCCCCCACACGCGGATATCCGAAAGCATAGCGAAGAGGTTCCACCAAGGTGCCAAACCATGCTCCGCCGGCTCCTGGGCCTGATAAGATCTCCACAACGTTAAGAGCCGTTGAAGGTCGGCCGTTGAGGGCATAGTGGCATAGAGCGTCGGAGAAGCTGCCCCTGCATATTCGTCCACCATCTCCTCGGGGATATCATAGTCATCGCCAAGGGGATCTTCGATCAGGAGTTCAAATCCGGCATTTGTTGCGGCGTTCTGAAAACGCGAGATAGGTACGACTGTTTCAAAGACGAGCGCGCGCTCAGGCGCAATCCCTGAGGGATCTTGCCGAAGCAGAATTTCGGCATTTTCACCGCGAAATGCTTCATCCAGCCGGGTGAACTCATCGCCAAATCGCGCCGATTGCCCTTGGCGCCCCAATCCTTGAGGGCGTCGCCGTCTATCGGCGGTCCCTGGCAGTCGGACATCTGGGCGGGGGTCAGGAAGACGTAGAATCGGCCGATCTGTCATCACCAATTATCCTTCCGTGTTGCGCCGTCCATGCGTTGACGCGATCTTTAACAAGTGTGCGGAAGGTGACATTGCCCTGTGCGAGAGCGAGGCGACGATGAATATCCATAAAAAAATCTTCTGCTTCTGAAAAATTGATGGGTGCAACAGCATTTCGCAGCCGCTTTGCAGTATACCCGAAATTGTCGGAGAATTCCTTCATACGCGCAGCAAAGTACTCGGTCATGTGTTCATCACTTGGCCGAGAGAGATCAAGCTTGATTTCAAATCTGCGCCATGTTGCGCGATCAAGCAATTCCGGATGATTGGTCGCCCCTACCAGGACGCAATAGGACGGAAGGTCATCGAGTTGCATCAATAGTGTTGTAACCACGCGTTTGATTTCGCCGGTTTCATGGGTGTCACCTCTTTCCTTCCCGATCGCATCGAATTCATCAAAAAAAAGCACGCATGGTTCAGTTCTGACAAATTCAAACATGCGCCTGAGGCGTGTTGCGGTGTCTCCGAGGTAGCTTGTGATGATCGCGTCGTATCTGACCACGAACAATGGCAAAGCCAATTCATAGGCCAGGCCTTCTGCCAAGGATGTTTTTCCGTTACCCGGAGGACCGGTCAGCAGCATTCGGTGTCGAGGCTCCAGACCGTGCGCACGCAAGACGTCAGCGCGGAGTTGCTCTTCAACCAATTCCAGACTGGCGTTTCGGGTTGCTTTCTCAAGAAACAAACTATCGAGGGGACGATTTGGTTCGCGCCGTTGGATTGCACCGCTGCCATCACGCAGCCGAGCCCCTTTGGACGTCATCCGATCACTTACCGTCGACTTAGGCGCGGTTGTCAAAGCACGCGCTATTCTGTCGGCAACCCCTGTATGCTTCTTCGCCCGCTCGTCGGCGGCGATAGCTTCGGCAGTCATGCGCACAGACGCTTGATCGCCAGTTACACCGGCCTTGACCAAATCGACAACAAGATCACTGCGGGCCACGTCTACTCACTTTTGATGATCTGCTCCTGATTGATTGAATCATAAACGGATTAGAGGAAATGTCACCCGATTTCCCGGATTCGACGCCGATTATTCAGTTTGCGCCTCAGATTGAAGCTTCAGTAATCAGCCCAACGGCACGATTGGGTACATTCCAACGCCAGCCAAGGGACGCTTGGCAATCGTTTTGAGCTCACCATTCGTCGCGTCGCCCTCTCAACCAAACCAACACGGCAAAAAGGGGAACCGTGTACCCACGGTTCCCCTCGCGCTGCTGAATTTGCGGTTTTCTCCTCAGTCAAGCAACCAGCGACAGTACGTCGCTTGCAGTCCGATCCTGCTCGCCGCTGTCGACAAACGGGATGATCGAGAAGGTCTGACCGCCACGCTGCTCTTCGTTCTGAACGGCATTGACGCGCAGATCGCCGTCGGGCGTGTTGACCAGCAGCGACAGGTAGTTGTTGCCGGTGCGAGCACTCTTGGCCATCCAGGCCGATCCCACGCGGATTGGCTTGCCGCGCGGTGAGCTGATCTCGATCCGATAGTCGGGATGCGAGTCCTCGGACTTGAAGTCATTCTCGATCAACGTGAAGTCGAGGTCGAACATCATGTTTGCGATGTAGCCCGCGAAGGCGTTGTCCGCGTCCATGGCCGTCAATTCGCCGGAGATCGATCCGGATTTCATCGTACCCGTTGAAACAAGCGGGATGATTTCAAACACGCCGCTCTTCGCGTCGCGCGCCTCTTTCGTCTGCACGGCATTGACCCGGAACGGGCCGAAGCCAACATCGATCTGCATCGAGATATAGTGATTGCCGCTGGTATTGCCGGTCTCGTTCCAGGCGGTACCGATGCGCACCTTGCGACCCGACTTGTTGACAGCGGTTACGTCGAAATCCGGGCTACGCTCGGACATTTTGTTGCGGGTTTCCAGCTGGATGGCGATGTCGAACCGGTTGCTGTGGATCATGCCGAAATATGCGGTTGCCGTGGTTTCAGCTGTTTTGGTCAGGGTTCCTGCAAACATGGGTCATTTCCTTCAGTTTGTGCCGGTGCCTGACCTCTGATCAGGGCAACCGGGATTGCTTTTCGACCCCTCATGGGATCACAAAACAGAAAGCTCGCTTTCCTTTCAGCCCCGCCTACGGGTCAGAAACGTCGTCCGAGTGGATGCGCCACCGCGTCTCTAGGTGCTGTGCCCCTCCCCTGCCCGTCTGGTCTTGATTGGCGATCCGGGTATTCGTCGTCAACATTCTCCGATCCGACGAGGAAGAACTCCGTCTCTTTTCCGTTCAACCGTTGCCCGCTCCGGTCGGTCAGGCCGATGCAGCTTCCGTTCGGCAAATAGGTGATCAGGTACTGACCGAGCCGGTCCTTGTGGACAATGTAGCCGGTATTGGCCCAATGCACGGTTTGGCCCGCATCCACGGCGAATTTGATCTCATCACGTGTCATGCTTGCCTCCTTCCCTATTCTGCCGCCAAAGATGCCGTATCCTGGGTGGCATCTTTGCCTGCGCAGACAATTCTGGACAGAATGCCAACTGAATCGACACCGTCCCCGTGCGGCAGGAACACCCGCAGCTGGAAAGCGATTATCTCCGTGAAACACCCGAACGCCTTCAGGCCGTCAATCATGCCCCTGTCGGCACCATTCAATTCGAGGCGCATCTCGCCGGCGACACGGCGGCGCGTCAGGGTCAGGCCTCGGCCCAGATCGACAGGTGTCGTGGTACCGAGGGCTGCGCTCAGCATCTCTTGCGGCGTTTTCGGATCCGGAACGAGGAACCGCGCGCGCAGTGCCGCCGCCCCTTCCTCGCTCAACGTGCGACCAATCATGCTTGTGCCACCATCAGGCGTAACACGATAGATACGCTCGTTTGTGGTCGGGATATCTTTCCAGATCGGCAGCAACAGCCCGGTCAACAGGTAGAGCCTGGTGGTGGAGGTTTTCGGCAGGGCGGCGGCCTCTCCCTCCCAAAGGTGGATGAACTCGAAGCTGCCGATCTCCTCCCAGGCGGACGCCTCAAAACGGGTCTCCTCGAGATAGCTGGACCCGTTCGGCCGCACGGCCTTGCGCATCAGCGTCACGATATCCTCGTCATACATCTGCATGGGCCGCGCCGAGATCAGGCCCGCGCGCCCGGAGGCACGATTGACCATCGACCGTTTGTCCGAATTTCGGGCGATGGCCTCTTCAGCTGACAGCACATGAACCGGGTTCGTCACCTCGAGCCCGATGATCTGCGTCACCGCGCCAGATTTCGGGCAGGTCCAGAGATCTTCGGTCGAGACCTGTTCGATCTTCTCGCCGCGCAGGGTCTCCACCCCGACATCAAGCGTGCCTGCAGCGCGCGCGCGTTCGGTCTGGTCGGCAATACGACCCATGAATTCCGCAAAGAGCGCGTTCTGCAGATGGATGGGTAGCGCCAGCACCCGGTTGAGGAAGCGTTGGATTGGGGGCAGATCTTCGAGCAATACCCCCTCCGCATCGGTCAGCCGCAAGGCGGTCCAATCGGTGAATGCCTCATGGCTCATCGCCCCCGCACGCCCGGCGGCGAGATCGGCATAATAGCCGCGCAGCGCGCCCCGTGCGATCGGGCTTTCCAGATTGTCTTCCTCACGGAACATACCTTGTGAACCGGTCTCACGCTGGCCCTTGGTGAGTGCGCCCAACTGATCGAGGCGTTTGCTGATCGTGGAGGTGAAGCGCTTTTCACCATGCACATCCGAGGTGCAGACCCGGAAGAACGGCGCGCTGACCTGCGCAGACCGGTGGGTGCGTCCCAAACCCTGGATTGCCGCATCGGCGCGCCAGCCGGGTTCCAGCAGGTAGTGGCGTCGTCGCTTCTGGTTTTTCACTGTCTGTGCCGCGTGATAGGACCGCCCTGTCCCGCCCGCATCGGAGAAGATCAGGATATCTTTCTCGCCGTCCATGAACGCACGGGTCTCGGAGGAATTGCTGCTGGAGGCGCGTTTCTCGATGAAGAGGTGACCATCCTCCGCCTTCAATGGTCGGATGGAGCGCCCGGTCACTTCGGACACCGCCTCGTCACCGAAGGCCCAGAGGATCTGATCGAGCGCAGAAGGGATCGGTGCCAGTGTCATCAGATCCATCATCGCCGCATCCCGCAGGGCCAACGCTTCGCGCGAAACAATCAATGCACCATTGTCGTCGCGTAATGGTTCTGCCACCATATTGCCGTCGATCTCGACGAGCTTTTGTGCATGGATCGGGAAGGCCTGTTCGAGATAGCTCAGCACGTAGTCGCGAGGAGTCAGGGCTCCTTCGACCAGCTCGTCTTCCGGGTCCATTGCCTCAAGCCGACGTTTCAGCAGGCTTTCGCCGGTTGAGACCACCTGAACGACGCAGGCATATCCATCTGTCAGATCCTGTTCGATGGCGCGGATGATCGTCAGAGCTTTCATGCCCATCAGGAGGTGATTGAAAAATCGCTGCTTGGTGCTTTCGAACCGGGATTTGGCAGAGGCGCGCGCGGCGGAGGCATTGGTTTTGCCGGAGGCGTCATTGACACCCGTTGCCGTCAGCGCGGCTTCGAGATTGTGATGGATGGTGCGGAAGGCACAGGCATAGGCATCGTAGATCTCGGTCTGCGCCGGGGTGAGCGCGTGTTCCAGCACATCATATTCCACGCCGTCGAAACTGAGGGCGCGCGCCGTATAGAGCCCGAGCGTCTTAAGATCGCGGGCTACCACCTCCATGGCCGCGACGCCGCCCGCCTCCATCGCAGAGACGAAGCTTTCGCGGCTCGGGAACGGATATTCAGGCCCCTGCCCCCAGAGACCCAACCGCGCGGCATAGGCGAGGTTATACACGCTGGTGGCCCCCGTGGCGGAGACATAGAAGACACGGGCGCGCGGCGTTGCCAGTTGCAGACGGAGGCCCGCAAGCCCCTGCTGGGAGGGTTTGACTCCCCTGCCCTCGCTCGACCCTGCGGCGTTCTGCATGGCGTGAGCCTCGTCGAAGGCCAGCACCCCATCAAACTCTTCGCCCATCCACTTGAGCAGCTGGCTCAACCGGGTGGTGCCACATTTGCCCGCCGAGCGCAGCGTGGCATAGGTGACAAAGAGGATGCCGTCGCCCATTGGAACGGGCTGGTCCGGTTTCCATTTGGAGAGCGGCTGAATGTCTGCGGGCGAGCCCCCGAGATCGGTCCAGTCGCGGATAGCGTCCTCGATGAGGGTCGCCGATTTGGAGACCCAGACGGCCTTGCGCCGTCCGGCGAGCCAGTTCACCAGGATCAGTCCGGCACATTCGCGGCCCTTGCCGCAGCCGGTGCCATCGCCGAGGAAGTATCCGAGGCGATAGGCAAGTGCCTCGGGATCATCGTCACAGCGGGACATCCGGGCCTGGTCCTCATCGATCGTGAACCGGCCGGGCAGGTTCCGGGCATGGGCATCATTTGCCATGATGATGGTCTCGAGCTGCGCCTCGGAAAGGTGGCCCTCTTCGATCAGCCGGGCAGGCAAGCGCAAACCCTCAGTGATTGCGCTTGATGGGGCTGGCGGCGCAACGGAGGCCATGGCGATGCTTTCGACCAGCGGTGTGGGATGGTCCTGTGCCCCGGCGATATCGATCCGCTGCGGCCGATAGCGCGCATAGATGTCCGAAACCGGCCTATTGTCGCGCGGGATCTCAAGGCTGGTGAAGGTCAGCGGCACGGCCGCGTTGCTGCGGGGCTTGGAAGCGGCAATCGCAACCGGTCTCTTGCGCGTGACGGGCGCAGGTCTGCTCTTTGACGGGTACGGCATCGCCGCTGCCTGCACGAGGCGTGCCTCGCAGCGGGTCGCGGCAACAACATCGACATGACCCAGGGCCTCATCCAGGTCTCGCACGCTGGCGCGGATCAGATCGTCGTCCTCCTGCACTTTGTCGAAGATCATCAGTTGGGTTTCCACGGAGGTACCAAGCTTGCGGTAGACATGCCCGGGGACGGATAGCGCGAGGCGCGGTGTCAGAATCCCGCGCACCCGTGACCAATGCGCCGCGTCGCGATCGGGTCCGAACCCCGCCGGCATGATTGCCACCAGCCGCCCGCCCGGTGCGAGGCGCTTGGCCGCAGCGACAAGATGTTTGGCTGCGATGTGCCGGTCCTTCGAGCGATCGACCGAAGAGGCAAAAGGCGGGTTCATCACGACAACATCGGGTTGGACGGATGTCTGCAGGAGATCGTCGATATGCTCGCCGTCATGGCCCGTCACATCAAATTCGAAGACAGCCCGCAGGAGCTGTTGCCGAAAGGGATCGATCTCATTCAGCATCACCTTGGCCCCGGCGCGGACAACAAACATGGCCAATGCGCCTGTTCCGGCGGACGGCTCCAGCACCATCTCATCCTTGCGAATGCCAGCGGCCCGCACCGCCAGGGCCGCATAGGGCAGCGGCGTGGAGAACTGTTGCAGCCGGATCTGCTGCTCCGAACGTCGTGTCTCCGTCAGGAGCCGCAAGGCGAGGAGTTTTGCAGAGGATAGTTCATCCGGCGCGCTATCACCGTTCAGGAGTGCCTGCACTGCGGCGGCCTGCATCACGTCATAGGCCATGCGCCAATCCCAGGCACCGCTGGCATCGCTGCCGCCGAAACACGCGCGCATGATGCGCGCCAATGATGAACTGCGTAAGGCTTGGTGATCGATCTCCGCACCGATCTGCTGCAGCGCAATAACGAGATCAGCTTCGGAAATGGTGTGAGCGGTCTGTGTTGGGCTGGATACAGCCATGGGGTCTGTCCTTTGGGTCAGGGTCTGAATTCCAAAGGACAAAAAGCCCCCTCTACACTTTGTGAGTGCGAAGAGGGCTCGACTGATAATGTATCAGTTTGCTCGTCACTCCTCCTGCCCCGCCAGGAACTCGGCGAGGACTGGGCTCGCTGCCCCTTTTGCCGAGCTAAGGAGCTCCGAGCCCGCGAGTGAGACCTTTGACAGACGCACGAGGCCGCCGGTTTCCTCGATGCGATAACAGCGACGTTTTTGCTGCCCGCACCGGTAGTGCGTCGCAGTGATGAATTGGCAGGTGCTGCCATCGGTCAGCGTCACGGGTGCGGCCAGCTTGATTTTGTCGCCTTCGTCATAATGGGGGATTTCCGCCCAATCCCGACACCGCTGACGCCAGGCACGGGCGTAGCTGTCAGGATCTTTGATGTCCGACAGTAGCGCCAACAGGTTGATTGGCGCGCGGGACTCGACGGGCCCCGCGCTCTCCTCCATGTCCTTGTAGCCCCAGCAGCCATCATCATACCGCGTGAGGAAGACAGCCCCGAAGGTGATGGACCCATCAGAACCGGGCACATAGGTCCTGTCTTCGACGGGTGAGCCATCAAGGTTCGTGACTTTGGCGGCCGCATACCAGGTCGAGCCGACCTTGCAGGCTTTGACCAGTTCGGTTCTTCGGATGTCGGTCTCAAATGTGCAGAGCCGTGCGATCTCCGCCTTCTCATCCGCATAGGATTTGACGCGGCGGTCGGTATAAAACAGCCATCCCACTACGCCGCCCTCCGGTCATCAATTTCCATGAGCGCATCAAGCGGCACACGGTAGGGCAACATCTCGTCGAAATCCTCGCAATTGCCGGAATTCTGAACGATTGCGAAGCTGTCACAGGCGTCCTTGAGAACGACCCGAAACGTCCCGCCAAGACCGGAGGGCACCTCATACATCCCGCCGATGAGATAGTCAGACGAACTGCGCAAAAAAATGCGGATGCTGTGACCGTCTGTGGCGAGCCGGATCGCCCCGAGTCCCCGGTCGAGGAGCACCTGCACATCGTCCAGGATATCGGTGTAGAATTGGCCGGTCAGATCCCGGAACGCAGCCTGGCGCTGCACCATCCAATCGAGATCACGAAACGGATTCAGGCCTTCGGCGAAAGCAAATGAGGGATCGGCCCGTTTGGTTGTGACGATGCGGGTGGTCGTGCCGTCGATACCGTTTGACCGCAGATGTACGCCATTGCCGACGATCAGGATCAGGGCGGGCCTGTCCACCGGCCCGTTCCAATTGGGCAGGAACGTATTGCAGGCGCGCGCATGATCGATCTGCGCCGCAACCGATGGTGCGGAGAATTTGAGAATAGCCATGGGACTGTCCTTCCATTGGATGTGGGAGAGAACTGACCCGCGCAGGACTACGCCTCGCGCGGGTCGATGGATCGTTCAGGCCGCTTCCGCGGCTTCGTCTTCGGTGTTCTGCACCGGGGTCTCGGATGCATCCTCAAGTGTCTCCCCTGCCGTCTGCATCATCGGCGGGCACCACGCGGCCACCGCCGCACGCTGAGCGTCCGTGAGCGTGGCGAAGGGCTCGGCAAAAAGCTTGTCGCAAAAGGCGACGATCTCTTTCTTGCTCGAGGTAGCCAACGTGACCGCTTCTTGGGTAAGGCCGAGATCCTCGCCGAGGATCTTCAGGAGCCAGGCCTTCTTGAAGCGGTTGAACAGCGCCGCGTTTGGCGTCCAATGCGCGCGAATGTCGGGCATGATCTCGACCTCGAAATCATGCATCAGGCTGTCGCGCTGCCGGTCCCGCGCAAAGCAGGACTGGGTGGTGGTCGCAGTGGCATAGGCAACGAGTTTGGCCTTCTCGCCTTGTTCAAGCGCGCGGAACGCTTCAAACTGATCGGCAGGCGACCGGGCCTCATCGAGCCAGGACAGATCGAGCGTTTCATGCGTCTCCGACACCTGCTCGAGCGAGGTGCTATCGATCTCGTCCATCTTGGCATGGTTGCGATACTCCTTGCGCGCATCAATCTTGATGGCGGTCGTGACACTCATGCCAGCGCACAGAACGTCACTCACCAGCTTGAAGAGCGTCAGATCGAGCGTCGCTTCCGGATGCATCGCCATGGCGGCACCAAGGGCCATCGCCCGCTCGGTCTTGAGATCTTCGGCGAGCGAGGCCGGATAGGTGATCTCGCCGGCATCCGCCTCCGCTTTGCCAGCAGATGCACCAGTGGGGTTGTCTGGCACCTCAGGTTTATCCTCGGGGCGCACGAGACCGACATGGAGCGTCGCCTGACCGTTGGACCACGACGCGATCACACCGGCGCGCGCAAGGTCTTCGGCGCTATAGGCCTCCTGCAAATCGCGCGCTTCATCCTCCAGGGCATCCACACGTTCGTAGAGCGAGTTGTAGGCGTCATCATCGAGCCCCTCATCTTCCATCTCGAGCTGCAGTTTTTCGAGTTCGGCGGCGATATCGTCGATGCGCGCCTGCGCTTTTTCATCAGGCTCAATGGGTCCGGGATATACCCGGCCATAGTCGGCCATTTCCGAATAATCATAGCGCGCGACCGCATCGGCCCAGGCAAATCCCATCTTCTGACGGGCCTCTTCCGCGGCGGTGGTGAGCTTTTCCAGCAGGATCGTCTCGACGAGCGCCGCATCCTCGAGCACCGAATGCTCTTCCAAAAGATCCGCCGCGATGGCACCACCACGTGCCTCATAATCCTCACGCACGAAGGCCCCGATATCGTCGCTGACCTGGACACCACGGGATTTCAGGGCCTGCCGCACTGTATAGGCCTGCAGGTAGCCACCGTCCTTCGTGAGCGCCTCGAAGACCTCGTGCTGCACCTCATGGCTCGGATGTTCGGCGAAGGCTTTCATCGTATCGAGTGTGATTGTCTTGGCGCGAGCCGCGGCACGGATGTCTGGATGAATGAGCCCATAGCGCAACCGGCCTTTGACCGCAGTGACGGTTGTGCCAAAGGTCTTTGCGATAGTCTCCGGCGTCTGCCCATCGACTTCCATCATGCGTGCAAAGGCCTCGAACTCATCAATGGCGTTCATCGGCTCCTGAGTGATGTTTTCCGCAAGGGACAGGGCTGTCGTGACATCACAGTCGTCGGGGACCAGACGGCAGTCGATCTTGGTCTTGTTTGTAAAGCCCTTCACGCTTTTGTCGGCGGCCAGTTCCCGCAAAGCGGCATGGCGACGGCCACCGGCGAGAACGCCAAACTTACCGTCGATCTTCTGTACCAGAAGAGGCTGGAGAATGCCCAATACGGCGATGCTGGCCTTGAGATGGGCGATATTCTCGGATGCATAGCATTCGGGGGAATTGCACCGCACATTGGCAGGGTGAGTGACCAGGTCGCCGATTGCAACGGATACGGGTTTGAAACTTGCAGTCATGGGATGTCCTCCTCAATGGATTTTGTGCGGACCGCGCGATCAAATGCGCGACCAACCCCCGGATCCGGGGGGCACAAAACAATAGGCCCGCTCTCCCTTTGAGGGGTCAGCGGGCCCGAAGATTTGGACGTGGTGATCTTGGGTACATCCCCTGCCCTACCAGTCGCATGCCATCATGACGGTCAGCACACGTATGCTGGTTGCAGGATTGTCCGGTGCCTCCGCGCCGTAGCGGAAGTCGGAGTTGGCCTCATACAGATCAATTTTCCAGAACACGGTTTCACCGCGGATCTCGACAGCACCAAAGTCGTGCCATCCGTCAGGATCGTTCTCGGGCTCGAACGTGTCGAACTCGCCTGTGGCTTTTATCGCTTCGGTCATGAAGCCATCTCCGGCCTCGATCAGCGATCGGGTTACATGCATCCGACCCGGAATGGGCCGTTCAGGTGGGAGTCCAAGACAGGCCAATTTGCGGAAGGCATCGTTCTGCGCGGCAATCACATGAGGGTTCGGACGGTCTGTCACAAGCAGCGCGGTGTCGGTCATGGGGTTCTCCTTTGGAAGATTTGAAACACCCGTCCCAAAGCCCTCTTTCCCTTTGCCTGAGTATCTCAACTCAAGCGGCCTGATCGGTTTCCCCTGCCCTACCCGCCTCAGATCTTGCGATCAGATAGTCGCAAGCGCGCTGCGCATCGGCTGCATGCTTGAAGATCGCGTTCTTGTCCGAGCGTAAGACGCACAACCAACTGTAAAGGTAGGAGGCATTCATCTCGAGCGTGTGCGCAGAGAAACCAAGCTCCTGCCCCAGGAAGCAAGACGTCAGTTCCGCCACGATCTCTTCGCGGGCATAAGAGGTGTTGCCAAATTGGGTAAGGCCATAATCCCGGTTCAACCGATGGGGTGCCTTGGTCGCATGGGCCAGTTCATGGGCCCAGACCCCATAGAAACGTCTCGTATCCTGAAACCGCGTGATGGATGGCATATAGACCTTGTCTACCGGCGCCAGATAGTAGGCCTCGGTGCCTGAGAATACTGTGGTGATGTCGATGGCATCAAAAAACTGCTGGATGTGCGGGATGGGTTTTGCAGGTGGGTGATCCGGCTCTGCATTTGGTTCAGGGTGAAAACTGTGCGGAAGCCCTTCGATCTGGCAAGCGTTGAAGACACGGTATGGTTTCTGGAAGCGAAAGGCTCGAGTCCCTTCAACATCACCATCGTCGGCGTCGTCACCTCCCTCCCCTCTTGTCCGGCACTGACCATAGTAAACCACCACGGAAGACTTTTCGCCCTTGCGGACCTTGGCATTCAGCGCGTTGGCCTGCGGGATCGTCATCCAGAAGGGAGAACTGTGGCCGGCCATGAGCGTCCGCATGGTCAGCAGGAAATTGTTGATACCTTGGTAAGGCTCTCCGCCAACGCGTAGCGGTCGCGTGCCGCCACCAGCTGTCCAGGGTTTGCGCCATGGCAAGACACCGCGCTCAAGGATGCGGATGATTTCGTTTGTGATGGCCTCTGAGGCATCGAATTTAGGCGTACGGGATCGGGCCATGGCTGGCTTCCTTTCGAATGTTGGTTGGGAAGTTCGTGACCAGGAGGAAGGGCGTGATCTGAGATCGTTGACGATCCTGTTGCCGAGATATTTGGTAAGATCGCAAAAGGTGGTCAGGGCCATGACCGCCGCAACAAGGCAGCTGTTGCACGCAGCATGCGTAAGACACATGATTGCATGAGAGATCCTTCAGCAGAAATGACGGACCGGAACCCGGCCCGAACCCGTCAGAAGCACCCCAAGGCCCTTCTTCCATTAGTCACAAACCCCAAAGGACACTTTCACTTTCCGCGGACCCATTGGCACCAGACGGGACTGTTGGGGTCCAGCACATATGCGGATGTCTTTGATTTAGTAGGGCAATTTCGGATCGGCATTCGAGATCGGCAACAAATATCGGCAATTACTTGCCAGATATTTGTAAATATGTATATTTTTCAATTGCTTTACGACCACGAAGGATCGGCAAAAATGCTCGAAACCCCAGCCAGGATAGAACCTTGCTTCTTCGAAGAGTATATTCCCTCTGAATTGGCAGACCTCTCGGTCGATATCCAGAGAGAAGCCACACAACTTGGACAGGGGCTGCACCCGGATAGTGCAGCGGAACTTGCCGATCTGGTTAGGGTGATGAATTGTTACTACTCGAACCTCATAGAAGGGCACAATACACGACCGCGCGACATCGAGCGTGCACTTGCCGGCGCAGAGCTGGAAGAAGAGACCCGGCCCCTCGCACTAGAGGCGCGCGCGCATGTCATTGTTCAGCGCACCATTGACGAGATGCATCGCGAGGGCACCCTGCCCCGGCCTACATCCATTGAGTTCCTGACCTGGGTTCATAAGAGCTTCTACGAAGAGATGCCCGATGAGTTTCGGGTGATCGAACATCCCGACGGAACGCAAGAGCCGATCTTTCCGGGGCGCATGCGTCAGGAAGGAGACCTGGAAGTTGCGGTAGGGCGGCACCTGCCACCTTCGTCATCACGTGTTGCATCGTTCATGGATCATTTCGACAAACGGTTTCAGATCGCAGATCGATCCTCCAGCGGGCGGATTATTGCGATTGCCTCCGCGCATCACCGGCTGAACTACATCCACCCATTCCCGGATGGAAATGGGCGCGTCAGTAGATTGATGTCGCATGCCATGGCTCTGAACGCAGGGATCGGTGGTCAAGGCCTCTGGTCCGTCTCGCGTGGACTTGCGCGTGGATTGATTGACCGAGGCGAATACAAGAGGATGATGGATCTTGCCGACAGTCCGCGGCGTGGAGATCGTGATGGGCGTGGCAACCTGTCAGAGTCGGCCATGAAAAGCTTCAGCGAGTGGTTCCTGAAAGTGACTCTCGATCAGATCACATTCTCTGCAAAGCTGTTCGATCTCGGCGGACTGGATAAGCGCTATCGCCGCCTCGTTCAGGATACGATCGATGACAAGCGTGCACCTGATCTGATTGCAGCCGTCTTGAGGCATGGGGCATTGGAACGGGGCGATGCCCAAGTCGTGCTCAAGACCTCGGAACGTACCGCACGCAACACACTCAGCAAGTTGACCGCCGCGGGGTACCTAACCTCATCTTCTCCCAAGACACCCGTACGGTTAGCTTTCCCATTGGATTACCGGGAACGTCTTTTCCCTAACTTGTTCGGCGATGGTGATCTGCCTGAATGATGATGACAGGTAACGTAGGTACTAATTTGACAGGATCATTGATTGGATATTCAAGGCAGTGGGTTGCACATGTATTTCAATGTCCACCGCGGTGGACGTCTAGATGCGCTGCCTGAGAAAGTGGGAAAAAACAATGAGAACATCGTTTGGGTTCGTTTTCCATAGATAGGGGTACATGATGTGCAGTTGTGCTGGCCTATGCGACTTGAAGATTTTTAGCCCTCGTTGTCCCGATATCTTTCGCTTCCCACCAAGTGTCCACCGCGGTGGACATCAGGCAGTCCGCTTACTGGTAGCTGAGAGACGTTCGACCAAGGCTGCTGGATCAAACTGGCTCTGTCGCTGACCCAGAGTTATACTGTGAAAGTAGGCTCCAAAATCTCTGATGCGTTGGCCGAGCTGGAGCATGAAGAAGATTGCGCAGGAAGCTTTCTGGGTCCCGACTGTATTCTTTGCTTTTTCGAATGTCTCTGGGTGAATGCCCATCATTGGGGCGAGCGTTCGAGCATGGTTCTCAATGTCAGACCAGTTTTTAAGCTGGTCAGTGGAGAACGATACGGCTTGATCGCAGACTGATATCAGTTTTTCAGGGCTGAGATTCGTATTGGGGGATTTGCTTTCTAAATCTTTTTTTTCTTTTTCAGACTTAGATTGGTGCCGGACAGTTTGTCCGTCATTGGCGGGCAGTTTCATCGTTTCAGGCGAGTCATCAGGAGTGGACAAGCACTGACATTCCGCATCCGTGTCTGCGAGCAGGGCACGATATTCGGTGAGGCTCAGCTTCCTTCTCAGAGCCCTGCGTGTGTCTTGGATAAACGAATTTGTAGGATCGATTTCTTCCAAATGGGCGAGTTTTGTCAGGATCAGTTTTCGGATAAAAACTTGATCCCGCCGGATGTGCTCCATCTCCTGGGCGATGGCGATGAGTTCGCTTGCGCGTTGCAGTAGGGGGGTAAGAGACAAACCAAAGCTGACGCATTCACCGTCGGACGAGCGAACACGGTAGCGTTTGCAGTTCGAGCTGTCATTACGCCTGATGAAACCAAGTTCAATGAAGCGGGTGATATGCCTACGTAGCGTCCGCTCGTCAATTCCGCCAACTCGCTGGCAGATAGAGGTATTGGATGCAAAGACCGTTTCGCCATGACCTGGCTTCAAAAAACTCAGCATCGCTTGGAGTGTTTGCATGTGGCCGGGCCGTAGACCGAACACGCTGCGCGCGTCTCTCAGAGCTCTGAAAATGGTCCAGACGTCGGTTTCAGATGATGATGTTGAATTGGATTGCGCATCGAGTTCAGCGCTTCCGATCGATAGTTTTGTGAATGCCATGGTTTGTTAACGATGACCATTTGGCCCACACCTTCCCCGTCTCTTCCCCGGACTTCTTAAGGGAAAAGGCAATAAAAGTTGGTCCACCGAATCGGTGACTCTTGACCGGTTTGCTGGAGATTGCTACATCATAGGTGCTAATCAGATGATGAGGGCTCTCCAGGGGAAACTTTGGGGGGCTCTTTTCTTTTCGGTCTTCGCTTTTCTCCTCTGCTCGTGTTTTGCCTTTTGGCTGGGGTTAGGATCCCGAGCCGCTTTCATTCCGCCATTGCTCGAAGAGTTGCAAAAGTGTGACGTCTGCGCGCTCTTCGAGCCACTGGCCGAATTCAGGGTTGTCCTTTTTGAGGACCTTGATGGCGATAGTTTTGTCATCGACCGTTAGAGTGCCCAAAGAACCGCCGTTCGTATCTTTGATCACCGATGTCTGACCGCGACTGATTGGCCTTTTTTCTCCACGGGCTTTGCTCGAGCAAGCGGTGTAGACCGCCTGGAATTTCTCGGGGCTCGGAGTGTCGTCGGGCAGGGCGGCGATTACCTTCTTGGCGATGTCCACCAAATCTATTTTCTCCGATAATGCAGCTAGATCACCCCACTGCCGACGCCCGATCCCATGGGCTGGCCCGATGAGATGAACTAACCCATCAGGCAGTTGTTCTATTACTACCCGGTGGTTGGATACGCCTTGCCGGGTTAAGCCCAGAGCATCCTGAATGACGCCGGGCTTATACCCAGATTCTTGCATCTCTTTGATAAACAATGATTTCTCAATGAAAGATGGATCAATTCTGAGATTGTTCTCTTGGCCCTGCGCGATCAACGAGGCGTCGTCATCCAAAGTCCGAACGATTGCCTTGACCGTTCCACCGACCTTGCGGATTGCGGCAAGCCTACGACGGCCATAAATGATACGATACCTGTCCGGCTCAGCCGATGGGCGCACCATAACCGGCACTTGCTGGCCATGTTTGCGAATGCTCTGTGCCAATTCATCGATGCTGGCGTCTTCCAGCACTAGCCGATCACGCAGACCATCCATGTCGATCTGAGCGGGGTCAATATCCCGGATCGAGTTTGCCGTAATCTCGCGCAAAGAGTCGCGCAATCCGCCAACAGACCCAGGCAGCTTTGCCGCTTTTGGCTGGACGGGGGAGGGGGACGCGCTTGCTTTCTCGTCCTTTGGAGCCTGATTGAAGATCTTCCGTGCCATCAGCGGCGCCCCCAAGCCATTTGGATCGTCTGCTCCAACTCATCAGCGACTCCGTTTACGCTTGTCAGGGCGCGATCAATTGTTTTTCTGATGAACTGGCTTGGGTCAACTTCGTAAACGGTTTGTTGGGTCATACCTGCGTCCGAGATCGCTGTCGATTTCAACATCGGCTCTGTCATGACCTGGCCGGCCAGAATTGATCTTAAGTAGCCCGCCATTTGTGTCTGTGGACCGTCGGAAGGTTCGTACCTCGTGATCAGGAACTTAACGAAATCCCAGGTAACGCGCCGACCAATGGCTTCTTCAACGGCTTTCACTGTTTCTGAAGCAAGCTTAAGAAACTGGCTCATGGAAGCGATGTCTAACATACCGGGTACAACCGTTACCAAGAGCCCCGTAGAGGCTGCCAAAGCGGTCAGGGTTAGAAAACCCAGTTGTGGCGGGCAATCGATCAGGACGACGTCGTACTCTGTTTCGACCTCTTCCAAAGCACGCGCGAGCCGCTCCGCAAAAATGGGCTGCGTCCTCCGTGTGAGGGCGTTTGCTGTTTCGGTCTCGTACTCGGAGAGCATCAACCCGGCTGGGACCATGTCGAGCTTGTGGAAATATGTCTTTTGAATAACAGACGATAGAGGGACTTGCTCCTCATATCTCAGGGCATCATAGATTGTGCCGCCTTCTGCGAACTCGAGTTCAGGTCGGAAGCCAAAGAACGTCGTCAAACTTGCTTGCGGATCGAGATCTAAGACCAACACTCGGTAGCCGCGTAAAGCATACCTTTGCGCAAGATGGATTGTCGCTGTCGTTTTTGAGGAACCGCCTTTGAAATTTACGACCGAGATGACTTGAAGGCGGTCGCCCTCGCGTCGCCCAGGGCGATAGGCTTCAGCGTTCTTTCCTGTGCGTACCAAGATGTCACGCAATTCATCAACTTCTTGAGCCGAGTAGAACCTGTGACCTCGATTGTCAGTGTGCACTTCAGGGAAGCTGCCGTCTTTATGCCGGTTGCGTAGGTTTGAAGTGCTAACGCGCAGAAGACCCGCAACTTCAGTAGAACTGAAGCGTCGTAGGGCCTTTCGTTCCTCAGGTTCGAAGGCAATCTTCATCTGGCGATCCAGGGATTCAGCCAGATTGTCGGCAAATCCTCCGATGTCAGAAGATCCTATACCTTGCGTGTATCCAACGTTACGTTCATCCATGTACTGCCGCCTACTCATGGCCTTTGTTAAGGCTCTTGGTTGTTCTGACGGTATACAGCGTGTCTGACGCTTTTTGCCGTCAGTAAGGGAATGCCATGAACATGTGTGTCCGGCAAGAAAAATCTAAATGTAGTGTAAAAGTTATCCACAGCACCAATAGGGTTTGACATGTGGGATTTGATTTAAATCATTGAAGTAAAACGAAATAATACCAAGAATTGCGTATGTCCGCTATCTTGGAGTTTTGTTTGGCTGAGATGTGAACCCTAGCTAGTACTGAAGTATTTTGATGATCGAGGCGTCGCTATCTGCCGGGTTCTACGGGATTCGGTGTGCGGAGGCGTATCGATCCATCGCCATTCTTTAATCGTGAATTTGCTTCGTTCGTACCAGCGGTGTCTAATACCAGGCAAGTCTGGACAAGCGACTATTTATTGTCGAGACCGATAGGGCAGGGCACCTACCTGTCGGCGAAGCCAGGCCGGTCAGTTACAAACCAAAAATTTCCGACAGGGGTGGTAACAGATTCGTCCTTGTGAACGGGTGCCAAACCGCGCGGCGCGTTGACCGGTATGCCGTGCACATAGAGATCAGTCAGCGCCTCCTGATCTTCGACCGAGAGGGCAGGGGAGGGACAGGGCAGATAACGCGCAGGGACTGTCGAATTTCCCAAACCTGTGGACGACACTTTCTTGTTTTCTTCATTTTCCTTGGTTGGCCTCGTGCTGCGCTAGTCCTTGCAGCGCAGACGCAGACGGAATGTGTGCCGGTACGTGTTTACAAAATTGCAGATTACGGGGCTGCATCGACAAAGGTTTGTTGTCGGAGCAGGGCAGGGGTCTACGGGTTTTGGACCAAAGCCGTCGCGAATCCAGTGGTTTAAGAAAACCGATAATGGCTGCTATTTTGGGCCAGTTTCCGTGCAAAATCAATCAGATGCGATAAGGGATACTTATCAAGTATAATAATAATTCGTAGCAATGCCGGATGTAGCGCGCAAAAGCGTCCTGTTTTGCGCGTATGGAGGGTAGGGAGTCAGCAATACAGAAATATCCGGGAATGGTTGCGGATGTGTCGCAAGCTCTTGGAGCGGCCAGGGTCAGATATGTACTGGACACACTTATCCTGCGATCTCGGCGAATAGCCGAAAACCAGATGCATTTGTGCTGGGGAATTGCCGCTTGCGGATCATGTTGGCGACCTCGATGCCGTCCAGAGTGGCAGAGGCGGATCTGAACGATTTGAACCCGCACATGTGCCGGCCGCGACGCTTTATGAACCGATGGTCCTGCTCAATAATGTTATTCAAATACTTGGACCTCACTGTTTGGATCTTGGCTGGGCAGCCAAACCGATTGAGGATTTTGTTTACTTCTCGAATGCCCGCCGCGTTGGCCCCACTTTTGTCAATGACGATCTTGTTTGGAATTCCATTGGAAGACAGGGCTTTGGCGAAGAACCTGGATGCTGCTGGTCGGTTTCTCCGCTCAGACAGCATGAAATCAAGGGTGTTCCCAGCTTTGTCGACAGCCCGATAGAGGTACATCCACCTGCCGCGAACACGAACATATGTCTCGTCCATGCGCCAATAACTCAGAGTTGGGCGTTTTTTCGATTGTGCTCTCGCTGCGATCATCGGTGAGTACTTCACAACCCACCTGTTGAGAGTGGCGTGGTCCACATCCACGCCGCGCTCGGCCATGATCTCTTCCAAGTCACGATAGGAAACCGTGTACCGCAAATAGAAATATACAGCGTACAAAACCGCATCCTTGGGGAAATGGCAGCCTGTCAATGAGATCATGTTGAAACCTGTTCGAAAACTATTCGATGGGAACAAACGTCAGATCACGCATGTTCGTCAATTGGGCTTCATAGTTTGCGACACATCCGTCTACACATTCATATCCTGTTAAAGTGCTGCGAGTGTGTGCTCAAGACCCTTCTCAATATGCCCCTTTAGGATCTCCGCCGCGCGTTCATGGTCCCGGTCTAGAGCCGCCTGAAACATAAGCTTGTGCTCTTCAACCGCTTCCGCTCCCCGATAGGTTAGTACAAGCATCTGATACCGAAGGTATTTGTCATAAATTATCGAATGTACGGACAGGAGGTTCCTTGAATTGCAGGCTGCAATCATTGCTTGGTGAAATTCCCAATCATACCGTTTCCAAGTCTCTTTTTCGGAGTCATCCCCTTTGAGAAGCCGCTGCTCCATCAAATGTAGCTTATGATGCGCTGCGACGAGGTTCCCTTCCCAATCCGTGTCACCGTTCTTGATAGACAGTTCCAGTGCGTGGCATTCCAGCAAGACACGCAGCTCTGATATCTCGGTCAGATCCTCCCGAGAAACCGGCGTAACCAGGAAACCCCGCTGCTCTGGCGCTTCGACAAATCCGTCGCTGGCAAGTCGGTTAAGGGTTTCACGCAGTGTCGAAAGACTTGCTGAATAGCGTATCTTCAATGCATCCAGCTTCAGTTTGGAGCCGGGTTTCAGCTCTCCGAAGATAATATCCCGCTTAATGCGCTGATAGGTGCTGGCACCTATGGTAGACGGCTGTTTTGCCATGTGTTTCACCAGATTTCTCCAAATTCATCATGCAGAATAACATATGTATGTTAGTTCGCAACGGTGTCGAAATTCATCAATTCGTATTAACATCATATGATATTGAAAACATCACATGAAGATTGTTAAGGTTGTGATCATAACCCGGAAATCGAAAGAATCAGCTTATGTCAGACATCACAAACATCGCCGTCGTTGGTTTTGGGTTGATCGGCCGCCGACATGCCGAGGTCTTGCGGCGGTCTCCGGGCCTGAGGCTTTCAGCCATCGTTGATCCGGACGAAAAATGCCGCCGAGCCGCGATGGAGTTGGGAGTAGACGTGTTTGCCTCGCTGGACGAACTTTTCGCGGCCGCCAAACCAGACGGTATTGTTCTGGCAACGCCGACGCCTATGCACACTGAGCAGGCCCTGAACTGCTATGCAAACGGCTCTCCTGTCCTGATCGAAAAGCCGATCGCCGTGACAGCCGCGGAAGCAGACATTCTGACAAAAGCCGCCGCTAAAGCGGGTCTGCCATTACTGGTGGGGCATCACCGGCGTCACAACGGTATGGTCAAGGCTGCCAAAGCAGCAATTGTTGCGGGTGCAATCGGCGATATACGTGCGGTGCAGGCGACCTGTTGGTTCTACAAGCCGGACTACTATTTCGAAACAGCCCCGTGGCGGACGAAAAAAGGCGCCGGACCGATTTCTGTCAACCTTGTGCACGATGTTGATCTTCTGCGCCATTTTTGTGGCGATGTCAGCTTGGTTCGGGCGATTTCGGTTCCATCGGCGCGCGGGTTCGAAAACGAGGATCTCGCCTCAGCCATCTTGACATTCGAAAGCGGCGCGGTGGCGACGATCTCGGTTTCTGACAGCATCGTGTCACCCTGGAGCTGGGAGCTGACGTCCAGAGAAAATCCGGCCTATCCGGCTGCGAACGAAAGCTGTTACCTGATCGGAGGGTCCAGGGGTGGATTGTCATTACCCGACCTCAGGTTATGGCGGCATGAGGCAGAACCGGATTGGTGGGCGCCGATTTCGGCAACATCGTTAACATGTGAATCCGAAGATCCACTGGTCACTCAGATGAACCACTTCGCGGATGTTATTCGCGGCCGTGAGGAGCCGTTGGTGTCAGGATTGCAGGGACTGCGATCACTTGAAGTTGTCGAGGCGATCGCTTCTTCGGCCGAAACGGGCATTGAAGTTGCTGTAAATTGCGCCGAAACGGCGGAGACTTCGCCGCTGGAGATCATTGATTGATCAAAATATCGGGTATTTTGTATTTTATCTTGCTAAAGTAAAAAAATCTGCGGTACACTTAAGGCCATATCCACGGACTTATCAGAGGGAGGATAATCATGATCACCAAATTCGCCCGGCGCACGGCGCTTGCTACTCTGACTGCAGTCGGTCTTGCTGCAAGTGGGGTGGCGCCAGCCTTTGCCGACGACAAGATTACCCTGCGGATGGCGACATCCGGTTCCGAGACTGACCAGCGCTCGGTCGCCATGGCCGAGGTCTTTGCCCCGATGGTCGCGGATTTCGTGGACTATCAGCCAAGCTACAACGGCACCATCTTTGCACAGGGTACCGAACTTGATGCGATCAGCCGCGGTAACCTTGAAATGTCGATCACCTCGGCGCAAGAACTGGCTCAGTTTTTCCCCGAGTTCTCGATATTCACCGCCGGTTACGTCCACCAGGACGCCGCACACCAGGTTGCGGTCTTCAATGACCCGCTGATGGAACCGTTCAAGGAAGTCGTCGAGAACGATCTGGGCGTCAAGCTGTTATCGGTCATGTATTTGGGCCGTCGTCAAGTGAATCTGCGCCAAACCAAGGATGAACTGACTGTAAATACCCCTGCCGATCTGGCCGGAGTGAACCTGCGTATGCCGGGCACCGACGCATGGCAATTCCTGGGCAAGGCCCTGGGTGCCGCTCCCACGCCGATGTCCTTTTCCGAAGTCTACACCGCGCTTTCGACTGGTGCCGTCGATGGGCAGGACAACCCGCTTCCAACCGTTGTGGACGCCAAGTTTTATGAAGTCACGGGACAAATCGTCCTGACCTCACATCTGGTGGACCTAAACTACATCGCGATCGGAAAAGGCGTGTGGGACAGCATGACGCCTGAGCAGCAGGCAAAGGTTCAGGAAGCAGCAGATGCGGCCGCGGAATCAGGTCGTCAGGGCCAGCTCAAGAAAGAGGAGGAACTGGTCGCTTTTCTAGAAGAGCAGGGTCTGGCCGTCTATGAGCCTGATCTCGCCGCTTTCCGCGACCAGGTTCAGTCTATGTACCTTGAAAGCGAATTTGCTGCTTCCTGGCCAGAAGGTGCTCTGGAACAGATCAACGCCCTCGGTAACTGATCCAAAGACCGACTAAAACAGGGAGGATGTTATGAAAGTGCTAATCAAGGGGTTCTCCCGAATAACAGAAGCGATTGCCGCCGGAATGCTGGCGGCAATCTTCGGAATTTTCCTTCTGCAGATCGTTCTACGCTATTTCTTCACGCCGGCTGGCTGGACGCTGGAACTGATCGGAATTCTGTGGGTCTGGGTGATCTTTTTTGCCTGCGCCTTCACGGTACGCGAGGCAGACCATGTCCGCTTTGACATCATCTATCTGTCAGTGAGCCGCCGCACACGAACGATTTTCGCGTTAATTACGGCCGCCGCGATGGTGATCGGTATGCTTTATACACTGTTGCCGACCTGGGACTACATCGACTGGATGAAGATCCGGAAGACTACAACCGTGAAAAACCCGTTTACCGGCAACAAGATCCCGATGCGAGATGTCTTTTCGATCTATGCCGTTTTCATCGTGGCCGTGGCCGCGCGCTATGCCTGGATGTTCTTCGACATTTCGAAAAACGGTCCGCCCAAGACTGAACTCGAAATCGTGGTTGAAGCGATGCACGAGGAAGAAGGTAACTCCGCTGAAGGAAAAGAGAAATGAGCATCGAACTTCTCTCTTTGCTGGTAACCCTGTTCCTGCTTGCGGGAATAGGCACGCCGATTGGTTACTCCATCCTGCTTGCCTCGGTCGCCTATCTTGCTGTCGCCGGACTGGACGTCGCGCTGGCAGGTGAAAAAATCCTGCAGGGCTTTTACAAAAGTACGATCCTGCTTGCCGTGCCTTTGTTTATCGTTGCCGCCAACATCATGAATGCGGGCTCGATCACCGACCGCCTATTGAACTTTTGCGTGGCGGCCGTCGGACGGTTCAAAGGCGGTCTTGGGCACGTCAACGTGGTTGCATCGCTAATCTTTTCCGGCATGTCCGGGTCGGCGGTCGCTGATGCGGCGGGGATTGGCAAGATCATCATCGAAATGATGACCAAGGACGGTCGCTATCCACGCGGATACGCCGCCGCGATCACCGCAGCCTCTGCCACAATTGGACCAATCATTCCGCCTTCGATTCCGATGGTTCTTTATGCGCTGGTCTCCAAGGCGTCGATCGGCTCTCTATTCCTGGCCGGGATCCTGCCGGGGCTGATCATGGGTGCGGTTCTGATGGCAATGAACACTTATCTGGCGAAAAAGCGCAACTTCGCTCTGGAAGAGCCGGTGCCGCTAAGATTACTGCCAGCGAAAACGGCCAACGCGTTTCCGGCTCTGCTGATGCCGGCGATCCTGCTTTACGGGATTTACGGTGGGGTCACGACCCCGACGGAAGCCGCTGCCGTGGCCGCTTTCTATGCGTTATCGTTGGCGGCGATGTTCTACCGAGCAATCTCGCTGGGCAAGCTGTATCAAGTCTTCGTCGAAAGCGCGCGTTCATCGGCCTCAGTCGGAATTGTTATTGGCGGCGCGTTTATCCTGAATTTCATCGTGATACAGGAACAGATTCCACAGTCGATCTCGGCCCTGCTGGAAGGGGCCGATGTTCATCCGCTTCTGTTCTTGGTCCTCGTGAATATCCTGATCCTGGTTCTGGGGTGTGTGCTGGATGCGACCACAATTATCCTCGTGATCGTTCCGCTCTTCATCCCTACCTGTGAAGCGTTGGGTATCGACCTTGTGCACTTCGGTGTATTGGTCGTCGTGAACTCGATGATCGGATTGATCACGCCACCCTATGGCATCCTGCTATTCGTGATCAATGCCGTGACAGATATTCCGCTGCGCGAGATCATTTCCGAGGTCTGGGCCTTCTTGGCGGTGCTGATTATAGCGCTAATTGCGATGATGCTAATGCCCGACATTATCCTCTGGCTGCCGAGACTCCTAGGGTATCAGGGCTAATGCGGCTTTGCGTCGCCACGACATCAGTTCCTGGCGATCTCTTTCAAAAACTTGAAGAGATCGCCAGGACCGGTTTTAGTGGGATTGAGCTATACGAGCCTGACCTCACCGGTTCAGCCGCCAATGTCACCGAAATTGGCAGGCGGGCCAAAGCTCTCGGTCTAGCTGTCGAGGTTTTCCAACCATTTCACGATTTCGAAGGGCTTATCGGCTCCGCCCGCGAACTTGCCTTCGCTCGGCTGGATCAAAAGCTAGACCTGATGAGCGCGCTAGGTGCTAAGACACTTTTGGTCGGCACGTCGACACACCCGTCTGCCAGCGGTGATGTAGGCGCAACTTGCGCCGATCTTACCGCGCTCGCCGAAAGGGTCGGACAGGCAGGCTGCCGAGCCGCGTTGCTCGCGCTGCCTTGGGCGCAGCATGTCAAAAGCGAGGCAGAGGCTTTGCGGTTGGTGGAAGCCGTCGATTCTCCGCATCTGGGGCTGGCGCTCAACTCTTTCTTCTCGCTGGCGGACGGTTCCCGGCCCGCACGTTTACGCGATATTCCCGGGCAGCGGTTATTTCATGTTCAACTATCCGACGCGCCGATACTGAATTTTGACATTTCGCGCCTAAAAAGCCATTTCGGCCGGTTGCCGGGGCAAGGCGGCCTGAACCTAGATGGGTTTGTGCGGGTGATCGCCCGGTCGGGATATGACGGGCCTTGGTCGCTGGCCCGGGTCAGCGATACTGCACAGGGCAGCCGCAAAACCTATGCTCGCGATGGGTTCCGGGCACTGGTTTCGCTCTTGGACGGAGCTGCACAAAGCGAGCCGTCACTAGTACCGCCTCTGCCCAACCTGCCACCTCCGGTCTATCCCAAAGGGATCGAATTTGTGGAATTCGCGACCGACGCCGGTTCCCACGCTACACTGACCGATATGCTTGGCAGCCTTTGCTTTCGCAAGGAGCGTCAGCACGTTTCGAAATCGGTCGAGTTGTGGCGTCAAGGTGCGATCAATCTGGTCATCAACGCTGAGGTAACAGGCTTTGCTGCAGATGCCTTTGCCGAACACGGGCCCTCGGTCTGCGACATGGGCCTCCGCGTCAGTGATGCGGCCCAGACAGTCGAACGCGCCACCCGTCTAGGCGCGCCCGAATTTTCGCAGCCGGTCGGAACCGGTGAATTAGACATTCCAGCGATCAAGGGGGTCGGAGGAAGCGTTGTGCACTTCATAGACGAAAAATCCGATCTGCACCGGGTCTGGGACATAGAGTTCGATGCCGTGCCCAAGACCGAGGCGATCCCGCCTGCGGGTCTGCGACGGATCGACCATATAGCCCAGACCATGCGCTATCAGGAAATGCAAAGCTGGCTGACCTACTACACCTCAACATTCGAGATGGAGAAGGCGCCAGTTGTCGATGTGGCGGACCCTTCGGGTATCATCCTCAGCCAGGCGCTGGCCAGTCCCGAAGGCGAAGTTCGGCTCAACCTCAACGGGGCAGGTGAACGGCGCACTTTCGCCGGAGCGTTTCTGGCCGACCAGATTGGTGCGGGCGTGCAGCATATCGCGTTTCTGACTGACGATATTTTCGAGACCTCTGCACATTTGCGCGCTGCGGGGTTCCAGCGGTTGGAGATGCCGGGCAATTACTATGATAATCTGGCTGTAACCTTCCCGCTGGAATCCGATCTGATCGACCAGCTTCGCTCCGGGCACATTCTTTACGACCGTGTCGGCGGCGCGGAGTATTTTCAGATCTACAGTGCCCCGATTTTTCGCGGGTTCTTTTTCGAAATCGTCCAGCGGAAGGGCGGATACCAAGGATACGGTGCGCGCAACGCACCCATTCGCCTCGCCGCGCAAATGCACCATCTACAGGAAAGACAGGCTTTATGAACGAAGACACGGATGCGATCCGCCACTGGTGGCGTACCTCCATCGTCGACATGAAACCCGGACAGATCGCGTTTCGTGGCCATCCCATTGAGGATCTGATCGGGAACGTATCTTTCCCGCAGATGATCTGGCTGATGGTGCGGGGCGATCTGCCCAGCGACGCACAAGCGCGCCTGTTCGAGGCCGCTTTGGTCGCGGGCGTTGATCACGGCCCGCAAGCTCCCTCAATCGCGGCTGCTCGTATGGCCGCCACCTGCGGTGTAGGTCTCAATAATGCGATGGCGACTGCGGTGAACATGCTGGGCGACGTGCACGGCGGGGCAGGCGAGCAGTGTGCAGAGCTTTACTATGATATCGCGGTCCGCATGGATGCGGGAGCTTCGCTGAATGACGCTGTTCGGGATGGTTTGGACAGCTGGCGCGAGACCTATGGCAAGATCGTATCGGGCTTTGGTCACAGGTTTCACAAGCCCGTCGATCCACGCGCACCACGATTGATGCAACTTGTTCGAGATGCGGCGGCAGAAGGCACAGTTTCTGGCCGGTTTGCCGATATCGGAGAAGAGGTTCAGGCCGAACTCGGTCGTCAACGAGGCGGTCGGCCAATTGCCATGAATATCGATGGCGCGACAGCTGTGATCTTCTGCGAGCTTGGCTTTCCTGCGCCCTTGTCGCGGGGGCTGTTTTGCCTGTCCCGCTCGGTTGGAATACTTGCACACGCTTGGGAGCAGATGAACCAGGGGGGGCGGAACAAAGGGCCGATGCCCCCGAATTACTTACCCCTCTACGAAGACAGGAATGATGACACGTGAGACATCGAAATCCTTCCGGGTCGGCCTTATAGGCTGTGGTCGTATCAGCGATATCTATCTAAAAACACTATCCAAATTCTCAAACGTCGAGGTCGTGGCTTGCGCGAGCCTCGATCCATTAGAAAGCCGCGCCAAGGCGGATCAATACGGCATCTCCAAGGCCTGCACACCGGATGAGGTGTTCGATGATCCTACGATTGACTGCGTTCTGAACCTGACGATCCCGGCAGCCCATGCCGACATCAGCCTGCGCGCCTTGGAGGCGGGCAAGCACGTCTATTCGGAAAAACCGCTGGTCATGAACCGGACGGATGGCAAGGCGATCCTGTACGCGGCCGCTGAAAAGGGGCTGCTGGTCGGTTGCGCGCCCGACACGTTTCTGGGCGGTCGTTGGCAAACAGTTCGACATTTGATCGATGAAGGCGCAATCGGGAAACCAACTGGGGTATTTGCCCATGTCGGAACCCACGGGACCGAACGCCATCATCCCAATCCGGATTTCTACTATCAGACCGGGGGTGGGCCATTGCTGGACCTTGGGCCATATTACCTGACGGCGATGGTCTGTTGTCTTGGTCCGGTTGATCGCGTTGCAGGAATGGCTCGGCGCACGTTCGACAAGCGGATGATCGAGAACGGTCCCCGAAACGGGGAATGGATGGACGTCGAGGTCGACACGCATTCGCTTAGCCTATTGCAGTTCTCATCCGGCGCAATCGGGTCGATGACCATGAGTTTCGACGTCTGGGACAGCGAAACCCCACGGTTCGAGATCTATGGTGAAAACGGAACCATCAGCATCCCTGACCCTGACCCGGTTCATGGTGCCAATATCTTTCAAGGGGATGTCTGGCTGAAAACGCGGGAGACCTCGCGCTGGTCTCATAAGCCTCGTCCAACCGGTCGCGAAGACTGGCAGGTGGTCGAAAACAAACACGGGTTCAACGAAGACAGCCGCGGCATTGGTCTTTTGGACCTTGCTCTCGCCGCACAGGAAGGACGCCAACCCCGTGCAAGTGGAGCGCTTGCCTACCACGTTTTCGAGGTCATGGACGCAATTGAACGGGCGCCGAAATTTGGCGCCTATCAGACGATAGAAAGCCGTTGCGCGGCTCCGGAGCCTTTGCCGGTCGAATTCCTTGACGATGAGAGGAAGGAATTGGTTCATGCCGATTGATACACTCGACTTTGCTCAGCCATTCTTTCGCGTCCAGCACATCACTGACGAGCACAGAATTTCTATCGAGGGCCGCACCATCGTCCTTAACCTTGGGGGGCGAAATCTCTCTGTCGAGGATCAGACCGTTGCACCGCTTTCCTCCGTTATCGTGCAAGATAGCGCGCTCAAAGGTGTGGAACGCGCAGTAATTGTCCACGATTTCGACGCCCATGCCGATGACAACGAGTTGTTTGAGCGGGTGAAAGATACGTGGCCATCTGCTTTTGATATCCGCCATGAGGAGCGTCTGCGCGGTGTCAGCCACTATATGTCGCCAAAGGTCTTCGTCGGTAACGTTGGACTGACCATGTACCATTCCGGCTCGGTTCCGTTGAATGTTGGATTGCACAAGGATCATCCATTCTGCCCAGTACCGGGGTTCCGCGAAGTGCATACGCAAATCGTAGGCTTTGGCAAAATGCAGCAATGCCGCGAACGGGACGTCGCGACCCTTTATCTCGAAGAATTCATGGCCCCCGGCACGACGCACAAACCGATGTATGACGCCAAAGGCAACTATCCCTGGCATCAATACGAGACCATTACCCCCAGTATCTTCATGGCTGTGGAAATACTGCCGGAAGGCGTAGGGGTCCCGGAAATGGAGGTTCAGAATGGCTGAGAGACTTCTACCCAATAACCTGAATTTTAACGGTTCTTTCCCCCGGTTGTCGCGCCGTTTGCGGCTGGGCGTTGTTGGCGGAGGGCGGATCTCTGTCACGCAAGCAACGGCTGCGCGGATGACCGATCGGTGGGAGGTCGCCGCAGGCGCGCTCAGTTCTGACGCCGCGCGCAGCAAGGCGCGCGGAGCCGAGTGGTTCCTGCCGGCAGACCGGTGCTATGTGTCGTTCGACGTGATGGCGCAGGCTGAGGCAGCGCGCCCGGATGGCGTAGATGCCGTCATGATCACCACCCCGAACCACGTTCATTTTGAAGCTTCCAAAGCGTTTCTGGAGGCGGGCATTGACGTGCTGTGCGACAAGCCCCTGACCAACGAAGTCGCCGAGGCTGAGGGGCTTGAGAAGATCACCGCGCGCACCGGGCAGGTCTTTGCCGTCGGTTATGCGATGTCGTGCTTTCCGGTGATCCGGCAAGCGAAACAGATCGTGGCCGATGGCGGTATCGGCAACATCAACCAGATCCATGTTGAGTTTATGCAAGACTGGATGACGCCCGATGATGTGGCTGATGCGCCCCACGTCAAATGGCGGCTGGACCCAGAGATTTCTGGCCCGACCAGCTGTGTCGGCGATATCGGCACCCATGCCGCGCATCTCGCAAGTTTTGTCTCGGGCTTGCCGATGACCGACCTGAGGGCCGAGCTCCATGTTTGCGGCGCGCCAAAGCCTTTGGAAGACACGGTGTTCATGTTCACCCGCTACCAAAATGAAGTTCCGGGAACCTTGATGGCAACGCGCCTTGCCCCCGGAAACCGGGGCGGATTGCGGTTGCGGATATTCGGGAGCGAAGGAGGTCTCGAGTGGGACTTGGAGAATTCGGAGCAGCTGAAGTTCAATAGGTTCGGCGAGCCAGATCGTATCATCAGCCGAGGTCACGGGCATGGCATCGGCCCCAGTGCAGAACGACTGATCCGTACCGCGCGCGGCTTCCCCGAAGGGATTATCGAAGCCTGGGCCAACCTCTATACGGAGTTTGCCATGGCGGTGGCTGCGCGCCGGGATGGACGTGACCTGCCCAATGGATGGATTGAGATGCCCGAGGTACACGATGGCGCGGCAGGTGTACGTTTCATCGAAGCGGCTGTAAGGTCGAACGAAAAGGGTGGGGTCTGGGTTAAAGTCTGATGTCAGGCTGATTTTGGCGCGGGGGCAATCGTCTATCTTCCCACCGAAAAAACGGTCGGAACTTCTAGGAAGGGCTTGTCGATGTCTGCGACGTTGATCATATGGTCGCCGCCTGACTAGCCGACTTGGAAAACGCGAATTCCTTCACCTCCTCCGATCAGGGCGTTGATAGCTACGCCGACAGCGTCTCACGGCGATGTGACTGGCTCGTACATTTGGGCTTGTTTACTGCGAGAAGATGCTTGCCTTCGATCTGCCACCCCTTGGGGCTATCGCAGCCGAGGCGGAAGAACGTGACGTCACCGCGGCCATGGTATTCAACCGGCGTTTCGACCTACAATCTATCGCCATTAATCTACTGTTACCGCAGACGAAATCGGAATCCCCAAGACGCTGAACATCGTACCCCGTACTGCACAGTCGTCAACACCGGCGTTAATCAAGACCTCCGCTGGCCTCTTTGCCGAAAAGGGCAGCCTTGTCTATGACCTCATGCGATAGATCTGTGCCGAGGTGACGGCCGAGGTTTTTGTCGCGGGCTCGGTGCTGGTCGATCCCGGATCCACAGATGTTGGCGAGGTCGACACCGCCAAATTTCCTTTGCGCATGCAATCAGGCAGGTTGCAGCAGTTCGATTTCAGTTGGAGCGCCTATGGTCAGAACGAATGCTTGGCGTGAACGGCGCAGCATATTTCTGAATTAGCCCGGCAACCACTGAGGGAAAACCGTTCAATTGCAAGGTAGTTGGCTAATTGGTCGAGTTCACGGCACGCAAACGGTATTCAATTGATGATTTACTTAATATCGGATATTTGTTAAATCATACGGCAAGGCATGCAACATCTGAGTCGGAAAGTGCAGTATATGACATCATTGCATAACCACACCGATGAACCACTCTATTCCTTGGCGCATCTGACGCTGATCGGCTGTACGCCGCCCGAGCTGGTCTATATCGCCGCCCGGGCAGGTTACGACGCCGTCAGCCCGCGGTTCATTCCGATGCATGTGCCCGGAGAATTCACTCAATCCCCGATCGACAAGGCGCAAGTGCAGGCCACCAAAACAGCGCTTTCCACGACCGGCTTGAAAGTCCTCGATGTCGAGCTTGCGCGCATCACCGAAGATGTCGATCCGCGCAGTTTTGAGCCTTCTCTTGAGATCGGTGGGGAACTGGGCGCCAAACGCATGATCATGAGCGCTTGGACCAACACCCGCGATGATCGTGACTTCCTGATCGACGTCTATTCTGAAACCTGCGAACTGGCGGCGCCCTATGGGCTGACGGTGGACTTGGAGTTTCCAAGCTTCTCGCGCTTGCGCACTTTGGACGAGGCGCTGGATATCGTCCGTGCCGCAGATCAACCGAATGGCGGTATTCTGGTCGATACGCTCTACCTGCATCTCAGCCGTGTGGATCTCGGAGAGCTCTTGCACGTCCCTTCGGACCTGTTTCACTTCCTACATATCTCTGATTGTCTGCCCGGCATCGCCGACACGCGCGAGGGCATGATCCAATTGGCCCGTGATGCGCGCCTCTATCCCGGCGAAGGCTGGATTGACTTCACCGGCATCATCGAACGGATGCCGCCCGTCGACTACTCCATTGAACTGCCCAACCAAAGCCGCGTTGCCGAGTTGGGATATGAAGAACACGCGCGTCGCTGTCTCAGCCACGCCAAGCGAACATTCGGCGAAGCGCGATCTCAGCGTCGTATGCCCGATGCAGCAATTCTAAAACACCAAGAGGATTATCATGGGCAAAGAGCTCACTGAAAACGACCGCAATATGGCGGCCGATATGCTGGAACGCGCCCGCGCCGCCATGGCCGAGATCGAGGATTGGGATCAGGACAGGCTGGACCGCCTGTCTCAGGCCATTGCGTGGTACGCAGGGAACGAGAAAACTTTTACGCGTCTGGCCCAGCAAGGCGTGGACGAAAGCGGCATCGGAGATCGCGAAGGGCGTCCCGCGAAGCGATTCAAGATTCACATGGTATTGCGTGATGTTCTGCGCACGCCGTCGACCGGTATCGTCGAGGTGGATGAAGAAAAGGGTCTGGTGAAATATGCCAAACCTGCCGGTGTGATCGCGTCTCTGATCCCCATGACCAATCCAGCGATGACACCACCGGTGACCGGTGTCTCCGCCGCGAACGCCCGGAACGCGGTCATCTTCAGCCCGCACCCGCGAACCGCCCATACCACCTATGAAATGGTCGAGGTCATGCGTGCAGCTTGTCGTGCCGCCGGAGCCCCCGAGGATTTGTTTCAATCCATTCGCAAGCCGTCGATCCCATTGACGCAGCATCTGATGGAGATTTGTGACCTGACGCTGGCGACGGGTGGCAAGCCCATGGTTAAAGCGGCCTATAGTTCAGGGCGTCCAGCCTATGGTGTCGGTGCAGGCAATTCGTCCATCGTCATCGATGAGACAGCCGACTTGGACATCGCCGCTCAGAATACACGAATTTCAAAGACGTCCGACTTTGGGTCTGGCTGCTCTGCAGATGGCAATATCATCATCCAGCGCTCGGTTTATGACGATATGATCAAGGCGCTGAAGGCCGAAGGCGGATACCTGTGTTCTGACGAAGAGAAGGCCATGCTCGAAGCGGCCATGTGGGATGAGAAGGGCAACCGTACCTTCCCGACTATCGCCTGTCCGCCTCAGCAAACGGCCAAGGTCGCCGGTTTCTCGATCCCTGAAGATCGCAAGTTCCTGATGGTCGAAAATCAGGGGCAAATCGGGCCGCAGCACAAGTTCTCCAAGGAAAAACTGACCACGCTGATGGCGCTATATCACTTCGACACATTCGATGATGCGCTGGAAACGGTCAGCCAGATTTACAACACCGGGGGCAAGGGCCATTCCTGCGGCATCTACAGTCACAATGACGATCACATCGACCGGTTGGCGCGCCTGGCTCCGGTCAGTCGCATGATGGTTCGACAGCCTCAGTCCAAGGCCAACGCAGGTGCCTGGACCAATGGCATGCCTATGACCAGCAGCCTGGGCTGCGGCATCTGGGGTGGCAACATCACCAATGAAAATGTCACCATGAAACACATGATGAACTACACCTGGGTCAGCCGCCCGATCCCCGAGGATCGCCCCTCGGAGCCGGACCTGTTCGGTGAGTTTTACGGACAGGAGGTCGCGTGATGGACGGAGCAAAACTGGAAGGCAAAACCGTTGCCGAGCACATCGTCGACTTCCTCGAACGCCGTGAGGTCAAGCATGTATTTGGCCTATGCGGGCACACGAACATCGCGGTTCTGGCCGCGCTGGCGGAAAGTCCCATCGATTTCGTCACCGTGCGGCATGAGCAAATCGCCAGCCATGCGGCTGATGCTTATGCCCGCGTGACTGGCACGGCCTCGGTGGTCTTGTCACACCTCTCCCCGGGGCTAACCAATTGCGCCACTGGGGTCGCAAATGCTGCGCTGGACTGCATCCCCATGGTGGTGATCGCGGGCGACATTCCCACGCATTTCTACGGCAAACATCCGCATCAGGAGGTGAACCTGCACGCGGACGCTGCCCAGTGGGAGATATATCGCCCATTTGTCAAACGCGCTTGGCGGGTGGACCGGGCAGATTTAATGGCCGAGATTCTGGAAAAGGCGTTCCATCTGGCTGAAAGCGGCCAACCCGGGCCGGTACTGGTCAATGTCCCCATGGACATCTTTTCAGAGGTGATCCCTTCGGACAGTTTCGATCGTATCCGCGACAACACGCGGGCGCTCAAGAAACCGTCGATTGACGACGAGACAGCGGGAGAGATTGTCGAAGCGTTGGCTAAAGCCGAAAACCCAGTCGCTTATGTCGGAGGTGGTATTCTTCTGGCACAGGCCAGCGAGGAGTTGCGAGAATTTGTTGAACATATGGGCCTGCCGGTCGCACATTCCCTGATGGGTAAAGGCGCGCTGCGGGACGACCATCCGCTTGTGCTGGGCATGACCGGGTTTTGGGGCACCGAACTGGTCAACCAGTCCTGCCTGAATGCGGACTACATCTTTGCCGTGGGCACTCGGTTCAAAGAGGCTGATTGTTCAAGTTGGTACCCTGGCTACACGTTCAACATTCCCGGATCGAAGGTCATTCATATCGACATTGAGCCGCAGGAGATCGGTCGGAACTATCCCACCGAGATCGGAGTCGTTGCGGACGCCAAGGCCGCATTGCGCGTTCTCAACCGGGTTGCCCGCGAGTTGCATCCGAACGGTTTCAACCGCCCCGCGCTGGAACAGCAGATCGCGGATTTCCGGGCAGAATTCAAAGCGCGCAACGTGGAAATGGCGACCTCGCCGGCCTTTCCGATGATGCCCGAGCGTATTCTGGCAGATACCCGCAAGGCACTGCCCGAGGATGCCATCATCACCACGGACGTTGGGTGGAATAAGAACGGCGTCGGGCAGCAGTTCGATATTCTGACGCCAGGTTCTATCCTGACGCCGGGTGGGTTCGCCACGATGGGCTTTGGCCCTCCGGGCGCGATTGGAGCAAAACTGGCAGCACCCGATCGTGTGGTGATCAGCCTGGTTGGCGATGGTGGTTTCGGTCAGAACCCCTCGATGCTGGCGACTGCCGTTGAACTTGATCTGGGCATCATCTGGCTGGTGATGAACAACAACGCCTTCGGCACCATCGCAGGTCTTCAAAAGGCGCATTACGGTCTGACCTATGGAACAACCTTCCCCGGATCAGCCGCCGCACCAGCAAACGGACCGGGCTATGCCGACATTGCGCGAGCCTACGGCGCGGAAGGGCATAGGCTAAGCGCCGCTGATGAGTTGTTGCCCGCATTGGAAGCGGCAATCGCCAGCGGCAAGCCAACTGTGCTCGATGTGCCAATGATCAACAACCCGACACCAACGACCGGACACTGGAACATCTTGGACATATACTCGCCTGACAAGGATGTCAGCCACGTGGCTACATAAAGTGCCGAGCATGACCGACGTCGAGTTCAACCGGACACCGGGAACAGGCATCAAAAGAGGAGCCGACGCATGTACAACCATATCTTGATCCCTGTCGCGTTGGACCATGAGGTCGATGTCAGGGAGATGATTGCCACGGCAAGGATTTTGCTCGCCAAGGGGGGCAAGATGACACTTGTAGCCGTCGTTGAGGATGCGCCGGTCTACGTGGCAGAATACGTAACGGTGAAGTCCGCCGAACACATTAACGAAGATCTCAAGAAGCGCTTGCGCGAGTTGGCAAAAGGCGAAAGCGGCCTTGAAATTGCGATTCTTTCTGGGAAACCGGGCGTGGCGATTCCCGATCTTGCATCGGAAACCGACGCCGATCTGATTGTTATCAATTCTCACAAGCCTGGCATTGAAGACTACTTCCTTGGATCGACAACCTCACGCGTAGTTCGACGCGCTCCATGTGCAGTATTGGTCCTTCGGTAAGGCGCGAGCGGCGGACGCATGCTAGCACATTGAGATGGGAGTGGAAACAACCTGGGGATCAAGCCGCTCGGAGTTGACCTTCGCCAAGCCTTCCATCCAGGACCGCTGTCACCCGGTGCGCGCCTTGCGGGGACCAACGCATCCGGCGCTTCTTGCCCATACGGGCGTTCGCGATGTCATTGACCAGCCCTTCTGCTCGCGATGTCGAGATTGCCTTCCCGCTTCGACCCCGGCGACCATAATCAACGAGAGCCACACGATTGTATTCGAGGTAGGTTCGCAGCTCCATTGCTCGTGCGACCGCAGAAAAGGCCGCTTCAATTTTTCGGCCAATTGTTTCGCGGCGCACACGCATACCGGTTCTGACGAGGGTTTCAATCGCATCAAGTGCCCGATCCGCCTGCCCGTGCCATATGCGCCATCGAAGGCTTTGTACCAATGGCTCAAGTTCTGGAACCTCGACCCCTCCCAGCAAAGAAAATAGAGTGCGAAATGTCGTTTCCACATGTCTGATGCGGATCGAAACATGCCACCAGTCCAGGACGTGACTGACATCCGCACCTGTGGCGTCCCTCACCAATCGGGGCAATGCAGGGTCACCATCAGACAGAACCGTAACGGTGGTGCCATCACGCCATTCGGCCGCTTCCAGATTTCGTCGCAGATGTTCGCGCGTATTGTTCGCACCAGTCACGCTCAAGCCAAATCGGCGTTTCTCGCATCCTTTGCTCTCGATGGAACCAACAATGACTTCCAAGTTCCGGCGTTGATACTCCGGTCTTGATCGGACATATGCGCTGTCCAGAAATACCGTAATCTCAGATAACTCAGTGCGTTGATTGGCTCCTGTAGCCACAAGAAATTCGCTGCAGGAAAGGTCATCAGCGATAGTCGCGACTCGGTTTCGGATCGTTACGTGATTCTGTTTAGTACAAGGTGTCAGTTCATTCGGAAGCCTTGCAGCTTCCCGAAAACTATGGCGCGCTCCCAGTTCTGCCTGCAGTCGTCGAAGCTCTGGCGTAGCGCTGTCCGGCAAAAGGCGCGTCAGAGGAGAGTACGCTACTTTCAACGTTGGAATTCTCGGGAGACCACACATGCATATTTGAACCTGTGGCCCTACGACGATGACCCGACCGAAAAGCGTGTCAATACGGCGTCGGCGGCGGTCATGAACCGGTAGATAGGTGCCGCAAAACGGCAGACTCGAGCGATTTCGCCGATCTCTTCGACCTGATCCTGCAGCAGCGCGCGCTGGATCCCATTACATATTGATTTCGCTTCGGCCAGACACAGTCCAAGGTCTTCGTCGGACGCATCAACCGACCGGCGTTCCAGGGTGCAAATCTCGTGTGATCGCTTCTCGCCCCAACCAAACTCAGTCTCTAACCTGATCTTGAATTTCATCGCTATGCCTCCTGCAAAAACAACGAGACATTAGATCAGAATCTTCAGGTATCCCCACATTCTTTCCACTCCCTGGGTATTGCTCCATAGCTGCCGTCTCTCTTTTTTGGCGGTATGCCTGGGGATAAGAAACAGATCAGGGTTGACCTGGGGGGTCAGATGCAACGCTTACCATTGTTCTTTCCTACACGCCGGCGAGTCTCCGACGGAAGTTCACCAAAGAACTCTCGATAGTCGCTCGAAAGCCAGCCAAGATGCCAGATATCAAACTGCGCAGCAATATCACCAATGGTTTGACTTTGGTTTTCGGGCTTCAACAAGGCTGATCTAAAACTATTGAGCTTGATTGCTTTGTTGTATTCCAAAGGGCTCTGTTGAAAATACTCACGGAATATCTTCTCAAGAGATCTTCGTGAAACGCCCAAACGATCCGCAATTTCCTGAGGCGCAAAGTTCAAGCCCAAGTTTTTCCGGAATTCTCGTTGAACGACACCAGCTAGACGTGCCCGATGGTCCAGCGTCTCTTTTACCAAAAGAGAAGTGGCGACATGAGCATCCGATGCGACCCCAACCAAGAACTGGATGAGCGCGCCCTTGGAACTTTGAACAACTCCAGGAAAGGAATTGTGATTTTTTTCAGAAGTAAGGCGAGCCAGAAACGCAACTGAAGCGCGAAGATGTTTGGTTGTGGCAGAATGAACGAAGAACTGCGTCGACATCGCAATTCGCCTGCACACATCATCTCTTAGTAGCGCATCACCAAGCGCATTCTCAAACGCCACTTTATCGACACTTACAACACAGAACCCGGTATTGGCTTCTGCCCTGCAGTCGAATTGCGCTCCAGGTGGCATGATAAATATGTGATCACCTGTAAAGCTGACCCTGCCAAACATGCTTTCCGAATTTCCGTGTGTAAGAAAAGCAAACCCGTATCGGTCCTGAGGCGACGCTCCCCATTGGTCCATTCTTTGGTTAAAGGTCTCGAAATAGAGGCCAAGTTCAGAATCAATATCGATCGTTTCAAAATGCCCCTTGAAGAGACCTGCACTCATCTGTTGATACTGCTGGTCAAATCCAGCCAAACAGGCCGCCTGATCATCGATGTTGAAGAAAGTGTGTGACCACCGCAACGGCATTTTTTTTTCGCCAATCGGATATGCTTGCGGTTCCTGCTCATTCATCCTTGGCTCCCTTCGCTGCCCGGCTGGATTTGACCAGCAATCCAAAGACCTGAGCACTCGAAGGGGAGACTGAATCCGCCGCACAAGCAACTCCAGAAGGACTTCGAGTTGTACATTAGGAATGTACAATTTCTCCGAAGCAGAAATTTGATCTAAATCAAGACGGTAGACACTAAATCGTGAACAAAAAAGGGGAAGTTTTGCAATTGCTTCTCCATGGCATCTAACAAAGGCTTCAAAAGCCTAAGTCTTAATTTAGAAAACCCAAATCTATCATTGAGAGCTGCGCGAGCGTGTTTCGCAAACCGGATAAGCGTATCGCTCATTGCCTTGCGTTATGGGAGCTATTGAAACTTTTTCTTCGCATCCCGGATAACGGTTCTGTAAGCGAATCGTTTAAACTCTAGGTTACAAGCCAAGTTGTGCTCATGCGGTCTATCACACTAGCAAGATACAGAAACAAGGAGCGGGAAGGTTAGAGAATAACAGCGAATGATGGTATTAGGCTTCGTCGTTTGATCCGAATCCACCAACCAGCCAAACCACTCACACCAAAATACGCCTCGGCGTATCTCGGCGTTGCACCGAATTGTGGCTTCCGCCGACCCCCTCCATTCGGTGCAACGCTAATCCAAAGGAGATCATTCAAGTACTACTAAACAAAATACTGCCAAAGGGATGGAAATGGCCAGTTTCGGAATGTCGGCGTTTAATAGCAGACTATGACCACCACTCACTCACTTCAAAGTTTAAGGATGGAGGATTTGACTTTTGCTTCAAAGCTGTCATAGCAGCACTCGAATACGCCTTGGGTTTATCTGGGTGTTACATTGTGTTGGCTATGACGCACGTTCGAGTATAGGTGCCAAAAGGGGGTATTATCCGTTAGGTTTACGCCTGAACACTACCAATCTTTGGAGTGGGCGGTTTGAGCTTCTGATGTGATGCCTTAGGCTTAGCAAATTGCGTTATCAAAGGACAACCCTAAATAAGATGAATACTAATGCTTGCAGGCTATTTCGAACACTAGTCTATAAGCCGCAAATAGGCGTGGTGACGACTGGTGGCGACATCGAACATGGCATTTGTAAAAATTGCGGAACCTATCTGGTGTCCAGAGAGGATTTTTTCTGCTGGAAATGCGGGATACGACACCCCAACGAAATTGGCAAAGGGCAAAAAGTATCGGTTTTCCGACTCTTCATCAAAGCGGTGATTATGAGCGCAGCAATTACCTATCTCCTATTTGCTTTCGAAAAAAACTTCAAATTTTTATCCTAATGGACAGAATTCGAAAAAGACTGCCCCCACAGCAAGAAAGAAAGATTTGCGAATTGGGTAAGTTCTCTATTTCCAATTCGAATCAAATGGTTAGATCATTTCTAAGAAATGAAAACGCAAATGATTAGTTGGGAATTGTGATGATTATTTCCTACAGCGGATTACAATCCCGGTTTGCAACGATAGCCCAATTGCGAGGCATCATGCATGAACTTCTACAAGGAGAGCTGCGGAAAACGGCGTGAACTGGGAGTGGGAAGAATGATGCGAGCGAGGAACTGAATACATGACCCGCTTGCCTTAAGTTCTACCGTGCCAGACGAACGACAAGAGGAAAACGGGTGGCGAACTACACACTTGCAATCCTGCCAGAAAGCCAAATCACCGTTACAGGTGGCGTAGGGCTGGATGGGGTAACTCAAGGAGATGGGTCTCATCTGGTTGGTGAATTCATAACCTTGGGAACAGGAGCGCTAACATCTCTCAATATCTCAGACGGTGGGACTGACACCAGTTTTGACGACAATGATGGCAATCAGCGGTTAGACGGCGCACAATCTCTGGATGGTATTGCGTATGCGGATAACACTCGCATAGAGGCTGAGTTCCAGTTCACCCTGCGTGACAACAACACCGGAGAGACCTATCAGATTATCGGCGTCAACATTATTAACTCGGCACCTGCATTTGGTACAATTGAAGGGTTGGCGTTCGTAGGTGATTTCCCGCCACGCGGCATTGCTTTGGAAGTCATTTCAGCGGCTGAAGGCCCCGGCTCTTCAGGTCAGCTGCCCATCGATGCTACGGATTTTGTCACCTGCTTCACGGGCGGCACTAGAATACTAACAAATCGAGGTGAAGTTTCGATCTGTGAGCTAAACTCAGGAGACACGGTTCTTACTGCCGAGGGGTTACTGGCCCAAATACGTTGGATTGGTCGTCGTGAGTTTAGTTTCAGCGCGCTACTCGAAAACGCTAAGCTTTGCCCGGTCCGTATCTCAGCGGGAGCCCTGGGGCTTGGGCTACCGAAACGCGATCTACTCGTTTCGCGCCAGCATCGAATGATGGTGCAGTCAAAGATCGCTGGACGTATGTTTGGAGAAACAGAAGTTCTGGTTCCAGCGATTAAACTGACCGAATTGCCAGATATATTCTTAGATGAAACCGTCAATCAGGTGGCGTATTATCACCTTCTCCTTGACCAACATGAGATCATTTACGCTGAAGGTGCACCAAGCGAAAGCCTGTTTACCGGTCCGGAGGTTTTGAAAGGATTAGGCCCCGAGGCACAGGAAGAAATTATGTTGATTTTTCCAGAATCTAGGGAACTGTCTAATCCGATGGAACCCGCTCGATACATCCCATGTGGTAGACAGCAAAAAAAGCTCGTCGCGCGACATTTGAAGAACAACAAACCTCTACTCGCCTAAGAGCTTTGAATGGCCTCGCGTCAGTGACGGGGTGATGACCATGACCAAGTCACAGTTTGAGGCCCTTTTTGAAGGGCTCGACTGGAAGCGAGTGGTGGCACGCGGAACACGGCATCCGGTTGGTGTCTGAGTATTGATAACAATGAAGGGGCTATCCCCCTTTCGGGACAGTCTTGTCTTCGACCCTTCTGTCGAAGGGTGACGATATTGTCCTGCTTTCCAGCCTCTTGGGTTTCGCGTATTCTTTGAGCTGTCGCGTAAGTTCTCTTGGTAGGCACATACTCAGTCGAATGCGTTAGGCCGTTCCCGTGTGTTATCTCAAACCACTTCCAATTGAGTTCAGAGATCGCACACTGGACAGTCTTCTTAGTGAAACCGAGCGCCTTGGTGAGCAGCCTCATCTGACTGGTCCAAATTGATTGTTAGTGCATCATCGGCCTGTGATCCATCGGGATGATGGTTTCGGGTGCTGGCGGGCG
>NZ_JBQFZS010000012.1:0-96421 GCF_056542385.1 Ruegeria sp. AD2(2025)
CCAACCAAAAGTGTCGCGGGATGGAGCAGCCCGGTAGCTCGTCAGGCTCATAACCTGAAGGTCGTAGGTTCAAATCCTACTCCCGCAACCATTAGAGTCGAACAAGCCGCCGCAGGGCGGCCTTGTTCATTCTGGGATGCTCCCAGCGCAAGCAATCCCGCCAGCTCTCCAATGAGTTCAATTGCATACGTCCCATCTTCCGGGACTAACCGGATCTCCGACAATAGGCCACGAATGATGGGTGTTGCCTCAGCTTGCGAAGAAGGATTCCGCAATGCTGTGGTCAAATTGGCGACTTGTTCCTGATACACATCGGACAATCCGGGATGCAGCAAAACCGGTGGTTCATCAGAGGCGGAGGCGATCAGGGCTTCGAGTTCCGATTTGCGAACCTCCAACGCAGTCAACTTATCCTTCATGCTGGCGTGAAACATGCCATCGCTGATGGCGTCTATGAGATGTGCGATCTTGCGCTCGATCTGCGCCAGATCACGTGTCGCGTTACTCCGTTCCTGTTGAATGGAACCGGCAAGACGGTTGCATTCCTCTTGATAGGCTTTGGTGAATTCCGCGATCAGATCAGGATGCAGCAACTGTTCCTTGAGGCCGGAGAGAACACGGTCTTCGAGCTCCGCGCATTTGATCGTCAGCCGATTATCGCAGGTGCCTTTGTTCCGTTGGGTGGAGCAGCCGAAATAGTGGTTGCCGACTTGGATGACGCCGCCGCCACAACACCCGCAGGTTGGGAAGGTTGCACGGTATCCCGTATGAGGAACAGCGCCCCGATAAAGCCAAGCAAAACAGCAGAGACTGCGCTCTTGCTCAGGGCTTGGTGCCCCACAACTGCCGATATTCTCGATCCGTTTATTGAGCAGGACAAAACCGGTCCCATCCCAAACTATGAGCTTCATCCGGTCCGCGCGTTTTGGACGGAAAACAAATATGGCGCCGCTGAAGGGATCGAGGTCGAATTCATTTAGAACGTTCGCAGCCAAACCATCCATGCCTTTACGAAAATCAACCGGCTTGCTGGCGACGTAAAATTTGAAGTTACCGGCTGGGGAAATCATGATTGGCTACCCATCGCGAGTGCGATTTTGACTAGGTCGTTCACCGGGTAATCGACTGGAAAAGACAAAGTGCTTTCCCGGCGCGTCAGTAGAATGCGATTGTCAGTTTCCGGATCGCGGTTTGGCTGTGCCGCTTCGTTAACGACAACTTCCGAAAAGATCCGTTCTTCGCTCCGCGCGACGCTTCTGACCCGTGACGATTTCACGTCTGACCTCCATTTATAGACGAGGGATTGCGAAACGTTGCAATCCTCCATGATGTCACCAACAGTCAGTTTGCCCAGTTCAAGTTTGGTTTTGACAAACCGCTTGAAGCTGGGCGGCCAGACACGGCGTCCGCCCGCGTGCACTTCGATGGTGAAGCCATAGACTTGGAATGACCGTGGGAATTGCCCCACATGGCTGCCGCCTCTCGTTTTTTTGGCAGCATGCCATGGCGGCCAGAGACAGATCAGAGGCTAATTAGGGGGGCAGATGCAACGCTTATGGTTTTCCTGCTCTTGGGAGATCCGCAGCGGAATCGATCCAAGCGTGAAGTTCTTCAATTAGAGTTTCTGAAAGTCCGGTGCATCAGCCAGTGCTTGGCTGGAAACGGCAACAAAAAGCGGGGCGATCACGGCAAGTGTGATGCGTTTTAAAGAGAACAGCAGCCCCTCCGACCGAGCAAGTATGGATTTGCCGCAAGCCTAGCTGGCCAGTACACTCGACGGCAAAAGACAGTTTTTCATCGCCTGATGAGAAAGATTTGCGCGTGAAGAAATAGCGGATACTTCCATTCTTGGCCGTGAAAGCATTCGAGGCCGCGGCGCGACATCAAAGTTTCCAAGATGCCGCAGATGAGTTCTGTTTATCCCCCGCCGCTATTTCGCTTCAGATCCGAGCTCTCGGAGACTATCTTGCGACGAACGCGCCATGCAGCGCTTCAGGCGTGTGCGAAGTTTACAGAAATTCGCTTCCGTCCACTCCTCCGTCTACAACCATTTCAATCACGAAAGAGCCCCCAGCAGCCGAGACACCGTCGAGCTGACGCGTACCGCTGCTCTTGCTGAGTGGCGCCAACTTTGTTCCGGATAGGAACACGGTTCCCGCGGCAAACTGAGGCTGGTTAGAATTCGCCTGACACCACCCTCGCAGAAACTGGACCGGCCGCGCGCGTGTCAGAGGCATTGAAAACGGGCCTTGACCGCATCCATCTCAAAAGAAAAACTAGGAAACACGACCGTCGCCCAACTGTGTCAGGTCAAATGTAGTAGGTCTTCGGGTCTGTACCCGGAGTGTATCCTTATATGCGCTGTTCGGAAGGTGCTTTTTTATGACTGAAACCTTCGGCTTGGAGGCTTTGACCAGGTTTGTAAAAGGGCGCCGGGTGGCGCTTGTCGGCAACGCCCAAAGCCTTCTGGAGAATCCAAAGCCTGAACTCGCCAATTACGACGTTATTGTTCGGATGAACCGCGGTATGGAGACCGCATCAAAAACCGGCTGTGATCGTACCGACATTCTGCTGTTGTCGGCCTTCACTGAATTACTTCCGGACTTGATAACTCAAGGTGCCAAGATCGTTTACATGAGCCCTGCGAAACGCGACAGAATTCCACCTGAGCACAAAGCGAAACTGCATTTTTATCCGGTTGATTGGTGGGAAGAATTGCATACAGCGATAGGTGAAAGACCCTCAACGGGATGTATGGGCATTCATATGATGGCCCGGATGATAGAATCCGGAAGCCTGCATTTATACGGTTTTGACTTTTGGAGATCTCCAACGGCCTACAATATGATCAACCGCCCGGGCCCCCACAGCCCATCTGCTGAAGAACGCTTTGCCATGGACACTGTTGGCAGGCAGAACGTGCACTAAAGGGACATGGTCCATTTGGGTTGCGCTTCCATCCAATCGAATAGGCGCTCATAGCTTTCAGTGTTCTTTGTTGGCCACGATAGATTTGCTTTCAAATCCGCAAATTCCGTAAAAATCGGGATATCGCTCTGCGCGGTTTCTATGAGCCCGGTGATTTTATGTGTGTTTCCGGTAAGCGCGACAAACGGCAGCCGGGCCTTGCAGGACGCGTAAACCGCATGATGTCGACCGGTAATCAACATCGATGCTGTGGACATCGACCGGACGAGATGTGACCATGACCATTCTTTGAGATCGATGTAGACAAAGCGTTTCGCCCAGGCTCCGGTAACTTTCGCGAATGTGCCGAATTCGCGCGAGAAAAAATCAGTGACCAGAACGGCCCCGTCAAAGTCGTAAGGCTCGACATCATCGATCTCACATGAGTATGCGGCATCAAGATATACCTGCGCATCGACCCCGACTTTGGCCAGTTCGCGGGCTGAACATATTTCCCGGGCAATCACACGATCACAGCGTTTCAAAATTTCAGCGTATTCCCTCGGGTTTTCTTCCCAAACGGTGTTTACAAGAGTCGCGCGCTTTCCGGAATCGATGGTCTGACGAATTTTCTCCATCTTCCTTTTGCAAGCTTTGCTGTCGTGATGCATGGAACCTTCGCCATTCACAACGAGCAGATCGAAGTCCTCTTCGCTGCCCACAACTTCACCATAACTCAGTGCGTCTTTTAAGATGACCTGATACACCGCATCCGACCCGCAGTGATACCCGGTGTGATCGCCTTCTATCTGGATTTTCATATGTGTCCTTGACGGCCCTAAAGCGCCGTCCCTTCTAAGTGGTTAGTCCATGAAAGATATCGGCTTCTAACGCCCATCGGTGCGTCAAGGCCGGAGGAGGCCCGCCAAAGTATCGCGCAGATTGTGCTGCCGGATCAATTTGATCCAAAAACGAAAAGCCAAAGCAACTGTCTTTCGAGAGCGTTCCCCGTAGGGATTTCACGTACGACAAGAATGCAAGACCCAAGCTCGGCTCAGCCTTCAATTTGTGCTGCAACGCGCGGTGGCTGCCGCTGGGAAGCGCTGCCATCTGAACACCATTTTGATGCAATGCGACCCAACGCGCCCAATTGCGCGGCACAAACACGAAATCATACGTGCAGATGACGGCGCAACGCGCCGTGGCGCTTCTCGCGTTGAGCCCCGCGTTGTCGCCAGGCCCCCGTCCGTGAATTGTAAATTTCCGCCCGTAGTCGCCTGAAAACTGCTCGTTAAGTTCGAAGTAGTTGAACCTGACCACCTCATCGTGCGCATCGATTTGTGCCCCTCGGTGTTTGCCGATTTCGCAGGGTGAATTGCCAACGATGGCCAAAGAGACGTCCGCTGCGGCCACGCGTTCCGCCAGCAAAGCTGTCTGCGCATCGAGATGATCGTGAAGCGCTATGTAGGGTTGCATCGCTTCCGTTCCCCGGCTGCTTGCCATCAAGTACCGAGCAAGCGGCAGAACAGATGTAAATCGTTTCTGGAGTTTCGGCTCAGAGGCTAATACGTCTTCGACCAGATCCCAGTCATCTACTCTTGCGGCCAGAGCGGCGCAGGCTAGTTGCGCGGCAGCGTCTGCCTTGGGTTGAGCTGTAAACATCTGCCAAAGATCACGGGCCAACGTGCGGCTTGGGCCATCATAGCGCCACAAATGGTGCAGCCACTCGCTCAGCACGACACCATATCCTTCGGGTTTGAGCTCTAAAACCTCCAGGACCAGCGCCTCGTTCTTCTGATCGTGAACTCTGCACCGGACCCGGAGCAGAAAAGACGTCATCAGCCGCGCACCTCGTGTGTCATCCGTGGTCTGCGCGCCAAGAAGTATCTGGTCCGCCAGGACCACTGCTGAGTGCGTTAGAATGGCGCGTGCCGCCAACACGATGCGAACAGCCCCAATGTCTGCCGCTTCGCCGGATTGGAGTGCAATGTCGTTAGCGATCAAGCCTGCCTGGCTTAAATCACGGTGAAGAAGCGCTTGATCAAACTCTACAAATAAGGAGCGAGCATGGGTGTCGGCAGAGGGTGCCCAGGTAGCTGTATCACCGACAAGGCCATCGAAAACACGGAAAAGACGGCTCGTGGATGGGTTTTTGCAGAAGTCGTTGTAGGCATTCCTGCTGCTGACCCAGCGTTCACTCGACAGGGTATCCGGCACGCTGTCCGCACTGTTCGCACTCATTCGAAAATCCATAGGTATCGCGCTCATTCCCTGGCACCTTGACACCAGTAAAGAAGACGGTGAATGAACACAAGCCCGGCAGCGCCCCGGTTTAAAACGGGATCACGCGCGTAGCACCGGTAGCTTTTGCGGTTTACGTTTTGCACTGGCAAATCGAGGTAGCGACAAGCCAACCGGCTTCATTCTCTAGCTTGTTGAGCCGCGCTTGGTCTAAGCTAAGGTCGCATTGCTAGAGTCGACCTTCGCCGCGAGTGAATCCTCTCCCGCAACCAAACTCTCCTCAACGAAAGCAATGTATTAAGAGACGGTTGATTGGTAACGCGCTTAGCGTTGGCCGCGCTGTAGGAGAGTTCCTTTGAAACCTGCACGGATGTGATAAGCCTGCTCGGTCAACAATAGTTCACCGACTGTTCAACCCACACCCGGACCTCGTCAGGTCTACTTCAACGCACGGGCCAGAAAAGCGCGGGTGCTGGGCTCTGATGGTGCGTTGAACAGCTGTCCTGGCGGGCCTTCCTCGAGGATGCGGCCGCTGTCCAGAAAGCACACCTTGTCGGCGGCCTCGCGGGCGAAACCCATCTCATGCGTTGCCATCACCATTGTCATGCCCTGCTGTTTCAGCAGCAGCAGAACGTCCAGCACCTCGCCCACCAGTTGCGGGTCCAGCGCCGAGGTGATCTCGTCGAACAACATGACCTCGGGTTGCATCGCAAGCGCACGGACGATGGCCACCCGCTGCTGCTGGCCGCCCGAAAGCTGGTCGGGATAGTTCTGCATCCGGTCGGTCAGACCGAACCGGGCGAACAGGGCCTCGACCTCGGGCAGCAGGGCGCTGCGGGACAGGCCGCGGACCCGGCGGGGGGCCAGCAGGACATTGTCCAGCGCGGTCATGTGGGGGAACAGGTTGAAGCTTTGGAACACGATGCCGATGCGGGCGCGGACCGATTGCGGGTTGAGGCCGGGGACCGAGATATCCTCGCCATCCAGAAAGATCGCACCGTCCTCGATCGGTTCCAGCAGGTTGATGCAGCGCAGCAGGGTGGACTTGCCCGACCCGGACGCACCGATCAGGCAGACCATCTGGCCCTCGTCCACGGTCAGGTCGATCCCGTCACAGACCGTGCGATCGCCAAAGCGTTTGACCACGCCCTGCAGTTCCAGCTTGGGCATCAGCGTCTCTCTCGCATCTGGCGGGCCATCAGGTGATCGGCATAGCGGGTCGCCGGAACGGTGACGATCAGAAAGATGATGGCCGCGCCCACATACGGGGTGAAGTTGGCGAGCAGCGATTTGAAGACCCCGGCCTGGCGGAAGATTTCGACCGGGCCGATGAAGCTGAGCAGCGAGACATCCTTTTGCAGCGCGATCAGCATGTTCATCTGCGAGGGCACCACGTTGCGGATGGCCTGCGGCAGCACCACGTCGCGCATCACCTGCCGCTCGGACAGGCCCAGCGACAGGGCTGCGGCGCGCTGACTATGGTGCACGCTGTCGATGCCCGAGCGGAAGATTTCGGCGACATAGGCTGAATAGGTCAGCACCAGCGCCAGCGTGCCCCAGATATAGGGCGAGTTCCAGGGCCGCGGCAGGCCCAGCCCCGGGATCCCGAACCCGATGAGATAGACGGTCAGGATCACCGGCACGCCGCGGAAGATATCGGTGAAGGCGGCACCGAAGATGCGCAGCGGAAACAGCGCAGGCGACTTGGCGTCCCGCGCCAGCGCGATCAGCAGGCCAAGCACGGCGATGGCCGGGGCTGACCAGGCGAAGATCATCACGTTGATCCGGAACGCGTCCAGCAGCTTCGGGAAGGTTTCGACCAGAACCGCGCCATTGAAAAAGCTCTGCTGGACCTTGGCCCAGCCCGGTGCCAGCGGCACCAGAAGCCAGAGCGCGGCAACGACCGTGATCGTGCTGGTCGCCGCGATCAGCAGCGACCGGCGGCGCTGCTGCGCTTCAAAGCGTTCGCGGCGGGTCATGCCATCCGCCTTGCGACTGTTCATGTTACCGGATCAGGGGCACACCGGTGGAATCCTGCAGCCACCGGGCTTCGATCTCGGCCAGCTGGCCGCTTTCGGTCAGTGCCGCCAGCGCCGCGTCGATGCAGGCCTTCAGCGGGTTGCCTTCTTCCATCAGCATTCCGAACTGGTCGGGATTGTCGCTTTGATCGGCGGGGAACTGGCCGATAACCTTTGACCCCTCGATCATCACCGCGCTCAGGAACAGGGCGGTGGGCAGGTCGAACAGCGCCGCGTCGATCTGGTTGGCGGTCATCGCGGCGTTGACATCCGCATTGTCACCATAAAGCAGCGGGTCGCTGTCGGGCTGGATGATACGGGCCAGTTGCGGCACGGCGGTAGTGGTGCCCACCGCCCCCCATTGCAGCCCCTTTAGGGCTTCGAGCGTCAGGGCAGTTTCGGCGGCGTTGGCGCTGACCAGAACCGCCATCGGGGCGGTGTAATAGGGGGTCGAGAAATCAACGACCTGATCGCGCTCGGGCGTGATCGAGTATTGCTGCATGTTGACGTCGAATTCCTTGGCCCCGGGCTGGATCGCCTCGTCGAACGAGGATCTGACCCAGACCACATCTTCGGGGGCAAAGCCCATCTGCTGGGCCACGGCAAAGGCCACGGCGGCCTCGAACCCTTCACCCTTTTCGGGCGCGTCGTCGACGACCCAGGGGTAATAGGCCGGATTGCCGGTCGCGACGGTGAACTTGCCCTCGGTCAGCGTCTTGCCCGCGGCACAGTGGTGATCGGCATAAGCGGTTGTTGACACAACCAAAAACGAAGTTGTCGCAAGCGAAAGCGCCCTGAACATCAGCTGAAACCTCCTGCTGGATTGTTTGCAGCTACGGTAGTTCTGCTGGTCGAGCCTGTCCAGCCACGCCGGTCAAGCGCGGGAATCGCGTCTGGCGGCGGGTATGGTTAACCGCGCTGGTGATAGTGCGGATTCCGGAAACAAAAGGGCTGTGGTGTGGTGAATGTGCAATAGAGGGCCGCCGAAAGGTTTAGCAGCGGTTGCCTCATTTGCGCCAAACTTCGACTCTGGGTAGAAAATTTACAATCTGTTAACGAATGAAATATGTAGGGGTGTCGGAACATGAATGGATGCGCGGCAGAACGCGTACGCGTTACGCGTGGCGGTCGTCTGATCAGGTGGAAAGGGCAGGTGGCAAGCCTTGCGCCGTCCCTGTTTCTGGCATCGGCGTCGATCGCTGCACTGATCGCGGGCGGTGCGACGGCACAGGTGATCTCGGATCAGCAGACCACTCCGCTCGATTTTAGCAATGACGAGGATATTACGATCACCTCGACGGGTTCGGTCGAACTGACCAGCGGCACCGATCCTGCGGTGACGATCGCGCCGGACACGGACTATTCAAGCACCTTCACCAATAATGGTACCATCATCGCACCCATTCCGGCCATTTCGCAGGGCACCGGGGTGTTTGTGGAAAGTCAGCTCCTGCCAGGGGGCCGGATTATCAACAATGGGTCTATTGAGGTTGTCTCGGAATCGGTGAACCTTGTGGTATCCCGCGGGATCAACTTCGGCGATGTGATGGGCGGCGCGGTTATCAACACGGGCGACATCACCACCGGGGCGACTCGGCAGGGCGGTTTGGCCGTGGCAACGGGCCTGAACTTTGCCAGCGTTGTCGTGGCCGGGGCGTCGGTGGAGAATTCGGGCAACATTACTGCTTTCGCTGAGGGCAGCGAAACGAGCAACCTGCTTGCCCTTGGGCTGGCGTTCAACCGGGACGTTACAGCCAACGTCACCAACAGCGGCTCGCTTGTCGCAACAGGGCGCGATGGAGCCACGGTCGAGGCGATCGGTACGCAAATCCTGCTCGGGCATACGCTGACGGGTGATTTCGGCAACTCAGGTGAAATCAGGGCGAGTATCGAGAATGCGGAGTCTGCACTTGCAGTGGGAACCCGCATTCAAGCGCTGATGACTGGGGATGTGAACAACAGCGGTTCGGCGATGGCCGAAGCCGAGGCGGCGACCTCGGCGATCGCAACGGCCTATTCGCTGACTGCGGACGTCGACGGCAACATTCATAACTCCGGCATGATCAGCGCCCGGGCGGAAAGCCCAACTTCGGCAACAGCCGCCGGTGTCGGCATCGGCGGGCAGCTGCGCGGGGATATTCGCAATACCGGTTCGATCTCGGCCGAGGCTGTGGTCAGCGCCGGATCGGGCACCGGGACTGCAACGGCGGTTGAGGTCAACGACATGCAGGGCGTGTTCTCGAACCAAGGGTCCATCATGGCGGCAGCCTCGGGGCCGGGGCAAGGGAATGCGATTGGCGTGCGGTTTGAAAACTTCGACGGCGTCATTACCGATGTGGGTCGTATTGCGGCCACCGCAACTAATGGCAACGCATATGCGATCTATCTGGGCACTGGCTCGGGCACGCTGAACATCGACAGCCGGGATGATGTGACCGGGCTGATCCGCGTTCAGGATCACACGGTCAATCTGGACGCTCAGGGCGGTAGCGCGGTCTTTTTCTTCGAAGATGCAGCCCCGGGCTCGGGCGCTTTTGTGACGACGGTTTCCGATGGCCGCTCGGCGTGGTTCGTCGATGACGAGGGTGGGTCTGACCCGATCTACGCTGTCATAGACGGGGCAGATATTGCCGCGTCCGGCGATATCGCGGCGTATTACGGATCGGTCGTGGGCCGCACAGTCGAAGCCCTGCGCTATGATCCGCCGGAACAGGTCACGCAGGGACAGGCCTTTGCCGGCAATTTCGGCGGGTTCCGCCCCTTCGCGATGATCGATGCCGAGTTCCGCCGGTTCGAGAACACCCCCGACATCAATACGGATCTGACCGTGTTCAACGGCGTGGCCGGTTACTCCGGTCAGGCCGAGAACGGCCTGACGATGGCCTTCGGGCTGGGCGTTTTCCGGTCTGACGGGGATACCGACACAACCGATTTCGACACCACGGGTGTCTATCTGGATGCTGCCTTTGGTCGCCAGTTCGGGGCCTTTACGGTCGAAGGCGGGGTGGGCTTTGGCTGGCTCGACACCGATCGCTCGCGTCAGGTTGCCGGCAACCCGGACGCCGAGGCCGATTTCGACAGCACCCTGTTCACCGCCCATATCGGCGCGGAACGCAGCTTTGAGCTCAAAGATACCCTCGATCTGCTGGGCTTCGGCAATGTCCGCTATACTCGTCAGGAAGATGACAGCTACACCGAAACCGGCTCGGTCGCGAATGCAAGCGTCGGCGATACCACCACCGAGGTCATCGAGGCGCGTGTGGGGGTCGAGGCCAGAAAATCGTTGGCCGATGGTGGCCTTCTGATCGGTCGGCTCAGCGGCGTCGTACGGCGGGATCTTGGCGATACCGATGCCGAGGTGACGGTCTTCTCGGATACGCAGACCCTGTCATTTGCCTCGACCGATTTCACCGGAGCCAGCCTGCTGGTCGGATATGAGCATGACCTGCCCAACAACATGCGGTTCGAGGTCACCGCCGAGCATGAGATCGGCGATGCCGCTCAGGGGCCGAATTTCCTGGCCGGTCTAAGCTGGAATTTCTGATCAGCGGACAAAAAACCCGCCGTTGATCGGCGGGTTTTCTGAAACCGGCAACAGCTGTTTGCTCAGCCGAACACCCGACCCAGCGCGCCATCCACGGCGTCGGTGATCTGGTCAACGTCGTCCGGTGTGACGATCAGCGCGGGCGAGAAGCACAGCGTGTTGTTCTTGCCGGGGACCGAGCGGTTGGTGACGCCGATGATCACGCCCTGTGCCATGCAGTCGGCCACAACCGCCTGCGCCAGCTTCTCGTCTACGGGTTCCCGCGTCGAGCGATCCGAGACCAGTTCAGCCCCCAGAAACAGGCCCTTGCCGCGCACATCGCCGACGACCTTGTGCTTTTCCATCAGCGCCTGAAGATTGCCCCTCATGCGCTCGCCCATCGCCGTGCAGTTTTCCAGCAGGTTCTCATCCTCGATGATGCGCATGTTCTCGACCGCCGCGGCGGGCCCGGCGGTGCAGCCGCCAAAGGTCGAGATGTCGCGGAAATAGTTCAGCGGGTCCGAGGCGTCGTCCTTGAACATCTCGAACACCTCCTCGGTGGTCACCAGACAGGCGATCGCCGCATAGCCCGAGGCGACGCCCTTGGCCATGGTCACGAAATCCGGCTTCACACCGTAATGCTGATAGCCGAACCATGTGCCGGTCCGGCCCACGCCGCAGACGACCTCATCAATGTGCAGCAGAATGTCGTATTTCTTGCAAATCTCCTGCACCCGCTGCCAATAGCCTTCGGGCGCTTCGATGACGCCGCCGCCCGCGGTCACCGGTTCAAGGCACAGCGCACCGACAGTGTCGGGGCCTTCGCGCAGGATGACCTCTTCGATCTGATCGGCGGCCCATTCGCCGAAATTCTCTTCGGGCGCGCCGTCCAGCTCGTGCTTGCGGTATTCCATGCAATGGGGCACGCGCACGAAATCGGGGGCGAAGGGTCCGTATTGCGCATTCCGCTCGTCCTGACCGCCCGCCGACATCGCCGCCAGGGTGCCGCCATGATAATCGCGGTCGCGGTACAGGATCTTGGTCTTCTTGCCGCCATAGCGCTTATGGGCGATCTGACGAACCATCTTGAATGCCTTCTCGTTCGCCTCCGAACCCGAGTTGGTATAGTAGACCCGGCTCATGCCTGGCATCTTGCCAATCAGCTTCTCGGCAAAGATCGACCCCGGGATCGAACCCGCAGACTGCGCAAAATAACATAGCTTCATCAACTGATCATAAACGGCCTTGCAGATGGTTTCGCGGCCATAGCCCACATTCACCGTCCAGACCCCGCCGGAAACCGCATCCAGATGCTCTTTGCCGTTCTGGTCCCAGACGCGCATCCCCTTGCCCTCGACAATGATGCGCGGATCATTGGTCTCGAAGGGCTTATGCTGGATCAGATGATGCCAGATATGGGCGCGATCGGCTTCGACAATGCGGGAAAGATCGTTTTCGTTGAACGTGCCGTCCATGACAGGTCCTTTCAGAATGTGGCGCGCCAAGGCGAAGCCCGGTCGGAGGCGCAGGAACGTGATGCCGTAGATCAGCGCGAATGAGACCCGCGCAGTAGGGCCAGATTAGCCCATAGAATAGCGCCAGTGTATCAAAATCACCCATCCCTGCGGATTTGCTTCGCACGGTTCGATCCCGCCAAGCCCCCAAAGGCGCACGTCCGCCCCAATGCTCCCCTGCTTCTTCTGTTCAAAAATACTTCGGGGGAGGCGCAGCTTGCTGCGACGGGGCAGAGCCCCCAAACCGGCGGCCAAGCGTAGGCATTCAGTCGAAGATCGACAGATCCAGCGCCAGCATCTCACCCATCCAGACGGTGCGGTCGCGGTGATCGGTCAGATGATCGCCGGTTTCCGGGTGGGTAAAGACTGTCAGCCCCTTCCGGTTCAGGATCAGCCAGGGAAAGACCTGATCGAACACCCCTGCGGGAAAGCCCAACTGGCAGCTCCAGCGCGGGTGCGGGCCGACATTTCGGGCGTGCATCCGGCCCATCTGCACGTCCGGGAACAGGCTCGCTGCCTCTTCGCAGACCTGCTGCGCCGTTTGCTGCGTTTCGGCGTCGAAATAGACATGGGCGTGATAGCCGGTGATCTCTGGCATTGGGAACCTCCCGTGTGTCGGATGCACCCAATTTAGGCCCGCTTCCGTGTTTTGCCCACACGCGCCGATACACAGACCGTGTGCGCAGCCTCAGGCGGGGGCGTGCATATCCGGGTGCGCCGCCGCAAAGGCGGGATGGTCCGCACAGACCGCTTCGACCGCCAGCAGGCGGGGCATATCGGACAGGTCGACCTCCCAGCGGCGGGCGTTGTATAGCTGCGGGATCAGGCAGATATCGGCGAGACCGGGCGCGTCGCCGGTGCAAAATGGTGTCTGCTCGAACCCGCCCAGCAGCGCCTCAAAAGCCAGCAGACCGGGGCGGATGAAATGGCGCATCCAGTCGCCGGGCATATCGCCTGCACCGCCGCTCAGCGCGGTCGCGTGGCGCGCGACCGACAGGTTGCAGACCGGGTGGATATCCACCGCGATACTGTGTGCCAAAGCCCGCGCCGCCGCTCGGCGGGCCGGGTCCTGCGGTAGCAGGCCCATTTGCCGGGTCTCATCCAGATAATCGAGGATCGCCAGCGATTGCGTCAGGCGCAGCCCGTCAATCTCAAGCACCGGCACCAGCCCTTGCGGATTGCGCGCCAGATGCTCCGGCGCGCGATGTGCTCCGCCGACCAGATCGACCACCACCGGGCGATAAGTGATGCCTGCCAGATTTAGGGCGATCCGCAGCCGGTAGCTGGCAGAGGATCGCCAGTAGTCATAGAGAACCACATCAGACATTCAGTGTTCAGCCCTTGCTCAGTTCCTTGGCGTGCAGCCAGTCGGCGTGCTGAGGCGCCTTCTTGGTGCGCGACCATTCCTCGAGCATATCCCATTTGACCGAATCCAGCCGGGCCAGCATGGCCTCTTCTTCCGGATCGGGGCAAGCCAGTTCGACGCGGTGTCCATTGGGATCGAAGAAATAGATCGAGTGAAAGATCGAATGGTCCGTGACGCCCAGAACCTCGACCCCGTTGGCCTCGAGGTGATCCTTGAAGGCGATCAACTCGTCGCGGTCTTTCACCTTGAAGGCAATGTGCTGCACCCATTTCGGCGTGTTGGGATCGCGGCCCATTTCGGGCTTGGTGGGCAGCTCAAAGAAGGCCAGCACGTTGCCGTTGCCGGCATCCAGAAACAGGTGCATGTAAGGATCGGGTTCATGGGTCGAGGGGACATGGTCTTCGGCAATCGCCAGAATGAAATCCATGTTCAGCATCTTGCCATACCATTCGACGGTCTCTTTCGCGTCCTTGCAGCGGTAGGCGACGTGGTGAATCTGTTCGATTTTCATAACGCTTATCCTTGTTTCAGAGCGGCCGCATTCAGCGCCTGTTTCAGCACGGCGTTGTCGCCGATGTGGTTGGCCAGAACCAAGACCAGCCGCGCGTTCAGCGCGTCGCTGTCGGCTTTCTCAAGACCCTCATGCGCGGCCAGCAGGTCGGCATAGAAATCATCCGCATGGGTCAGGTTGGGAGACAGGATCAGATCGGTCATATCGCTTACTCCTTGCCGGTGGCGCGGCGGACCGCGTGCCGGAATGCGTTTTCTTCATAGCTGTCGCGGCGCGCCGCCACGTGCTGATCGGGCCGGATCAGATAGACCGCGCTGGTGGCCTCGCCCAGATAGCGGCGCTTCAGCGTCAGCGTGGGGTCGTCCTTGACCGACAGCGCAAGGCGCTTGACCACGACCCCGTCGACCTCAATCTCATCCGGTGCGTCGGCGTCGATGGTCAGCAGCGTGAACTGCCCGGCCAGCTTTGACAGCAGGAAACCGTCGCCCAAGGGTGCATCGGGGCAGGGCGCGCCGGGGCGGGTCTGGGCCGGGCCATTCAGCGCATCCGCCGAGTTCAGCGGCGAGCCGTCATAGACGCAAGGCACGCTCAGCCGGCCCGAGTTCACCATGGGACGGGCGAAATCGTAATGCTCGCTCAGATCCAGCACCGCATCGCGCAGCAGGCGGGACATCTGCGATTTCGGCGTGATGAAATCGGTGGAGCGGGTCGAGTTCAGGATGTTCTCATCCGCACCGTGGATACGCTCGGTATCGTAGCTGTCCAGCAGCGATTCAGGCGCTTTGCCGTCGATCACCAGCTTCAGCTTCCAGCACAGGTTGTCGGTGTCTTGCAGACCGGAATTCGCCCCGCGCGCGCCAAACGGGCTGACCTGATGGGCGCTGTCGCCGGCAAAGATCACGCGGCCATGGCGGAACTGCTCCATCCGGCGGCACTGGAAAGTATAGATACTGACCCATTCCAGCTCGAACTCCACGTCGTCGCCTAGCATGGCCTTGAGGCGCGGGATCACGTTTTCGGGGCGCTTTTCGCGTTCCTTGTCGATGTCCCAGCCCAGCTGCAGGTCGATGCGCCAGACCCCGTCGGGTTGCTTGTGCAGCAGCGCCGATTGCCCCTTGTTGAATGGCGGATCGAACCAGAACCAGCGCTCCGAGGGGAAATCCGCCTCCATGATCACGTCAGCGATCAGGAAGTTGTCTTCGAACACGCGGCCCACGAAATCCTTGCCCAGCATGGTGCGCATGGGCGAGGCGGCCCCGTCGCAGGCGATCACCCAGTCGGCCTCGACCGTATAGGACCCTTCGGGGGTTTCGACCTCAAGCTTAGTGTGGTCGGGATGGGTGCCGACCGCCTCGACCTTGTTGCGACCGCGGATCTCGATCGGCGCGCCCTGGGCCTGCAATTCGCGGACCCGGTCGACCAGATATTCTTCGAAGTAATATTGCTGCAGGTTGATGAAAGCGGGGCGCTGATCGCCGCTGTCGGGCTGCAGATCGAACTCATAGACCTGACGTTCGTCGAAGAACACCTTGCCGGTGTTCCACAGAACGCCCTTGTCCACCATCGGCTGGCCACAGCCCAGACGATCCAGAATTTCCAGCGGGCGTTTGGCAAAACAGATGGCGCGGCTGCCGAAGCTGACCTTGTCATTGTCGTCCAGCACCAGAACCTCGACCCCCTGCTGGGCCAGATCGATGGCGGCGGCCAGACCCACGGGGCCTGCACCGATGACGATGACCTGATGGCGAACCGGTGCCGAAGCCGACTGGTCCGGGCTGGCCTCGTAGGCATAAAGTGGAACTTCGAAGATCTTGTTCACGGTCGTTCTCCCCAGTGTTCTGCGCGCCGGGCGCACCTCATCCGGTCTCCGGCGCGGTGCCGCGCGGAGGGTTCGTCTTAACGTTTCATCGTCAAATCCGGGCCGCTACGATCTGGATCAAATCCGGCCCGGAATTCTCAACCCTGCAGGGCCTCCCACATCTCAAGATCGCGCTGGGCGGTCCAGATGCGGGGGGTGTCGATGGCGCGCGCCTCGTCATAGGCGCGGGCGACGTTGAACGGCAGGCAATGTTCATAGATCGCGTAGTCGGCGAATTTCGGGTCGCATTCCGCGCGTACCGCATCCCAGGCCTCTTTCAGGCTGCCGCCGCGGGCCGCGACTTTGGCTGCGGGGCGATAGGTGCTTTCGACGAAATCGCGGGTGTTTTCGATGGCCGCGTTGACCATGTCTTTACCGACCAGAGCGTCGCCCCGACCCGGAGCGATGGCGTCCACGTCAAACCACTTGATCTCGTCCAGCGTGTCGCCCCAGTCGCTGAAATGCCCGTCGCCGCAGTAGCAGGCCGAGTGGTATTCGACGATGTCACCGGTGAACATGACGTTCTGGTCGGGCACATGAATGACGATATCGCCCGCCGTGTGGGCGCGGCCCAGATGCATCAGATCGACCCGGCGGTTACCCAGATAGACCGTCATCGTATCGCTGAACGTGGTGGTCGGCCATGTGAGGCCGGGGATGCTTTCATGCCCTTCAAACAGGCGCGGGAAGCGTTGGAATTCACTGTCCCAATCCTCTTGCCCGCGTTCCACGACCATGGCGCGGGCCATGTCCGACATCAGGATCTGTTGCGCGCCGAACGCGCTGGCGCCCAAGACGCGGACCGCGTGGTAATGAGTCAGCGCCACATGGGTGATCGGCTTGTCCGTCACCGAGCGCACGCATTCGATCACCTTTTGCGCCAGACGCGGGGTCGCCTGCGCCTCGACAATCATCACGCTGTCATCACCGATGATGACGCCCGAGTTCGGGTCGCCCTCGGCGGTAAAGGCGTAAAGGCCCTCGCCCACCTCGGTGAACGAGATCTTCTTTTCGGTCATATCCCCCTGGGATGCGAATGCCTTGGCCATTTCTTAGTCCTTTTGCAGAAATTCGAGCCGGTTTCCGAAAGGGTCTTCGGTGAAAAACCGACGGCGGTCATTTAGCTTTGTGTCCCAGTGTACTTTCTGACCGTAGGTTTCGATCTTTGCGGCAACCGCATCCAGATCGTTGACGACGAAACCCGGATGGGCCTTGCGCGCTGGTGAGAATTTTTCTTCGACACCCAAATGTAGCTCGCACCGACTCAACGCCAGCCAGAGACCACCACGCGCGCGCAGGGCTTCGGGCTTTGGCAACTCTTCCAGCCCCAGCGCATCGCTGCAGAAGGCCCGCGCGGTGGTCTCACCGCTTTCGGGGATCGCTATCTGGATATGGTCGACCTCGAACATCAATCAGCGCGCGTACAGATCGCTGAGGGCGGGCAGGACGGTGCCGGTGCAATCACCGAAGCCGATGGTATAGCCGTCGCCTTTGGCCGCGCCGGTGAGGGTCAGGGTGTCTCCGTCCTCGATAAAGCTGCGGGTCTCGCCGGTGTCGAGCGTCAGAGGCTCTTTCCCGCCCCAGCTGAGTTCCAGCAACGAGCCGCGCTCGGGCTTGGTCGGCCCCGAGATGGTGCCCGAACCCAGCAGGTCGCCGGTATTCATCGGGCAGCCCGAGGTCGTGTGATGGGCCAGTTGCTGCGCGGCCGAATAATACATCTGGTTGTAGTTCGTCGCGGCGATGGTCGTTGCCGGCTGGCCCTCGGGGGCCATGGTGATGGTGAGGTCGATGTCATAGAGCATCGGTCCGCAATCCTTCAGGTGATCCAGCAGTTCGAACTCGCGCGCAGGCGTGTCGCAGCGGAACGGTTCCAGCGCGGCCTTGGTTACGATCCAGGGGCTGATCGATGTGGCCGTGGCCTTGGCCTGGAACGGGCCCAGCGGCTGGTATTCCCACGCCTGAATGTCGCGGGCGGACCAGTCGTTTAGCAGCACGTAGCCAAAGATGGCGTCATCTGCCTCCTGCACCGAGATCGGGCCGTCCGAGGGCGTGCCGACAATGGCACCCATCTCAAGCTCGATGTCAAAGCGCCGGCAGGGCAGGAAGGCGGGCAGGTCCTGATCGGGGGATTTCAGCTGACCCCATGGGCGGCGGATATCGGTGCCTGAAACCACCACGGACGAGGCGCGCCCATTATAGCCGATCGGGATATGCAACCAGTTGGGCGGCAACGCGTTTTCGGGGCCGCGGAACATGGTGCCGACATTCTGGGCATGGTTCCGGCCCGCATAGAAATCGGTGTATTCGCTGACCGCGAAGGGCATGTGCATCTCGGCCTCGTCCTGCGGGATCAGCAACCCTTCGACCTTATGCTGCTCGTCCGAACCTTCGGCCAGCAGTGCGGTCAGGCGGTCGCGCAGGGCGGCCCAGACGGCGGGGCCTTCCTCCATCAGCGGGTTCCAGAAGGGCAGATCGAACAGGGGTTCGTCAGCCAGCGCGATCAGCCCGTCAGCCTCGGCCGCAGTCACGTCGAGGATCATGTCACCGATGGCCACGCCGCAGCGGGGTTCGGTTTTTTCGGTCGAAAAAACCCCATAGGGCAGGTTGTTCAGCGGAAACGGGTGGTCGGCGGAATTGGCCGATGTGACCCAGGATTTCTTCAAGGACATAGTGTCTCCAGACCTTTGTCAGGGGTCGAGATTATTCGACGAATAATCTCAGACCACAGACGGTGTTCATTTCTTGCCGGGGGTGCCGTCGAATTTCTTTTCGATGTCGCTCCAGCAGTCGATGTAATCATCCTGCAGCGGGGCTTCGGTGGCCGCAAATGCGGTCAGGTGCTGCGGGAAACGGGTTTCGAACATGAACGACATGGTATTGTCCAGCTTGTCCGGGCCGAGGTTCGAGTTCGATGCTTTCTCAAAGGCTTCCTTGTCCGGCCCATGTGGGATCATCATGTTGTGCAGGCTCATGCCACCGGGGACGAAGCCCTGCGGTTTGGCGTCATATTGGCCATAGATGTTGCCCATCAGCTCGGACATGATGTTCTTGTGATACCAGGGCGGGCGGAACGTGTCCTCCATCACCATCCAGCGTTCGCGGAACAGGACAAAGTCGATATTGGCCGTGCCCGGCTGGCCCGACGGCGCGGTCAGCACGGTGAAAATCGACGGGTCGGGATGGTCGAACAGGATCGCGCCGACCGGGCAATAGGTGCGCAGGTCGTATTTGTAGGGCGTGTAATTGCCATGCCATGCGACCACGTCCAGCGGGCTGTGGCCGATCTTTGTCGTGTGGAACTGCCCGCACCATTTGATCGTCACGGTCGAGGGCACCTCGCGGTCCTCAAATGCCGCCACCGGTGCCTTGAAATCGCGCAGGTTGGCCATGCAGTTGGCCCCGATCGGGCCGCGGCCCGGCAGTTCGAATTTCTGGCCGTAATTCTCGCAGACAAAGCCGCGGGCGGGGCCTTCCAACACCTCGACGCGGTACAGCAGGCCACGGGGAATGATCGCGATCTCTTTTGGTTCAAGGTCGATGATGCCCATCTCGGTGGCAAAGCGCAGGCGGCCTTCCTGCGGCACCACCAGCAGTTCGGAATCGGCCGAGAAGAAATAGTCATCCACCATCGACTCGGTGACCAGATAGATATGGCTGGCCATGCCGACCTGCGTGTTCACGTCGCCCGCGGTGGTCATCGTGCGCATCCCGGTCAGCCATGTCAGGCCTTCCTCCGAATGCGGCACCGGGTTCCAGCGGTACTGACCCAGCGAGATCACGTCGGGATCGACGCAGGGGGCCGATTTCCAGTAGGGCAGATCGATCTTCTCATACCGATGCGAATGCTTCACCGAGGGCCGGATGCGATAGCACCAAGTCCGCTCGGGCGGGTTGGCGGTGAAGGCTGTGCCGCTGAGTTGTTCGCCATAAAGGCCATAGTTACATTTCTGCGGGCTGTTCATGCCCTGCGGCAGCGCACCGGGCAGGGCCTCGGTTTCGAAGTCATTGCCAAAGCCGGGCATATAGCCGGGATGGGTGCCAACGGGTGTGCTGGCCTGGGTCATCTTGTGCGGATCGGTGGGGCGATTCATCGGACGCTCCTTCAAGTTGCTGCTTGTCGGATAATAGTTGATTTTGTAACTAACAAGAATGACCCAGCAGAATAATGACGAAAAAGATGAGTTTGATCTGCGAAATTTCCTGCCGTTCCTGTTGAATCAGGCGGCCGAGGAAAGCTCGTTAGAGTTTCAGCGCGTCTACAAGGACCGCTATGGGATGTTACGCACGGAATGGCGGGTGCTGTTTCACCTTGGCAATTATGGCGAGATGAACGCCAAGGACATCGGCCTGCGGGCCAAGATCCATAAGACCAAGATCAGCCGCGCGGTGCGCAAACTGGAACAGCGCCGGTATTTGCAAAGGCTGCGGGATGAAAATGACCGGCGGGTTGAGCAGCTATCGCTGACAAGCACAGGTCAGGCGGTGTATCGGGAACTGCGCGGCATTGCCCGGGATTATGATGCAAAGCTGGCGGCGCGCTTTACCACCGGTGAGGCCGCTTTGCTGCGCATGATGCTGCGGCGTCTGGCGGGGATGGACTGACGCACTGGTAATTCCGGGCAACCGCCCCCAGATTGTCAGGAGAACGGACACAGGAACGTGATATGACAGCCCCGGACCCCAACGCGGCGAAATCCCATGCTCTGATCGACTGGCTGGTGACGCGCGGCCTTGAGGGCGCGGATAAGGAAGACCTGCTGGACGGCTATTGCAACCGGCTGGTCGATTTGGGCGTGCCGCTGATGCGGTTCCACGCCGCCCAGCCCGCGCTGCACCCCGTCTATGGCGGCACCGGCTATAGCTGGTATCAGGGGCGCGGGGGCGATTTTCGGACCCACGAGTATTCCGAGACGCCCAGTGAAGAGTGGCAGAAAAGCCCGCTCTACGCCATTCTGAACGACGACGCCGACGTGATACGTGAACGGCTGGTGGATCAGAACGAGGCCAGCCGGTTCCCTCTGCTGAACGATCTGCGCGAACATGGTGCGACCGATTATTTTGCCACCGGCGTAAGCTTTGACGTGCCCAGCCACAGCAGCCGGCGCGATGCGAAAAAGGCTATTGACGGGGTGCTGATGTCCTGGGCCAGCAATGCGCCCGAAGGGTTTTGCGACGCGGATCTGGACCTGATCAACGCCGCGCTGCCGCATCTGGGGCTGGCGCTGAAATCGGCCTCGAACGCGCGGGTGTCACAGGATCTGATGCGGGTCTATCTGGGGCGCGATGCCGGGCAGCGCGTGTTGTCGGGTGAAATCCGTCGCGGATCGCTGCAGCAAATCGATGCCGTGATCTGGAATTTCGATCTGGAAGGCTTCACCAGCCTGTCCGAGGAATTGCCGGGGATCGAGATCATAGACATGCTGAATGACTACCTCGCCGTGGCGGTGGACGTGGTGCATGATTGCGGCGGCAGCATCCTGAAATTCATGGGCGACGGGGTGATGGCGATGTTCGATGTGGGCGAGATCGACGAAGACGCCCGCGCGGCGCTGGGCGCGGTCTCGGTGCTGCAGGAGCGTATGGCCGCGCTGAACACGCGCCGCCAATCTCAGGGGCAGCCGGTGGCGAACTATACGCTGGCGCTGCATTCGGGCGAGATTCTCTATGGCAATATCGGTGCCGACAGCCGTCTGGATTTCACGGTGATCGGTCCGGCGGTGAACCAGACGGCGCGGATCTCGGGGATGCACCGGTCTCTGGGCCAGCGTATCCTTCTGTCGGACGACGTGGCGCGCGCGGCGCAGCCTTGCCCGCAAGAGCTGATCTCGGTCGGGCGCTACATGCTGCGTGGAGTGGCTGAGCCGAAAGAGCTGTTCACCGTCTATGACGCCGCCGACGCGTAGTAGGCGATTTCATTCAATGAAATCGAACCGGAAACTTTCAAAGTTTCCGGGACCCGGCGGTGCCGGTCAGACCCAATAGGCCAGCACCATCGGCAGCACCAGAATCGTCGCCAGCGTTGAGACCAGGATGAACCCGGCGACATCCGGCCCGTATTCCGGCACATGCTGGTCGATGAACAGATAGGTCGCCACCGAAGACGGCATCAGACAGCACAGGATCACCGCGCCGCGCTCGGCCCCGGTAAAGCCGAAGGCCCAGACCAGCGTCCCGGCGATGACCACCGCCATCAGCAGATGCAGCCCCGTCAGCAGAATGGCGCGGCCCAGGCTGTTGATCCGCAGCGTGGCCAGGGTATGCCCCAGCGTCAGCAGCATCAGCGGGATCGACAGCCCGCCCAGAATGTCGAAGGATTTGGCCACCGGCTGCGGCAGGCTGTAGCCGGTTCCCATCAACACCAGCGACAGAGCCACCGCATAGATGATCGGTGAGGTTATCAGCTTCCTGATCGAGAAGGCTCCGGCGGGGATCCACATGCCAAGGGTGAAGATGCTGATCAGCACCACCACCACAAAGCCCATCGTATAGGCCATCCCCGCATTCCCCAGCGCCAGCAGGGTGATCGGCAGGCCGATATTGCCCACATTGCCATGCATCAGCGGCGTCAGGAACGCCCGCACCGGCAGCCGCAATAGCTTCAGGGCCGCGAACCCCAACACGCCGAAGCCCGCGATTGCCAGCGCCGCCGCGGTCATGACGTCCAGAAAGGTACCAATCGCGATCTTCGTGGTCGACAGATGCGACAGGATCAGCGTCGGATATCCCACTTTCGAGACGATCCCGCCGATGACTTTGTTGTCGAAGGGCGCTTTGATCACGGCCAGCCCATAACCGATTCCGGCGCAGATCAGCACCGGCAGAACCACGTTCAGGACGTTCAGAAACAGATGGTCCAAAGCGTGCTCCTGCCCGTGAAACCCCGCCGGGGACAGTGAAACAGAGGCATCAATTTAGCAAGGCTTCATCCTAACCCCTGCCCAGCACATGGTTTTCCAATTCAGAGCCTGATATTGCGCATGATCAGGGCCTCAGGTTCTTCCCTTCCCCTGCTACACAACATATAGTGGGTGCCAACAACGTGTGGGTAAACACGGCGGGACTTGGGAATACAGGCATGGCACATATCATCGTGGTCGGGAACGAAAAGGGCGGCGCTGGCAAATCGACCGTGTCGATGCATGTGGCCACCGCTCTGGCGCGGCTGGGGCACAAGGTCAGCACCCTGGATCTGGACCTGCGGCAGCGCAGTTTGGGGCGGTATTTCGAGAACCGGCTGAATTTCCTGAATGGCGCGGACCTGTCCCTGCCCAGCCCGCGACATCACGACCTGCCCGAGATTGACGCCAGCACCCTGAAGCCAGGCGAGAATATCTATGATCACCGCCTGTCGGCTGCGGTGGCCGAACTGGAAAGCGACAGCGACTTCATCCTGATCGACTGCCCCGGTTCGCACACCCGGCTCAGCCAGGTGGCGCATTCGCTGGCCGATACGCTGGTCACACCGCTGAACGACAGTTTCATCGATTTCGACCTGTTGGCGCGGATCGATTCCAAGGGCGAGAAAATCCTCGGGCCCTCGGTCTATTCCGAGATGGTCTGGAACGCGCGGCAGCTGCGCGCGCAGGCCGGGCTGAAGCCGATCGACTGGGTGGTGGTGCGCAACCGGGTGGGTACCCAGCGCATGGTCAACAAGGAAAAGATGCAGCGCGCCATCGAGATGCTGTCCCAACGCATCGGCTTCCGTGTCGCCTCGGGTTTTTCCGAACGGGTGATCTTCCGCGAGTTGTTCCCGCGCGGGCTGACGCTGCTGGATCTCAAGGATATCGGGGTCAAGCAGCTCAATATCTCGAATATCGCCGCGCGGCAGGAACTGCGGGACATGATGAAGGAACTGAATCTGCCCGGGGTCGAGATCGACTTTTGACGTGTGTCGCTGCTGCTATGGGTGCCCGGAAACTTTGAAAGTTTCCGGCCCGATTTCATTTGATGAAATCGCTCGCACGGCAGGGTGCGCTGTCCAAACAAAAAAGGCCGTCCTGATGGACGGCCTTTCGTGTCGAAACCGGGTCAGGCTCAGAAGCCCAGACCTTCGTATTTCTTCTTGAACTTCGACACACGGCCGCCGGCGTCCATCAGACGCGTGCCGCCGCCGGTCCATGCGGGGTGCACGGAGGGGTCGATTTCCAGGGCCAGCTGGTCGCCCTCGGCACCCCAGGTGGATTTCATCTGAACCACGGTGCCATCGGTCATTTTGACGTTGATGACGTGATAATCGGGATGGATGTCTTTTTTCATCTTTCCGCTCCTTACGCCTCGGCGCCAGCCTTGGGCTTGTAGTTGGTGACCTCTGCGATACGTGCGGATTTACCGCGACGGGTGCGCAGATAGTACAGTTTGGCGCGACGGACGCGGCCACGGCGGACAACGGTGATGCTGTCGATGTTGGTCGAATGCAGCGGGAATACACGCTCTACGCCTTCGCCAAACGAAATCTTGCGGACGGTGAACGAACCGGCGATGCCGCTGCCACCTTTGCGCGCGATGCAGACGCCTTCGTAGTTCTGCACACGGGTACGCGACCCTTCGGTCACTTTAAAGCCGACGCGGATGGTGTCACCGGCTTTGAAATCGGGGATGTCTTTCCCCAGGGCGGCAATTTGCTCCGCCTCAAGCTGTGCGATCAGGTCCATCGCAGTTACTCCTATCTGCTCGTGGTTGGTCCACGAAGTTTGGGCACGGGCTGAGAGCTCTTGGTCTTCACCGGGTCCTGCGATGCAGCCCGCCAGAGGTCAGATCGAATGTTCCTTTGGTCTGGTCTGCATTGACACGCCAAGGCAGAAGAAAGCCAAGCGTTGCGCCATGATGCAAACCAAAACACCGGAGTCGCGTGATGCGGCACCGGATTGCGGTCGTTTAAGGAATTTGCGGACAGGGATCAAGCCCTAATTGCCTTGCCTCCGCGCCCGGACGGTGCGTTTCCGCCGCCCGCAAACTGCACCATTGCCTTGTGCTGTCGATCAGGCATTCTGGAGTGAATTATAAGAGCAGATTTGAGACCTTACAGATGATGCGCAATGCCCCCTTGCTGGCCGCCTTGGCCCTTGCCGTTCTGTCCTGCGGACGCAGCAGCCCGCCACCGCAACAGGTCGAGGCAAGGGCCTTTGCGGACACCACCCCTCCGTCGGTGATCTACCCGGCCTTCGGCGACGCCGATCCGCATCCGTGGGACGGGCGGCATCCCGGCCACTACCCCGTCCACGGATTGGATGTGTCGCGCTGGCAGCCGCCGATCGACTGGCACACCGCGCGTGCCTCGGGCGTCAGTTTTGCCTTTATCAAGGCGACCGAGGGGGGCGATTTCACCGACCCGATGTTCGATGAACACCGTCGCGGCGCGCAGGCGGCGGGGGTGCCGTGGGGCGCTTATCACTACTACTATTTCTGCCGCCCGGCGCATGAGCAGGCCCGCTGGTTCATCCAAAACGTCCCCAAAGGGGCGGACCTGCCGCATGTTCTGGACATGGAATGGACGCCCCATTCCAGGACCTGCACCCTGCGTCCCGATGGCCGCACCGTCCGGGCCGAGGCGCAAAAATTCCTTGATATTCTCGAGCGTCACTACGGACGTCGCCCGATTGTCTACACAACGGTCGATTTCTACGGGGACACCGATATTGGCCGCCTGCCCAAAACCGAGTTCTGGCTGCGCTCGGTCGCGGGGCACCCCCGCAATGTCTATCCGCGCGCGGTCTGGCGATTCTGGCAGTACACGGGTACCGGGCTGGTGCCGGGGGTACCTGGCAGGGTGGATATCAACACGTTCAACGGCACGCCCGACATCTGGGCGCGGTGGAAGGCGGGCGGCTAGTCGTCGTCTTTCGATGCCTCATAGCGCCCCCACAGATCGGGCCGCCGGTCGCGGGTGATCTGTTCCGACATCTCGTGCCGCCATTCCGCGATGCGGCCATGGTGCCCTGACATCAGGACATCCGGGATCGCGCGGCCCTTCCACTCGGCGGGGCGGGTGTATTGCGGATGTTCCAGCAGGCCAGAGGAAAAGCTTTCCTCCTCAGCCGAGGCCTGATTGCCCAACACGCCAGGGATCAGCCGGACGGTGGCGTCGATCAGCGCCTGTGCGGCGATCTCGCCTCCGGTCATGACGAAATCGCCCAAGGACACCTCTTGCACGCCGTAATGCTCCAGCACGCGTTCATCAACGCCCTCGAACCGGCCGCACAGCAGGGTCATGCCGTCGCAGCGGGCAAGGTTCTGCATCATCTGCTGGTCCATCCGACGGCCTCGCGGGCTGAGATAGATCAGCGGCCAGTTGCCCTGCACCCCGGCCATGGTGTGCTCGATCGCCTCGCCCAGCACATCGGCGCGCAGCACCATGCCTGCGCCGCCACCTGCGGGCGTATCATCGACATTGCGGTGCTTGCCGACGCCGAACTGGCGCAGGTCGATGGTTTCTAACTGCCACAGACCTTCTTGCAGCGCCTTGCCCGTAAGGCTTTCACCCAGCACACCGGGAAAGGCGGATGGAAACAGGGTGATGATCTTGGCCTTCCACACCCCATGCAGGTCGGGCGTGGGTGTCATCAACTCGCGCGGTTTCAGCGTCGGGCGGATGGCTTTGCGGCCATGAGATTTTCCGGGCGTGTCCGTCATGTTGTGCCAATCAGCTCTGTCTGGGCGCGTTCCACCAAAGCCGCCTTCTGCTCGATCAGCGCCGCGTCGTCCAGAGCGGACCGGTTCATATCCAGCATCTGCGCCAGCAGATCGTCGGGCAGGCCCGCGTTCCTGCGGGTCGGGCCGACCAGCTTTGCGGCCTCGGCTTTGGGCAGGTCGAGGAAATCAGCAAAGGGCGTGCCGGGTCCGAAAGGCCGCGTCTGCAGATCCTCAAGCCACTGACTGCGCACCAGAACCGAGGGCAGGCGGCCCCGTATCTCTTCGGCGACAGATTGTGGTGCTGCCACCGGGGCCATCCGGTCGCGGAACGTGTCGAAATCCAGCACCAGCCGGGTGCGCTGCAGGTCATGCGCCCAGAGACTGCGCAGCCAGCTTTCGCGCTGGCGGACCGACAGATACAGCGTGATCTGGACCTCTTCGCGTTTGAACCGTTCGCGGACCAGATCGACCAGACAGGTGGCCAGCGCCGGTGCGGTTTCATACCCCACTGCCGGGTTGCGGCTGGGGCGCAGGCCCGAGAAATTCTCTTCGCTCAGCACCAAACCGCGTTTGCGGCCAAAGGTCAGCGATTTCAGAAAGCGGCGCATCTGGTCGCGGAAATCCTCAAGCGCCCCGGGCGTGCCATATAGCGAATAGCGCGTCGCGGCATCCGACAGCCCCGAATGGCGGGTCCGATAGGGCAGCACCAGCGCGTGGTGCGGCCAGATCAGGCTGCGGTTTTCGAACAGAAAGGACTGCGCAGCGGTGGTCCCGGTCTTGTGGAACCCCAGATGCAGCAGAACCCGCCGCATTATAGCAGACCCTCGGGCGGGTCGGCGATGATGCGGCCCTTGTCCAGATCGACCGTCGGCACCGCCTCGAGCGTAAAGGGCAAGAATACGGTGGCCTTCAACCCCGGCCCGTGCAGTTCCAACAGGTCCGCCGCGCCGTGGTTCTGCACCGATTTCACCCGGCCCAGCAGGGTGCCGCCGGTGTCATAGACCTCAAGCCCGATCAGGTCGGTGTGGTAGAATTCGTCATCGGGCAGCGAGGGCAACTGATCGCGGCGCGCGTAAAGGCGCAGACCGTTGATCGCGTCGGCCTGTTCCTTGGTCTCGACCCCACCCAGCCGGGCGGCAAAGCCGTTCTTGATCGACCGGGTCAGGACCAGCGGATAGCGTTCCTTGCCGGCCTCGTCCGTCAGGGGGGAATAGGTCTCGATATCCTCGGGAACGGCGCAAAAGCTTTTCAGCCGCACCTCGCCGCGCACACCGTATGATCCGGCAATGCTGCCGACGCAGATCAGATCACTCATTTTGACCACCCGTCACACATAGCCCGTCCCGCCATTGACCAATAACCTCGCACGCCTCGCGCTGGTTGCTGCGTTCGAAGAACACGCCGACAATAAAGGCGATCATCAGCAGGATGGGAAGCCGTAACAATCCGAACATGGGTCTATCGCACCTCGATCGGCAAAGTGTCGTCACGGTTTTCCCAGCCGACCTGTTCCAGTTCCGGCGTGTCCGACAGGGTTTCCGGCCAGCCCACGCAGAAATAGCCGATCAGTCGCCAGTCATCAGACACATCCAGATCGCGCACCATCTGGTCTGGGTCCAGAATGGACACCCAGCCCAACCCCAGCCCCTCGGCCCGCAGGGCCAGCCAGAACAGGGTGATGGCCGAGACCACCGAATAGCGCCGCATCTCGGGCATAGTACCCGCGCCCAGCCCTTGCCCCTTGTTGGTGGCATCGTCGCAGAATACGGCCAGTTGCACCGGGGCCTCTTGCATCCCCGACAGCTTCAACTGGCTGTATAGCTGCGCCTTCTCGCCGGAATAGCCGGTCAGCGCGTCAGCATTTGCGGTTCGGAAATTCTGCAACGCCGCGTCGCGCGCGGCCTGACTTTCGACGCGAATGACGCGCCAGGGTTCGCTCAGCCCCACCGAAGGGGCCAGCCGAAATGCGTCGAGGCAGCGCGTCAGCACTGCCTCGTCCACAGGATCGGTGCGGAACCGGCGTACATCGCGCCGGAGCCGCAGCAACAGATCGAACTGCGTGCGAAAATCGTCCGAAAAAACTTGATCCCGCACGCGATCGCCTGCTTATTCTTCTGCCGCTGCTTCTTCAGCAGGTGCTTCGGCGGCTTCAGTTGCCTCAGCAGCCTTGGCTGCTTTTTCTTCCGCGCGTTCCTGAGCTTTCTTGCCCGGGGTGCCCTTGTTGGGGTTGTTGCGCTCGGCCTTGTCGCGGGCACCGGCGGCTTCCAGCATACGGGCGATCCGGTCGGTGGGCTGTGCGCCCTGATCCAGCCAGTACTGGATGCGCTCGAGGTTCATTTTCACGCGCTCTTCGCTGTCTTTCGGCAGCAGCGGGTTGTAGGTGCCCAGCTTCTCGATGAAACGGCCATCGCGCGGCATACGGCTGTCAGCCGCAACAATGCGATAGAAGGGACGCTTTTTCGAGCCGCCGCGGGCGAGACGAATTTTCATTGCCATGGTGGTATCTCCTTTGGATGGCGTTTACCGGTGCTTGCCCGGTTATTTCTGGTGTTTCTTATGGTGTCGGATGACTTCCTGAATGATGAAATTCAGAACAGCCTTGGCGAAGTCGGGGTCCAGATCCGCCGTCTTTGCCAGGTCTTCTAACCGTGCGATCTGCGCTGCCTCGCGCGAAGGATCGGACGGGGGAAGGTTGTGTTCGGCCTTGAGTTTGCCCACGGCCTGCGTGTGTTTGAACCGCTCGCCCAGCGTATAGACCAGAATGGCATCCAGCCGGTCGATGCTTTCGCGGTGCTCTTTCAGCAGGGTCGCGGCGCGCGTCACGGGGTTGTTCATTGGCCGGTCCTTTCGGTGGTCAGGTCGATCTGCGGGTGCCGCCAGATCTGGGCGGTCAGGCCCAGCAGTTCGGCATTCTCAACTTCCAACGTCGCGCCAAGGCGTTGCGCCAAAGCGCGCGAGCGGTCGTTGGCATGAGCGATATAGCTGATGACGCCGTTCAGGCCCTGATGGCGCGCGGCATAGTCGCGGGCGGCCTCAGCGGCCTCATGGGCCAGTCCCTTGCCCTCGGCCTCGGCCATCAGCGCCCAGCCCAGTTCAGGTTCGGCCCAGCCCGGCACGTCGATGATACCGGCCCAGCCGACAAACGCGCCGCTGGATTTCTCGGTCAGATGCCACAGGCCATAGCCGCGCAGCGCCCAGTGGCCCAATCGGCCGGACAAGGCGCTCCAACTGCCCAGTTCGTCCCTTGGGCCGCCAACCATATGGCTGCGCTCGGACGCGTAGAACGCGATCATTTGCGGCAGGTCATCCAGATGCGGCGCGCGCAGGACCAGGCGGTCGGTCTCGACGGAGGGGATGGTGAACGAGGTCATGCGTAGGCCTCGATCCCGCCATTGATCAGATCGCCCGGGGCCGGGTGCCGCCAGATTTCGGATCTGCCGTATTTGGGGTGGTCATAGTGATATTCGAACTGTGCGCCCAGACGTTTGGCCACGGCCTTGCTGGCGGTATTGTCCAGATCGATCAGCGAAATCGCCGTTTCCCAGCCCAGCACATCATAGGCGTGCGCTCGTGCGGCCAGCGCCGCCTCGGTCGCATAGCCCTTGCCGGTGGCGTGGGTCAGCAGGGTCCAGCCGACCTCGGGCTCGGGCCAGCCTTCGGGGAACCACAGGCCAATGCGCCCGACATAAGCGCCGGTGTCCTTCTCATCGACACTCCAATACCCGTAACCGCGTACGGCCCAGTGCCCCAGAAGCGAGGCAAAGACCCGCCATACCTCGTCCCGGCGCAGCGGGCCGCCGACGAATTTCGCCGCCTCACTGGCAAAGAACGCGGTATCCGCGTCCAGATCAGCCTCGGTCGGCGCGCGCATGATCAGGCGCTCGGTCTCAAGCTGGGGGATATGAAGCGAGGTGGTGGTCACTGGATCATGCTTCAGAGAGCCGGGCACTCGTCCAGTTCAAACACGAATGTGCTGTGGACGCCCGCCTGCAGGGTTTCGGTTGTATCGTCGAGGATGTTCACCTCGCGGCAACCCGTGCTGCGGCGCAGTTCGGAATCGGCCAGCGCGAACAGCTTGGCATATCCGATGGACCCACCGGTTTCGGTAAACCCTACCTCGGCCTCGTGGGCGCGGGCGGTGACTTCGGCCGGGATGCCGTCCAGAACCGTGCGGTATTCGCCGCGAACGGGGCCGTCCGGGGCGGTGTCCAGATCAACGGTGACCAGATCACCACAACCGGCCAGTGCCGCGCAGGTTATCAGAGTGAGGTATTTCATGTCGTGTTTCACTTCTTCTTACCAAACCCGCTGAGGCCCGGAGGCAGACCCATGCCGCCGCCCAGACCGGGCAGGCCGCCGGGCATCTTGCCGCCCATTGCTTTCGCCGCCTGTTCCAGCGCCTTGGGGTCCATGCCGGCGGCCATCTCCTCGGGGCTGGGGCCGCCTTTGCCGAACATGCCTTTCATGGCCTGTTTCAGCATCTTGCCTTTGCCCATCTTGCCCATCTTCTTCATCATGTCCGACATCTGCCGGTGCATCTTGAGCAGCTTGTTGAGGTCGCTGACCTCCATCCCAGACCCGGCCGCGATGCGTTTCTTACGGCTCGCCTGCAGCAGTTGCGGGTTGGCGCGTTCGCGTTTGGTCATCGACTGGATCAGCGCGATTTGCTGGCGCAGGATTTTGTCGTCCAGACCGGCCTGATCCATCTGCTTGGCCATCTTGCCCATGCCCGGCATCATACCCATCATGCCCTGCATGCCGCCCATCTGGATCATCTGTTCCAGCTGCATTTTCAGGTCGTTCATGTTGAACTGACCTTTGACCATGCGCTTCATCATGCGCTCGGTCTGTTCCATCTCCATCGTTTCCTGGGCTTTTTCGACCAGAGCAACGATGTCGCCCATGCCCAGAATACGACCGGCGATCCGGTCCGGCTCGAAGGTTTCGAGCGCGTCCATCTTCTCGCCCAAGCCCACAAAGCGGATCGGCTTGCCGGTAACGGCGCGCATCGACAGCGCCGCGCCACCACGCCCGTCACCGTCCATCCGGGTCAGGACCACGCCTGAGATGCCGACCTTGGCGTCGAACTCTTCGGCGACTTCAACGGCGACCTGGCCGGTCAAACCGTCGACGACCAGAAGGGTTTCGCGCGGGTCAACGGCGTTGCGGACCTGCTCGACCTCGTCCATCAGGACTTCGTCGATATGCAGACGGCCCGCGGTGTCGAGCATATAGACGTCATAGCCGCCCAGCGTCGCCTGCTGTTTGGCGCGCTTGGCGATATCAACGGGCTTCTGGCCGGGAACGATCGGCAGAGTGTCCACGCCGACCTGCGTGCCCAGCACCGCCAACTGATCCATCGCCGCCGGGCGATAGACGTCCAGCGAGGCCATCAGGACCTTCTTGCCCTCTTTCTCTTTCAGGCGTTTCGCCAGCTTACCGGTTGTCGTCGTTTTACCCGATCCCTGCAGACCGACCATCAGGATCGGAGCAGGCGGGTTGTCGATCTTCAGCTTACCAGGGTCTTCCTCGCCGCGCAGGGTATCGACCAGCGCGTCATGTACGATCTTGACGACCTGCTGGCCGGGAGTGATCGACTTGGTGACAGCCTGACCAGTCGCCTGTTCCTGCACCTTCTTGACGAATTCGCGGGCCACCGGAAGCGAGACGTCGGCCTCAAGAAGGGCGACGCGCACCTCACGCAGGGCTGTTTTCACGTCTTCTTCGGACAGGGCGCCTTGCTTGGTCAGCCGGTCAAAGACGCCGGAAAGGCGTTCGGATAGATTTTCAAACATGCCTTCGGCCTCCTTAGCCGGTTATCTGGTGGCGTGCCCTAGATAGGACGCGTCGGCTAAATGCACAAACGCCCCCACGGGCGAAACTCGCTGGTGGGGGGCGATCCCTGAACGACTCAAGGGACCGGAAGATCAGACGCTTCCGGATGTTTGCGCGGGTGTTACCCGAGACACCCATGGGTGTCAACCGAGCGGGTGTCTGCCGAGACACCTTTGCGCGCCGGAAGCCAGTCATTGACCGCATCAACCAGCCGATGCGCGCCGCGCCCGTTCGAGAAGGCCTCGACAATGGGATGCCGTCCGGCGCTCATGCCCTGATGCAGGACAAGGACTGGACGATAGAGGGTGGAGCTTCCTTTGTCGCTGCGCGATGTGGTGCTTTCGATCTCGGCGTGGGACAGGTTTGCAAGCGCGTGCTCGACGGCTTGATAGCCAAAGACCGATTGCCTGCGGATGGTGATGCTGTTGTTGCTGCGGTCCAGTATGACCTGTACGCGACGCACAAAGGCGCAGAAGGCCCCGACCCCCATGCCGCCGCCGAAAAGCGCGAAGAAGATGCCAAAGAAGATACCCTCGCCGCCTTCGCTGGCCATGAACACGCCTGCGCCGACAAAGGCCAGAATGAAGAAAACCAGCGTGATGCCGATGAACCAAGGGGTGTCGGACAGGATCAGTTGGTTCGGAGTGTTGCGCGTGACTTTCATGGCGGCACGCTAGCATCGAATACCGCGCCTGTCGTGGCTTGAATTTGCCTGTGGGTTAAGCGATGACCGCGTCACAAAAGGAGGTTCCTATGGACGCATCATCTGCCTATCAGGATACTTTGCCGCTCAGCTCCGATGCGCTGTTGGCCCAGTTGGATGAATGGGGGCTGGCCTATCGGTTGCACAGCCATGTCCCGCTGCGCACGGTTGAGGATGCCAAGGGGGTCGAAGACCAGTTCATGGTGCCGGGTGAGAATGCGCTGCGGCTCAAGAACCTCTATCTGCGCGACAAGAAAAAGCGGAACTATCTGGTGACGCTGGAGCAGAGCCGTGAGATTGACCTCAAGGCGCTGGGGGCGGAGTTGGGGATTGGCAACCTGTCCTTCGGCTCGGCGGATCGGTTGTTTCAGAATCTGGGGATCCGGCCCGGGGCGGTCAGTCCTTTGGCGATGATCAACGGAGTGGGGAAGGACGTGCGCTTCTTCATGGACGCCGCCGCGCAGCAGGCGGATGTCATCTATATGCACCCTTTGGTCAATGACCGGACCGTAGCGATGGCGCGCGGTGATCTGATGGGGTTCTTTGATCGGATCGGGTGCGAGGTGGCTTGGTTGGCGTGACGGGACGCGCCTTGCGGCGCGTGCCTCCGGCGGAAGTATTTTTGAACAGAAGAAGGGGCCTGCGCTTTATTGCGTGTCCAGCGCTTCTTTGAGTGCGGCCGCGACATGGGCGGCTGAGGGGTTGATGAAGAGGTGGCCGTCGGCCTCGAACACCGGGTCGTCGAGATGGTCGGGGAAGGCCAGCGGCAGTTCCGTGCAGGCCAGCAGGATTGCCGTGCCGGGTGTGGCGTGTGTATTGCAGAAGGCCAGCAGGCGGGTATGGGCGGTATCAGAAGCGCCACCGTAGAAGTCGCTGTCGATCATCGCCTGCATTTCGGCGATGTCGGGGTCGGGCAGGCGGGTGTTGGCGGTGATGCCCTCGGCGGCGAGGCGGTCGGCGTAGTTGGTGGCCTGCATCGTGACCGTGGTGCCGAGGATCAGCGCGTTTGACGCACCGGTCCGGGCCGTCACTTCAGCCGTGGCGTCAAAGATGCTGAGGATCGGCATCGACACGCCCTGCCGGATCGCGTGTAGCCGGGCGTGGGGGGTGTTTGAGGCGATGATGCCGAAATCGCAGCCCGCGCGTTCCAGCGTCAGCAGCGCCTCGCGGAATACGGCATCGAAACCGGCCCAGCTGGCCTCGTCTCCGGCGGTGCCGCGCAGGGCGCGGGTTTTGGCCTGCGTCACCGATTCAATGGTCATGGGTGGGATCGGCAGGGGGGAACCGTGGCCGCGCTCAGCGAAGTGGCGACCTGCGCCCTCGGCAATCGCCCGGTAGTAGTCGACGGTCGAGGCCCAGCCCACACCGCCCAGAATTCCGATCTTTTTCATGGTAAACGCCCAGCCTGCCAATTCCTGTTTGGGGCAGACTGGACGGTTCAGGGGGTGCAGGTCAATCAGGCGGCCAGTTCAGTGACCGCTTTTTGCGCGTTCGCCAAAGTGGCCTCGGGGTCCAGCGCCATGCGGTCGGCGGCGATGACCTCGACGTCCTGGATGCCGATAAAGCCCAGAACGTGGCGGGCATAGGTGGTGGCAAAGTCGATCTCGGAGCCTACAGCCGTGCCGCCTGAGGCCACGGCGAGGATGGCGCGTTTGCCCTCCAGCAGGCCTTTGGGACCGTTCTCGGAATAGGCGAAGGTCACGCCTGCGCGGGCGACCAGATCGATCCAGGCCTTGAACGCGGCGGGGACCGAGAAGTTGTAGATCGGCAGGCCGATCACGATGGTGTCGGCCTTTTGCAGCTCGGCCACCAACTCGTCGGACAGGGCCAGCAGGTCTTGCTGCGCCGCGTCACGCTGATCGGCGGGGGTGAAGTTCGCGGCGATCCAGTCTTCGGTCAGCAGCGGCAGGGGCGTGGCCAGATCACGGCGGATGATGCGCGCGGCATTGAGGTGGCGCACCACGCGGTCCGACAGGTCGCGGGTGGTTGACTCGGTGCGGCGGGCCGAGGCGTCGATATGCAGGATGGTTTTGGTCATTTCAGGGTGTCCTGTTTAGGGGAATGATCGTCTGTTGTTCGAATATGATTGTTGCGCTCATGAACAAAACCCGGATATACCAACAGGTATTGTTGGAATTTGCACATTGGATCAGATGCAATGGACAATTGGGACGAAGTGAGAACCGCCTATCAGGTGGCGCGAATGGGAACGGTCAGCGGGGCGGCGGATGTGCTGGGCGTGCATCATGCCACCGTGATCCGCCATATCGACGCGATCGAGGCGCGGCTGGGTGTCAAGCTGTTCCAGCGTCATGCGCGCGGCTATACCCCCACCGAAGCCGGAGAGGACCTGCTGCGCGTGGCACAGGCGACCGAGGACCAGTTCAACCAGCTGGTGGGCCGCATGAAAGGGCGCGGCGATGATGTCTCGGGCGAGCTGGTGGTGACATCGCTGGCCTCGCTTGCGCCGCTGATCGTACCGACGCTGACTGAATTTCAGCAGACCCATCCGGATCTGATCGTGCGCTATCTGACCGGCGACCGCCTGTTCCGGCTGGAATATGGCGAGGCGCATGTGGCCATCCGTGCGGGTGCTGCACCGGATCAGCCGGACAATGTGGTGCAGCCCTTCATCCCGCAAGAGGTCGGGCTGTTCGCCAGCAAGACCTATATCGCGCGCCACGGCAAACCGTCTGGCGTCGAGGATTTCTCCAATCACCACTTCGTCGGCAATGATGACGAAAACAGCCGCGCGCCGTTTTCCCGCTGGCTGCGCGCCAACGCGCCGGAACAGGCGATCACCTTCCGTTGCACCAACAACTTCTGTATGCGCGAGGCGGTTCTGGCCGGCGCGGGTATCGGGTTCATGGCCCGGTGGGAGGCCGCGCGCGATCCCGACCTGGTCGAGGTGATGGAGCCTCTGCCCGAATGGTCCGGCAAGCTGTGGCTGGTGACCCATGTGGACCTGCACCGGACCACCAAGGTGCAGGCTTTCCTGTCCTTCCTGAAAGACCAGTCCAAGGACTGGCTGCCGTGACACCACAGGCGCGCGGCCATCTGGCCATGCTGACATTTTCGGCGCTGGTGGCGGGCAGCTTCTCGCTGGGCTCGATGGTGGCGAATGAAATCGCACCCGCGGCGATCACGGCGGCTCGGTTTGGGGTTGCGGCGCTGGTCATCGGGATCGCGGCGCTTGCCACCACGGGGATATCGCGCAGCGCGGCGCGCGCGCCGTGGCGCTATCTGGTGCTGGGCGGGTTGTTCGGCAGCTATTTTGTGCTGATGTTCTATGGGCTCAAAACCGCACCGCCGGTCAGCGCGGCGGCGGTCTTTACGCTGACGCCTGTCATGTCGGCGCTGGCCGGATGGGTGCTGCTGCGCCAGATCACCACGCCGCGTATGGCGCTGGCGTTGACCGTGGGGGCGGTGGGTGCGCTCTGGGTCATCTTCCGGGCCGATTGGCAGGCCTTCCGCGCCTTCCAGATCGGCGGCGGAGAGATCATTTATTTCTGGGGCTGCGCCGCCCATGCGATCTATACGCCGATGGTGCGGAAACTGAACCGGGGCGAGCCTGCGGTGGTGTTCGCCTTTGGCACGCTGGTCGCGGGATGCCTGATCCTGACGCTCTGGGGCTGGTCCGATATCCGCGCGACCGATTGGGCCAACCTGCCGGGCATTGTCTGGCTGACCTTGCTGTATATCTCGCTGTTTGCCACCGCCGCCAGCTTTGTTCTGGTCCAGTTCGCGGCGCTCTGTCTGCCTGCTGCCAAGGTGATGGCCTATACCTACCTAATCCCCAGCTGGGTCATCCTTTGGGAGATCGCGCTGGGCCGCCCAGCGCCTACCGCGCTGGTGCTGGTCGGTGCGGTTCTGACGGCCGTGGCGCTGCTGCTGTTGCTCAAGACCGACGAGGCCCCGGCCAACAGACCCGCCACCCGGGATTGAGCCTTGCCTTCTGCGCCGGATATGGCAGCCTGCCTGCGCATTGCCCAAGGACCTGAGCCATGAAAACACCCCTTATCCTCCCGGCGCTGCTGGCGCTCGGTGCCTGCGCAACAGGCGGCCCGTCGCCCGAGGCCGATCTGCAAGCCAGCTGCGAGGCCCTTGTGGCCGCCGGGACCGGCACCCAACCCGATGGGGTCCGCGCGACCTCGACCCAATCCGGGCCGACGGGCTCGGTCACCAGCGTTTTCGTGGCCGGGGCCGAGGCCCCGTGGCTCTGCCGCGCTGATGCGACCGGCGTTGTGACCGGAGTGGAATACAGCCGCGAGGGATAGCCCCGGCACCCTTGAGGCAGATCAAGGCATAAACATGCAAATTTCCCTATGCTTTAATGTGAGGAGGAGTTTGCCATGTTCACCCACATCATGATCCCCGTCGATCTGCACCTGCCGCCCGAGGTGCGCAAGGCCGCTGATATCGCTGCCGATATTGCCAAATGGCAGGGCGCGAAGATCACCCTTGCCACCGTGGTCTGGACCCAGCCCGGCGACCCGGCGTTGACCGACAGCGCCGTCAGCACTGAATTGCAGGGCCTTGCCGACCAGATCGCCGCGCGCAGCGGTGGGGTGGTCGAAACGCGCACGCTCCGCTCGGTCGATGTCTCGGTCGAGGCCGATGGCGATCTGACCCGCACCGCGGAAGAGATCGGGGCCGATCTGATCGTCGTGGGCACCCATGCGCCGCGGCTGACCGACTACATCTTCTCAAGCCATGCGGGCCATCTGGCCAAACACGCGACGATGTCGGTCTTTGTCGTCCGTTAAGCCTCGTCCGAGGGCAGTTCGATTTCCAGAAACCGTTCAAACGCATCCAGATTGACCGGTTCGAACTGCCCGAACCCCTGCATCCACACGGACGCGGCCCGCAACGCGTCGGGTTCCAGCTTGCACCATTTCACCCGGCCTCGTTTTTCCTGAGAAATCAGCCCGGCGCGGGTCAGAATGACCAGATGCTTCGAGATCGCAGCTAGCGACATCTCGAACGGCTCGGCCACATCTGTGACGGCCATGTCATCCTCAAGCAGCATCGCAAGGATGGCGCGGCGGGTGGGGTCGGCGAGGGCCGCGAATACGGTGTCGAGGTCGTTGGACATGGCCCTTTCCTAATGCGCAGGAAGCGGTTTGACAATTTCCAAGCCCACGCCATGCTGCGCCAGAACGTGCAAGGGGGCGGCAATGGCGCTGAAATACTGGCTGGTGATCTGCATCCTCGGCATCGGCTGGGGCATGTCCTTCATGTTCAACGCCATTTTGCTGCGCGAACTTGGGCCGCTGTCGGTGTCGATGGGCCGGGTCGGGTTCGGGGCGCTGGGCTGCTGGGCCTATGTGCTGGGCCGGCGCCTGCCCGTCAGCCTGACCGCTGGCCGGGCGGCGGGCCTGCTGGGCTTCGGCGCGCTCAGCTATGCCGCGCCGTTTGCGTTCTACGCGCTGGGCCAGCAGTATATCGGCGCAGGCGTGGCGGGGATCGTGAACGCCACAACACCCGCCTTTGCCGTCATCGTCTCGCATTTCTGGCCCGGAGGCGAACGGGCCACGCTGCTCAAATCGCTGGGCGTGGTCTGCGGCTTTGCCGGTATCGTGGTGCTGTCCCTGCCGCTTTTGCAATCGGGGGAAAAGTCCGAGTTCTGGGCGGTTTTGCTCATCCTTCTCGCCCCGGTCTGCTATGCCTTCTCTGTGAATTTCGCCCGCGCGTTCCGGGATATGCAGCCGGTGGTTCTGGTGGCGCTGGCCCTGACCGGTGCGACGCTGTCGATCGCTCCGCTGGCGCTTTGGCGGGAGGGGCTGCCGCATATCACCCGGGCCGAGACCTGGGCCTCGCTGATGATGATCGGGTTTGTGCTGACCTCGGTGGCGTTCATCGTGTTCTACTGGCTGCTGCCCAAGGTGGGGCCGACCAATATATCGACCGTGACGCTGATCGCCCCGGTCTCGGCGTTGGTGCTGGGCACATGGGTTCTGAGCGAGACCCTGCGGCCTGAACACCTGCTGGGCATGGCGGCGATTTTTGCGGGCCTGCTGCTGATCGACGGGCGGATTGTCCGGCGCCTGCGGCGGGGTCCGGCAGAGAAAGATCAACCAAAAGGTTGAATATGAGGATTCCGGTGATTTCACCCAATCCACCAGTTTCGCGCCACCGCCCGGTCGCAGGGGTCCAAGATTTTTAGCATAAAAATCTTGGACTTACCGGCATCTCTCCTGCGACCTCAACCCCGTTGACTCTGCGCCCATCGCCCCTTAGCACCCTACCCAAGACTGTACGAGGGACCCGCCCGTGACCGATGACGACCAAAAGCAGCGTATGGCGCAGCTTGAGGCCAAGATCGAAGCGGCGAAAAAGGCCAAAGCGCCCAAGCCCCGCGCAGATGCTGACGTGTCCGGGGGCGAGCTTGCCTGGAGGATGGTCATCGAAATGGTATCCGGTCTGGGGATCGGATTTGGCATCGGATACGGGCTGGACAGCCTGCTCGGGACGATCCCGATCTTTCTGGTGCTGTTCACATTGCTGGGCCTTGTCGCGGGCGTGAAGGTTATGCTCCGCAGCGCGACTGAGGTTCAAAAGAAACAAGAGGCGGCGACAGCTGCCGAGAAGGACGAGAGGGACTGAACGTGGCGACCGAGACCACCGCAGCAGAAGGCAGCAGCCTGGTTTTCCACCCGATGGACCAGTTCATCGTCAAGCCGCTCTTTGGCGACGGTGCGATTGCCTGGTACACGCCCACCAACGTGACCCTGTGGATGTTCCTGGCGATTGCGGCGATCTTTGGTCTGCTGGTTCTCAGCACTTCGAAGCGCGCGATTGTTCCGACCCGGATGCAGTCGGTGGCCGAACTGGCCTATGGCTTTATCTACAAGATGCTGGAAGACATCTGCGGCAAGGAAGGCGTCAAGTACTTCCCCTATGTCATGACCCTGTTCATGTTCATCGTTTGCGCGAACTTCCTGGGCATGATCCCCACATCCTTCACCACCACATCGCATTTCGCCGTGACCATCCCGCTGGCGCTGGCCGTGTTTCTGACCGTGACCGTTCTGGGTTTCGTCAAGAACGGTGCTGCGTTTCTGGGCCTGTTCTGGGTCTCCAGCGCCCCGCTGGCGCTGCGCCCGGTTCTGGCGATTATCGAGCTGATCTCGTACTTTGTGCGCCCGGTCAGCCACTCCATTCGTCTTGCCGGTAACGTCATGGCAGGCCACGCGGTGATCAAAGTGTTCGCAGGCTTTGCCGCGATTGCCGTGATCTCCCCCGTGTCGGTTCTGGCGATCACCGCAATGTATGGCCTTGAGGTCCTCGTGTCCTTCATTCAGGCCTACGTTTTCACCATTCTGACCTGTGTTTACCTGAAGGATGCGCTGCATCCGTCGCACTAAGGTCCGAACACCCAACATCGAAACTTCCAATTCGTAAGGAGACACATCATGGAAGGCGATCTCGCACACATCGGCGCAGGCCTGGCAGCAATCGGTTCCGGCGCAGCCGCAATCGGGGTGGGCAACGTTGCAGGCAACTTCCTGGCCGGCGCCCTGCGCAACCCTTCGGCGGCTGCTTCGCAGACCGCAACCCTCTTCATCGGTATCGCATTCGCAGAAGCGCTGGGCATCTTTGCATTCCTGGTCTCGCTGCTGCTGATGTTCGCCGTCTAATCTGCGGAACCTGATCCTTACGCGCAGGTGGGCCCAAGCCATAGCGGCCCACCTGTTGTAAAGACAACGTTCCGACGGAGGACATCATGGCGACTGAACCCCTTGCCAAAGAAGTAGCTGGCACCTGCGTTGACTCTCATGGGTCGGCGATCGGTATGCCGCAGCTCTGCTTCGATTGGTTCCCCAACCAGATTTTCTGGCTGGTCATTACGCTGGTCGTCATCTTTCTGGTCCTGTCTCGCGTGGCTTTGCCCCGCATCGCGGCAATCCTGGCTGAGCGTCAGGGGACCATTACAAATGACCTGGCTGCGGCCGAAGATCTGAAGGCCAAGGCGGTCGAGGCCGAAGAGGCCTATAACAAGGCGCTGGCCGATGCCCGTGCCGAAGCGCAGCGTATCGCTGCTGAGGCGCGCGCCGAAATCCAGTCTGGTCTGGATGACGCGATTGCCAAGGCGGATGCGGAAATCGCTGCAAAGGCGGCTGAATCGGAAAAGGCAATTGCCGAAATCCGTGCCGGTGCGCTGGAAAGCATTCAAGTGGTTGCCAAGGATACGGCGGCTGAACTGGTCACAGCACTGGGCGGCGAGGCGGATGCCAAAGCCATCAACAGTGCCGTAGACGCGCAGACGAAAGGATAAGTGACATGCGGAACACTCTTGCCCTTATCCTGACCGTCGGTGCCGCCAGCCCCGCGCTGGCCGCAAGCGGCCCGTTCTTCTCGCTTGGCAACACCGACTTTGTGGTCCTTCTGGGCTTCATCGTCTTCATCGCGGTCCTGTTCTACTTCAAGGTCCCCGGCATGATCGGCGGCGCTTTGGACAACCGGGCCGAAGGCATCAAGTCCGAACTGGACGAAGCCCGCGCCCTGCATGAAGAAGCGCGCAGCCTGCTTGCCTCGTACGAGCGCAAGCAGCGCGAAGTTCAGGGTCAGGCCGACGCCATCGTCGAGGCAGCCCGCGAAGACGCCGTTCGCGCGGCCGAGCAGGCCAAGGCCGATCTGGAACAATCCATCGCCCGCCGTCTGGCAGCCGCGCAGGATCAGATCGCATCGGCCGAGGCTTCGGCTGTGAAAGAGGTGCGCGATCAGGCCATCACGGTGGCTGTTTCCGCAGCCAACGCGGTTCTGGCCAAGCAGATGACCGCCACACAGGCGAACAAGCTGATCGACGCCGCCATCGCGGATGTTGGTGAAAAGCTGCACTGATCCGCTGGATCATACGAATTGAGAAACCCGAGCGCCCCGCGCTCGGGTTTTTTCGTTACGACAGCAGCCTCAGCAAGATGCGGGCGTCATGATCCTGCCCGCTGTAGAATACGGCCAAGACCCGCAGCAGGTGCGCCTCGTCATCGGTGTCAAAATAGATGACGGCGCGGTCCTTGGTGACGTTGCGAATGCCCGCGCCCAGATGCGGGCGCAATGTGCCTTGATGTGGCACCTCGGCCAATCGCTCCAGACTGGTTTCAATCTCGGCCAGCCGGGTCTCGGCGCGCAGAAAGGCGTCTTCGGCGCTTTCACCGAAATGCAGCGCCGTCTCCGACAAGAAAGTCGAATATCTGTTCGAAATCGCGATCGACTGCGGCGGCCCGAAGGATCTTATAGGCCACGCTCTGCCCGTTTGCGCGCGATCATGTCCCGGGTGCGCTGTTTGCCATCGTCCAGTTCGACAAATGCGCCCCTCCGACGGCGATCCAGCAATTCGCGCAGCGCGTCGGTGGTCTGGGACTGCGCGCGCATCAGCTCCAGCCCCTGTTGCACCACGGCACTGAGGCTGGGGTAATGGCCCTGCGCCACAAGCTCGCGGGCATAGGAATCCTGTGACTCTGTCAGGGATACTGAGGCTTTGACGCTCATGATGCTCTCCGATGCTACTCAGTAGTATATGGCGCGCGTACGTTGCGTCAAGTCCGGGTCTGCCGTCAGGCCTCGCCCGTCTCGTGCTTTAGCCGCTGCTGTGCGATCTCTTCATTGCGCAGGGCCTTCTGCTGATCGGCCATGCAGCTTTTGACAAAGTTCAGGTGATCTTCGACCGCCCGCCGCGCGCCCTTGGGGTCGCGGTCCTGCAGGGCGGTGTTAATGGCGCGGTGCTGGTCCAGAATGGCGTCGCGGGTGGTGCGTTGCTGGAACATGATCTGGCGGTTGTAGAACACGCCTTGCCGCAGCAGATCGAACATCGACCGCATCATATGCAGCATCACCACGTTATGGCTGGCCTCAATGATCGCCATGTGGAACTCGGCGTCCAGATGCGCCTCTTCCTCGGCAGCGTTGCGTGCGTGTGCGGCTTCCATCTTGTCCAGAATGGTCTGTACCACCTTCAGATCGCTGCCCGACCCCATCCGCGCGGCCCGCTCGGCCGCCAGCCCCTCCATATCGCGGCGGAATGAGAGGTAGTCGAACACCGCCTCGTCATGATTGCCGAACAGCCGGGTCAGCGCGGGCGAAAAGGCCGAGCCCAGAACCTCGGCCACATAGATGCCCGATCCGGCCTTGGCGGCCAGCAATCCCTGATCCTGCAGGTCCGAGATCGCCTCGCGCAGCGACGGGCGCGACACACCCATGCGTTCGGCCAGTTCGCGTTCGGATGGCAGGCGTTCGCCAGGGCGCAGGATGCCGCGCAGGATCAGCAACTCGATCTGGCGCACAACGGCGAGAGACAGTTTCTCGGTCTGAACTTTCTGGAAAGGCATCACGTCATCATGTCAAATTGGTCAAGTGATATGACCACGTATCCGGGGCACGTTCAAGAACACCCCTCTCACGTTGATTGAAACACTAGGTCAGAGATGTTGACTTAATGCGCGACCTCCCTAGGCTCCACCAAGGCAAAGGAGGCCCGAGTCGATGGATCACTTATTCTCCACCCGCACGTCCCGGATGAAAGCATCCGAAATCCGCGAATTGCTGAAATTGCTGGGCCAGCCCGGTATCATTTCCTTCGCGGGCGGCATCCCTGATCCGGCGCTGTTTCCAGCAGACGCCTTTGCCGAGGCTTTCCAAAGCGCACTGGGTCCCGATCTTCAGGCGCAGGCATTGCAATATTCGGTCAGCGAAGGCTATGCGCCGCTGCGCGACTGGCTGGCCGGTCATATGCGCGGGATCGGAGTGGACTGTGACAGCGACAACATCCTGATCACGTCTGGCTCGCAGCAGGCGCTGGACTACTTGGGTAAGCTGTTCCTGTCGCCGGGCGATACTGCGCTGGTCGGCTGGCCCACCTATCTGGGCGCGCTCAACGCCTTTGACGCCTATGAACCGCGCTTCGATCAGCTTAGCATCAACGGCAATCGCGGCGCCGCCGAATACCGGGCCGCCGCCGGGGGCAGCCCGATCAAGTTCGCCTATCTCTCTGCCGATTTCTCGAACCCCACCGGCGAAACCGTTGATCAGCGGGGCAGGGAAGCCCTATTGGATCTGGCCGACGATCTGGACTGTGCGGTGATTGAGGACGGAGCCTATCAGGCCTTGCGCTATGACGGCGACCCGATCCCTCCGATCCTCGCACTGGAAATTGCGCGCAAGGGGTCGATCGAGAACTGCCGGACGATCTATTGCGGCAGTTTCTCGAAAACCCTGTCGCCGGGTTTGCGGTTGGGTTGGGTGGCTGCGGCGAAACCGGTGATCTCGCAACTGGTGCTGCTGAAACAGGCGGCCGATCTGCATTCCTCGACCATCAACCAGATGGCGGTGTATCAGGTGGCGCGGGACCGGTTCGATACCCACGTTCCCATGCTGCGCCAGACCTATTCCTCGCGCCGCGATGCGATGCTTGAGGCGCTTCAGGACCACATGCCCGACGGTGTCGACTGGACCCGCCCCGAGGGCGGCATGTTCGTCTGGGTCACCCTGCCCAAGGGTATGAACGGGGCAGACCTGCTCGCCCGGGCGTTAGAGACGGTCAAACTGGCCTTTGTCCCCGGTCAGGCGTTCTACCCCGACGAGACCGGGGCCAACACCATCCGGCTGAGCTTTTCCAACTCGGACGAGGCCACGATCCGCGAAGGTATCCGTCGGCTGGGCGAGGTGCTGCGCGGCTGACCCTGCGAAAGGTTTCGTTAACCATTCTGCCGCTAGAAAGGCGGCATGATCCGCCTCTTTGCCTTCCTGTTTCTTGCCGCCTGTTCGGGCGGTTCGCCTCATTTCCACGGCCTGCCCGCGACGCGGGTCGAGGTCAACGGCAGCGTCTTTGACGTCCGCGTCAGGGACGCGCTGGCCGAGGCGGTGCGCATAAACCCCCAATACGCCCCGCGTCTGGGTCCGATCCGTGACCGCGCCGCGCTGGCCATGGCGCAGGTTTCGGGCTGTCCGTTGCTGGATGTTCTGGGCGATGCAGCGGTGACCGTGGGGGTGCTGGCTTGCGACCGCGAACTGGGTGAAAAGCTGATATTCGGCGCGCTGATGATGCGCTCCTACGAATGCGTCAACTATGGTTATTCGGGCGGATACGGCTATCAGGTCTTTGAATGCACACCGTACTGAGATACGCGGGCCTGCGCGTAGTTTTGCCAAGATGTTGTGGATAACTCGGGCGAATGACCCATATCCTGCGCAATCACGTTGACACCTACGCTATCCCTTGCGCAGACTTTGTAGTCAGAGGAATCATATCAAGAGCAGCCATTGCGTTTCAGCAAACTCAAACTGACCGGCTTCAAAAGCTTTGTCGACCCGACCGATCTGATCATCGCGGACGGGTTGACCGGTGTGGTGGGTCCCAATGGCTGCGGCAAATCCAACCTTCTGGAAGCCCTGCGCTGGGTGATGGGCGAAAACCGACCCAAATCCATGCGCGGTGGCGCGATGGAGGATGTGATCTTTGCCGGTGCCGCGACCCGGCCAGCGAGGAACTTTGCCGAGGTGGTCCTGACCATGGACAACTCGGAACGGCTGGCGCCTTCCGGCTTCAACGACAGCGACCAGCTTGAGATCGTGCGCCGCATCACTCGCGACGTGGGCAGCGCCTATAAGACCAACGGCAAGGACGTCCGCGCCCGCGATGTGCAGATGCTGTTCGCCGACGCCTCGACCGGGGCGCATTCGCCTGCGCTGGTGGGGCAGAACCGCATTGCCGAACTGATCAACGCCAAACCCCGCGCCCGCCGCCGCATTCTGGAAGAAGCTGCGGGTATTTCCGGTCTTTATCAACGTCGGCATGAGGCCGAGTTGAAGCTGAAAGGCACCGAGGCCAACCTGACCCGAGTCGATGACGTGCTGGAACAGTTGGGCGGCCAACTGGCGCAACTCGCTCGTCAGGCCCGTCAGGCCGCGCGATACCGCGAGATTGGCGAGCAGCTGCGTCAAGCCGAAGGGATGCTGCTCTATCGCCGCTGGAAAGAGGCCGACATGGCCCGTCAAGCGGCAGAAGAAAAGCTGCGTGACCGGCTGACCGAAGCCTCGCGCGCCGAGGCCGAGGCCCGCGAAGCCGCTGCTAAACGCGCCCAGATCGAAGAAACCCTGCCACCCCTGCGCGAGGAAGAGGCCATCGCCGCCGCCGTTCTGCAGCGCCAGATGGTGCAGCGCGATCAGCTGAGCGATCAGGAAACCCGCGCCCGCCAGACCATTGAAACCCTGACCAACCGCATCCAGCAGCTTGGCAACGATATCGAACGCGAATCCGGCCTGAACCGGGATGCGGGAGAGATGATTGAACGGCTGGAGTGGGAGGCCCGGGAGCTTGCCAAAGCCGCCGAAGGTTATGACGAAAAGGTCGCTGAGGCTGCCGAGATCGCCCGCGAGGCCGCGTCGGTTCTGCAGGATCGCGAAGATCACCTCTCGCAGCAGACCGAAGACATGGCCCGCCTGGTCGCCCGTCACCAATCGGCGCAGCGGCTGGTTGAAGACAGCCGCAAGACTCTGGCCCGGTCCGAGGGCGAAGAGGAAAAAGCCCGCGCTGCCGTGGATGACGCCAAAACCGCCCTGATCCGCGCCAATGAGGCGTTCGAGGCCGCGCAAGAGGGCGAAGAGGAAGCCCGCGAAGCCGCCGAGGCTGCCGAAGAAGCGCTCGCCGCCGCCGATGAGCTGCGCCATGATACGCAGGCGCGTGAGGCCGAGGCCCGTGCCAAGCGGTCAGAGGCCGAAGGTGAGCTGGGCGCGATCCGGGCCGAAACCACCGCGCTGGCCAAACTGGTCGAACGCGACACCGCCGAAGGCGGACAGGTGCTGGACCTGCTGCGGGTGGCACCGGGCTATGAAAAGGCGTTGGGCGCGGCTTTGGCCGATGACCTGCGCGCGCCTTTGGTCGAAGGCGACGGGCCATCTGGCTGGGTGCAGGTTGCAGGCTATGACGCCGATCAACCGCTGCCCGATGGGGCTGAACCGCTAGCCCTGCATATCTCCGGCCCCGACCGCCTCAGCCGCCGCATTGCGCAGATTGGTCTGGTCGACGCGGATCAGGGCGCTCGCCTGCAAGCCTCGCTGAAGCCGGGTCAACGGCTGGTTTCGCGCTCGGGCGACCTGTGGCGCTGGGACGGGTTCCGCGCCTGGGCCGAGGATGCCCCAAGCGCCGCCGCCCTGCGTTTGGAACAGCTCAACAAGCTGGAAACGCTGAAACAGGAACTCGCCCGCACCGAGGCGCAAGCTGACGGGGCCCGCGCTGCGCATGAGGCGCTGTCGCAGCAACTGGCCGACGTGACCGAAGCCGACCGCCGCGCGCGCGAGGCCCGCCGCGCCGCCGATCAGCGCATGGCCGACACCGCGCGCCAGCTGAGTCGGGCCGAGGCGGATCGCAATCTTGCGCAGGGCAAGCTGGAAACCCTGACCCTCGCCGTCGACCGCCACAAAGAAGACGCCATGTCTGCCCGCGCCCAACTGCGCGAGGCCGAAGGCGCGTTGACCGGTCTGGGCGATCTCGACAGCGCCCGCGCGCAGGTCGAAGACTTCAAGCAGACGGTCGAGGCCGCACGGATCACCATGCTGACCCACCGCTCGACCCATGACGAATTGCGCCGTGAGGGCGAGGCCCGCACCCGGCGTAGCCAAGAAGTCACCAAAGACCTCAGCGGCTGGAAGCATCGTCTTGAAACAGCGGAAAAACGCATCGCGGAACTGGCTGAACGCAAGGAAAGCTCGGAAGAAGAACTGCAAGAGGCCATGGCCGCCCCCGGCGAGATTGCCGAGGCGCGCGAAGAGCTGAACGAGCTGATCGAAACCGCCGAAACCCGCCGTGCCGAAGCCGCCGATGAGCTGGCCGAGGCCGAAACCGCGCAGCGCGAGGTTGTGCTGGCCGAACGCGAAGCGGAACGTCTGGCCTCGGAAGCTCGCGAAAGCCGCGCGGCAGCCGAGGCGCGCTGTGACGCCGCCAGGGAAAGCGTGATGGCGGCCGCCGAACGCATCGCCGAGGATCAGCAGCTGACCCCCAACCAGTTGCTCAACCAGTTGGACGTGAATCCCGATCAGATGCCCGCTGCCGATGCGCTTGAGGCCGAGGTCAACCGCCACAAACGCCAGCGCGATGCTATGGGCGCAGTGAACCTACGGGCTGAAGAAGATAGCAAAGAGGTTCAGGAAGAATTCGACACGCTGAACGGCGAAAAGGCGGATCTGGAAGAGGCGATCAAAGCCCTGCGCAGCGGCATCGCCAGCCTCAACCGAGAAGGCCGCGAACGCCTGCTGACCGCGTTTGAACAGGTGAACTCGAACTTCGCCATGCTGTTCAAGCACCTGTTTGGCGGTGGTGAGGCCAATCTGGTCATGGTTGAAAGCGACGATCCGCTGGATGCAGGTCTGGAAATCATGTGCCAGCCGCCGGGCAAGAAGCTCTCGACCCTCAGCCTGTTGTCGGGCGGCGAACAGACCCTGACCGCCACCGCGCTGATCTTTGGCGTCTTCCTCGCCAACCCGGCCCCGATCTGTGTGCTGGACGAGGTCGACGCCCCGCTGGATGATGCCAACGTGACGCGCTTCTGCGACCTGCTGGACGAGATGTGCCGGCAGACCGACACACGGTTCCTGATCATCACCCACCACGCGGTGACCATGGCGCGGATGGACCGGCTGTTTGGCGTGACCATGCAGGAACAGGGCGTCAGCCAGCTGGTCTCGGTTGACCTGAAGAAGGCCGAGCAGATGGTCGCCTGACCGATAACTGCATCGTTATGCCTGTTGCAGGGCGCTTCGGGCTAGACTGCCCGCATGACCCGCTATCTGATCCTCGCTTTGCTGGCTGCCAGCCCGGCGATCGCCGCCGAATGGGCCACCAAACCCGGAGATATCCCGTTATCCGCCGAGGAACTGAACGGTCTGGCTGGCCGCACCCTGACCTTTTTCGATGACGGTCAGTCCAAATACTCGGCCGGCGGGGCCTATTCCTACACATACGCCAGCGGAGAATCCGCCTTTGGCACCTATTCCATCGCCGAGGATGGCAGCATCTGTATCGCCTATCGCAACGGGTTTAGCCGGTGTGATCTGTATGTGCGCAGTGGCGAGCGGTTGATCCTCATTGATGAGAAGGGGAACCGGTATCCGGTCAGACCAGAGTGACGTCTCTTTCAAAAGCCTCGGGTTCTGCCGCCATGTGCAAGTATGGCACATCCCAAATATGCCGACCTTCTCTGATTGCTTCTTAATTTAGCGTACAGTTACCAGAGCGCGGGAAGGCGCGGATTAACCTCACTCCGATTTGTTTCAGTGGCTGCGCTTCCTTTCGGAGTGTGGATTGAACAAAAGAGTGAATTTCTCCTTGTTCCAATTCGGATGCGTGCGCGCGATCAATTGCGTCTTTGATCTTTTGCCGGATCAGCGGAGTTGCAGCTTCGCGCCCTTTGGCATGATAAACTTCCAAATCCGCGATCCTCCAGACAACAAATACCGTAATGTTGCATCCATCAATCATTTCGGAGCTTTCTTCGCCTACGTATCTTTCAGGTATGGTTTCCTCAATAATTACGTTTTCCAGCAATGGGGTACAAAAGTGCGTTCCGGGTCCCAGCTTGCGCTTAATGCCGCCCTTGCGATCAAGCACAAGCGCTTCGCTCTGAGGTGGGACGTTCACGCGCCCACATCTGGACGTTGTAGTTTGGGCCAGTGTCAGATGTGGCAGCGACGACAGTAAGATAAATAGACCAGCAATGCGTAACAGTTTTAGTTCCTCAGAAAATGAATTCGCGACTATCGTAAAGGTTGTATGACTGCCTTTAGGGCACATGGCAAGACTGGCACTTTATTCCTGTTTTTTGTCCATTCTTTTCTGCTTTAACTGGTCTACGAATGCTCAGTTTTGTTTGGTCGTGCCAGAAACTCCCAATCTGCTACAACCGCCCCAACAACTCCGCCGTCGGCCATGCATCCGCTGGCAACCCCAGCCGCACCTGCTCGGCCTGAACCGCAGCCCGCGTTCCCGCGCCCAGAATGCCGTCGATCTTGCCGACATCATGACCGCGCGCCTGCAGCTTGCTCTGCAGCTGTTTCATCTGCGCACCCGACAAGCCCGGTGCCGGGTTACCTGCATCATAAATCTGTCCACCCTCCAGCCGCGTCCCGAAATAGGCGGCGGTCAGGACATAGACAAAGCTCTGGTTCCATTCGAAATAGACGTCGAAATTGGGATAGGCCAGAAAGGCGGGCCCTTTGTGCCCCTGCGGCAGGATCAGCGACGCGGGCAGGTTGGTCAGCGACCCGCTGCGCGCCTTGACGCCCATCGCCTGCCAGTCAGACACGGCGCGCGGCTTGCCCGGCCCCGATAGCGACCAGTCCATATCTGCGGGCACTGTAACCTCTTGCAGCCACGGCTGGCCCGGCTGCCAGCCCAGATGCGACAGCATCTTGCCCCCTGACATCAGCGCATCAGGGGCCGAGGTTTTCAACGAGACCTGACCATCCCCATCGCCATCCACCCCGTTCTCCAGAATGTCCTGCGGCAGCATCTGCACCATGCCGATCTCACCGGCCCAAGCGCCGGTGGTGCGCGCAGGGTCGAAATCGCCCTGATCGTACAGCTCGATGGCGGCGAAGATCTGCGGCCGGAACAGTTCGGGGCGGCGGCAGTCATGGGCCAGCGTCACCAGCGCGTTGCGGGTGTTGAAATCACCCTGAAACGCGCCGTAGTCGGTCTCGAACGCCCAGAAGGCCAGCAGCACCCCGCGCGAGACGCCGTATTCCGCCTCGATCCGGTCAAACACCGCATCGTATTTCTGCGCCATCGCCTTGCCCCGGTCGATCCGGTTTTGCGAGATCAGATGGCGTGAGAACTCGATGAATGGTTTCTGAAACACCCCCTGCGCCCGGTCGGCTTTCAGCACCGCATTGTCCTGCTGGACGCCTTGGAAGAAGGCGTTGACGGTTGCGGTGTCGAACCCGCGCTCCACCGCTTCGGATTTCAGGCCCTTCACGAAAGAATTGAAGCCGCCGCCGCATTGGGCAAAGGCGGGCGAGGCGAACAGGGCGGTGGCCACGAGGGCAGAGAGAAAGCGCATCCGGCGTCCTTCAAAAGATCATGTTGATCCCAACCCACACCGAGATCAGCCCAAGCGCAAGCCCCCAGACGCGCCACAGCATGTCACAGGCGCGGAAAATCTCCGCCGTGCCGATGTCACGCGGGGCATCGCCGTTGACCCAGGCCAGATCACGCAACTGGCCGTCATAGCTGCGCGGCCCGGCCAGCGCGACGTTGAGCGCGCGCGCCATCGCCGCCTCGGGCCAGCCTGCGTTGGGTGAGACGTGACGGCGGGCATCCCGCACCATCTCGGCCCAGCGGGACCATTGGCCGGACAGCGCAACGATCAGCAAGAATGTCAGCCGCGCCGGGATCAGGTTCAGCAGATCGTCCAGCCGTGCGGCGGCCCAGCCAAAGGCCGCGTATTTCTCGTTGCGGTAACCGATCATGCTGTCGGCAGTATTGATCACCTTATAGATCAACAGCCCCGGCAGTCCCGCGACCAGAAACCAGAAGGCTGGGGCAATCACCCCGTCACTCAGGTTCTCGGCTGCACTTTCGATGGCGGATCGAGCGACCTGTGCCTCGCTCATGTCACGCGTGTCGCGCGAGACGATCATCGCCACCTGCAAGCGCCCCTCAGCCAGCGAGGCCCGCAACCTGTCGCCAACGGCGCGGACGTGTTGCACCAGCGACTTCTGCGCCAGCAGGATCGCGCAGATCACGATCTCGGCAATCGGTCCCAGCGGCGCAATAACCCGACCCAGAGCATACGCCCCCAGCACCAGCAGCAGAACCACCGTGATCCCCTTGAGTCGCCGCTGCGTGCCGTGGTTCAGGCGTTTGTCCAACCAGCCAATAATGTTCCCGATCAACACCGCCGGATGGTGAAGGCGCAACCACAGCCAGTCCGGCTCGCCCAGAACGGCGTCCAGACACAGTGCGCAGATCAGGACGAAGGCGGTGCTCACAGCGCCGCCTCCAACCGGGTCCAGCCGGTATCAGGCGGCAGGCCGAGGCGCAGATAAGCTGTGGAATAGGGGAAGATGCGGCTCCAGATATGCGCGTGGGCAAGGCGATCCTGCCACGCGGCGGCGTTATCAACCTCATAGAGCCGGAACAGGCTGGTGCCGCCGACCAGATGCGCGCCCTTTGCCAGCACAAGCTGATCCAATCGCGTCGCCTCATTCTCCAAATGCACCCGCGTTTCCTCGGCCCAGTGCACATCGCGCAACGCCTGCGCGCCGATCCGCAGCGCGGGGCCGGAGACCGCCCACGGCCCGGTCAGATCGTTCAGCTGCGCGATCAGGTCGGGATGGCCAATGGCAAAGCCCAGACGCAGACCCGCCAGCCCCCAGAACTTGCCAAAGCTTTTCAGGACCACGACGCCCGGTTGTCCCGCCAGATGGATCAGCGAAGCCTCGGGCGTCACATCGCAAAAGCTCTCGTCAATCACCGTAAGGGGGGCATCGGCGTCATCCGTGTCCCAGATACGCCCATCGGGGTTGTTGGGGTTCACGATGACGCGCGCTTCGGCCGGGCCGGTCTCCTGCACCTGCCAGCCTTGCGCGGTAAAGGCGGCGGCGTGTTCGTTATAGGTGGGCGAGGTGATTTGCACCCGGCCCGCTTGCGCCAATGCGGGCATCCGCGCAATCAGAGCCGACGCTCCGGGTGCAGGCAGGATTACTGCCTCGTCCGGTACGCTCCAGAAGCTGCGTGCTGCGTCCGACAGCCGTTCAAACGCGCCATGATCAGGCAGTTCCATCCAATCCGCAGGCTGCAGCCCCGCGACCGGGTAAGCGTGCGGGTTGATCCCGGTCGACAGGTCGATCCAGTCGCCTCGCGCGCCGCCAAAGCGCGCCATTGCCCCGTCCAGCCCGCCGCCATGATCGCGTGCGCTCCGGGGATTCAATCTGTCTACCGTTTCCACCATCTGCCCCTGCCGGAATCGCCAAGTCTTGCTGCTTCAAGCGGATTTTTGCCGTTCGCACAAGCGAATCCGCCGGATCACGGGCCTGTGCAGGCATCGTTAACACTTTGTTAAGGAAATCGCGTGATCACGGACCACAGGGGTCGGCACTTATTCACCCATATCACGTGCCGAGGTTGTTGCAAATGAAAGTACTGATTGTTGAGAGTAACCCCGACCTCGGTCGGGTCTGGCAGCGGCATCTGCAAAGGCAGGGGGCCGAGGTCACATTGGTCGAAACGCAAGAGGCCGCCATTCTGGCGCTTTACGGGACGGCCTTCGATATCATCGTGTTGGATCTGGTTCTGGAAACCGGCAGCGCTCTGGCGGTGGCCGATTTTGCCAGCTATCGCCGCCCGGACGCGCGGGTGATCTTTGTCACCAACACCACCTTCTTCTCGGACGGGTCGATCTTTGCCCACAGCGCCAATGCCTGCGCCTATGTCCAAAGCTCGACCCCGCCCGAGGACTTGGCGGCGATGGTCGAACATTACGCCGCCGGGCGCTGATCCCGCCGATGCGGTTCTGAATAATCCAGAACTGGGTTTGTCGGGATGATCCGGTGCGGATTGATGCTGTCATGGCTGTAATGATAGTGGCGCACGATATGGTCCATATGCACCGTCTGGGCCACGCCGGGCCACTGATACAGCTCGCGGGTATAGGCCCATAGGTTCGGATAATCGACCAGCCGCCGGCGGTTGCATTTGAAATGCAGGTGATAGACCGGATCGAACCGGATCAGCGTGGTGAACAGCCGCCAGTCGGCCTCGGTGATGCGATCGCCCATCAGGTAACGGTTGCGGCCCAGCCGGTCTTCCAGCCAGTCCAGCGTGTCGAACAGCGGACCGACGGCGGCGTCATAGGCCTCTTGCGTGGTGGCAAAGCCCGATTTGTAGACCCCGTTATTGACGTCGGAATAGATGCGCGCGTTGACCTCTTCGATCTGGTCGCGCATCGCCTCGGGCCAGTAATCGTCGGTATTGCCGGTGATTCCGTCAAAGGCCGAATTGAACATGCGGATGATTTCCGAGCTTTCGTTCGACACGATGGTCTTTTCCACCTTATCCCACAGGATCGGCACCGTGACCCGGCCCGAATAGTTGGGATCGGCGCGGGTATAAAGCTGATGGGCAAAGTCGTGCCCGAACAGCCGGTCGCCCGTCGCGCCCTCGGTATCCGTCGCGAAGGTCCAGCCCTTGTCCAGCATGTCGGGATGCACCACCGAGACGGCGATGTGATCGTCCAGCCCCTTGAGCGCGCGAAAGATCAGCGTGCGATGGGCCCAGGGGCAGGCATGGCTGATATACAGGTGATAGCGCCCGCTTTCCGCCTCGAACCCGCCGCGCCCCGAGGGGCCGGGCGCGCCATCGGCGGTGATCCAGTTGCGAAACTGCGCGGCCGAGCGTTTGAACGCCCCGCCGTTGGATTTGGTATCATACCACGTGTCATGCCATTTGCCGTCGACAAGCAGGCCCATCATCATTCCTCCGCATTGCGATTTCAGCAAAGATAGGCCGCTGCGGCCCTGGTTCCTATTTCACCGCGCGCGCATCTGGCCTGCGCCTGCGCACAGCCCGGGACGGTTGCGCAACAGATCACAAATCCTGTGGGCCAAGGGGCGCAGTTCACTGGATTTTTACAAAAGCTGTTCCACAATAGAGGGTATTGAAGGGGGAAATTTGTAATGAGTACCTATGTTTCAAAGGAGATTCGCGCCGAATTGGATGCGGCCCGAATCGCGGCATTGAAGAAATCCAGCCGTTTGCGTGTCGAAACCGGCAACAGTAGCTATAAAATTCTGACATTGTGGAAGGATGGTTTCACCGTCGAGGCCGAAACCACGCCGCGCCTGCGCGGTCTGGTCGATATCTATGACGGGGCCAATCACCTGTATCAATGCCTGATCATCGCGGATGAGGAAGCGGTGGGTGAGATGCGCTATGAATTCAAGCGCAGCACCGTGGCGGCCGATCGGGCTCCGCTGGACTTCTACCGCGCGCCGGATGCGCCGATCGCCTTGCTTGAAAACCGCGACTGAGCCGCGCGGCTTTTGACTTTCGAACCGATGCCTCGGCGGCAGCTGTTGGGCCTCAGGTTTCTCGGGTACTGGGCGGACTAGTCGGGGTCCGTCAGGGTCAGTTGCACGGGGGCCAGCCCATCAATGCCGCCTTCGATGCGGTCTCCGGCGACCACGGGTCCGACACCGGCGGGCGTTCCGGTCAAAATCAGATCGCCGGGGCGCAGGTGATAGAAACCCGACAGATGGCAGATCAATTCGTCGATCTTCCAGACCAGCTCTGACAATGTGGCATCCTGTGTCACCTTCCCATTGACGCTCAGGTGGATGCGTTTGTCACCCGATGGGCTCCAATGATCCGCACGGGTCAGCGGCGCAAAGACCGCGCCATTTTCCACATCCTTGCCCAGATCCCAGGGGCGCTGTTTGTTGCGTTCGCGGATCTGCAAGTCGCGGCGCGTCATGTCCAGCGCGCACCCATAGCCAAAGATTGCGGCATGGGCCTGCGCCGCAGTAGCCTGAAAAACCGGTGTGCCGATGGCAACGGCCAGTTCCATTTCGTGATGATAGTTCTCGGTGCCCGCGGGATACGGCACAGATGCGCCCGTCAAAACCGCGTTGGGCGCGGATTTGGTGAAATAGAACGGCGTCTGGCGGTCGACCTCATGCCCCATCTCGGCTGCATGGGCGGCATAGTTGCGACCCACGCAGAAAATCCGCCCGATCGGATAGGTCGCCTGTTCCCCCTGCACCGGGATGTTTGGGATGTCCGGCAGCGCAAAAAGGGTCTCGGGCATGGGGCTTCTCCGTCTGTTCGGCTTATTGCAGATCGCCGAAGGCTGCCTTCAGGCGTGTGCAGGCTTCTTCCACCCGTGCGCGTTGCGTGGCCAGATTGAACCGCTCGAAGGTTTCACCGCCGGTGCCGAACCCGGGGCCCGAGGATGTGGCGATCCGCGCATCCTCTCGCAGACGCTTCACGAATTCATCGTGATCCATCCCGGTGCCCGAGAAATCGACCCAAGCCAGATAGGTCGCCTGCAGCGGCATCGACCACAGGCCCGGAATCTCGGCGATGGCGGCGTCGAACACCCGACAGTTCTCGGCCAGATGCGCGACCTGCGCGTCGACCCACGCCGCGCCTTCGGGCGAATAGGCGGCGGTGATCATCGCCACCCCCAGCGCGCTGGGGTCATAATCCAGCGTCTGCAACCGGTGCTTCATCTCGGCCCGCAGCTTGGCGTCGGGTATGATCATGTTGCCGGTGCGCTGGCCCGCGATGTTGAACGTCTTCGATGCCGCCGTCAGCGTCACGGTCCACGCCCGCGCCTCCGGCGCGGCCACATCCATCGGCACGAAGGTATGGCCCGGATAGACCAGATCATGGTGAATCTCATCCGAGACCAGGATCAACCCGTTGCGTTCGGCAAATGCCGCCACCGCGCGCAACTCGTCCGGCGTCCAGACCCGGCCCGAGGGGTTCTGCGGCGAGCACCACAGCAGCAGCTTTTCGGACCCGTCCAACCGCGACTGCGCATCATCCAGATCCAGCGCATAGGTCTCGCCGTCCCGCACCAGCGGGCATTCCACCACGCGACGGCCCGCCTTGTTCACCTTATGCGCAAACTCGTGATAAACGGGCGAGAAGATGACGATCCCATCCCCCGGCTCGCTCCAGACATCCAGACATAGCGCTATCGCGTTGCCCAACCCTTGCGAGGTCAGCACCCAATCGGTGTCGATCTCCCAATTGTGGCGGGTCTTCATCCACCACTGGATCGCGTTCAGATACTCCGGATACATCCACGAATAGCCGAACGCCCCATGATCGGCAGCCTTGCGTACCGCCTCGATCACGCAAGGTGCGGTGGCATAGTCGGAATCGGCGGTCCACATCGCCAGCCCATCCTCGGGCGAGACGCCGTACAGACGCTCCATCTTGTCCCATTTCGAAGACTGCGTGCCCCGGCGGTCGATCAGGTCGTTGAAAGTCATGTCATCTCCATCTGTCGAGGCGAAAGCTAACCTCAATTCCGCCATGTGCAAGGGGGCCGTTGCGGTGGCGGGCGCGATGGCCTAAATCAGCCCCATGAAACGCAATATCCTGATCCATCCCGATCCCCGCCTGAAAAAGGTCTGCGCGCCGGTGGCCGACATCACCGACGACCTGCGCAAACTGGCCGACGACATGCTGGAGACGATGTATGACGCGCCCGGCATCGGTCTGGCCGCGCCACAGATCGGCGTACTGGATCGGCTGATCGTGGTGGATTGCGTCAAGGAAGAAGGCGAGGCCCCGCGACCGCTGGTGATGTTCAACCCCGAGGTCATTGCGTCGTCGGACGAGACCAATGTCTACGAGGAAGGCTGCCTGTCGATCCCCGAGCAATATGCCGAGGTCACCCGCCCCAAAACGGTGGACGTCACATGGCTGGACCGTGACGGCAACCTGCAGCAGGAAACCTTCGATAACCTCTGGGCGACCTGCGTACAGCATGAGATCGACCATCTGAACGGCAAGCTGTTCATCGACTATCTCAAGCCGCTCAAACGCCAGATGATCACGCGTAAGATGCAAAAGCTGAAACGCGAAAAGGCGCGTCTATGACTGTGCGCACCTGCCTGCCATGGCCCGACAAGCGCCTGCGCACCAAGGCCCAGGACGTGCCCGAGATCACTGACGACATCCGCGCCATCTGGGATGACATGATCGACACGATGGAGGCGATGCCCGGCGTCGGCCTCGCCGCGCCGCAGATCGGGGTGATGCTGCGGCTGGCCGTGGTGGATGGCTCGACCCAGCGGGGCAGGGCGGTGCGTCTGGCCAATCCCGAGATCCTGCACAGCTCGGTCGAGCTGCGCGAGCATGACGAGGCCAGCCCGAACCTGCCCGGCGTCTCAGCCAAGGTGAAACGCCCCCGTGCGGTGACGGTGAAATTCCTCAATGAACAGGGCCAGATCGACCGCCGCGATTTCGTCGGCATCGAGGCGACCAGCGTGCAGCACCAGATCGATCATCTGAACGGGCGGATGTATTTTGACCGGCTCAGCAAGGTCAAACGCGACATGCTGCTGCGCAAGGCAAAGAAGACGGGGTGAAACCCCATCCTACGGAGGGACGGATGCGTATAATCTTCATGGGAACCCCCGATTTCTCGGTCCCGGTGCTGGACGCCTTGGTCGATGCAGGCCACGAGATCGCCGCCGTCTATTGTCAGCCCCCCCGGCCTGCCGGTCGTGGCAAGAAAGACCGCCCCACGCCGGTCCATGCGCGGGCCGAGGCGCTGGGCCTGACGGTGCGCCATCCCCGCTCGCTGAGATCGCCCGAGGAACAGGCTGCCTTTGCCGCGCTGAACGCCGATGTGGCGGTGGTTGCGGCCTATGGGCTGCTGCTGCCGCAACCGATCCTGGATGCGCCCGCCCAGGGCTGCCTGAACATCCATGCCAGCTTGCTGCCGCGCTGGCGCGGGGCCGCGCCGATCCACCGCGCGATCATGGCGGGCGACGCGCAAACGGGCATCTGCATCATGCAGATGGAGGCCGGACTGGACACCGGCCCCGTCCTGCTGCGCGAGGCCACCGATATCGGGCCCGAGGAAACCACCGCCGGGCTGCAGGACCGCCTTTCGGCCATCGGGGCGGCGTTGATTGTCAGGGCCCTGTCCGATCTGCCGCACCTCACCCCCGATCCACAGCCCGATGAGGGCGCGACCTATGCCGAAAAGATCGACAAATCCGAGGCGCGCATCGACTGGTCCGCCCCCGCGACCGAGGTCGACCGGCACATCCGAGGTCTGTCTCCGTTCCCCGGCGCGTGGACAGAGGTTCAGGGCGACCGCATCAAGCTGCTGGCCTCGCGTGTGGCCCAAGGGCAGGGCACTCCGGGCGAGGTGCTGGACGATCAGCTGACCGTGGCCTGTGGCACCGGCGCGGTCGAGCTGCTGCGCCTGCAACGGGCCGGCAAGGGCGCGCAGGACAGGGACACGTTTCTGCGGGGCTGGCCCATCCCGGCCGGCACCCACCTGTTGCCGGAGTAGCGCCATGTTCATGATCCTGATGGGCACCGTCGTGATTGCCGGCATCGTCGGCTACCTGTCCGAGAAGACCGGCTTTACCCATAACGGATACCTGCCATCCATCATCATCTGCGTCGGCGGGGCCTTCCTGTTCTATTTTGTCCGCATCATGTTCGGCATCAGCTTTGGCCCGCCCGGTCTGGACGCGGTGCTGTCTTCGATCGGTGCCTTGATCATCGTGCCCACCCATTGGAGGAAGTGACATGCCCATCGTCGCCCTGATCATCATCGGTGCCGCCGCCGGGTTCCTCGCCACCCGCCTGATGCGGATCGAGGCCGACATTCCCACCACCATGCTGATCGGTATCATCGGCGCGCTGGTGGGCGGGCTGATCCTGCGCACTCTGATCACGATGATGGGCTGGCTGTCGGGTTTTGTCGGCGCCGTGTTGGGGGCGCTGCTGGTGATCTGGCTGTGGCAGACCTACAGACAGCGCTGACCGCTATCGCGCCTCACACGCAGCCGCCGATCCCAACGCAGGGGCCGCGCGCGTGGTCATGTCGAACCGGTTCGCCTCGGCTGCGGTCATCCAGTGCATCTCATCCTCGGATGCGACATCCAGCGTGAACCAATAAAAGGCCGGATCGACGCCGATATCCCCGAAATACTCCAGATAACGGTCATGTTCCGGGTGCCCCTTGGGCAGGTCCGCGGCCACATACCCGCCGCCGCCCCAACTGTGGACGCCGACGCAGGCCCCGGGCTCCAGTACCCGCCGGTTGCCCGCCAGAAACAGGTCGGTCCCGCCCGAGGCGACCAGCCCGCCCGAGGGCACCACCGTATCGAACCCTTCCGCGCGCACCACGCGGCTGAAGACCACATTGGCGTCATCATCGACCGAGCCTTCGATGTTCTGCAGCACCAGCGTCCGCGCCCCGGGATTGTCGGCGATCACCTCTTCAAACGCGCTCAGCGTGGTGTGGTCGATGGTGCCGCTGGCAACGATCTGATCGCCCCGGGCGGTGAAGCTGACCGGGCTGTAGGGCTGAGAACAGGCCGCCAGCAGCAAAGCAGCGGCCAGAGCGGGGTATCTTGTCAGCATCTTCATCCTAGCTGCGCGGCGGCCGTGCCTTGTAGACCGGCAAGCGCCAGCCAAACAGCAGCGACCCGGCCCGCAGCGCCCAGCAGACAAGGGCGCATAGTGCCAGCGCCGGCAGGGTTTCAAGCCCCAGACGCAGGCACAGCACCGCCGTCAGCGCCCCGGCCAGCGCGCATGAGACGTAAAGCTCGCCCTGTTTCAGTACCAAGGGGACCTCGTTGCAGACCACGTCGCGCATCAGCCCGCCCAGACAGCCGGTGTTGATGCCCATCAGGACGACGATCAGCCCCGACTGCCCCATCGACAGCGCCGCCGCCGTGCCCGCGGCCACGGCGATTGACAGGGCGAAACTGTCCAGCCAAATCAGCAGGTTATAGCGGCTCTCGACCAGATGGGCGGTGAAAAAGACCAGGATCGCCGCGCCGCAGGCGATCAGGATGTAATCGGGCTGGCCAACCCAGAAGACCGGATGCCGGTCCAGCAGCAGGTCGCGCACGGTGCCGCCGCCCACCGCCGTCAGACAGGCGATAAAGGCAAAGCCGATCAGGTCCAGCTGCGCCCGGCTGGCCACCAGCGCCCCGGTCAGCGCAAACACAAAAACCGAGGCATAGTCCAGCATCGCCAGCCCGCTCATGATCCGGCCTTGTCCGGCTTGAACGGGGCCATGCCTGCGCGCGCCAGTTCGTCGGCGCGTTCGTTTTCGGGGTGGCCTGCATGGCCCTTGACCCATTCCCAGGTCACATCATGCCGCTGCGCTGCCTCGTCCAGCCGCTGCCACAGATCGACATTCTTGACGGGCTTCTTGTTCGAGGTCTTCCAGCCATTCCGCTTCCAGCCGAAAATCCAGCCCGTCACGCCGTTCTTCACATAGGCACTGTCGGTCACGATGGTCAGTTTCGAGGACCGCTCCAGTGTCTCTAGCGCACTGATCGCGGCCAGCAATTCCATCCGGTTGTTGGTGGTTTCCGCCTCGCCGCCGCTCAGCTCGCGCTCTTTCAGGACAGTCTCGCCATCCATCGCGCGCAACAGCACGCCCCAGCCGCCGGGGCCGGGATTGCCGGAACAAGCTCCGTCGGTATAGGCAAAAAGATCAGGCATGGGCAAACACCAGAATGAACCCGTCATATGACCCGGCCAGACCTTTGCCCACCCCTTTGACGCTGCGGTCGATGGTGAACCCGGCCTCTGCCAGCGCGGCCTCAATCTCGGCCTCCGAGTAATAGGTATAGGATCGATCGATGCCGTCGCGGTGCTCGCCCGTGCCCAGCTTCATACCAAGGAACAGTTGACCACCGGGTTTCAGCGCCGCGTGGATCGCGCCCAGATGGCGCGGAAAATCGGCGCGGGGGGCGTGCAGCAGGGAAAAGCTGGCATAGATGCCGTCATATTCAGCCACTTCCGTGACATTATCGAAGGTCCCCAGATGCGCATCCACGCCGTTCTCGCGCGCATGGTCCACAAAGGCAGGTGTGGCGTCCAGCGCCCGCACCTTCAACCCCTGCCGCATCAGAAACGCGCTGTCCGATCCCGGCCCCGAGCCCAGATCCAGCACATACCCACCCGCGCCAACGGCGTCGGCAAAAGCCTGCCGCGCCTCAAGCTGTTCAGGGGGCAGGGGAATTTTCAGATAGTCAGCCACGCGCGCCGTATAGGCGTCGATCGTTCGTTCGTCACTCACAGGTAAACTCCTACCGCAAGACAGGCCAAGACCACGCAGGTCAGCAAGATGCGCAGGCGCATCCACCAGACCGGGGTCAGCCGCCAGTACGAGAACAGCGCATCCAGCACGAGTAACCCGGCGAACCCGTACATCAGATTCGTCCCGGCACCGACTGGCCCGCCACCGGTCATGAAAAACGCCCACAGCGCGGGCAGCACCGACAGCGCGTAACAGGTTGCCGCCTTGCTGCCCGAGGTTTTGGTGGCAAAACCCCACAACACGCCCGACATAAAGCTCAGGATGACCGAGCCATAGAACAACTGGATATACGGCCCCACGAACCGCGACCCCAGTTCCTGCCGGCCCCAATCGTTCAGATCACCGCTCAGATAGGTCAGCGCGCCCCAGACAAACGGGATCAGCCCGGCCAGCCCCAGAAACAGCGGCGCGCGGGGGATGCCGCTCATGCCGGTTGCCGCAGGACGCGGGGCACTTTGAATTCGACGTTTTCCACGGCGGTCTCGACCAGTTCGACGGTCACATCGTAATGGTCGCGGAAGGCGTCGATCACCTCGTTCACCAGCACCTCGGGGGCCGAGGCCCCGGCAGTGATGGCAACACTGGAAATGCCCTCCAGCGCGCGCCAGTCGATCTCGGTCGCGCGCTGCACCAGTTGCGCGTAATTGCAGCCCGCGCGCGCGGCTACCTCGACCAGACGGCGCGAGTTGGACGAGTTCGGCGCGCCCACCACCAGCAGCGCGTCGGATTTCGGCGCAACCGCCTTTACCGCCTCTTGCCGGTTGGTGGTGGCATAACAGATGTCTTCCTTGTGCGGCCCGACGATCGCAGGGAACCGCGCCTCGAGCGCCGCAATAATGTCCTTGGTGTCATCCACCGACAGGGTGGTCTGGGTGACAAAGGCCAGCTTTTCGGGGTCCCGCACCGCGACCTCGGCCACATCCTCGACTGTTTCGACCAGCAGAACCTCGCCCTCGGGCAGTTGCCCCATGGTGCCGACGGTTTCCGGGTGGCCCTTATGACCGATCATGATCATCTGCAGCCCCGCATCCGCATGGCGCTGCGCCTCGACATGCACCTTCGAGACCAGAGGGCAGGTCGCATCCACATAGATCATCTCGCGCCGCGCCGCCGTGGCGGGCACCGATTTCGGCACGCCATGCGCCGAAAAGATCACCGGGCGGTCGTCGGGGCATTCATCCAGTTCCTCGACAAACACCGCGCCCTTGGCGCGCAGCCCGTCGACGACGAATTTGTTATGCACGATTTCATGGCGCACATAGACCGGCGCGCCCCATTTCTGCAGCGCCATTTCCACGATCTTGATGGCGCGGTCCACTCCGGCACAGAATCCGCGCGGGGCGGCCAGATATAATGTCAGCGGCGGCTTGGTCATTCGGCGATCTCCTGGACCGAACACCTAGGTCTTTTCATCGCCATGGTCCAGACAGCAGGGCGTCATTTCCCTGACATGAATCACTGTTAGCCAAGGGCTGTTTTCAGCACCTATTCCTTTTCAAAGCAGCACGGCCAGGGCTTTCGGGCCCTGGCCGTGCATATCCTTACGATGACCCCGTTTGATGTACGGCGGGGTCAGGCGATATCAGTGTCCGCCCGCCGCCGCGACGCTGCGCGGCTCGGCCGGCATTTCGCGCGGGGGGCGCCCGATCACGTCGCGCAGGTCCTCAAGCTCGATGAAGTTGTCGGCCTGACGGCGCAGCTCGTCCGAGATCATCGGCGGCTGGCTGCGGATGGTCGAAACGACCGAAACCCGCACGCCCTGCCGTTGCAGGCTGGCAATCAGCGGGCGGAAATCCCCATCGCCCGAGAACAGCACGATATGATCAACGCGCGGTGCCAGTTCCATGGCATCGACGGTCAGTTCGATATCCATATTTCCTTTGACTTTCCGACGCCCCATGCTGTCGGTGTATTCCTTGGCCGGTTTGGTGACCATGGTGAAGCCGTTGTAATGCAGCCAGTCCACCAGCGGTCTGATCGGCGAATACTCGTCGTTTTCCAGTAGCGCTGTATAGTAGAAAGCTCTAAGCAGTTTGCCTCTGCGCATGAATTCCTGGCGCAGCAACTTGTAGTCGATGTCAAACCCCAGTGCTTTGGCGGCTGCATAAAGATTCGAGCCGTCGATGAACAGCGCTAGCCGTTCGTCTTTGTAAAACATAAAAATGGTCCTTCCGGTATACGCCACCGCACCGTGAGTTCCGTGAGCGAATAATATGGTCAGTGCAATGGTGTGCTTAAAATAGGTCTTTTGGTCTTTATCGCAAGCATTCTCTGACCTGCATATGGGGGTAATATTGGACAAATTCATGTCAGAAGCGGTCATCGCGCTGGGTGCAAATCTCAGTCTGAGAGGAAACGGACCCAAGGTGACACTTCAACGCGCGCTGGCCGCGATGGCCGAGTCCGGCCTTGTGATTCGCGCTGCAAGCCGGTTTTTTGCGACCCCGTGCTTTCCGGCAGGGGCAGGGCCGGACTATGTCAATGCTGCGGTTTTGATCGAGACCGACCGCACCCCCCAGCAGGTTCTTGAGCTGCTGCACCGCATCGAACATGACTTTGGCCGCGCCCGGGCGCAGCGCTGGGGGATGCGCACGCTGGATCTGGATCTGGTCTGCTGGGGCGACCGGGTTCTGCCCGATCCGGCGGAATATCGGCGCTGGCTGACCCTGCCGCCCGAAGATCAGATCAAATCCGCGCCCGACCAGCTGATCCTGCCCCATCCCCGCCTGCAGGACCGTGCCTTCGTGCTTGTGCCAATGGCCGATGTTGCGCCTGACTGGTCCCATCCGGTGCTGGGGCAGACCGTGGCGCAGATGGTGGCTGCGCTGCAGCCCGAAGATGTGGCGGCGGTCACGCCTCTGTGATCCTCGCATTTGCGGCATTTCCTGCTTGTCAAGGCGGGGATTCGCGCTTAGATAAACCCCTTCCTGCCACGGATTCATTTACGGAGAGCGCCCAATGGCCCGCGTTACGGTCGAAGATTGTGTAGACAAGGTCCCGAACCGGTTCGAACTGGTGATGCTTGCCGCCCACCGGGCGCGCGAGATTTCCGCCGGTGGCCCGATCACCGTCGACCGCGATAACGACAAGAACCCGGTCGTCTCGCTGCGCGAAATCGCCGATGAGACCCAGAGCGCGGATGAACTGCGCGAGCGTCTGATCGAGGCCAACCAGACCCAGATCGAGGTGGACGAGCCCGAAGAGGATCAGATGGCGCTGCTGATGGGCGCGGAATCCGACAAGCCCGCCGATGACGATATGTCCGAAGAAAAGCTCCTGCGCGCTCTGATGGAGGCTCAGGGCCAGGGGTAAAGCCCAGACACGAAGGTGCGGACCGGATGATTTCAGCAGAAGACCTGATTGCGCTGGTCCGCAACTACAATCCCAAGACAAATGCCGACCGCATCGCCCAGGCCTACAAGTTTGGGAAAAAGATGCACAAGGGGCAGTTCCGCCATTCCGGCGAGCCCTATTTTACCCATCCCGTTGCCGTTGCCGCCATCCTGACCGAACAGCGTCTGGATGATGCCACCATCATCACCGCCCTGCTGCACGACACGATTGAGGATACCAAGGCCAATTACAGCAAGGTCTCGGACTTGTTCGGGGACGAGGTCGCCCGGCTGGTCGATGGCGTCACCAAGCTGACCAACCTGCAACTGTCCAGCCGCGAAACCAAGCAGGCCGAAAACTTTCGCAAGCTGTTCATGGCCATGTCCAAGGACTTGCGGGTTATCTTGGTCAAACTGGCCGACCGTCTGCACAACATGCGCACCATCAAGGCGATGCGCCCCGAAAAGCAGGTGCAGAAGGCGCGCGAGACCATGGATATCTACGCTCCGCTTGCGGGCCGCATGGGGATGCAATGGATGCGCGAGGAACTGGAAGACCTCGCCTTCCGCGTGCTGAACCCCGAAGGCCGCCAGTCGATCATCCGTCGTTTCATCACCCTGCAGCGCGAAACCGGCGATGTGATCCATCGCATCACCGGCGACATGCGCCTTGAACTGGACAAGGTCGGGATCGAGGCCGAGGTCTTTGGCCGCGCCAAGAAACCCTATTCGATCTGGCGCAAGATGCAGGCCAAGGATCAGGGTTTTTCACGCCTCTCGGACATCTACGGTTTCCGCATCATCACGCAGACCGAGGAAGACTGCTACCGGACGCTGGGTGCGATCCACCAGCGCTGGCGCGCGGTGCCGGGGCGGTTCAAGGACTATATCTCGCAACCCAAATCCAACGGCTATCGCTCGATCCACACCACCGTCTCGGGGCGCGACGGCAAACGGGTCGAGGTTCAGATCCGCACCCGCCAGATGCATGACGTGGCCGAAACCGGCGTTGCGGCGCATTGGTCCTATCGCGATGGTGTGCGCTCGGAAAACCCCTTTGCGGTGGACCCCGCCAAGTGGATATCCAATCTGACCGAACAGTTCGACAGCGAAGAGGATCACGAAGATTTCCTCGAAGCGGTCAAGCTGGAAATGTATTCCGACCAGGTGTTCTGCTTCACGCCCACCGGCGATGTGGTGAAACTGCCGCGCGGCGCGACGCCGCTGGATTTCGCCTATGCGATCCACACCCGGATCGGCCATGCCTGTGTCGGGGCCAAGGTGGACGCCATCCGGGTGCCGCTGTGGACGCGGCTGAAAAACGGCCAGTCGGTCGAGATCATCACCGCCGACGGCCAGATGCCGCAGGTCTCGTGGCTGGAGATTGCGGTCACCGGCAAGGCCCGCACCGCCATCCGCCGCGCCCTGCGCGAGGTCGACCGCGAGCGGTTCATCAAGCTGGGCAAGGAACTGGCCCGCGCGGGGTTCGAAAATCTGGGTCGTAAAGCCACCGACAAGGCGCTGGACACCGCCGCCAAACACCTGCGTCTGAAGGACCGCCACGAATTGCTGGCCCGTCTGGGCAGCGCCGAGCTGACCGCCCATGACGTGGTCGAGGCCGTCTATCCCGAACTGGCCCGCGACGAAGGCGACGCGATCTCGCCCCGTCGTGCGGTGATCGGGCTTGAGCCGGGCCAGAAGTTCGACCGCGCCCCCTGCTGCCAGCCGCTGCCGGGGGAACGCATCGTCGGCATCACCTATCGCGGTCAGGGCGTGGTGGTCCACGCCATCGACTGCGACCGCCTGTCGGAGTTTGAGGATCAGCCCGAACGCTGGGTCGATCTGCACTGGCATTCGGGCACGCACCCGGCGGTCTACGGGGCCTCGCTGGACCTGACCATCGGCAATGACGCCGGGGTGCTGGGGCGGATTTGCACATTGATCGGCGAGAAAAAGGCCAATATCTCGAACCTGCAATTTGTCGACCGCAAACCGGATTTTTACCGGCTGATGATCAATGTCGAACTGCGCGACCTCGAACAGCTGCATTCGCTGATGCTGACGCTCGAGGCCGAAAGCGATGTCGCCGCGGTCGAACGGTACCGCGAAAGCGTGAAAACCGCCGCCACGGCCGGCTGAGAAAGGGTGAGGACGAGTGGTTTTCAAGCGCCGAGATCGCCGCTCAGCCGTTCAAGTCGCGTCCGAGTTCGTCTATCCGCGCGGGGGCTGGACCCGCGCCTTTCACTACGTCAAACACCGCGTCCGGCGTCTGCCTGACAGTCCCGAACGCATCGCGCGGGGCATTGGCGCGGGTGTGTTTGCCTCGTTTACCCCGTTTTACGGCCTTCATTTTCTGGTTGCCGCCGTTCTGGCCCGGTTGCTGAACGGCAACATACTGGCCGCGCTATCCGGCACCTTCTTCGGCAACCCTCTGACCTACGTCCCCATCGGTGTCGTCAGCCTGCAGACCGGGCATTTCATTCTGGGCACCCGCTTTCGCAAGCATGACACCCACGGGTTGATGGGCAAGTTCGCCGACGCGATGGGGGATCTGAAAGACAATTGCATCGCCATCTTCACCGGGCGCGAGGCCGACTGGCACGGGCTCAGCCGGTTCTATGACGATGTGTTCTTTCCCTACATGGTCGGCGGGGTCATCCCGGGCATCGTTGCGGGGGCGATCTGCGGCTATCTCAGCCTGCCGCTGATCCGCACCTATCAGCAGCGCCGCCGCGCCAAGATCAAGGCGAAGTTTGAACAAATCAAACGTCTTGCGCAGGCAGAGGCTGACGTTCCGGCGACAAAACCACTAGGCTCGGCCCAAGGGACAATGAAGGATTCGAACGATGTCTGACAACCACCTGCGTCTGGGCGTGAATATCGACCACGTGGCCACCATCCGCAACGCGCGCGGCGGGGCCTACCCCGACCCGATCCGCGCCGCCAAACTGGCCGAAGAGGCCGGGGCCGACGGCATCACCGCCCACCTGCGCGAAGACCGCCGCCATATTCTGGACGCCGATATCGAAGGTCTGATGGAGGCGCTGACGGTGCCGCTCAACTTCGAGATGGCCGCCACGCCCGAAATGCAGCAGATCGCGCTGCGCCACAAGCCGCACGCCGTCTGCATCGTCCCCGAAAAGCGCGAGGAACGCACCACCGAAGGCGGGCTCGAAGTCGCGCGCGAGGAAAACAAGCTGGCCCATTTCATTGCCCCTTTGCGCGAGGCCGGTTGCCGTGTGTCGATCTTCATCGCCGCCGATCGCCGGCAGATCGACGCCGCCCACCGCATCGGGGCCGAGGTGATCGAATTGCACACCGGCGCCTATTGCGATTTCCACGCCGAAGGCAAACCGGACGAGGCCGCCCGCGAACTGGACGCCCTGCGCGAGATGTCCGCCTATGCCCATTCGCTGGGTCTGGAAGTCCACGCAGGCCACGGCCTGACCTATGACACCGTGCAGCCGATCGCCGCCTTCCCCGAAGTGCGCGAGCTCAACATCGGCCACTTCCTGATCGGCGAGGCCATCTTCCGCGGCCTCACCCCCGCCGTTCACGAAATGCGCCGCCTGATGGATGCGGCGCGGGCGGCTGTGGCTTGACTAATAAGGGTAGAGCTTTGAAAACGAATAGTTTGTGGCACTATAGCGTCTGGCTTGTCGCAATCAGGTTTCTGTTGCCTCTTGCGATAGTCATTTTGCTCGAGTTGACCGGAATAAATCTCGTGAATGTGGGAATACCCTATATCTCGGCGATCCTTGCGGCCACTATTGCGGGCTGTCGCGCAGCGCGCGTTCTGGAGCGTATGCCGGACTTGCGGTCGCTCTTGGGATTTGCCTGTGGGGCAACCCTGATTTTCTTCATCGTGAATGCCGCCGCATATTTCATTCTTGCGATAAGCCTCATCGGGCCGGTCCAGATGCTTGATTTGATTGAGTGGCACTATGGTGGCCATATGGCTAATCTGATGCTGTCGCTGACCGTCTTTGCGTTTGTTGCAAACAGCCTCCTGTTCTGGCTCGCAGCAAAGGTCGAGCTCAGGGCCATGACCAGACGTCGGTACAAAGAACAAGCGCTATGATCCTCGGCATCGGCACAGACCTCGCCAACATCGACCGCATTCAGGGTACGCTCGACCGGTTCGGCGACCGGTTCCGCAACCGTGTCTTCACCGAAACCGAACAGCGCAAGGCAGAACGGCGCGCGGATACCGCTGGCACCTATGCCAAACGCTGGGCCGCGAAAGAGGCCTGTTCCAAAGCTCTGGGCACCGGCCTGCGCATGGGCATCGCGTGGAAGGATATGGCGGTGACCAACCTGCGCACAGGCCAGCCAGTGATGCATGTCTCGGGCTGGGCGGCGGAACGTCTGAAGGAAATGACCCCGGAAGGCCACGAGGCGATCATCCACGTCACCCTGACCGATGATCACCCCTGGGCGCAGGCCTTTGTGGTGATCGAGGCGCGCCCCCTTCACGAACCGCCCGCCCGGCCTTGACTAACCCCGCCGCGCCCCGCATGTAGCACCCCAACAAATCAAGGACCGGAGAGCAGTATGGCCGAGGACGCCAAATCAGGAAACGCCATCTGGGAGACGATCAAAACCATCGTCTACGCCCTTCTGATCGCGGGCGTTTTCCGCACCCTGTTCTTTCAGCCGTTCTGGATTCCCTCGGGCTCGATGAAGCAGACGCTGCTGATCGGGGATTTCCTGTTCGTCAACAAGATGACCTACGGCTATTCCTACGCCTCGTGCCCCAACCTGATCATCCCCAGCGTCGGCCTGAACATCGATGCACAGGATCTCTGCGGCTGGATCAAGGGCGACAACACCCGCATTCTGGGCGGCGAACCCGAGCGCGGCGATGTCATCGTCTTCCGTCACCCGGTCACGGGTCGCGATTATATCAAACGCCTGATCGGCCTGCCGGGCGACAGCATCCAGATCCGGCAGGGCCAGATCATCCTGAACGGCACACCGGTGCCGCAGCAGCCCGATGGCGTCTTCACCGAACTTGCCGAGCCACAAGGCCCGCAAGGCCTGCGCCCGCGCTGTTCCAACGGCCCGGTGGGCTTTGGCGGCGAATGCGAAAAGACCCGCCTGATCGAAACCCTACCCAACGGCGTGTCTTATGACGTGCTGAACATCGGCCCTCAGGGCTCGGACAATACCGGTGTCTATACGGTGCCCGAGGGCCATTACTTCTTTATGGGTGATAACCGCGACAACTCGGCCGACAGCCGCCTGCCGCAATCCGCCGGCGGTGTGGGCTATGTCCCCTACGAAGACCTGATCGGCCGCGCCGACCGCATCATGTTCTCGTCCGCAGGCCGGTCGATGCTGTTCTTCTGGACCTGGCGCGGCGATCGCTTCTTCAAGGCGGTCAATTGAAGCTGTCGGCCGAGATAAAGGCGTTCCAGCAGCGGCTGGGGTATGAATTCTCCAACCCCGAACTGCTGCTGCGCGCGCTGACGCACGGCTCTGTCTCTTCGCCCACGCGGCCAGACAATCAGCGGCTGGAATTTCTGGGCGACCGGGTGCTGGGCCTTGTCATGGCCACGGCGTTGCTCGAAGCCGACAAGACCGCCTCCGAAGGCCAGCTTGCCCCCCGCTTCAACGCGCTGGTCCGCAAGGAGGCCTGCGCCGATGTCGCCCGCCAGATCGACCTGGGTGCGGTGCTGAAACTGGGGCGCTCCGAAATGTTGTCCGGTGGCCGCCGCAAACAGGCCCTGCTGGGCGACGCGATGGAGGCCGTCATCGCCGCCATCTACCGCGACGCCGGGTTCGAGGCCGCCCGCGACGTCATCCTCGCCCTCTGGGGCGACCGCATCCACACGGTCGAGGCCGACGCGCGCGACGCCAAAACCGCGCTGCAGGAATGGGCACAGGCCCGCGGCCAGAAACCGCCCTCATATATCGAGGTCAAACGCACCGGCCCCGACCACGCCCCCATCTTCACCATCGCCGCCCGCCTGCAGGACGGCACCGAGGCGCAGGCCACTGCAGGCTCCAAACGCCAGGCCGAACAATCCGCCGCCAAAACCCTGCTCTCCACCCTCCCCAAATAACCCCATCCTGCGCCCTCCGCGGCGATCCCCAGCTTCATCTGGCCATAAATATCCCGGGGGGTTTGGGGGCCGGCCCCCCAATTAGGACGAGCGGTTTGGGGGGCTGGCCCCCCAATTAGAACGAGCGGTTTGGGAGGCTGGCCCAACCGATCAACAAATCCTCTGGCCCGCCCGCCCATTCTGCGATAGGGGTGCGCACCTGCAACCAGGAACGCATTACCCATGACCACACGTGCCGGATTCATCGCCCTGATCGGAGAGCCCAACGCAGGCAAATCCACCCTTCTGAACCGCATGGTCGGGGCCAAGGTCTCGATCGTGACGCACAAGGTCCAGACCACCCGCGCCCGCATCCGCGGCGTGGCGATGGAGGGCGACGCGCAACTGGTCTTTGTGGATACACCCGGCCTTTTCAAACCCCGCCGCCGTCTGGACCGCGCTATGGTTGCCGCCGCATGGGGCGGCGCGGCGGATGCGGATGTGGTTGTCCTGATGGTCGAGGCCCATCGCGGCATCACCGAAGGGGTCGAACGCATCCTTGAAGGTCTGGAAGAAATCGGGCAGGGCCGCACCATCGCGCTGGCAATCAACAAGATCGACAAGGTGCCCTCGGAAAAACTGCTGGCGCTGACCAGCGACCTGAACGCGCGCTATCCTTTTGCCGAAACCTTCATGATCTCGGCCGAAAAAGGCCATGGCGTCGACGACCTGCGCAAATGGCTGGCGTCAAAGCTGCCCGAAGGCCCGTGGCTCTATCCCGAAGACCAGATCGCCGACCTGCCGATGCGCATGATCGCCGCCGAAATGACGCGCGAGAAACTGACCCTGCGCCTGCACCAGGAACTGCCCTATCAACTGACCGTCGAGACCGAAAACTGGGAAGAGCGCAAGGACGGCTCGGCCAAGATCGATCAGGTCATTTATGTCATGCGCGACGGCCACAAGGGTATCGTGCTGGGCAAGCGGGGCGAGACCATCAAGGCCGTCAGCCAGGCCGCACGGGCGGAACTGGAAGAATTCCTCGACCGCAAGATTCACCTGTTCCTGCAGGTCAAAGTCCGGCCCAACTGGCTGGAGGAATCCGAGCGCTATTCGGAAATGGGCCTCGATTTCAAAGACGGCAACGCCTGATGCGGGCCAAGAATTTTCGACGAAAATTCTCGGGCTCTGCGGGCCGGGCGGTACGATGACCCGGCTGACGGCAGAGTTCTGGGTTCACGCCTATCTGGCGCGGCTGCGGTTGCAGGACATCCCGGGTTTTGTCGTGAGCCATGGCGATGACACCGCCGGCGCGGTGCTGGTCAAGCTCAACACGCTGGACGGGCAGGCCACCGCCTTCCAGCGCAGCTTTGACCTGATGAGCGGCGACCGCAAATGGGTGGAACTGTCTGCCGGACCCGAGGCTGATGTCGACGAAGCAATCCAGCGCCAGCGCAGCTTTGATCCTGACCTCTGGGTGATCGAGGTCGAAGACCGTCAGGGCCGCCACCTGCTGGGCGAAGACGGTCTGGACTGACGCTTGGGTCTTGGACATGCGGGCCAAACCGACTAATTTGGCACCGATCCGGCAGCCAGCCGATCGAACAGGGCAAGGAGGGCGCTCGCGTGGCTGAAACGCTTGCTGAGAAACTGGAAAAGTCAAATCTCGGCCACTGGATGCAGCGGTTCGAGGGCTTCATGGTCTTCATCGGCGTCGTCGGCCCCTTCGCCACGCTGCCGCAACTGATCAAGCTGTATTTCACCCATTCCCAACACGCCACCGGCCAGTCGCTGTTGTCGTGGTCGCTCTATGCGGCGCTGTCGTTTCTGTGGTTCGCCTATGGGCTGGTGGTCGGCAAGCTGCCGATCTATGTGGGCAACGGCATCTCGATGGTGCTGAACCTGCTGATGGTAGCCGGCATCCTGATCCACGCGGGCCTGACGTTCTGAGCCGGGGAACAGGCCCTCACCAGCCGTTGCTTCTGGTGGTCACGTCATGCCCCGTGGCGCTCAGCGTATCCCCGCCAAACGCTTTCACTTTTGGCGCGAAGGCCTGAAAATAGGGCTGCGCCTGCACATGCGCCAGCGTTTCGGCGCTGTCCCAGCGACCCCAGTGGAACCGGGTGACGCCATCATCCGCCACCGCGACCTGATAGGTAAACTTCCCCGCCGCCTCGGGATCGCTGTCGATGGCCGCGATGAATGCGTCGACCGCAGCCTGCCACTCGGCCTCATCCCCGTCATAGCGATAGGTGATTGTAATCCCGCGCATCATGTCAGCTCCCTGTTTAACATTTGTGTTAATTAAAGCGCGTACCCCCGTCCGTCAAGCTTTCCCGGGTTGCGGTTACCCCCACAGCCGGGTCAAGCTAAGCGCAGTAACCCCGCACGAGGCCCCATGGACTGGCGAGATCACGGCATCCTTCTGACCGCCCGCCGCCACGGCGAAACGGCAGCGATCATCGAGGTCTTTACCGAGGCCCACGGTCGCCATGCGGGTGTCGTGCGCGGCGGCACCAGCCGCAAGATCGCCCCCATCCTGCAACCCGGCGCGCAGCTGGACGTGCTCTGGCGCGCGCGGCTCGAGGAACATCTGGGCACCTTTCAGGTCGAACCCCTGCGATCGCGCGCTGCGGCGGCGTTTTCGGGGCGGCTGGCGCTGGCCGGGCTGAACGCGGTGGTGGCGCTTTTGTCCTTCTGCCTGCCCGAACGCGAACCCCACCCGGCGATCTACAAGCAGACCGAACAGCTGATGGACCTGCTGGGGCAAGATGAGGTCTGGCCGCTGGCCTATCTGCGCTGGGAACTGGCGCTGCTCGAGGAACTGGGCTTTGGCCTCGATCTCACGGCCTGTGCCGTGACCGGTGCGACCGAGGGGTTGGTCTATGTCTCACCCAAGACGGGTCGCGCGGTCAGTGCGGCGGGGGCGGGCGAGTGGGCCGACAAGCTGCTGCCGCTGCCGCCATGCCTGCGCGGGCAGGGGGACGCGCCCGATGATGGCATCGCCGAGGCCCTGCGCACCACCGGTTATTTCATGGAAAACCACGTCGCCCCGGCGCTGGGCCACACCCCGCTGCCCGAGGCCCGCGCGCGGTTCATCACGCAGTTCACTCGGCGGCTTTGAACACCATCTCGTGCCCGTCCTCATTGCGCAGGATCAGCACGTCGCCCGACACCTCGGACTGGGTCATCGCCATCAGCGCCGCGAAATAGAAGCCCTCGGCTTCGAGCCCGGCACAGGCGGCGCGGGTGGCGGCCAGATCGGTGACCTCGAACCACGGGTAGGGCGCGTTGAGCGTGCCGTTATAGCTGTTGCAGGGGGCATTGCCCTCGATCCGGCCCTCTTCGGGGAACCGCAGCAGGGCGCTGGCCTCAAAGGGCTGGCCGTCGATTTCCTGCAGCACCCATGTCTGATCCGCCGCGCCATAGGCGGCAACGGTTTCGTCCTTTTGGCACTGAAACAGGGCCACCAGCGGCAACATCAGGATCAGACGCATCATCGCAAAGGCCTCAATAAGGGTTAACACCGCTGATCAGCTCGGCCCGTACCTCGCTGCGGGGCCGCCAGTTATAGCGGGTATCCTCGCGCACCTCGTCCCAGAACAACACACCGCTGTTGCGCCACGGGTCCAGAATGATGCCGTCATACATCGAATCCCCCTTGGCGCTGATCAGCGCCGAATGGTGTATGATCCGGAACGCGGTCGGCGGCGAGGTGGCCCAGTGCAAATCCAGCGTCTTGAAATCCTCTTGCCGCAGCCGCGCGGTCATCGCCTGCGCCCAGTCATTGCACAGACCCTTCTCGCGGAAGCCGTTGATGATCTTGGCGTTGTGAATGATCGCCGGGTCGGTGACGTTCCAGTCGGTCTTGAGCTGGCTGGAATAGGCATAGGAAATCTCGGCCGCGCGCCGGGCCTCGGCCGGGTCCACCTCGGGGCTGAGGTCGCGGATGGCCTGCGCCAGGTCCTCGACATCGCTCGGCCCTGTTGCGGGGGCCATGGCACATCCGGCCAGCGCCAGACAGCAGGCCAGAATCAGGGGGATGATTTTCACGCTTGGATCTCCTTGCGTCCGCACGGTCGGGTTGCTGCCCTTTACCCGATTCCCGCCGCCGATCCGAGGGCGAAGTTTGGCGCCGCGCTGCGGCAAAACAGGATTGTACAAAACGGAAGATCGGGGCCCCCGCGCATGTACAAAACGGACAAAAAAAGAAAACCCGGCGCTTGGGCCGGGTTCAGTTGGGGAAACCGCGACGGGCCGGGATTTATCCCAGCACCCGCCGCGCGATGACTTGCGCCTGAATTTCAGCCGCACCTTCAAAGATGTTCAGAATCCGCGCGTCACACAGCACACGGCTGATCTTGTATTCCAGCGCGAACCCGTTGCCGCCATGGATTTGCAATCCGTTATCGGCGGCGGCCCACGCCACCCGCGCGCCCAGCAGCTTGGCCATCCCGGCCTCAAGGTCGCAGCGCTGGCCGTGGTCTTTTTCCCATGCAGAATAATAGGTTAGCTGCCGCGCGATCATGATTTCGACCGCCATCATCGCCAGCTTGCCCGAGACACGCGGGAAGTTGATCAGAGACTTGCCGAACTGTTTGCGGTCCTGCGCATATTGCATGGCGATGTCCAGCGCGCTCTGCGCCACGCCGATGGCGCGGGCGGCGGTCTGGATGCGGGCAGACTCGAAGGTTTCCATCAACTGCTTGAAACCTTTACCTTCTTCGCCGCCCAGCAGGTTTTCACCCTTCACTTCGAACCCGTCAAAACCCAGCTCGTACTCCTTCATGCCGCGGTACCCAAGCACCTCAATCTCACCCCCGGTCATGCCCGGAGTGGGGAAGGGATCGTCATCGGTTCCGGGTGTCTTTTCGGCCAGAAACATCGACAAGCCGCGGTGGTCGGTACTGTTGGGATCGGTGCGCGCCAGCAGGGTCATCACATGGGTGCGCGCGGCGTGGGTGATCCATGTTTTATTGCCTGTTATCTGATAGTTACCATCTTCATCCTTGACGGCGCGCGTGCGCAGACTGCCCAGATCGGACCCGGTGTTCGGCTCGGTAAATACCGCTGTCGGCAGGATTTCCGCGCTGGCCAGTTTCGGCAGCCAGTTGGCTTTTTGCGCGTCCGTGCCGCCCGCGATGATCAGCTCGGCGGCGATCTCGGACCGGGTGCCCAGCGAGCCCACGCCGATATAGCCGCGCGACAGTTCCTCGGACACCACGCACATCGAGGCTTTGGACAGGCCAAACCCGCCGAACTCTTCGGGAATGGTCAGGCCAAAGACACCCATTTCTGCAAGCTCGTCAATGACTTCAATCGGGATCAGCTCGTCCTTGAGGTGCCAGTCATGGGCATGGGGTTCGACCTTCTCCTGCGCATAGCGGCGGAACTGGTCGCGGATCATCTCAAGCTCCTCGTCCAGACCCGAGGCGCCGAACATGGTGGCACCGGACTGGTCCTGCATCAGCGCGACCAGACGGGTGCGCGCGGCCTGCGAATTGGCCTGCGCCATCAGGGTCTGCACTTCGCTGCATTGGAACCCCGACAGGGCGTCCCAGCCAAGGCCAAGGTCCTGCAAACGCACGGTTTCTCCTTGGTTCATCGGGATGCCGCCAGCGATCTGGTGCAGGTATTCACCAAAGGCGATCTGGTGCAGCAACTGCTCCATCTCGCCGAATTTTCCATCCTTCTCAAGCGCTTCAGCCCAGCGTTGCATCTGTTGCAGCGACTGGTGATAGGTCGCCAGCCAGGCCAGACCATGCGCTGCGGTCTGATGCGTCTCGATCAGCGCGCCCGAAATCCGCCCCTGATCTGTCACCATCGCACGCACTGACTCGCGCGCCTTGTCAAAAACCGCCTCAACCCCCGGCAGGGCCGCTGCGGTGAGTGTCAGAAGGTCGGGCAAAACCGCTGACTGCGTCATGTTCGTCATATCCTGTCCGTCATGGGCCATGAATCACGTCCTCTGCTGGGTTGTCTGGTGATATCATGCTGCACGTGCAGCGCAACAAAAATACACAAAATGACCCAGAAAAGTTCAAAAATTACGGAAACACTTTTGCGATGCAGAAAAATACCGGGGTGATATGTAGGGCCGATGGGATTGTTTTCGCTGATGTCACCACAGGAATTCTACCTGGCTCTGGCCGTTGCCTTCGTGGCGGGCTGGGTCAAGGGGATGGTGGGGTTTGCCATGCCGATGGTGCTGGTCTCGGGCCTCAGCATGATGCTGCCGCCCGAACTGGCGCTGGCTGGTCTGATCCTGCCCACGCTGGTGACCAACGGGGTGCAGGCCCTGCGCGAAGGGGTGCCTGCCGCGATGAGCTCGGTGCGCAAGTTCCGGGTGTTCTTGGGCGTGGGGCTGGTCTGCCTGTTGGCCAGCGCACAGTTGATCAACCTGTTGTCACCAAAAGCGTTTCTGTTGATTCTGGGCGTGCCTATTTCGGCCTTTGCCCTGATGCAGTTGTTGGGGTTCAAGCTGACGCTGCGCGAAGCGTCGGTGCGGGTTGAGGCCACGGTGGGTGCCGTGGCCGGAACGATTGGCGGTATCTCGGGCGTGTGGGGGCCGCCGACCGTCGCCTATCTGACGGCGCTGAACACGCCCAAGAAGGACCAGATGCGAGTGCAGGGGGTGATCTACGGGCTGGGCGCTGTGGCGCTGGCGGTGGCCCATCTGGGCTCGGGCATTTTACGGGCCGAGACGGCGGTGTTTTCGGCGCTGCTGATTGTTCCGGCGCTGGCGGGGATGCGTGTGGGGCAATTGCTGCAGGACCGCATCGATCAGGCGCAGTTCCGCAAGCTGACGCTGCTGGTGCTGCTGGTGGCCGGGTTGAACCTGCTGCGGCGGGGGCTGCTGGGTTAGTCGCGCCGCTCGGCCAGGCGGAAGGCGAAATGCAGGCCCAGCATCAGGAAAAACAGTCCCGAGATATCTCCGATCAGATAGGCGACATATTCCACGGTGGCGCTGCCGAACACCATGTTGGTCAGGCCCGAAACCATGAAGGACGTGACGATGCCGACCCCCATGATGCACAGCCAGCAGGGGCTGCGGTCGGCGCGAGGGAACAGGTCCCAGCCCAGTGCCTTGCAGGCGTAGAACACCGCCGGAACCGTGGTGACGGCGATGGTGATGGCCAGCAACCGGCTGGGCAGGAACACATCCCAGCCCGCGATCATGGCGAAGACGATGAAGACACCCGGAAGCAGGGCAAAGATCGCGCGCCATCCCAGCAGCCAAGCCGACAGCACGCGCACCCCATGGGGCAGAAACAGCAGGCTGGCCCGGCTGGGATATTCGGGAAAGAACACGTTTTGCAGGGGCATCAGCACTTCGAATGTCAGAAGCGACGCCGCGACATAGGCCAAAGAGGCATAGAATGTGTCAAAGGCCCATCTGCGCACGAGGGTCAGCCGTTTCCCGTCAGAAGGTGAACATCACCTGGGCGCATGAACCACATAGCGACCCCGGTTGGCGCTGCCGCTTTGCGAAAGATAGCCCTTTTGCACCAGCGATTTCAGCGCGCGGAAAAAGGTCGGGCGCGAAACGCTCTGGACCAGCGTGTGCTCGATCAGGCCGAAGGTGCGCACCTCTTTGTCGGCTTTCGACAGCTCTTCGGCGGCATAGTAGATATCCCGCTCGACCGGAGACAGCTGCTCCAGCCCAAGGGTGCGTTCCATGCTCTGCATCAGCTTGCGCAACTCGGTGAGTTTTGAAATCTCGGTCATCATCTACCTGTTTTGCTCCGTGCCGGGCCGAGGTATCTCGAAGGGCCAAATCCCTTGCTGCACATCAATCCGACACCCATCCCCATGTGGATTCAATCGTTACTTGCACGGGCCACCCAAGGCGCAGATGTGAGTAGGGGCGCCGGGCTTTCCGTTGGTGGGATGGGATAGCTCAAACTGAGCGTTCTCGCAATGCACTTGTCCGGGCGCCTTAGGGTTCCGCTACGTAAGCTTTCCGGGGGACGAAGGCCGGACTGGCCCCCGAAAGTGGTCAGCCGATGGCGACGGCTTTGATGTCCTCGTCGATGAAGGGCAGGTATTGTTCGAAGTTTTCCGCGAACATCTGCACCAGCTTGTCGGCTTGCTTGTCAAAGGCGGCCTCGTCATCCCAGGTGCGGCGCGGGTCCAGCAGAACCTCGGCCACGCCGGGTACTGAAACGGGGACCTCGAAGCCGAAATTGGCGTCCTTGCGGAATTCGGCATCGGCCAACGACCCTTCGAGGGCAGCGGTCAGCAGCGCCCGTGTGGCCTTGATCGGCATCCGGCTGCCCACGCCATAGGGGCCGCCGGTCCAGCCGGTATTGACCAGCCAGCAGGTCACGCCATGCTGGGCGATCTTGTCGCGCAGCAGATTGCCATAGACCTCGGGGCGGCGCGGCATGAACGGCGCGCCGAAACAGGTCGAGAAGGTGGGCTGCGGTTCGGTAATGCCGCGCTCGGTCCCGGCCACTTTCGAGGTGAAGCCGGACAGGAAGTGATACATCGCCTGCGCCGGTGTCAGTCGCGCAATGGGCGGCAGCACGCTGAAGGCGTCGCAGGTCAGCATGATGATGTTCTTGGGGTGCCCGCCCATCGCCGATGTCGACGTGTTCGAGATATAGTGCAGCGGATAGGCACACCGCATGTTTGCGGTCAGCGAGTCATCGTCGAAATCCAGCTCTTTCGTCTCGGGATCGAAGACCATATTCTCGATCACCGTGCCGAATTTCGAGGTGGTGGCATAAATCTCGGGCTCGGCATCGGCGCTCAGGTTGATGGTCTTGGCATAGCAGCCGCCCTCGAAGTTGAAGGTGCCGCGATCCGACCATCCATGTTCGTCATCGCCGATCAGCACGCGCGCCGGATCAGCCGACAGCGTGGTCTTGCCGGTGCCGCTGAGGCCGAAGAACACCGCCGTGTCCACCGGGTTGCCGACCGCGTGGTTGGCCGAGCAATGCATCGGCATCACGCCTTTTTCCGGCAGCATGTAGTTCAGCAGCGAGAAAACGGATTTCTTGTTCTCGCCGGCATATTCGGTGCCGCCGATCAGGATCAGCTTGCGGTCGAAGTTCAGCGCGATCACCGTCCCGCTGCGGCAGTCATGCTTGGCCGGGTCGGCCTGAAAGCTGGGGCAGTTGATGACGGTGAAATCGGCGATGAAATCATCCAGATCCTCGCGCTCGGGGCGGCGCAGCATGTGGCGGATGAACAGGCTGTGCCAGGCCAGTTCCGTCACCAGCCGCACGTTGATTGCATGGCTGGGATCGGCCCCGCCGACCAGATCCTGTACGAAATAATCGCGGCCCTTCATATGGGCCAGCATGTCGTCGTACAACGCGTCGAACCCTTCGGGGCTCATGGCGGCGTTGTTTTCCCACCAGATGCTGTCGGCGACGCTGTCGGTCTTGACGACGTGCTTGTCCTTGGGCGACCGGCCGGTGAACTTGCCTGTGGTCACCAGCAGCGCGCCGCCATTGCCCAAGGTGCCTTCGCTGCGCTTCAGCGCCTGTTCGATCAGTGCCGGCTCGATCAGGTTGTAATAGACATGGCCCAGACCCTCGATGCCCTGATCCTCGAGGCGGAATTGCGGGTTAACCCGTCCAGATGTCATATGTGTCTTCTCCTGTGGTGGCGCGGTGGCTTGGATGCCGGGCGCCCTTGGGCCGGTGCCGGTACCAGCCCGGCGGTCGCGCGCCTCTTACCACGGTCGTTCGGGGCATGAACAGCAGGGTCGGGGCGAGTTAGCGCAACCACACCGAAGTTTAGCGCAATCAAAAGGATAGTGCTGAAAAGACAGGCCGTATTCGGTGAAACGATAGGGCTTTTTTGCCGCAACTGTGTGGCAACAATCTCACGAATTTCAGATACAGTTTGATTCGCGGCCTTAAAAAAGCCAAAAATACACTACTAATAAGCGGAATACCGCGTATGTGAGCAGGAACAAGGGGCCAACCCGATGTCAAAGATTGCACTGGTGGACGATGACAGAAACATTCTGACATCCGTGTCCATGACGCTCGAAGCTGAAGGGTTCGAGGTCGAAACCTATAATGATGGTCAGGCGGCGCTGGACGCCTTTAACAAGAAACTGCCGGACATGGCCGTTCTGGACATCAAGATGCCGCGCATGGATGGCATGGACCTGCTGCAGCGTCTGCGGCAGAAAACCCAGATGCCGGTAATTTTCCTGACCTCGAAAGACGATGAGATCGACGAGGTTCTGGGCCTGCGCATGGGGGCGGACGATTATGTCAAGAAGCCCTTCTCGCAACGTCTGCTGGTCGAACGCATCCGCGCGCTGCTGCGCCGTCAGGAAGCGGTCGACGGTGATGTCACCAATGCCACGACCGGCGATACCAAAGTGATGGAGCGTGGCGACCTGCGGATGGACCCGCTACGCCACGCGGTCAGCTGGAAGGGCAACGATGTCTCGCTGACCGTGACCGAATTTCTGCTACTGCAGGCGCTGGCGCAGCGTCCGGGTTTCGTCAAAAGCCGCGATCAGTTGATGGATGTGGCCTATGACGATCAGGTCTATGTGGATGACCGCACCATCGACAGCCATATCAAGCGTTTGCGCAAGAAGATGCGGGCCGCTGATCCCGAATTCTCGGCCATCGAAACGCTCTATGGTATCGGATATCGGTATAACGAAGAATAGGCGCGGCCGTTTTTAAGGGGCAAAGGGGTCTCGTGCGCGATACTGAACACGCCAATCAAGGGCGCGACGCGGACGTCGTTCTTGGGGATGACTGGGTCATTCCCCAGGACCCCGAGTCCGCCGAGCTGCGCGAGAAACGCTCGCGCCGCAACCTGTTCACGCTGCGCCATTCTCCGCTGGCGCGGCGGATCATAACTTTCAATCTGATTGCGCTGATTATCCTGGTGGCCGGGCTATTGTATCTGGACGACAGCCGCAAGGAACGCGTGCAGCAGACTGCGCGCAATCTGGTTGGCGATGCACAGCTTGTCAGCAATGTCTTCGAAACCCAGCTGCGCCAGCCCGCCCCCGGCGGCGCGGCGGTTCTGGACGTGCGCGACACGCTGTCGGGCCTCAGCCTGCCTGAAGGTGGCGAAGTCTTTGTCTATGACGGCACCGGCACCCTGATCGGGTGGACACGCGGCGCCTCGGCGGCGTCGGACCTGCCCGGCCTGTTGCGGCAAAACCTGGATGCATCGACCGGCAGCACCGTGATCAGCGACGCGCTGAACGCGGTCTGGAACGGTATCTCTGCCGTATTCAGTGGTGGCCCCGAAGGTGAGGCACCGACCCTTGCGCAACGGGTGCAGGAACTGATCCCGCGCGCGCTGGGCGGGGGTATGCAGGTGCAGACCGTTCAGGACGAGATGGGCCAGACTGTGATCGTCGCGGTGGCACCAATCTTGCTGGACGATGCGCCAGTGGGCGCGGTCGCTATGGCGGGCCCGGCGGGTGAGATCGACGCGCTGGCCCGCAAGGAACAGGAACGCATCCTGCAGATGTTCGTGGTGGCGCTGCTGGTTTCGATTGGCCTCAGCCTTGTGCTGGCGTCGACCATTGCCAACCCGCTGGCCGATCTGGCGGCAGCGGCCGAGATGGGCAAGGACCGCGGGGCTGGGGTCAATCCGGGGCGCATCCGTATTCCCGACCTCAGCGCGCGCCCCGACGAAATCGGTCGCCTCAGCCAGGCGCTGCGTGGCATGGTCACCGCGCTTTACAACCGCATCGACGCAAATGAGCAGTTCGCCGCAGATGTGGCGCATGAGATCAAGAACCCGCTGGCCAGCCTGCAATCCGCCGTTGGCACCATGCGTATGGTCAAGCGCGAGGATCAGCGCGAAAAGCTGCTGGGCGTGATCGAACATGACGTGCGGCGACTGGACCGTCTGGTCAGCGACATCTCGAACGCCTCGCGGTTGGACGCAGAGCTGGTCAAGGAAGAGGAACAGCCCTTCGACCTGCTGAACCTGCTGAACAATATCGGTCAGTATCTGGGCGAAGATGCGCGCTCGAAAGGTATCGACTATATCACCGACCTGCCGTCCGATCCGATCGTGGTCAACGGGCTCGAGGCACGTCTGGCGCAGGTTTTCGTCAACCTGATCACCAACGCGATCTCCTTTTGCGAAGACAAGGATGCGATCCGCGTCTGGGTTCGCCGCCGCGACAATCGCGTACTGGTCGTGGTCGAGGATACCGGCCCCGGCATCCCCGATCAGGCGCTGACAAAGATTTTCAAGCGCTTCTATTCGCAACGCCCCGACGAGCATTTCGGCAACAACTCGGGCCTTGGGCTTGCGATCTCGAAACAGATCGTCGAGGCCCATGGCGGCGTGATCTGGGCCGAAAACATCCGCCCGACCGAGGCCGACATCACCTCGGACCCGCTGGGTGCGCGGTTTGTGGTCGGGCTGCCCGTCTAGGTTATGGGCGAGGGGCTTTTCTCGGACATTGCTGATCAGGACAGGGCTTGCGTGCATGCCTCTTGCGTGACCGTGCAGGGGGCGGGCCTGTTGATCGTGGGCAAATCCGGGGCCGGGAAATCGGCCCTTGCGTTGCAGATGATGGCGCTGGGGGCGCAGTTGGTGGCGGATGACCGGGTTGAACTGACGGAGCAGGGCGCACAGGTCATGGCCGATGCGGTGTCGCCTTTGCGCGGGTTGATCGAGGCGCGCGGCATCGGCCTGTTGCGTGCCGATGCGGCCGGGCCGGTTCCGGTGACCTATGTGGTCGATCTGGACCAAAGCGAACCCGCCCGCCTGCCCGAGCCGCAGAACATTCGGCTGCTGAGGCAAACTGTTCCCTTGCTTCGCGCCGCCGCTGTGCCCAATTTACCCGCAGCCTTGATGCAACTTCTGAAAATGGGACGCGTGAGCCCGGAATGGCCGCATACATGACCGCGCAACGCCGCATCGTACTGGTAACGGGCCCGTCGGGTGCGGGCCGGTCAACCGCGATCCACGTGCTCGAAGACCTTGGCTTCGAGGCCATCGACAACCTGCCCATGGGTCTGCTGTCGCGCCTGCTGGACAGCTCCGAGCCCGGCAGCCCGATGGCGCTGGGCATCGACGCCCGCAACCGCGATTTTTCCACCATCGGCTTCATCGAACTGGCGTCGAAACTGGGCCGGATGGAGCAGGTCGATCTGACCACGCTCTATCTGGATTGCCGCGACGAGGTGCTGCTGCGCCGCTTCTCGGAAACCCGCCGCCGTCACCCGGTCGCCGCCGATGCCAGCCCGGAAACGGGGATCGTGCAGGAAAAGGAACTGCTGGCCCCCATCCGCGAGATCGCAGACACCCTGATCGACACCAGCGCCCTGAACGTCCACCAGCTGCGCGAAGAGGTCGAGCGCTGGTTCGCCCCCCGCGAAGGGCGGCATCTGGCGGTGTCGATCGAATCCTTTTCCTATAAACGCGGCCTGCCGCGCGGTCTGGACATGGTGTTTGACTGCCGCTTTCTGGCCAATCCCTACTGGCGCCCCGAATTGCGCGAGGCCGATGGTCGAAATGCTGATGTGGCAGCCTATGTTCAGGCAGATATGAACTACGACGCCTTCTTTGACCGTGTCGTCGACCTGCTGATCGAACTGCTCCCGGCATTCCGAGCCGAGGGCAAGGCGCATCTGTCGGTGGCCTTCGGCTGCACCGGGGGCCAGCACCGCTCGGTCGCGTTGGCGGAAGCGGTTGCAAAGGCCCTTGCAGAAGCGGGCCAGCAGGTGTCAATTAGGCACCGCGAAATGGAGCGTCGTTCGTTGAATGTGAGGCCGGGTTGATCGGGATCGTAATCGTTGCACATGGCGGGTTGGCACAGGAATACCTGGCCGCCACGCAGCATGTCGTGGGCCAGCAGCCCGGGCTGGTGGCCGTCCCGATCGAGGCCGATCACGATCGCGAGGAAAAACAGGCCGATATCTGCCGCGCCGCCGATTCCGTCGATCAGGGCGACGGTGTCGTGGTGGTGACCGATCTGTTCGGCGGCAGCCCGTCGAATCTCAGCCTGCGCGCCTGCGCCCCGCAGGACCGGCGAATCCTTTACGGGGCAAACCTGCCGATGCTGATCAAACTGGCCAAAAGCCGCCACCTGCCGCTGGCCGAGGCCGTGCGTCTGGCGCTCGAGGCCGGACGCAAATACATCAACGCCCAAAATGTGACGCTGGATTGAGACCGGATAGATTTGAATGACTACGAAAAGTTTGAAAATTATCAACGAAAAGGGCCTGCACGCCCGCGCCTCGGCCAAGCTGGTCGAGGTGGTCGAAGGCTTCGACGCCCGCGCCGAAGTGTCGCGTGACGGACTTTCTGCCTCAGGCGACAGCATCATGGGCCTTTTGATGTTGGCAGCGTCGCGCGGAAGCACTATTGACGTCGAGACGTCCGGCCCGGATGCTGAGGCGTTGGCAGAAGCATTGGAAACCCTGGTGAATGATAAGTTCGGCGAAGGGTTCTGACACCCGACCTGCCGCGACACCAAGGACGGAAAGACCAGGCAATTGGCGGAAACCGCGCACGATACCAAATCAGGCTCCGTAGTGGATCACAACACGGATCGGGGTGAGATTTATGACCGCAGAACCCTGACATACGCCAACTCGTTTGACGACGCCTGGACGGCCACCGCCATCCGCGCCATCGAGTGGCTGACCGGCAAGCTGACCATCCTGCGCATGGTCAACAAGTTCGAGAAACAGAACGAACATTACCGCGGCCAGAAATTCTGGGGCGGCGCGCTCAAGACTATGGGCATCGACCTGACCACCCCGGCCGAACAGATCGCGCGCATTCCGAAAGAAGGGCCCGTCATTGTCGTTGCCAACCACCCGCACGGCATGGTCGATGGCATGATCTTCGCCGAGCTCATCGGCCGGGTCCGCAGCGATTATCGCATCCTGACCCGCTCGGTCCTGACCGGTCTGGACGAGGCGGCGACCTCGTTCATGATCCCCGTGCCCTTCCCGCATGACCCCGAAGCGCAGGCCAAGATGCTCGAGATGCGCGGCAAGACAATGAAACATCTTGCCGATGGCGGCGTCGTGGCGCTGTTCCCGTCAGGCGTGGTGATGTCCTCGGACAGCTGGTTCGGCCCCGCGATTGAGCGGGAATGGAACGTCTTCACCGCCAAGATGATTCGCCGCTCGGGTGCCAAAGTGGTGCCAATCTTCTTCCCCGGCAGCAATTCGCGCTGGTACCAGATCGCCAACCGGCTGTCGCCGATCCTGCGTCAGGGCCTGCTGCTGCACGAAATCGTCCGCTCCTGCAATCGTCCGCAATCCCCGGTGATCGGAGACCCGGTATCCGACGAAGACATGGCCCTGCTCGAACGCGACCCCCGCGGCTTCATGGCCTGGCTCCGCAACCACACGCTGGCTTTGGGCAAAACCTGATCCAAACCTTCATCTGGCCATAAATATCCCGGGAGTGAATTGAGCCGCAGGCTCAAGAGAGGGCTGGCCCTCTCACTTCCTACCGCGTCGGCACCGGAACTTCGCCCCGATAATCATAAAATCCGCGCTCTGTCTTACGCCCCAGCCACCCGGCCTCGACATATTTCGTCAACAGCGGGCAGGGGCGGTACTTGGTATCCGCCAAGCCATCATGCAGCACGTTCATGATCGCCAGACAGGTATCCAGCCCGATAAAATCCGCCAGCTCCAGCGGCCCCATCGGGTGATTGGCCCCCAGCTTCATCGACTGATCGATCGACTGCACATTCCCGACGCCCTCATAAAGCGTATAAACCGCCTCGTTGATCATCGGCATCAGGATGCGATTGACGATAAAGGCCGGAAAATCCTCTGCACTGGCCGAGGTCTTGCCCAGCCGGTCCACAACCGCCTTGCAGGCGCTGAACGTCGGCTCATCGGTGGCAATGCCCCGGATCAGTTCCACCAGTTGCATCACCGGCACGGGGTTCATGAAATGGAACCCCATGAACCGCTCGGGCCGGTCGGTGCGGCTGGCCAGACGGGTGATCGAAATCGACGAGGTGTTCGAGGTCAGAATTGTATGCGGCTGAAGATGCGGCAGCAGATCCTCGAAAATCGCCTGTTTGACGGTTTCCCGCTCGGTCGCCGCTTCGATCACCAGATCGGTCTGGCCGATATCCGGCAGGTTCAGCGTCGTGGTGATCCGCCCCAAAGCCGCCTGCACCGCCTCGTCCGAGATCTTCCCGCGCGAAGCCTGCCGTGCTAGATTGGCCTCGATCGTGCCCATCGCAGCATCCAGAGCCTCCTGACTGATGTCATTGAGCAAAACATCATATTCCGCCAACGCCATAACATGGGCGATCCCGTTGCCCATCTGACCGGCGCCGATCACTCCGACTGATTTTACATCCATGTTCCGATGCCTTTGCTCGCAGGTTACAGGCGACATTATCGGCAGTTCCGGGTGGGCGGCAAGGGGCGCTGACCGGTCAAATTCGCTTCAAATGCGCACATTAGGAGAATCGCAACACCTGCGGCGGCAAGATGGCAGCGGGTGAAAAACTGGGTGAGTGAGATGAGCTATCAACCGACAGGCGGGGGTGGTCCCGCCGAATTTATGTGCCGTTATGGTACCTCGAAGCTGCGGTTTCGGGGCCCTGAACGGGCGCTAAACCGGCCATATATAGCCTGCCTTGGCGGGCAGGAGACCTTCGGGCGCTTCGTCGACCGCCCCTATCCGGCGGTCCTGCAACAGCACCTCGGACGGCGCTGCATCAATTTCGGCAGCCTCTTCTGCGGGGCCGAGGCGCTGCTGCAGGACGAGGGCCTGCTGGACCTGGCCAACGGGGCCCAACTGTGTCTGCTGCAACTGCCCGATCTGGCCGGTCATTCCAACCGGTTCTACCGTGTGCACCCCCGCCGCAACGACCGTTTCGTGGCCCCGACGCGCGATCTGCTGAGGCTGTACCCCGACGAAGATTTCACCGATATCCACTTCGTAGGCCATCTGCTCACGCGATTGCAGGCGCACGACGACGCGCGGTTCGACGCGGTTTTGCAGGAGTTGCAACGCAGCTGGCTGCATCATCTGCAGGATATCCTGAACCGGATCATACCCCCCGTGGTGGCTCTGGCCCTTGCAGTGCAAGAGGGCGAAACAGGCCAAACCGGGCCGGGCCGACTGCTGGCCCAAGCCGGCATGCTCGAGGCGCTCGGGCCGCTCTGCACGCAGATCGTTCAGTTGCCCGCGCAGGTGGCCAGCGTGTCCGACGATCTGGAGGATGTGCTTTTCGGCACGTTGCAGCAGCCCATGGCCGAGCACATGATCGGCCCCGCCGCCCATCGCCGGATTGCCGAGGCGCTGTCACCTGTCATTCAGGATATCGGGATATGACAGAAAAGGCCCGCCAATGGCGGGCCTTGCAAGATTTTTCGACGAAAAATCTCGGCCTCGGATCAGCCGAGTTTCTCGGTCAGTTCCGGCACGGCCTGGAACAGGTCGGCGACCAGACCGAAATCGGCAACCTGGAAGATCGGCGCCTCTTCGTCCTTGTTGATCGCCACGATGACCTTCGAGTCCTTCATGCCAGCCAGGTGCTGGATCGCGCCCGAAATGCCGACAGCGACATACAGGTCCGGCGCAACAACCTTACCGGTCTGGCCCACCTGCCAGTCGTTCGGTGCATAGCCCGAGTCGACCGCAGCACGCGACGCGCCAACAGCGGCACCCAGCTTGTCCGCCAGCGTTTCGATCAGCTTGAAGTCCTCTTCCGAACCGACGCCACGGCCGCCCGAGACAACGACGCCAGCCGAAGTCAGTTCAGGGCGGTCGCTTTCGGCCACCTTGTCCTCGACCCACGACGACAGGTCTTCGGATCCCGGCACCGAAACGGTTTCGACCGAGGCCGAACCACCTTCGCCCGCCGCGTCAAAGCTGGCGGTGCGGATGGTGACGACTTTTTTGGCGTCGTTCGATTTCACGGTCTGGATCGCGTTACCGGCATAGATCGGACGCTCAAACGTCGAACCGTCGACAACGCCGGACGCATCCGAGATCACCATGACATCCAGCAGCGCAGCAACACGCGGCATCACGTTCTTGGCGTCGGTGGTCGCAGGGGCCACGATATGCTCGTACCCATCGGCCAGCGACACGATCAGCGCAGCCGTCGATTCCGCCAGACGATGACCCAGCGAGGCATCCTCGGCGACCAGAACCTTGGACACGCCATCGATCTTGGCGGCGGCCTCACCGGCAGCGGCGGCCGAGCCGCCTGCGGCCAGAACCGTGATGTCGCCCAGCGATTTTGCTGCGGCAACGGTCTTGGCGGTTGCGTCAACGCTCAGTTCGCCATTGTTGACTTCGGCCAGAAGAAGAACAGCCATCACACAGCCCCCGCTTCTTTGAGTTTCTCAACCAGCTCATCGACCGAGCCTACGATGATCCCTGCGGCGCGCGCGGGCGGCTCGTCGGTCTTGACGATTTCCAGACGCGGGGTGACGTCGACGCCGTAATCGGCGGTGGTTTTCTCGTCCAGCGGCTTTTTCTTCGCCTTCATGATGTTGGGCAGCGACGCATAGCGCGGCTCGTTCAGGCGCAGGTCGACGGTGACGATGGTCGGCATCTTGACGCTGATGGTTTGCAGGCCGCCATCCACCTCGCGGGTGACCTTGGCGCTGTCGCCGTCGATGTCCAGTTCGGACGCGAAGGTGCCTTGCGACCAGCCCAGCAGGGCCGACAGCATCTGGCCGGTTGCGTTCATGTCGTTGTCGATCGCCTGCTTGCCACACAGCACCAGACCGGGCTGTTCTTCCTCGACCACCTTGGCCAGGATCTTGGCAACGGCCAGCGGCTCGATGTCCTGATGCACGTCTTCGGCGGCCACAACCAGAATGGCACGGTCGGCGCCCATGGCCAGGGCGGTGCGCAGGGTTTCCTGCGCCTGCTTCACGCCGATCGAAACGGCAACGACTTCGTCAGCCTTGCCTGCTTCTTTCAGGCGGATCGCCTCTTCCACGGCAATCTCGTCGAACGGGTTCATCGACATTTTGACATTGGCGAGATCAACACCGCTGCCGTCCGCTTTGACGCGAACCTTCACGTTGTAGTCGATCACGCGCTTGACAGGCACAAGTACCTTCATTTTTGCGTATGCTCCTTACAAAAACGGCAAGCCGCGCCGCGACTCCACCAATGCTCTCGCTGGTTTAGATAGCGGGTCGTGATGCCCAGCAACAGAGCAAAATCGTCACGTCATGGTTTCGGGACGTCGCGTTTTGTCATTTTTTCGACAGGAAACGAAATTTTATTTCCGCCGGGCGCGCAGATCAGCGGTTCGCGCCGACCTTTGGTCCGGGGCTCCGCCCTTCCGGTCGCCACAACGTCCACTGGACGTTGCGCCGCTTTCAGCGGTTCGCACCCGGAATCCACAGAACATCGTCACGCCCGTTATCGTTGGCGCAGCGCGCAGCGACAAAAAACCAGTCGCTGAGACGGTTGAGGTATTTGACTGCCACCTCGTTCACCGGTTCCATGTTGGTCAGTTCCACCGCCAGACGCTCGGCCCGGCGCGAGACGGTGCGGCAGACATGCAGATGCGCTGCCAGACGCGAGCCGCCAGGCAGGATGAAACTGCGCAGCGGTTCCAGCGTTTCGTTCATGGCATCGATCTCGGCCTCAAGCCGGTCGATCTGGGCGGGGACGATGCGTAGCGGGGTGTATTCAGCCTCGGCATCCTTATCCATGTCGGGGCGACAGAAATCAGCGCCCAGATCGAACAGGTCGTTCTGGATGCGGGACAGGGCGGCCTCGACCCCGCCTTCGGCCTCGGTGCGGGCCACGCCGACGAACGAGTTCAGCTCGTCCACGGTGCCATAGGCTGCGACGCGACCCGCGTATTTGGCAACCCGTTCGCCATTGCCGAGCGCGGTTTTGCCATCATCTCCGGTGCGCGTGTAGATTTTGTTGAGAACGACCATCTATTGAACTCCTTGTCCGCGCAGATAGACGTAGAGCACGATCAGCACCACGGCTATGAACTGAAACAGGATGCGCAGCCGCATCATCTTGTTGCTTTTCATCGCGGCGTCCTTGCCGGGTTTTCCGAAATTCGAGATGCCAATGACCAGCACAGCAACCACCGCCGCCATGGCCAGAAGCAATATGACCATCAACAGGTCCATGCGATCACCGTCCGTGTTTTGTCTCGTTGCCCCTCATCTAGCCCCGATGGCGGCAAAAGCGAACGGGTAATTTCGCCTCAGACGTCCGACAGGATGCGGTCGATCATGCGGGTCGGCAGGATGCGGCGCAGATAGGCGGCGATATAGGTGGGCGTGGTGACATAATACCGGCTGCGGGGGCGGGCGGCTTCGACCGCATGGGCCAGCTTGGCGGTCACGGCCGAGGCCGGCAGTTCGAACCTGTCGGGCCCCGAGGATTCGTAGAGCCGTTTCAGCAGCGACCCCTCGTAGCGCTGGCGCAGGGCCGAGTTTTCCCAGTCGACAAACCGTTCGAAGACCGGGATGGCGTTTTCCCTCAGCCGCGAAGTGATGGGGCCGGGCTCGATCAGGATGACCTTGATCCCGGTGTCCCGCAGCTCCAGCCGCAGCGTGTCCGACAGGCCTTCGATGGCGTATTTGGTCGCCACATAGGCGCCGCGCCACGGATAGGCGACCAGTCCCAGAACGGACGAGTTCTGAACGATCCGTCCATGGCCCTGCGCCCGCATGACGGGAATCACCTGCCGGGTCAGTTCGTGCCAGCCAAAGACATTGGTTTCAAAGATATGACGCAGGCCGTCGGTGGGCACGTCCTCGACCGCGCCGGGCAGGCCATGCGCACCGTTGTTGAACAGCGCATCCAGCGTGCCGCCCGTGGCCTCAAGCACCTGTTGCAGGCCGGATTTGATACTGGCCGCGTCGGTGTAATCGATCAGGGGGCTGTCAAAGCCCTGCGCCCGCAGCCGGTCGCAATCGCGCTGCTGCCGGCACGAGGCAAATACCCGCCAGCCCCGTGCGCGCATCCCATGTGCCGCGTCCAGGCCAATGCCAGACGAACAACCCGTGATCAGGATGGTTTTCTGCATGTTATCCCCGCCCGTATGCCTCGCCCATAGCTATGGCGAGGTTTCGGGCAGGACAATGACCCGACTGCGTCAGTTTCTGGTTTTGCGGATCAGCGAGGCCGAAATCCATCCGACCTGTTGCGTTTCCACCACGCGCAGGCGCAGCCAGCCGGTGCCGGATTCGGCAAACACCTCGACCTGCTGACCGATGGTGCCCTTGCCGATGATCGGATAGATCGTGCCGGGGCCGTCGCGCATGTTCACACGGGTGCCGGCGATTTCGCGGATGTCTTTCTCGGGCTCGGGCAGAACGGGTGTTTCGCTGGCATCGGTCACCGCCTCGGGCGTGACCTGCTGCAGCGCGCTGACCCCCTGTTCCAGCGAGGCCAGCGCCAGTGTTGCGTTCTGATCGGTCACGAAGGACGAATCGAGATTGAGGCCCGTGGCGATTTGCGCCAGCAGCGCGCGGGTTTCCTCGTCGTCACTTGTCTGGGGGGCGTCGGGCACAATCTCGACAACCGGGATGGCGGGCAGCGCGGGTTGCGGCGTGGCGCGGGTGACCAGCTGTTCAACGGCGGGTGCAGGATCGTGATCCGTCTGAGCGGCGATCTGGCGGGGCTGTTCGGCGCGCACACCGCGCGGTTCGAAATCCGGCCCTCCGCTCATGACATAAAAGCTCCAGCCGAGCATGGCAAAAGTGATGATAATAACGCGCGTCATGGCGCACCCCCTGGCAATCGTAACAACAATAAAAAGGCAGCAGTAAGAATGACTGAGAGGATACCATAGATCAGGCTCTGAGTCGAAAGGCGGGGGAAATCCGGTACTTGCCTCCCCCTGTTGCAAAAAGCCTGATGTGCACGGGGTAAAATGTGCAGCGATTGCTTTACCACGGCGCGCTTGCGGCGTATCACATCATGTATGAACGACACGATCGACGACCCCAACATGGAGGCCCCCGAGAGCGGGGGCGAGATAGCCGAACCGCTGCGCCGCGCGATTGGCGAGCGCTATCTGACCTATGCGCTGTCCACCATCATGCACCGCGCTTTGCCGGATGCGCGCGACGGGCTGAAGCCGGTACACCGGCGAATCCTCTATGCAATGCGCGAGCTGCGACTCAGCGCGACGGGGGGGTTCCGTAAGTCTGCGAAAATCTCGGGCGACGTGATGGGTAACTATCACCCGCATGGTGATGCCGCGATTTACGACGCGATGGCGCGTCTGGCGCAGGATTTCAACGTGCGCTACCCGCTGGTCGACGGGCAGGGGAATTTCGGCAATATCGACGGCGATAACCCGGCGGCCTCGCGTTATACCGAGGCGCGGATGACTATCGTGGCCGAGGCGCTGCTGGAAGGTCTGAACGAAGACGCCGTTGATTTTCGCGACAACTATGATGGCACGCTGACCGAGCCGGTTGTGCTGCCTGCGCAGTTCCCGAACCTGTTGGCCAATGGGGCCAGTGGTATCGCTGTGGGGATGGCGACCAACATTCCGCCGCATAATATCTCAGAGCTTTGCGACGCCTGTCTGCATCTGATCAAAACGCCCGACGCGCGCGACGACACTCTGCTGAACTACGTGCCCGGCCCGGACTTCCCGACCGGCGGCGTGATCGTTGAACCGCCCGAGAACATCGCGCAAGCCTATCGCACTGGGCGGGGGTCCTTCCGCCTGCGCTGCAAATTCGAGGTTGAGGATCTGGGCCGTGGCCAATGGCAGATCGTCGTCACCGAGATCCCGTATCAGGTCCAGAAATCCAAGCTGATCGAGAAGATCGCCGAGCTGATCCAGACCAAGAAAATCCCGATTCTCGCTGATGTGCGAGATGAGTCCGCAGACGACATCCGCCTAATCCTCGAGCCGCGTTCCAAAAACGTCGACCCCGAAGTGCTGATGGGCATGCTCTATCGTAACTCGGACCTTGAGGTGCGGTTCAGCCTGAACATGAACGTTCTGATCGACGGTGTGACGCCCAAGGTCTGTTCGATGAAGGAAGTGCTGCGCGCCTTCCTCGATCACCGGCAAGAGGTTCTGATCCGCCGCTCGCGTCACCGTCTGGGCAAGATCGACCACCGGCTTGAGGTGTTGGAGGGATTTATTGTCGCCTTCCTCAACCTCGACCGTGTGATCGACATCATCCGCTATGACGACGACCCCAAAGCCGCGCTGATGCGCGAGGATTGGGGCATCGATCACGTCCGCGCCACAGACGAATCCGACTATGTCTCGCCCAAACCGGGCGAGGGCGAACTGTCCGAAGTTCAGGTCGACGCCATCCTCAACATGCGCCTGCGCAGCCTGCGCCGTCTGGAAGAGATGGAACTGGTACGTGAACGTGACGAGTTGATGCTGGAGCGCGCCAATCTCGAAGACCTGCTGGCCGATCCGGCCTTGCAGTGGGCGAAAATCGCTGAACAACTCAAAGAGACCAAGAAGACTTTCGGCAAAGACTACGAAGGCGGTGCGCGCAGGACGCTGTTTGCCGAGGCGGGGCAGGTCGAGGAAGTGCCGCTTGAGGCGATGATCGACCGCGAACCGATCACGGTCGTCTGCTCTCAGATGGGCTGGATTCGCGCCATGACCGGTCATATCGACCTCAAGCGTGAGCTGAAGTTCAAGGACGGCGACGGGCCACGGTTCATTTTCCACGCGGAAACCACAGATCGGTTGCTGGTCTTTGCCTCGAACGGGCGATTCTACACGGTAAGCGCCGCCAATCTACCCGGCGGGCGTGGGATGGGCGAACCGCTGCGCCTGATGGTCGACCTGCCGAACGAGGCGCAGATCATCGACATCCTGATCCACAAGCCGGGGCGCAAGCTGCTTGTGGCCTCGGACGCGGGCAACGGTTTCATGGTGCCCGAGGATGACGTGCTGGCCCAGACCCGTAACGGCAAGCAGGTGCTGAACGTTAAGGGCGACGAGACGGCGATGATCTGTAAACCCGTCGAGGGTGACCACGTGGCTGTCGTTTCGCAGAACGGAAAGTTCCTCGTCTTCCCGACGGAAGAGCTGCCCGAGATGACCCGAGGCAAGGGCGTTCGCCTGCAGAAATACAATATGGCACGCGGGCGTCAGGGCACGCTGGAGCTGGACGGTGGCCTGTCTGACATCACCACCTTCAACTGGGAAGAGGGTCTGAAATGGTCCATGGGTGGCGATAAAACCCGGCACGAGGCGGATATGTCCCAATGGCTGGCCAAGCGCGCAGGCGTTGGCAAAAAGGCCCCCTATGGCTTCCCGCGCGACTATAAGTTCTCGTGATCAAGCGGCCTGTTTGGTGAAAATCTGCCGATACCGCTTGGCACACCCCGTATCGGTGCGCTAGATCAGATGAAAACAGGCCTATCGAGACGAGAGACATGCTGCGCATTCTGACACTGATCACCGGGCTGGCCCTGATGGGCGCCTGCACCCAGACGCAGGTTTATGAAGAACCCGAAAGCTTGGGCGAATTCAAACTGCGCGTGAACTACGCCTTCGCCGACAAGGCGATTCAGGGACCGGTCTCGCGCGATGCCACGCCCGACGAATGGACGGCAGCGATTCAGAACGCCGTTGATATCCGTCTGGGCCGCTATGAAGGCGCGCAGGATTATGACATCGGCATCAGCCTCGAAGGCTATATGCTGGCCCCTCCGGGCATTCCGGTGATCTATAACCCCAAAAGCACCGCGATCGTGCTGGTGAATGTCTATGACGTGAACAAGAAAGAGTTTCTGGCCAAGGGCAAGAAATTCCAGGTGCTGGAAGACACCACCGGCGGAAGTGCCCTCAAAGGTTCGGGCCACGAACGCACCAAAGACGAGCAGATGAGCGGACTTGCCCTCAAAGTTGCCGACCGTGTCGAAGAGTGGCTGGCCGAGGAACATCTTGAGAATGGATGGTTCGACAAGCGTCCCAGCCTGATCCAGCCGCTCGATTCCGGGGCCGTCACGCAAAATCCGGCGTCCTGATCCGCTTTTCCCTCAGGATGTGCTTGATTTTCCCCCCTGAACCAAATATCTCGCGCGCGCAGATGTAACCACGGGACCAAGGGTCCCCCAAATTGCAAAAAGGGCGCCTGAGGAATGGCAAAGGAAAAGTTTGAGCGTACAAAACCGCACGTCAACATCGGTACGATTGGCCACGTTGACCACGGCAAGACCACGCTGACCGCAG
>NZ_JBQFZS010000013.1:0-70939 GCF_056542385.1 Ruegeria sp. AD2(2025)
GTCCATGAAGCCCAACACGGTGGTTTCGCTGTCCAGAAGCCGGTCCTCAATGGCGCGTTGCAGAATTTGGTGCTCTCGGTTCATGGGGCGGGCTCCGGGATGTTATGAAAGGTACTCAGACATTCTAAAACCGAACGTGACAACTCTGATCGCCTCACCAGATCGTTTTTCTAAACGATTCATACGGGTTACGGGCGGAATGATTGAACATCGTTTCAGAATCTGACTCCGTGACTTATGGATATGAGACAAAGGTCCTGTAACCTTATGCTTTTCAATAGGTGAAACCATAACTAAGCGGAATGCTCCCTGATCTTGCGCTCGACTGCAAGCGCTTTTCGCCCCGCTATATGCTCCATCCGGCCCGCTGTTAAACCTCTCATGTTGCGGAATTTGGTAAGCAGATGTCTGCAATTGCACGCAAGTGCCCAAAATCCTCAGAGCCAGCCATAAGCCTTAACCTGATCAAAGTAGAGCCGCGCCATATGCAATCCGGTTTCTTCCTGTCTACCCCGACAGCTCTCGGAAAATCAGTGATCTCCGAGAGCAATCTCGACTACTTTCAGGATCTGCTGCAGCCTTGATGTGAATTGAACGACCTATGCTTGGCAGATTTTGGGTGCTTGATCCCGAGCTGTTGCCGCCTGAATGACGACCGCAGTCTCAAGGTCGATCGCGTGATAGCAGCGCGCAGAGACGCTGCTGAGCGGGATACAAATTGGACTGGTAGCCCGGGAATCGCGGCTACAGCTCTGATTGGCTCCGAGACCCTCAGCTAAATTGGGCAAGTGCCAGAGAGACTTCGATGGCTCCTACCGGAAGACCGTGTGGAACTCATCCGGGGTTGTCTGCGCCATTGCATCGATGTTGCGCGTCAGGCTTGTTGCCTTTGACGTGCCGATTAGAACAGATGACGTCAGCTGATGCGATTTCGCAAAGTGCAAGGCAGCCGTCGCCAGCGGCAGGCCAAGCCCTTCGGCCTTGTCCTGCAGTACCCGGACACGGTCCAGTATTTCGGGCGAGGCTGGCTGATAGTCATAGGTCGCGCCTTCCACGGGGCCAGTAGCAAGGATGCCTGAGTTCAGCACGCCTCCGAGCACCAGGCTGGTACCTTGCGCGTGGCATTGCGCGGTCAGGGCCTCTTCGGCGGAACGGTCCAGCAACGTCAGGCGGCCTGCAAGCAGGATGACGTCAATCGGGCCATGGTTCATGACATCAAGGCAGATCTCGTTTTCGTTCACCCCCAGACCAAACGCGCGGATGCGGCCTTGTTCCTTCAGCTTCAACAACCGGTCGTACCCGCTGCCCAGAAACGCCTCCATCTGGGCTGCGTTGTCGGCACCATGGGTATAAGTGCCGATGTCATGCACAAATACGATATCCGCCATGGTGGTCTGCAGTCGCTCCAGACTGCTTTCCAGCGAGGCCTCGATCCCGTCGCCCGAATAGTCATAACGCACGTCATTGGGCAGCGGGTTTACGAACCCGTCCGCCTCGGCCATCGCTTGCCCCGGGGACAGCACCCGGCCAACCTTGGTCGAGATCACATAGTCCGACCGAGGCTTGCCCGACAGGAACTGGCCCAAACGCTGTTCCGACAGGCCGCGTCCATAATGCGGCGCCGTGTCGAAATACCGAATTCCGGCCTCCCACGCGGTGTTCAGGACATCTTGCACATCCGCGTCCGAGGCTTCACGGTAGAGGTTGCCAATGCTGGCGCAACCAAAGGACAGTTCAGTCACTTTCAGGTCGGTGTTACCGATTTGGTTGGTTTTCATCTTTGACTCCAAAAAACGGCCCGCATCCTACGATCCATAAAGCAGGTTCGGCAACCACAGGACCAGCGAAGGGACGAAAGTCAACAGCAGAAGGACGCCCAGCAAGGGAACAAGGAACGGTAGGGTCGCGCGAACACATTGTTCGAATGGCACCTTCGACACCCGCGACAGGACGAACAGAACCATCCCAACCGGAGGCGTCAGCAAGCCCAGCATCAGGTTCAGGATGACGATGATCCCGAGATGCACCGGGTCGATACCAAATTGCGCGGCCACCGGCATCAGCACCGGCACAAGGATCGAGATCGCGGCGATGGTCTCCATGAACAGGCCAACGATAAGGACCACGGCCATGATCAGCAGCAAGACGACGGCCTTACTGTCGGTGAAGGACAGCACGAATTCAGCGAAATGTGCGGCAACCTGATTGGCGGTCAGTATCCAGGCAAAGACCGAGGCCGCCCCCACGATCATCATGATCGCCGCCGTTGTCTCGATGGTTTCCAGCGAGATTACCGCCAGTTTCCGAACCGTCAGCGTACGATAGACCAAAGTGCCGAGGATCAGCGCATAGGCTGCGGCCCCGATGGCGGCTTCGGTCGGGGTGAAGGCCCCCGAGACGATGCCGCCCACGATGATGACCGGGGTCATCAGCGGCAGGAAAGCTGCTTTGAAGCGTGTGGCGATGACCGACGGGCTGAAGTTCACGTCGCGCGGATAGTTCCGCGTGCGCGACATCCACCATATCATAATCGACAGCGACAGCGCCATCAGAAGGCCCGGCACGATACCGGCGACAAACAGCTTGCCGATCGAAACCGAGGCCATGACGCCAAAGATCACCAAAGGCAGCGAGGGCGGGATGATAGGCCCGATGGTCGACGAGGCCGCCGTGACGCCGACGCTGAAGTCGTCGTCATAGCCTGCTTCGCGCATGGCCTTGATCTCGATGGCGCCAAGGCCGCCCGCGTCCGCGACGGCCGCACCCGACATACCGGCAAAGATGATGCTTGCGCCGACGTTCACATGGCCCAGACCGCCATGCATCCAACCGACAATGGCGCGGGCAAAGCCGAAGATGCGCGCGGTGATCCCGGCCGAGTTCATCAGCGCCCCGGCCAGAATGAAGAAGGGGATCGCCAGCAGCGGGAAGCTGTCCATGCCGTTGACCATGTTGTGCATCAACAGCACCGGCGGCAGCCCGGAATAGAGGATGTAGGCGAAAGACGACAGTGCCAGCGAAAACGCGATCGGCACGCGCATCAGCATCAGGCCGAACAGGGATACGAAAAGAATGATCAGGCCCATTTGTCGACGCCTTCTTTAAGCTGCTTCACCCGCGCGACGATCTGATAGGTGACAACCCCCAGATTCCCGACCGCCAGTATCATCACCGCGGTGTGCAGGTAGTATTTCGGGAATGGCAAAGAGACCATTTGCTGGAACGAGGTGCGCTGGATCAACTCCCACGCCGACCAGATGATGACGGCGAACAGAACGAAGGTCGCAACCAGTGCAAAGACATGCACCCAGCTGAGCAGGCGGCCATAGTATTTATCGACGAATTCCAACACGATATGGCTGCCGACCGCCTGACACCGGATCGCACCGGCAAAACCCAGAAGGATCAGCAGATACCGCGCCGCTTCTTCGGTCCAGGCGATGGAATCGTTCAGCACATAGCGGGTGAAGAACTGCAGGAAGACCACTCCGAACAGCAAACCGAACAGCGCCAGCAGGCCATAATCGGCCACGGTGATGCGATAGTTCCGAAAATGCGCGTCATCTTCGGCGGCAAGGGCGTCAAAGTCTATTTCGGGCGGGGCGTCGGACATCGGGACATTCCTCGTGCATAAAGGCCGGACCCGGAACGACGCCGGGTCCGGCGCAGGATATTATTCCTGGATCGCTTGCAGACGTTCGAAGGTCTCAGCATCCCACGGAACGGTGTCACCGCTCAGCAAAGGTGCAACCGCTGCCATGAAGGGCGCACGATCCACTTCGTTCACGTTCACGCCCTGCGCGCGGAACCAATCGGCCAGTTCGGCCTCGGACTGCACGATTTCGTCCGACGTGGCCGATGCGGCTTCGGCCAGCGCATCAATCAAAGCCTGTCCATCGTCGCCCATCTTGGCCAGCGTTACGGGCGAGACCACGACGGCCAGCGAGTTGGTGATGTGGCCGGTCAGGTTGATGTTCGACTGCACCTCATAGAACTTCTTGAACTGGATGGTCGGCAGCGGGTTTTCCTGCGCGTCCACGACACCTTGTTGCAGGGCCAGATAGACTTCGGCAAAGGCCATGGGTGTCGGGTTCGCGCCGGTTGCTTCGGGGAACATCTGATAAGCAGGCGCGTTCGGCGTGCGGATCTTCAGACCTTCCATGTCGCCGGGTTCAAGGATCGGCTTGTTCGAGGTGACGTGACGCGCGCCATAATAGGTCATGGTCGCAATCGTGTTGCCTGAGATGTTCTTGTATTCATTGGCCATCTCATCGAACAGGTCCGAGTTCACGTAGGCTTTCCAGTGGTCATACGACCGCATGGTGAACGGATAATCCGAGATGCTGATCGGGCCATAGGACTGACCCAGGAACGCAACGCCGGTATAGATCGCATCGACCGTGCCCAGCGACAGCGCCTCGTTCAGCGCGGCCTCTTTGCCCAGCTGCGAGGCCGGGAACACCTCCATCTTGTAGCGACCGTCGGTCTTTTCCTCGAGCAGCTCAGCGGCCTTCACAGCAGCAGCGTGATAGGGGGTCGAGGCCTCATACACATGGCCGAAGCGCAGGGTTTCCTGTGCCAGACCAGCCGTAGCGCCAAGCGCAACGATACACGCGGCCCCAAAGGCCGTTTTACCAAAGTTCAACATTTTGTCTTTCCTCCAGGTTGGGTGATAAGCCGCCCGACTGTTATTGCCTTTATGGTCAGACGGCGGGGGTTTATTCCGCTGCCAGTTTAGGCAGGAACCGGAAATCTCTGATGCTGTCGGGCTTCATCTCGATCGAGAAACCCGGTTTTTCGGGAGCCATGTAGGCTCCGTTCTTGACGATGCAGGGGTCAAGGAAATGCTCGTGCAGATGGTCCACGAACTCGATCCGTTTGCTGTCCTTCTCGCCCGAGATCGCGACGTAGTCGATCATCGACATATGCTGAACGTATTCGCACAGGCCCACGCCCCCGGCATGGGGCCAGACCGGCAGGTTGTATTTCGCCGCCATCAACATGACCGCCAGCACCTCATTCAATCCGCCCATCCGGCAGCTGTCGATCTGAACGATGTCGATCGCGCCTTCCTTGATGAACTGCTTGAAGATGATCCGGTTCTGGCACATCTCGCCGGTGGCCACCTTGACCGGAGCGACACCGTCGCGGATCGCCTTGTGGCCGAACACGTCGTCGGGGCTGGTGGGTTCTTCGATGAAGAAGGGCCGCGCAAAGGACAGGGCCTTGACCCAATCCACGGCCTGATCAACCTCCCACACCTGATTGGCGTCGATCATGATATTCATGTCTTCGCCCAGCACTTCACGCGCAATGGTCAGGCGGCGGATGTCATCGTCCAGATCGCGGCCCACCTTGAACTTGGTGTGGGTGAACCCCGCCTCCTTGGCCTCGCGGCACAGGCGACGCAGCTTGTCGTCGGAATAGCCCAGCCAGCCCGCCGAGGTGGTGTAGCAGGGATAGCCCTCGGCCTTCAGCTTTGCGACACGGTCCTGCTTGCCGGGCTCGGCGGCGCGCAGCAGCGCCAGCGCCTCGTCCGGCGTGATCGCGTCGGTCAGGTAACGGAAATCGATCAGGCGCACGATCTCTTCGGGGCTCATCTCACCGACCAGTTGCCAGACGGGCTTGCCCGCCTCTTTGGCCCACAGATCCCACGCGGCGTTCACGACCGCGCCGGTGGCCAGATGGATTGCGCCCTTGTCGGGGCCAATCCAGCGCAGCTGGCTGTCGCCGGTGATATGACGCCAGAACCGGCCCATATCCTCGGTGATCCAGTCCAGTTCCAACCCGGTGACCAGCGCGCCAAGCGCCTCAATCGCTGCCACGCAGATCTCGTTGCCACGACCGATGGTGAAGGTCAGGCCGTGGCCCTCATGCGCGCCATCGGTTTCCAGCACCACATAGGCGGCGGAATAATCCGGATCGGGGTTCATCGCGTCCGAGCCATCAAGGCTGTCAGAGGTCGGAAAGCGCAAGTCTTCAGTGCGAATGCCAGTGATACGGGTCATTTGCTTGCCTCCACGGTTTGACGCTGGACGCCCAGCCCTTCGATCCCCAGCTCCATGGTGTCGCCGGGCTTCAGATAGGTTTGCGGGTTTTGCCCCATGCCCACGCCGGGAGGCGTCCCGGTCGAGATCACATCGCCGGGCTGCAGCGACATGAACTGCGACAGGTGCGAGATCACGGTCGCCACATCGAAATGCATCGTCTTGGTCGAGCCGTCCTGATAGCGGTGGCCATTGACCTCAAGATACATCGGCAGGTTCTGCGGGTCCGGCACCTCGTCGCGCGTCACCAGCCAGGGGCCGATGGGGCCGAATGTGTCGGCAGACTTGCCCTTGACCCACTGGCCCGAGCGGTGCAGCTGAAAGTCGCGTTCGCTGAGGTCATTGATCACGCAGTAGCCCGCGACGTGGTCCAGCGCGTCCTCGACGGAGACGTATTTGGTATGCTTGCCGATCACCACGCCCAGCTCGACCTCCCAGTCGGTCTTGACCGAGTTGCGCGGGATTTCCACGGTGTCATCGGGGCCGATGATCGCCGAGGTCGCCTTGAAGAAGATCACAGGTTCTTCGGGCAACGCCATGCCGGATTCAGCGGCGTGGTCGGCATAGTTCAGGCCGATGCAAATGAACTTGCCCACTTGCCCGACGCATGCGCCGATACGCGGCGCGCCGTCGACCACCGGCAGCGCATTCACATCCAACGCGCGCAGGGCATCAAGCCCGGCATCCGACAGCGCGTCACCCGCGATGTCGCTGACTTTGCCGGACAGATCGCGGATCGCACCGTTTTCATCCATCAGGCCGGGTTTTTCTTGTCCAACCGGACCGTAACGCAGCAGTTTCATCTCAAATCTCCCTGATCAAACGGTCCAGCCGCCATCGATGGCGAAGGTCTGTCCGGTGGTGAATGCGGTTTCATCGCTGGCCAGATAGACGGCCAGGGCGGCAATCTCATCCGCGTGGCCGATGCGGCCCATGGGCTGGCGCGCGATGAAGTCTTTCATCGCCTGTTCATAGTCGCCAGTGGCGCGCAGGCGGTCGTGCAGGCTGGGGCTGTCGACGGTACCGGGGCAGATTGCGTTGCAGCGGATGCCCTGCGTGATGAAGTCAGCGGCGATGGATTTGGTCAGGCCGATCACGGCCGCTTTGGATGCACAATACGAGAACCGGTTCGGCACGCCTTTCATCGACGAAGCGACGGAGGACATATTGATGATCGAGCCGCCGCCATTTTCCAGCATGCCGGGCAGAACCAGCTTGGCCAGCCGGTACATCGCCTTGACGTTCAGATCAAAGCTGAAGTCCCACTGGTCATCGTCGCATTCAAGGATCGAACCGGCCCCAACGAAACCTGCGCAGTTGAACAGCACGTCCAGCGCTCCGGCGGTCGCGACCACCTCGGCCACAGCGTCTGCATCGGTGACGTCCAGCTTCAGAGCTGTCACGCCATCGATTGAGGCCAGTTCTGCAAGCGTTGCATCGTTGATATCGCAAGCAATCACCTGCGCGCCTTCGGCCACGTATTTCTCGACGCTGGCGCGGCCAATGCCCTGCCCTGCGGCGGTAATCAGCGCTTTCTTTCCGGCCAGACGGCCCTGTGCTTTGGTCATGTCGTCCTCAATCCGTGTGGAATACTTCAATCATGGGTGCCCATTTTTCGCCTTCGGCGCGGCTGGGCAGCGGGTTTTGGCAAGGGTCGGTGAAACTCCACCATTCCTGCGTTCGGGGGTCTTGCGCCATGCGGGCCATGTCCCCTTCGAAATCGGTGCCGTGATACTCCCAATACCCAAACAGCAGGTTCTCGGGTTCACGCAAAAAAATCGTGTAGTTGCGGATATTGCTTTGGGCGATCTGAGCCAACACATCCGGCCAGACGGCAGCGTGCAGACGCTTGTATTCATCCAGCTTTTCGGGTTTCACCCCGATTACCATGCCCATACGTTGCATTATGAGCCCTCCCTGATCTCAATGGGCGAGGACTGGGCCGCAATAGCCTGCCAGTCCCACGCGATACCCAGCCCGGGCACATCTGACGGAATGGCAAACCCATCCTCGATGCGCATCGCGTCCGTGGTCACACTGTCAAGCTGCGGGATGTATTCCAGCCATTTCGCATTGGGCACCGCGCAGACCAGCGGCAGGTGCAGTTCCATCAGGAAATGCGGGCAGACCATGACGTTAAATGCCTCGGCCAGATGCGCCACCTTCAGCCACGGGGTAATGCCCCCGATCCGCGCGACGTCGACCTGCACGATGCTGGCGGCGCCCGCTTGCAGATAGTCCTTGAACTGGCTCAGCGAATACATGCTTTCGCCGACGGCAATCGGCACCGAGGTCCGGCGCGACAGCTCGGCATGGCCTGCGACGTCATCGGCGGGCAGAGGCTCCTCGAACCAGCCGATATTGTAGTCTTCCAAAACCTGCGCCCGGCGGATCGCCTCGGACAGGTTAAAGCCCTGATTGCCATCGGTCAGGATTTCATAGCCCGGCCCGACCGCCTCGCGCACAGCAGCCAGACGGGCGGCATCTTCGCTCAGATGGTCGCGGCCGATCTTGATCTTCGAGCCCCGGAACCCCTGCGCCTGCATCGCCAGCGCGTCGTCGACCAAGGCCTGTGTCTCAAGATGCAGCCAGCCGCCCTCGGTCGAATAAAGCGGGATGCGGTCCCGCGTACCGCCCGCGGCTTTCCACAGCGGTAGCCCCTGTTTACGGCAACGCAAATCCCACAGAGCGGTATCAATCGCAGCCAATGCCAGCGACGTAATCGCCCCCACCGCTGTCGCATGGGTCAGGAACAGTAGATCGCGCCAGATGCCTTCGATCCGGTCCGCATCGCGCCCGATCAGCGCGGGCGCCAGCGTTTTCTCAAGCAGCGCCATCACCGACGGGCCACCGGTGCCGATGGTATAGCAGTAGCCCGTACCCTGCGCCCCGTCACTGTCGGTCACGGTCACGATGGGCGTTTCCTGACTGACAAAGGACTGGATCGCATCGACGCGTTTGACCTTGGGGATCAGGTCGATCATGCGCAGTTCGATATGAGTGATCGTGGCCACGGCAGCTTACCCCCTCAGAGCCTCGCCGGTGCCCGCGTCGAAGACGTGGCACTTGTCGAGAACAAGGTGGAACGGCAGCGTTTCACCCGGATGCACCGGGCGCGGGTTGAACATCTTGGCCTGAACCTCGACCCCCGCCAAATCGGCAAACAGCAGGGTTTCGGTGCCCAGAGGTTCTTCCAATGCGACGGGTAGTTCCAGATCGACCAAATCGCCTTTTTCCTCGACCGCATGGCCGACCGGCATCAGATTGTCGGCGCGGAAGCCGAATTGTACCGCCTGCCCCGCACGCACATGATCGCGCGCCGAGGCCGGGACGGGCACCGTGACCGCATCCTTCAGAACGATGGTTCCCGCGTCGGTGACGACGCCATCCACAAGGTTCATCGGAGGTGAACCGATAAAGGTCGCCGCGAAGGTGTTGACCGGCGTGTTGAACAGCTCAAGCGGGGTGCCGACCTGAACGATATGACCGTCACGCATCAGCACGATGCGGTCGGCCAGCGTCATCGCCTCGACCTGATCGTGGGTCACGTAGACGATAGTGTTGCCGACGCGCTGGTGCAGCTTCTTGATCTCGACCCGCATCTGCGTGCGCAGCTTGGCGTCGAGGTTCGACAGCGGCTCGTCAAACAGGAACACATCCGGGTGGCGCACGATGGCGCGGCCCATGGCGACGCGCTGGCGCTGACCACCGGACAGTTCTGCCGGTTTGCGGTCCATCAACTCGTCGAGCCCAAGGATTGCGGCGGCTTCGGTCACGGCCTTGGTGATCTCGGCCTCGGGGCGCTTTGCAATCTGCAGCGTGAAGCCCAGATTTTCGCGTACCGTCATATGCGGATAAAGCGCGTAGTTCTGGAACACCATCGAGATGTTGCGCTCGCGCGGGGGCAGGTCGTTGACCACCCGGCTGCCGATGGAAATCTCGCCATCCGAGATATCCTCGAGCCCCGCGATCATGCGCAGCGTGGTGGATTTTCCACAGCCCGAGGGGCCGACCAGCACCAGGAATTCACCGTCATGGATGTCCAGATTGATGCCATGCACGGCTTGATGCTTGCCATAGCGTTTGACGACGTTGTTGAGTGTCACTTCGGTCATTTTGTTATCCTTTCACGCCGCCAAAGGTCAGGCCGGCGATCAGGTGCTTCTGCACGATAAAGGTCAGGATCAGGGCGGGCAGGATCATCAGCACGGCCAATGCGCACATACCGCCCCAGTTGATGGTGAATTCAGCGGTGAAATCCAGCAGACCCACAGGCATCGTCTTGGACCCCACCGAGCGGGTCAGCTGCGAGGCCAGCGCGAATTCGTTCCACGAGGTCAGGAAGGCGAAGATCGCCGCCGAGGCCACGCCCGAGCGCGCCACCGGGAACTCGACCCGCCAGAAGGCCTGCCAGCGGGTGCAGCCGTCGATTTCCGCCGCCTCGTGCAGTTCCTTGGGGATCTGGCGGAAGAAGCCATCGGTCAGCCAGATGGTGAAAGGCACGTTCATTGCCACATAGACAAGGATCAGGCCGAAATGGGTGTCGATCAGGCCCGCACGGGCAAAGACGATGAACAGCGGCAGCGACAGGGCCACACCGGGCACAGCGCGGAACAGCATCAGGCCGACGAAATAGCCGTTCTTGAATTTGAATCGATAGCGCGCAAAGGCGTAACCGCCGCCCATCCCGATCAGGATGGCAATCGCGGTCGAGGTGACCGAGACGATCAGCGAGTTGCGGAAGTATTGGAACACCGGCACGCCACCCTCGCCCGCGCCACCGAACATGGCGCGGTAGTGGTCCAGCGTGAAGGTCGGCGTCCAGATCGGCGGTTTTGCCATGATCTCAACCGTCGGACGGAACGAGTTCAGCACGATCCACAGGCCGGGAATACAAATCACGGACATCACCAGAAACAGGCCGGTCAGATGCAGCACTTTCATCACGCGGCGCTGGTTGCGGTAGGATTGATTGCGGTCCATGCGCTTAGCCCCCCATGCCCAGCTCGGCGCGCGCGGCGCTGAGTTTGCGGAAGAAGTAAATGGTGAAGGCAATCGACAGCAGTATCGAGACATAGCCCATCGCATTGGCCAGCCCCATGCGAGCGTCGACATAGCCCGTGCGGCTCATCAGCGTCCACAGCAGCTCGGTCCGGCGCGCGGGGCCACCACCGGTCATGATCTGCACGATGTCATAGGCCCGTGCCACGTCCAGCGAGCGGATGGTCATTGCGATATAGATGAACGGCATCAGGAAGGGCAGCGTGATATGGCGGAAGGTCTGCCATGCGGTGCAACCATCGACCTTGGCAGCCTCAAGCGGGTCACGGGGCATCGCGAAGAGGCCCGCGAGGATCAGGATCGCGAAGACGGATGTGCTCATCCAGACCTCGGCGAAGATGATCGAGAACATCGCCAGCTTGCCATCCACCAGCCATGGCAGCGCGGCATCGGTGAAGCCCAGCGATTGCAGAACATTGTTCACCAGCCCAATGTTGTCGTTGAAGATGAACTTGAACTGAAAACCCACAAGAATGGGCGAGAACATCATCGGGAACATCAGGATCGTGCGCAGGGTGCGCTGACCCCATGTGACCTTGTTCATCATCAATGCGATGCCCAGCCCCAGCAGCAGTTCCAGGTTCAGCGCGATGGTCAGGAACAGAACGGTACGGCCAAAGGCGGACCAGAACTTCCAGTCTCCAAGGATTTTTTCGTAGTTCGCCGTGCCAATCCAGCGCCACAGCGACGACGGGCGCGTCAGCTTGTAGGGGGTAAAGCTGGAATACAGCGAGAAGAGGAGCGGGATCAGAACAACGGCTGCCATGATGATGAAAGCAGGCAACAGAAGGACAAACCACTCCGGTAAGCGGCGGCGCATAACGTCTTTCCTTGGATTGAGTAGAAGGGTGCGGGGGTGTCAGCCACCCCCGCTTGGGCCGGAGGAGCCCTTAGTAGTAACCGGACTCGCGCATCAGCTCGTCCACCGCCTCGGCGGCGTCATTCAGCGCGTCCTCGACGGATTTGTCACCGACGATGGCAGCTTGCAGTTCGGGGAAGACGATATTGGTGGTCTCACCCCATTCCGGGATCGGCGGAACCGCGAATGCGTATTCGGCACCGGCGGCAAAGGCAGCCAGAGCTTCGGCGCGGAACGGATCGTCACCGGCTTGCGCTGCGGCCACGTTGGCTTCCCAGACGGCGCTGCGGGTCGGCAGCGAACCACCGGCGGATTCAGCCAGCTGGCTGTCTTCGCTGGTCAGGAATTTTACAAGCGAGACGGCGGCCTCTTTGTTTTCGCAGTCATTTGTGACCGAGAAACCGTGATGGCCCGACCAGCCGGTGCGTGTGACCGACCCCATCGGCTGGATCGCAACACCAACATTGCCCGCAGCCTTTGAGGATTCAGGATCGTTGAAGAACCCGGCCCAGCCCGGCCAATCCAGGTTCAGCGCGACCGTGCCGCTGGCAAAGCCCTGACCCAGATCATCCCAAACATAGGATGTGGTGCCTGCCGGAACCGCTTGCGCCTCATAGAGGTCAACGAACCACTGCAATGCGCGCTGGCCCGCGTCCGAGTTGAAGATGGGTTTCTTGTTTTCATCCAGATAGTTGCCGCCCTCGGCCACAACCATTTCATAGAACCGACCAACGATGGCCTCGTCTTTGCCTGCATATTGTGTGCCATAGAAGTTCGGCGGATCTGCGAAGAAGATCGCCTGATCTTTCACCTGCTCCCACGTTTCGGGAACGGCCAGATCATAACCGTATTCCGCTTTAAAAGCTGCCGCCTTTTCGGCATCTTCATAGTTCGACTTGAGATAATACAGAACCGAGACGTCAAACTGCGCGCGCGGCAGCATCAGAAGCTCGCCATTCACGGTCGACGCGCCAATGTTGCCTGGCACGAATTCAGCAACCGTTTCTGCCGGGACCAATCCGTTCAGGTCGACATAGAGACCTTCGTACTGCGGCGCAAAGGACGAGTGGTTCGATCCCACACACCAGGACGTCGTGCCCGCAGCCATGTCCGACTTGATCTCTTTGTCGATCTCAAAGTGGCTTTTCTTCGAGATGATATCGACCTTGGCGCCTGTGGCTTCTTCCCACTCAGCGATGCGGCCATACAGGCCCTCGTACTGCTGACCACCGATCAGCTTGGCTTCGACAACAGCACCGGGGAACGATCCCCAGTCTGATTCGGCGTATGCTGCGCCTGCGGCCATGACGGCGCAGCTGGCAAGCAACCCGCTGATTGTTCTGGACGATTTCATCACGTGCTTCTCCCTAGATTTAGCTTTTGGCGACTCTCCTGCATCGCCTGTATTCGTATTTAAAACATTTATTCACAAATAAATCAACATTGACATTTACCATATATTCAAGTCACTTTCGCAGGCAGTCGTCCTAAAACGCGACGTGGGAGGAATACGTGTCGGCAGCTTCTGAGAAATATCGCGCCCCTGCCCTGGAGAAGGGGTTGGACATTATCGAACTGCTTTCTCAGCACGCAGACGGGCTGGCCCAGGGCGACATTGCCCGCGCGCTCGATCGTTCCCAAAGCGAGATTTACCGGATGCTGTCCACATTGGTGCGACGCGGATACGTCATCCGGTCGTCGGATGACGATCTTTACTCGCTCAGTTTGAAAATGTTTGCGATCTCGCAACGATACCCGCCGGTCGAACGATTGCTTGAAATGGCGCCGCCCAAAATGCGGGCCGTTACGCGCAAGGCCTGGCAGTCCTGCCATATGGGCATGGAAAGCAACGGAGACATTGTTGTGGTCGCCTCAATCGCCTCGCCCGGGAACTGGGGTCTGGCATTGCGCGTCGGGACCGTAATTGGCCTTGGAAATACAGGCACAGGGCGCGTACTGGCGGCGTTCCGTAGCGACGCAGCACTTGATGAGCTGCTGGACAAGCACCGGCTCGCACAGGGCGAGCCAGAACTGGACCCGGTCGAATTCAGAGAGCATGTCTCCCGCATCCGCGAGTGGGGTTATGAACGGATGCCATCGGCCACCGCAGTTGGGGTAACAAACCTCGCCTATCCGGTGCTCGACCACGAGGGACAAGCCGTCAGCGTCGTGAACTGCCCCTTCCTGGAAAGGATCGATCAACTGGACGTTCCCGGAATTGAAGACGTGCATCTGCTCTACAAATCGCTGGCCGACGAATTGACCGATTTCTACACGGGCAGGTCGCAGGCCTGATGGCGCGCGGAGCAACTGCTTAGACTAAAGGGGATACATCATGGATCAGAACGCAAAACCGATGATTGACACCCATCAGCATTTCTGGCGCCTGTCGCGTGGGGGCTATGCTTGGATGCCCGAAGACCTGCCCGTGCTCTATCGCGACTACGAGCCCGAGCATCTGCAGCCACTTCTGCAAAACACTGGGATCACCGGCACCATTGTCGTTCAGGCAGATGACAACGTCGCTGAGACCGAGTTTCTGCTGGATCTGGCGCAAACCCATCACTGGATTGTCGGCGTCGTTGGGTGGGTGGACCTCGAAGCTGCGGACGCGGCTGAAGTGGTGCAGAGGTTGGCCGCATCGCCGAAATTTCTGGGCCTTCGGCCGATGATTCAGGACATTGCGGACGATCACTGGATGCTAGATCCAAAACTCGAAGACGGGTTAGCCGCGGTGGCTGAAAACAACCTGACCTTTGATGCGCTGGTTCTGCAAAAGCACCTGCCCGTGCTCGACACGTTTCTGGGCCGCTATCCCGATCTTCGGGTCGTGGTCGATCATTGCGCGAAACCTGAGTTCGCTCAGGGCCGTTTTGAGGACTGGGCACAAAATATCACAACGATCGCTGCGCACTCCAATACCTTCTGCAAACTCTCCGGTCTTCTGACCGAGGCGCCGGCAGGCGCGGACCTAGAGCATATCAAACCCTATCTCGACCATGTGTTAGGTGCATTCGGGCCGGATCGCGTATTGTTCGGCAGCGATTGGCCTGTTCTCAATCTGGCCTCGGACTACGATCACTGGATCGGTATGATGCGCCAATATGCGGACGCCTCGGATGTGCTGGACTGGAATGTGATGTTGGCCGAAGCCCCCCGTCGCGCCTATCCAAGGCTACAAGAAGTGAGATAGCGCACGACAGCTATCGCGGCGCAGGATGACTGCGCCTGAGATCAGTTCACAATGCCCGACCATCGACGTGCCAGCCGCTCGGACTCGGCCGTGAAGAGTTTCACAGCCTATTCTTGCGAATTCCGTCAGATTTAGCCGGCAGAGAAGCTTGCCTCCAATGCGCTGAAGCCCCCCAGGAACACGTCATTCTCGACGAACTTGTGCCAATGATCCGTTTGCCCATCCCCGGCCTCGAACTCGGCCCACCATTCGGCAAAGGTTTCATTGCGGTCGGTGATCGGAGAGAATTTCATTCTTGCGACATAGTTGACGAACGGTAAAGGGCCGTTCGGCAGCATGTCATAAGACAGCTCCCTGTCCGTTTGGGACAAGGACAGCAAAGTCTCGCGGATGCGGCCTGAGCCGTCAGTCAGAGCGAAATTGCGTACACATCCGACCTGACCATTGGCGTGCCCGTCTTCAATTCGGCTATCTGTGGCGGCCGGATGCCAGTTGGGCAGCCCATTGAAGTCGCGTACGCGCGCCCAGACCTGATCGACCGGAACCGCGATGATGGTAGAGGAATAGGCTCTGATCATTGGGACACTCCTTCTGTAACGCGTGCGCCGCGGCGCAGTTTGCAGAACTCGGCGGTCTGAGCTGTGATCGCCCTTTCAGTGGGCAGACGCTCCATGGATGAGGCACCATAGAAACCATGGCAATCGGGGCAGAGGTCAAGGAATTTCTGCGCGTCCTCAGGTTCTGCCAGCGGACCGCCATGGCAGATAAAGATCAGGTCATCACGATAGGCCCGTGCCGCTGCTGCCCATTCATCATAGAGCCGCGCGCATTCTGCGATATCGGGCGCGCTGTCCCCGGCCCCGATTGAACCGCCAGTGGTCAGTCCGAAATGCGCCACGATGACATCCGCACCTGCCTTGGCCATTTCCGCGGCATTGTCGGCGCTGAACACGTAGGGCGTGGTCAGCAGGTCGCGTTCGCGGGCCTTGGCGATCATCTCGACCTCCATGTCATAGGACATGCCGGTTGCCTCAAGCTCACGCCGGAAGCGGCCGTCGATGATGCCCACGGTGGGAAAGTTCTGAACCCCGGCAAAGCCCATCGCGGCCAGATCGTCCAGAAACTTGTCCATGATACAGAACGGGTCCGTGGCGTTCACCCCGGCCAGAACCGGCACATTTTTGACAACGGGCAGCACTTCGCGCCCCATATCGACGACGATCTCGTTGGCGTTGCCATAAGACATATACCCCGCCAGCGACCCGCGGCCTGCCATGCGATAGCGGCCTGAATTGTAAATGACGATCAGGTCGATGCCGCCGGCCTCTTCGCATTTGGCGGACAAGCCGGTGCCTGCTCCGCCGCCGACGATCACCTTGTCTGCTGCGATTTTGGCCCGCAGGCGGCCAAGGATTTCTGCGCGTCCCGTGACTGCCATCTCAGGTATCCTTCTTTACATAGATTTCGTTGAAATTGCTGATCGCGGCCTCGGCAAAGGCGGGATCATTGATATGCAGGTCCAGCTCGACCAGTTGCCGCTCGGGGGTCTGGACCACCGTGTCGCGCAGCGCCTGGAACAGCGCCTCGTTGGCTGCCGGATCGTGGAAAGCCCCGCCTTCGATATCCAGCGCCGAGACACCACGCAGGGGCAGCAGGAAGCGCACCGGCCCGTCGCAGACGTTCAGCTTGTTGCCGATCCACGTGCCGATCTGGGCGCATTCCTCGGGCGTCGAGCGCATCAGCGTAACCTGCGCGTTGTGGTGATAGAAATTGCGGCCTTTGAACTGCCCGGGCACCGACTCAGGCGCCCAGAAATTCGCCATGTCCAGCGCGCCGCACGAGCCCACATAAGGCATTTTGCTGCGCGCGATACTGTCGAGCCGTTCTTCACCTGCGCTGAGGAAACCGCCCACGATCAGGTCGCAGATTTCGGTCGTGGTGATATCGAGCACCCCGGCCACGTCGCCCTGATCGACCAGTTGCTCCATCGAGCGTCCGCCGCTGCCGGTGGCGTGGAAGACAAGGCAATCATAGTCATCGGCCAGCCCCTCGGTGATGGCCTGAACGGCAGGGGTGGTGACACCGAACATCGACAGAACCAGCGCGGGGCGATCATCGACGGCCTCTGGCACCTCATTGGCCATCATGCCCGCCAGCGCATGGGCTGCATTGCCAAGCAGTTTGCGCGACACGCGGTTCAGGCCGGATACATCCGTCACCGGGTGGAACATATTCACATCCGACGCGCCGACATAGGCCGAGACATCGCCCGAGGCCAAGGTCGAGACCAGCACCTTGGGCACCCCGATCGGCAAGGCTTGCATCGCGGGTGCGATGATCCCCGAACCGCCCGAACCGCCCAGCCCGATGATGCCGCCAAGATCGTCACGGCCCAGCACAAAGGCGGTTAGCGCCCGCGACATCTCGGTCACAGCCTGCCCCCTGTCGTTCACAAACACCGAGGCCGGGCCGTCGGGATGGCAGGCGGCGACGCTGGCGGCTGTTACATCCACGCCCGCCTCGCCGCCTTTGGTGCCGACATTGACCAGCACGGTTTCCATCCCCGCCGCATCGATCAGATCGCGCACATAGCGCAGTTCCGGCCCTTTGGTGTCGGCGGTGCCGATCACGTAAGCTCTTTTTGTCATCCTCTCTCCCTCCCGTTAGCCCGACTGCCCGGGTTCCAGCCCCAGATGGCGCTTTTGCATCGCCGTATCGTTTTCAAGGGCCTCTGCCGTCATCCGCTCGACAACTTCTCCGCCGACCATGATGGCCACGTCCTGCACGGCGGCCAGCGCCGCGTGCATGTTCTGTTCAACGAGCAGCACCGCGATGCCTTCGCCTGCGATCAATTCGATCAGGTCGATCACGTCCGAGACAATGGCCGGGGCCAGCCCCTCGGTCGGTTCGTCCAGCACCATCAGGCGCGGGTTCAGCAGCAAGGCCCGGCCAATCGCCAGCATCTGCTGTTCCCCGCCCGACAGGCGGTTGCCCAGGTTGCGGCGACGTTCCTTTAGACGCGGAAAGGTTTCATACACGCGGTCAATAGACCACGCGCCGCCCTTGCGTTCGACGATCTTCAGATGTTCCTCGACGGTCAGAGACCGGAACACCCGCCGTCCCTGCGGCACATAGCCGATCCCCATCTGCGCGCGTTTTTCGGGCGGCAGGCCGGTCATGTCTACGCCGTCAAACCGGATTTCTCCCGCCGAATGCGGGTGCAGGCCCATGATGGCATTACACAGGCTGGTCTTGCCCATGCCGTTGCGGCCCAGAATGCCCAGCGGGCGGCTGCCAACGGTCAGGTCGACGCCGTGCAACACATGGCTGGAGCCATAGCGCAGGTCCAGCGCGCGAATATCCAGCAAATCAGTGGCCATGAGCGCCCCCGATATAGACGCGATGCACGTCTTCGTTGCGCATGATGTCGTCGGGTGAGCCCTCGGCCAGCATCCGCCCGTTATAAAGGACCGAAACGCTCTCGGAGGTCTGCAGGGCGATATCCATATCATGCTCGATCAGCACAACAGTCACGTCCTTGGGCAAAGACATCAGAAGCGCGCTGAGTTTCGGGCGCTCGGCGGGCGAAAGCCCAGCTGCCGGTTCGTCCAGCAACAAGATCTTCGGATTCTCGGCCAGCGCAATTCCGATCTCAAGCTGCCGCCGCTGCCCGTGGCTGAGTTCCGAGGTTTCGCGGTCCAGCACATCGGTCACGCCAGCCACTTCGGCCAGTCGTTCGGCCTCGGCCAGCCGGTCATCGCCGGTCCGCAAGGGCAGCACCTGCCGCCAGCCGCCGCGCACCCCGGCCACAGCCAGAAACAGCGTGTCGCGCACGGTCAGGCCGTTGAACAGGTGGGCGTGCTGATAGGTCCGGCGCAGCCCGCGTTGAATTCTCTTGTTGATCGGCTCGCGCGTCACGCTGTCGCCAAACAGGGTGATCTGGCCGGTCGTGGCGCTGGTATCCCCGGTCAACACGTTGAACAGGCTGGTTTTGCCCGCACCGTTTGGCCCGAGGATCGCGCGCCGCTCGCCGGGGCGGATGGTCAGGTCGATATCCTGCACCGCCCAGAACCCGCCAAAGCGTTTGCCAATGCCCCGGACCTCCAGGGCATTGGCGGTGTTATGTGAGTGGCTTACGGGCACGAAGGGTTGTCCCGGCTAACCGGCCCCGAGGCCAGGAACACGTCTTCGTCCTGTCCCAGCAGCTGGTCGATATCGCGCACGACCTTAACCACGCGGTTGCCCAGCGTGCCGTCTTCGCGTTCGAACACTTCGGTGACGAAGTTGTCGACGATACCATTGCGGTTCTTGTCCAGACGCATGGTGCCGCCAGTCGGGGTCACGAAAGTCAGATCGTTCAGAACCGCGCGATAGGCCGCCTGATCGTCGGACAGGTCTCCATCAACCTCGTCCAGCGCCAGCAGCGCGGCCTTGGTGCCCATGTAATAGTGATGGGCAAAGATCGAAGGCGCCGAGAAACCATCGGGGAAGGCTTCGGTATAGCTGGCCGAGAACGCTTTCCATTCCTCACCATCATAATCGCTGACCGTCGGCGTACCCGCAGGCGCACCCACCAGCAGCTTTTTGAACGGACCTTTGCTATCGAGGATCGACTGGTCAATCGTGATGGTGCCGCCGATGATCGGCTTGTCGCCACCCGCCTGACTGTACTGAGTCAGGAAGTTAACGGCATCCGCACCACCCAGCGCCACGAACAGCGCGTCAACATCCTGCGGGATCGAGTAAACGACCGAGGAGTAGTCCTTGTTGCCAATCGGGGTCCAGAACTTCTCGGGCACGGTGCCGCCTGCGGCGCAGAATTCCGACATGAAGCCAAGAACCTGCGTGTAGGGGAATGAGTAATCCTCGGCGATGACCGCCACGGACTTATAGCCCATTTCGTTATAGGCATAGTCGCCCACGCCAACCAGCCATTGCGCGCCGTCGCCGCCGAAGCGATAGAAGTTCTCGGAACTGTCACGCAGCGTTGTATCCTGTGCCGCCGACGAACCATTGATGAAGGTCACGGCCGGATAGGATTTCGACAAATCGCGCAGCGCCAGACCTTCGGAGCCCGACAGCGGGCCGACGATGATGTCCACGCCGTCCTGTTCGATCAGCTTGCGCGCTGCATTCACGGCGCTGTCGGGGCTGGCGTCGGACGACATGGTGATGACTTCGATCTTGTTGCCATCAACCTCGCCACCGGTTTCCAGAACCGCCAGTTCAGCGCCGCGAATTCCGTCTTGACCCAACGCGGCAAAAGCGCCTTCGAGGATCGAGATCACGCCGATCTTGACGTCTTCGGCAGATGCAGGCACCGCCATTACGCTAAGCGCCAGTGCGGATGCAGCCATTTTGAGCTTATTCATTTTTAAGGTTCCTCCCTATGAGTTTGCTCAGACAGTTGATTTTTCTTTGATTTCAGGACGGCGCAGCCGCGCCATCCAGTCGCTTGCCATCTGTTGCAGCCCGCCCGGGGCCACGATCACAATCAGCAGCAGCACAACCCCGATCAGCGTGTTGAACCGCTCACGGTCGATCAGGTCGACGGCGAAGGTGTCCAGCAGGACGAAGACGACAGCGCCAACGAACGCTCCGCCGGGATGGCGCAACCCGCCGATGACCGAGATGATGAGGATGTCGATGATCGGCCCAAGCCCGACCGAGAAGGATGAGATACGTTCCTGATACCAGACGTTCAGGATGCCGCCGGCCCCAGCCAGCAGGCCTGAAAAGGCAAAGGCGGCAACGATAGGCGTAGTGACGGAAATCCCCAGCGCGAGCACACGCCCCGGCGCATCTCGGACGGCCTGAATGGTCAGGCCCAGCGGTGAGCGGACAAAGCCACTGACCAGCGCCAGCGCCAATGCGGCCACGCCCAGAGACAACAGGTACAAGGGCAGCGGATCACGCAGGCTGAGGCCTGCAATTTCAGGCGCGCGGACGCCGGAAAAGCCGGTCCAGCCGTTGAAGAAGGTGTAGTTCTGGCGGGTGAAGTAGAAGAACGCCACCCCAATCGCCAGCGTGATCATGATCGCGTAGATCCCGCGCGACCGGCGCGCGATCAGGCCGACCAGAGCGCCCGAAACGGTCGCAAGGATCAGCGCCAGCGGGATCGAGACCCAGAACGGCAGCGGAACCCCGATGCCCACCGTATTGGGGCCAAAAAACGCGATGGTATATCCCGCAATCCCGGCCATGGTTGCCTGCGCGAACGAGACAACGCCCAGATAGGTGGCCAGAAAGCTGAGGCTCAGCGCCATGATGCCAAGGATCAGCGACCGCGTGGCCACCTGCGTCAGCCAGAAGTCGTTCAGTACGAAAGGCAGTATCAGCAGAGGGATTAGGATCAGCGCCTGTTTCATAGCTCGGCCTTTCCCAGCAGACCCTGCGGCCGCACCGCCAGCACCAGCACCATGATCGCAAAGGTGAACACGACGCCGTAGGTGGGCGCATAGGCCAGCCCGTATTGCTCGGCCAGACCAACCAACAGCGCGCCCAAGGCGGCCCCTCCGATCGAACCCATGCCGCCGACGATCACCACCACCAGCGAGGACAGCAGGAACTGCAGATCCGTCCCCGGCGCAATCGACAGCGCGCTGGCGGCGACGACCCCGGCCATTCCGGCCAGCATGCCGCCCAGGGCAAAGACAAGAACAAAGATGCGGTTGATCGGATAGCCCAAGGCCCGCAGCATGTCTTGATCGTCCACACCCGCCCGGATCACCGCGCCAAACCGCGTCCGTTGGATCAGGAACCACAGGCCAATTCCGACCACCAGCGCAAAACCCATCAACGCCAGACGGATATTGGCGTACCCCACGCCCAGAACGGGCAGGCGTTGCCCTCCGGCCAAGGCATCGGGCAGCTCGACCTGATAGGTCAGCCCGCCCCAATACCACAGCATCAGATCGGCCATGATGATCGAGATCGCAATCGAGGCAAGCGTCTGGCGCAGCTCATCCCCCTGCATCCAGCCCAGAATGCCGGCCTGCACGATGGCACCGGCCAAAGCCGCCGCCAATCCACCGCCCAGGACGCCCAGACCCCATGAGCCGGTAACATCGACGATGCTGTAACCGACATAACCACCCAGTAGCAGCAATGCCCCATGGGCCATGTTCACCGTGCGCATCAGCCCAAAGATCAGGCTGAAGCCGCTGGCTGCCAAAAAGTAGAGCGCTGCAAGCGTCAGCCCGTTCAGGGTGACGATCAGAAATAAGGTCATGATTCCTCCCGTTGAGACGACAATGTCCGAATTTCAGAAATCGGCACAGCATTGGGTTCATTTCCGGTGAAGAAAAATGTCGTTATTTTGCAAGCGCTTATTGCCTTCGAGCGCTCATCGACATTTAGGGTAGTAAGAAAAAACGAGAATTAGCTTCTCAAATACGGAAAACTCTTCCTATACAGAGTCATGCAAAACCTGACACTGACTGGCACGCCCGCCACCGACCCGGACCAGATCGACCGCATCTACTGCCCTGCTTTAGGCGGTCTGAGTGTTTCACAGGCAGATTTGGCCTTTGTGATGCCCCGGCTTGACCACAACCGCGTGCTCCGTGAAACGCCAAAACAGGGCGACTGGGCGGCCATATTAGCCAGCGATCCGTTCGGATCCGAGGCGACCATGCTCTCGCAACTTTACGAGAAAGGGTATCGCGGTGTGGTGAACTGGCCCTCTTCGATCCTGCTGGATGGCAGTTTGCGCCAGTCGATGTCGACGATCCCGGCCTCGCCTGAGTTCGAATACGCGTTTCTGGCCCGCGCCAAAGCCGCCGGGTTTCAGACGCTGGCTTTCTTTATCTCGCTCGCGCAGGCCCGCGCCGCAGTAAAGGCCGGGCTCGACCAGCTTGCCTTGCACCCCGGCCTGCTGGATGTGGGCAGCCCTGACAGCGGCGCACTTGTTTTAGGCTCATTGCAAAGGGTGATTGAGACGATCCGGGACGAGGCCGAGCAGGTCAGCGTGTTTGCCTATACCTCGGCATGGCACGAACGCATGGTTCCGCTCAGCACGCTTGATGTGGATGGTCTGATCTGGTGCGAGGGCACGGCATGACAAATCGCGAAAAGAACTTTCTGTTTGCTGCGGTTGTTGGCTCGGGCCTGACGGCAAAGGCGGCAGACAAGGCCGGGGCCGATTACCTGCTGGCGTTGAACGCGGGGCGTTTCCGGGTGCAGGGTGCCTCGTCCCTGACCAGCTTTCTGCCGGTCCGGGCCGCCAATGACTGGGTCATCGAATTTGCCGAACGCGAGATGCTGGGCCGTTGTTCTGCGCCGATCTACGCGGGGTTCTCGGTTAGTGATCCCGATCTGGACATCGGCGATCTGGTGCAAAGAACCAAAAGGCTTGGCTTCTCAGGCGTCTGCAATTTCCCGTCAACCACGCTGATCGACGGACGGCTGGGCGCATTGATGGAGCGCGAGGGGTTGGGGTTCGACCGCGAAATCGCGCTGGTGCAGGAGGCGGCGGCGGCCGGTCTGGGCACCTTCGTCTATGTCCACACCAACGCGCAGGCCCGCAGGATGGTCGATGCAGGTGCGACGGCCATCTGTGTAAACGTGGGCTTTACCAGCGGCGCGACGGGCGTGAGCACGCACCTGACACTGGAAACCGCAGCGGCGCAGATCGAGCGGGTTCTCGACGGCGTACCGGCCTCGGTCGACAAACTGTGCCACGGTGGCCCCATCACCTCGCCCGAAGAGGCGCTGGCCATAACCCGTATCTGTGGTGTGCAGGGGTTTGTTGCGGGTTCGACGCTTGACCGGCTGCCGGTCGAGCAAACCCTTAACGAAGTCACCAAGGGCTTTACCGCGATCCCCAGCCTGACGCGCATAAAGCAGGTCCCCTCGAACACCGTAAATGATCTGGTGGGCTCGTCTTATGCCATGCAGATGATCCGCGAAGAACTTGATGATCTGGCCTATGAAGACATCCCCGTCCTGCTGATCGGAGAGACCGGGACGGGCAAAAGCCGCGCAGCCCTTAGGCTGCACGAAGCGGGGCCTAGTGCCCGGCGGCAACCCGTGGTCGTGGATTGCCCGGCCCTGGGCGGTGAGGAAGGCGGCGTGCATTTGCTGGGCAGAGCGCCCGGTGCATTTGGCGGCACGGGCACTCAGCGCGGCGCGTTGGAACAGGCGTCGGGCAGCACCATCATCTTTGACGAAATCACCGCACTGCAGCCCGGGCATCAGGGCAAGATTCTGAAATTCACCGATGAAAAAACCGTGCAGCGTATCGGAGATCATACGCTCCGGCGCGCGGATGCCCGGATCATCTCGACCACAACGCAGGATCTGCTTGGCCAGATCGAGCGGGAAACGTTTCGACAGGATTTGTATTACCGGATTTCCGGCCATGAAATCACGCTGCCCCCGTTACGCGACCGCGTTGACGATATCCCAGAACTTGCCATGTACCTTGGCCAACAGGTCAGTGGCGAGCCGCCGAAGTTCTCGAACGCTGCGTTACGGCTGATGCTGGAACACGACTGGCCCGGGAATGTGCGAGAGTTGCACCACGCCGTCCAACGCGCGGTACGCAGGTCGGGCGGAGCGACGATCGACCTCAAGGCGATCGACTTTCTGCGCCGAAAACCAGCAGGCGTTCCGAAGGCGCAGATGGATGAAACGCCTGCACGAGTCGCCGTTTCCGAACGCGACTGGATTGCCGAGGCGCTGGCACGAAACGGATTCCGCCGCGCGCAAACCGCCGAGGAATTGGGCATGACCACGCGCACGCTTTACAACAAAATCAAGAAGTTCGACCTTCAGGCCTGAGCCCTTTTGGGGTCCAAAGCTGCCCGCGCGCACGCCAGAAATGGTGGCCTAAATGTGCCGCGAAAAAAATCCTTGACGCTTCACCAGCACGCATGGTTTCGTATATGAAACGGTTTCAAACGACTCGTTAAGAGCGGCGAAGGGAGGCGCTGTGATGACGAAAGTGCAATCGGCATTGCGCGCGCAGCGCGGAACGGAAAGCCAGATCACGCTGTCTCTGAACGGTATCGGCATGTCATTTTCAGGCATTTCAGTGCTGCGCGATGTGGACCTGACCTTTGATGGCGGTGAAATTCACACGCTGATGGGGGAAAACGGCGCGGGCAAAAGCACGCTGGTCAAGATCATCAGCGGCGTGCAGAAACCGACATTCGGCACCTTCCAGATCGACGGTGAAACGGTCGCATTCGACGCGCCGCGCGATGCGGAAAAGCATGGCATTGTCATCATGCATCAGGAACTGAGCCTGATCCCCGAAATGACGGTGGCCGAAAATGTTCTGCTGGGGCATGAGCCGCGAAAATTCGGCACCTTCATCGACCGCAAAGCGTTGCGGCAGAAGGCACGGCAGGCTCTGTCGCGGTTCGGCTTCACGCTGGATATCGACACCCCGGTCAAGGATCTGCGTGTAGGCGAGCAACAGCTTGTCGAGATCGCCCGCGCCTTGCTGATGAATGCGCGGCTGCTGATTATGGATGAGCCGACCTCGGCCCTGTCGCAGGCAGAGGCGGATATTCTCATGGAGGTCGTCCGTGATCTGGCCCTTCAAGGCGTCGCGGTCGTCTATATCTCGCACCGGATGGATGAGGTGTTCGAAATCTCGGACCGGGTGACGGTTCTGCGCGATGGCAACCTGATCGGCACCCGGCTGGCGTCCGAGACCACACCTGCGGAACTGATCCGTATGATGGTAGGGCGCACGGTCGAGATCAACGCGGTTGACCGCCAGACACCTGCCACCGATGAGGTCGTGTTGCAGGTCGAAAACCTGTCGGCCTGGGCGGGTCATCGCAAGGTGCTGGATGATGTCTCGTTCGATCTGAAACGCGGAGAGGTGCTGGGCGTCGGCGGCCTGTTGGGCGCTGGCCGCACCGAGCTTCTTGAGACGCTTTTCGGGGCGCGCGGCGAATCCTATCGGGGTGACATCACCCTGGAAGGCAACCCCCTGCGCCCGGTCAGACCACAGGATGGGGTGCGCAACGGGCTGGCGCTGATTACCGAGGACCGTAAGGGCAACGGGCTGATCCTGGATCGGTCAATCGCCTCGAATGTCGCCCTGCCGCTGATGCCTCTGCAGTCGCGGTTTGGTCGCTATTCCGAGGCCGAACAGCGCAAGCAGGCGCTGAAAGCCATCGAAACGCTGAAGGTGGCGGCCACCGGGCCCGAGCACGCCGTCGGCAATCTGAGCGGCGGCAATCAGCAAAAGGTGGTTCTAGGCAAATGGCTGGCGACCCAACCGCGCGTTCTGTTGCTGGATGAACCCACACGCGGCATCGATATCGGTGCCAAGGACGAGATTTACGATCTGGTCGGACGGCTGGCGGATCAGGGCATCTCGGTCCTGTTTGCCAGCTCGGAACTGTCGGAATTCATGGCGGTCTGCGACCGCATGATCGTGCTGTGTGAAGGGCAGTTGGCCGGAGAACTGTCGCGCAAAGAAATGACCGTGGATTCGATCAAGGCCCTGGCGATGCAGTTCCGCTGACCGCCGCGACCCCAGTAAGAGAAAAGATATGACCGTTATGGAACCCAACAGCCAGACAGTGAAACAGGAACATCCCGGCACCGCGATGTTCATGCGGCTTTTGAACAAGACCAAGCTTTATTGGGGGCTTTTCGCGCTGATCCTGTTCGGGGCACTGACTTCACCGCTGTCGTCCAAAGGCAACAATATCTTTCTGTCGCTGGGCAACCTGACGGATATCCTGCGCCAGGTCTCAGTGACTGGGATCGTGGCGGTGGGGATGACGATGGTGATTTTCATCGCCGGGATCGATCTGTCCGTAGGGTCTGTCATGGCGTTGGGTACCGTGATCTGCGCCATGCTGCTGACGCAGGAAGGCTGGACGGCGGCCAGTTATTTTGGTGTACCCGCAACGGGTGTGGTGCTGTTCGTCTGCATCGCGGCGCTGATCTATTTCGTGCAAAGCAACCTGAACCGAACCTCGGAAACGGCGGCAACCAACAGCGCGCCCTCACGGGTGCTGAGCCGTCTGGTTGCGGCGGCAATCGCCATTGGCGTCATGGTCTGGCTGGCCGGTCAGGTGATGCCGAAATTCGGCGTGCTGGCGGTGCTGATCGTCGTGCCTTGTATCGGCGCTGTCATGGGCACGGTGAACGGTGCGCTGATCGTCTATGGCCGGTTGCAGCCTTTCATCGTGACGCTCGCCATGATGGTCGGAGCGCTGGGTCTGGCCCGCGTCATTGCGGGGCAGGATACCGCCGTCTACCCGGTCTATACTGGTTCGAACGCAACCGAGAACTTCGAAGTTCTGCGCGAGCTGCTATGGGGTGTCCTGCCGGTGCCGGGCCTGTTTTTCCTCGCCGTGCTGCTGCTGTTCTTTCTGATCACCCGCTTCACCACCTTCGGCAGCTACCTGATGGCCATCGGCGGCAATGAAGAGGCCGCGCGTCTGGCGGGCATCAATGTGGGCCGCAACAAGATCATCACCTATGCGCTGGCCGGGGGTCTCTCGGCGCTTGCCGGGGTGCTGTATGTTGCCCAGTTCCGGCAGGGCAAACCCGATGCGGGGTTGGGGCTGGAACTCGACGCCATCGCAGCCGTGGTCATCGGCGGCACCAGCCTGATGGGTGGGCGTGGCGCGATCATGGGGACGTTTGTGGGCGTGCTGATTTTCGGCTTTCTCAGCAACATCCTGCAACTCAACAACATCGACAGCAACACGCAGTTGATCCTCAAGGGCATTATCATTGTAGTCGCCGTCCTGCTTCAGGAAGGGCGATTTGAAGAGATCTTTGTCATGGCAAAAGAACGCCTGGGCAGAGGGAGGAGGCTCTGACCTTAAATCTTGGCGGACCAAGGTCAGAGCGCAATCAGAACGCGGGAATTCGAAAAAACCCGCATCATGACTAAGGAGTAAACTATGAAAAGAAGAACATTTGGCAAGGGCCTGCTGACGGCCACCGCCATGTCGATGGCTTTGACGGCCAGCGCGGCATGGGCCGAAGACAAATATGTGATCGGCTTTTCTCAGGTAACAACGGTCGAGCCGTGGCGGGTTCAGTTCAACAAGGACCTGCGCGCCGAGGCCGACCTGCACGACAATGTCGAACTGCTGATCTCGGACGCCAATGACCGCACCGACAAGCAGGTCGCGGATGTCGAGAACTTTATCCGTCAGGAGGTCGATGCCATCCTGATCTCGCCCAAGGAATCCGCCGGTCTGACCGGTGTGGTTGAACAAGCCACCGATGCAGGCATTCCGGTCTTTGTTCTGGACCGCAACGTGGACACCGACAAGTTCGTGCAGTGGGTCGGCGGTGACAACGTGCTGATCGGCGAGGCCGCCGGTGAATACGCGCTGGAACTGCTGGGCGGCAAAGGCAACGCCAAAGGCAATATCGTCGAGATCTATGGCGGGCTTGGCGTACAGGCGACCTTTGATCGGTCTGACCCATTCCACGCCGCCTTTGAAGGCGAAGAAGGCGTGACCTTCCTGCTGGACAAGCAGTCGGGCGACTGGAAGCAGGATCAGGCTTATGACATCATGTCGACTGCCCTGCGCAACTATGAAGACATCACCATGGTCTATGGCCACAACGACCCGATGGCCTATGGCGCCTATCTGGCGGCCAAAGATGCAGGCCGCGCGGATGACATCATCTTTATCGGTGTCGATGGTTTGCCGGGCGAAGGTGTGACCTGGGTTGCCAATGGTGAACTGGCCGCGACCTTCCTCTATCCCACGCCGGGGGCCGAAGGGCTGCGTCAGGCGCTGAAGCACCTCAAAGGGGAAGAGGTCGAGAAATCGGTGGTTCTGGGCACCGAGGCGATCACACCGGAGAATGCAGGCGAGATCCTTAAGAAGAACGGGCTGTAATGCTTCTCCCCGCCGGCTTTCCTTCCTCTCCCGTTGAAGCGCCGGCAGAGCAGACAGGGGCTTGCGCCCCTGCTGCTTTTTCTTAAGACAACGGTCAGCAAAGGTTCAGTGAATGTCCGAAACCAAGACCAAACTACAGAAATACTCGGCCCCTGCACTTGAGAAGGGTCTGGATATTCTGGAGTTTCTGTCTCTGTCGGATGTCACCCCCAGCCTGTCGCAGCTGGCCAGCGGGATCGGCCGGTCCAAAAACGAAATCTTCCGCATGATGATCGTGCTGGAAGAACGCGGCTACATCGAACGGCAGGACGGCGATCTTTATAAACTGACCGGTAAACTCGCCCTGCTGGGCGGCGAAAGAACCGATAACAGCAAGCTTGCCGAATTGGCAGGCCCCTATATGGAGCGCCTTGCGGAAGAAACCGAGCTGTCCAACCACCTCTGGGTGCCCAGCGACACAGGTGATCTGATCGTCATCAACAGCGTCTCGTCATCGCAAAACTACGGCGTGACCGTACAGGTGGGATACAGAACCCCGGTTTTTGCGACCTCGGTCGGGGCCTGTTTTCTGTCCGAACTGGATGCCGAAGCGGATCGGATCAAACTGCTGGGGACAATTGCCCCCAAGCAGAGCGAGAGCGACCTTCAGGCATTCTCGGACCGCGCCACGGAGTGTGCGCAGCAAGGCTATATCTCGCTTGGAAGCCCGGAAAGTCAGGCGATCAACGAAATATCGGCCCCCATTTGTCATGCCCCCGGAAAGATGGTGATTGCCGCGCTGACCATCCCACATCTGGCGAATGTCCTGATCGACAATCGGCGCGAGCTTGTGATCAACGCTCTGCGCACCACGGCCCTGCAATTGCAAGAGAGCATTGCGACACATATGCCCCTACCGCGCACACCGTGGTATCAATCGATCTGAAATCACGATCCCAACAAGCGCCGGAGGCCAGCTATGTTGCTCAATATCGATCCGATCCTGTCGCCTGAACTGCTCTATACCTTGCGCGCGATGGGGCACGGGGATGACATCGCCATCGTCGATGCGAATTTTCCTGGCGAAAGCTCGGGGCCGCCCTGCATTCGCGCCGACGGTTCGACCGCCAGCCAGATGCTCAGGGCAATCCTGTCCGTTATGCCGCTGGACAGCTTCGTGCCTGACCCGGCGCTGACCATGCAGGTGGTCGGAGATAGCGACGCCGTGCCAGAGGCTGTCGCCGATTTTCAAAACATCATCAACACGGGCACGGACCAGCCGGTTCAGTTGCAAGGGCTTGAACGATTTGCCTTCTATGACCGCGCCAGCACCGCCTATGCCATTGTCCAGACCGGGGAACGCCGGCTCTATGGTAACATCATCCTGAAGAAAGGCGTGATTGCCTGACGCTCGGCTTAGTCCGAGACGAAGCCATAGGCCCGATCAACTGCAGCTCTTGATCGCTCGTTTTGCTGCGCTTCAGGGATTGCTCAGAGACGCGCCATTGCCATCGAAGATATGGATGTTGTCGCGCATGATGCTCAACCCGAGCAAATCACCGGGTTTGGCGGGAATGTTGCCGTGCTTGCGGACCATCAGGGGCCCAATTCCCATCGCGTTCACATAGATATTGGTGTCCGAACCCAAATGCTCGACCACATCCGCGACGACATCAATGTCGCCCGCACCAGGGGCCACGACGTCCAGATGTTCAGGCCGGATGCCCAGTTCAGTTACACCCGTCAGCGCATCTGGGCATGGCAGCTCAAGCTCGATACCACCCTGCATCATCACACCTGTTTCAGTTTGGGAAATCGGAACCACGTTCATCGTCGGTGACCCGATAAACTGCGCGACAAACTTGTTCGCTGGGCGCTCATAAAGCTCTAGCGGGCTGCCGACCTGTTGCACCACACCGCCGTTCAGTACGACAATCCGATCGGCCAATGTCAGCGCCTCGACTTGATCATGGGTGACATAGACCATCGTAGCGCCCAGCCGTTGATGCAGATGTGCAATTTCCAGACGCATTTCGACCCGCAACGCAGCATCAAGATTTGAAAGCGGTTCGTCGAACAGGAACGCACGCGGCTGACGCACGATGGCACGACCCATAGCTACGCGTTGCCGCTGACCACCGGACAGGGCCTTGGGCAGGCGATCCGTCAAGTGTTTCAAGCCGAGGGTCTCGGCCGCCTGTGCCACCTTCGATGTGCGCTCTTCTTTCGGATCACGGCGGATTTCCATCGAAAACCCCATGTTCCGCGCCACATCCATATGCGGGTAGAGCGCATAAGACTGAAACACCATCGCGATATCCCGGTCGCGCGGGCGCACGTCGTTCATGCGGTCCCCGTCGATCAGGAAATCACCGCCCGTGATCGGCTCAAGCCCCGCGATCATGCGCAGCAAAGTTGATTTGCCGCAGCCCGATGGCCCGACAAGCACCACGAACTCGCCATCCTGAATATCCAGATTGATGTCGCGCAGAACTTGTACCGAGCCGTAATTCTTGCTGACGTCGCGCAGTTCGATCCGTGCCATTGCAGCCTCCTACCCCTTGACCGCGCCAGAGGTGAGCCCCTGCACGAGATAGCGTTGAATGAAGATGAAGAACAAACAGCTGGGGATCAGCGCCAGCACGCCTGCGGCCATCATCTGCCCCCAATCGACCGAGAATTTGGACACGAAGGTCAGCAGCCCCACCGGGAAGGTCATCGCGTCGTTCTTCGAGATCAGCATGAGCGCGAACAGCAGTTCTGACCATGCAGCGGTGAAGACAAAGCCCAGCGTCGCGCCTAGCCCCGGCAAGGTCAGCGGGAACACCACCAGTCGCAGCGCCTGAAAGCGCGAACAGCCATCCATCATCGCCGCGTCCTCAAGATCGGTCGGGATGCCGTCAAAGAAGGACTGCATCAGGAAGGTGGCGAAGGGAATGTTGAAGGCAGTGTAGACGATGATCAGGCTGGTCAGCGAATTGAGCAGGCCCAGATCAGCGACGATCTTGTAGATCGGTGCGATGATCATCAGCAGCGGGAACATCTGGGTGATCAGCATCACCGCGATGATGATCCGTTTGCCCGCAAACACAAAGCGCGAGAACGCGTAGCCTGCGCCTGCGGCGATCAGTGTAGTGACAAAGGCCGTACCCAGCGAGACGATCAGAGAATTGCGGAAATAGGCCAAGAAATCGGTCTGGAACAGAACGGTCGTAAAGTTCTCGAAGGTCGCCGCACTTGGGAACATGCGTGTGCCTTCGGAGAAGATCAGCGCATCCGGTGTGATCGCGATCTTGACCAGCCAATAGAGCGGGAACAATGCAAAGAGCAGGTAGAACGCAAGGGCAGCGTATTTTCCGACGATCAGGGCCGGGTTGCGACGTATGGCGGACATCAGATCTTAACCAGCTTTTTGCGCAGCCAGAGCAGGATCACGGCATAGATCAGCAGGATGAACAACAGTGCCACGGCGATGGTCGAGGCGTAACCGAAATCCAGCTTTCGGAAGGCGGTGGTGAAGATGTAGGTCGACAGGATTTGCGTCGAATTGGCGGGGCCTCCGCCCGTCATGACAAAGATCAGATCGGCGAAATTGGCGATCCAGATGGTGCGCAGCATCACCGTGATGGCGATCATCGGGGCCAGAAACGGAAGGGTGATCTTGGTGAAAATCTGCCAAGGCGAAGCGCCGTCAATCTCGGCCGCCTCATAGAGTTCGGACGGGATAGATTGCAGCGCGGCCAGCAGAGTGATGGCGAAGAAGGGCACCCCGAACCAGATATTCGCCGTGATCGGTCCCCACATGGCAAGGTTCGGATCGCCGAGGATGTTGAACGGTTCCGACAACACGCCCAAGGCGGCCAGCCAGTGCGGCAACGGGCCGATCACCGGGTTGAACAACCAGGCCCATGTCAGCGCCGACAGGAAGGTAGGTACAGCCCAGGGCAGAAAGACCAAAGCCTGAAACAGGCGTTTGCCGAAGAAGTCTGTGTTCAGCAGCAGGGCCAGACCCAGGCCCAGAAGGAACTGAAAGGTGATGGACCAGAACGTCCAGAAAAACGTGTTTTCGAGGGCAATCCAGAACTTACGATCCCCCCAGAGGTCAAGATAGTTCTCGAACCCGACCCAGCCGGTCTTGAAGGGGTTCAACAGTTCGATGGATTGAAACGAATAGGAAATGCCGATGATCAGCGGCACCATCATAACGGCTCCGATCAGGATCAGCGCCGGGGATAGGTAGAAAAACGGCTCGACCAGATATTGCAGGTAGAGCGAGCGTCGCGCCCGGGCTTTCCCGGGCACAACAGTTTTTTGCAGACGCGCGGTCATTGACCGGCTTTCCACTTCGCATACTCGTCGGTCAGCATCTCGGCCCACTCATCCGCGACGTCCTGTGCGGCGCGTTGACCCAGCAAGGCTTCCTGAGAGGATTCCAGCAGAACGGTGCTGGCGAAGTAACCCCATTGCTCCAGATAGGTGGGCATGGTGGTGGGCTCGTACTGCGCGCCGTTCAATTCCTCGAACCAGCCTTTGAACTGCTCGGTTTTGAAGTGGGGATCCTGATCCGCGCCTTTGTGGATCGGAATCACACCGACGCGCTTGGCCCATGTGGCGTTGGCATCGGGTGAGGACAGGGCCGCGACCAGATCAAACGCTTCTTTCTCATGCTCGGTGGCCTTGAACACGGACCAGCCTGCGAACCCGATGGTCGGGAAGGCCTTGCCCGAGGGGCCGACGGGCATTGGAATGACTGCGAAATCTTCGGCAGGCATCCGTTCGGCAATCGCGATCAAAGCGTCAGGGTCCTGATCGAGGAAGGCGCAGGTGCCGGAATAGAACCCGGCGACGATCTCATTAAAGCCCCAGCTGACGCTGTCTTTGGGGGCATAGCCCTTTTGGTACATATCGATCATGAACTGCAGACCCTCGACCGAGCCCGGTTCGTTGATGCGGCTTTTACCGTCTTCAGTGAAGAACTCATTGGTGCCGTTCATCACCGCGCTGAACATGATCCAGCCGTTTGTTCCGCCCGGTCCGCCGCGCAGGCAGTAACCGTATTTGCCGTCAAGCTCGGACACCGCAGCCGAGGCTGCCATGAACTCCTCCATCGTGCCCGGAGGACTGTCGACACCCGCCTCGGCCAGCAGTTTCTTGTTGTAGAACATGGCCCGCAGGTAGAAGCCGTAAGGGATCATATAAAGGTCCCCGGCCTGCGACCCCATTGCTACTGTCTTGTCGGTCAGCGTGCCGCCATGTTCCCAATCGGCCACATAATCCTTGAGGCTGACCAACTGGTCCGATCCGGCATAAAGCGCCTGCCATGTGTCGGGCATTTCCACCACGTCGGGGATGTCGCCACCCGCAACCATTGTGGCCAGCTTTTCAAACGCGCTGCCCCAGGGCAATGACACGATCTCAACCGTGACGCCTTCGTTTGCAGCTTCGAAATTGTCAACGAGGCCTTGCAGAACTTCGGTCCGTTCGGGGCTGGTGATCACCTCGACCAGCTTCAGCTTGGTCTCGGCATAGGCTGCCGACCCCATCAGGGTGGCTGCCAGAGTTAGCCCTGTCAGTATGCGTTTCATTCTTTGTCTTCCTCCATAAACATCTGTTGTGAATGCCCGCTTAAGCGGTGCTTTTTGAAAGCGCGTGCTCGAAATCTGCCCAAAGGTCTTCGACGTCCTCCAGCCCGAGGCTGAGGCGTACAAGGTTCGGCGAGACGCCGAATTTCTGCATTGAGTTTTGTTCCCCCGCCTGTGCCAGCCCAACGCGCGCAGGCAGGATCAGGCTTTCATACCCACCCCAGCTGACACCAAGCCGAAAGATCGAAAGCGCGTCAGCAAAGGCCGGGATATCGACGCTGTCGTCGAATTCCAGAGACATCAGGCCCGAGCGCCCTTTCAGGCCGGGCACGGTATTGGCCCCGGGTGAGTGAATGGCGGTGACCTGCGGCAAGGCTGACAGCCGGTCGACAAAGGTGTTCGCGGTCGCCTCATGCTGGCGCATCCGCGCGGTCAGGGTTCGCAAGCCCCGGGTCAGCAAAAACGCCTCAAACGGGGCCAGTTTGGCCCCCAGCAGCGGCAGGGTCAGATCACGGATGCGGGCGATATTGTCCAGGGAGGAAACAACAATGCCCGCAACCGTGTCCGAGTGCCCCGAGATATATTTCGAGGCTGAGTGGATGACGATATCGATCCCCAAAGAGATCGGGTTTTGAAACACAGGACTGGCCCAGGAGTTATCGATCATGGTCAGCACTCCATGCCGCGCGGCATGCGCGGCAACGCGGCGTAGATCCATCGGGGTAAAGATGACCGAGCTGGGGCTTTCCAGATAGGCGAGCGTGATATCCTTCAGCAGATCGGGATCGTCCTCGAACCGATCCACGGGGTAGTAGTCGATCTGCACCCCAAAGGGCCGCAACACTCGTTCCATGAACCGGTAGGTGTCGGGATAGACATGCTCGACGCAGGCGATCCGGTCCCCGGGTTTGACAAAACCCAGCAGAGTCGAGGAAATCGCCGCCATGCCCGAGGCGAACCCTACGGCGGCCTCACCGCCCTCGGCCTGCGCCATCAGCGTTTCAAAGGCAGCAACGGTCGGGTTCTGTACGCGGGTATAAAGCGCGGTGTCCGACAGCCCGGCCATGCGGTCCTCGAACGCTTTGTAATTGTCGAAGGTGAAAAGCGAGGTCTGTACGATGGGTGGTGTCACGGCCCCCTGCCCGTCATCGGACACGGCGGCCAGCAGGGTGGCAAGATCGCGGGGATCAGACATCTTGCTGCTCCATCACTTGGCGGATTTCATCCTCGACCAGCGCGAGGATTTCTCCCATTAGCCGGGCACCCTCTTCGGCGTTTCCGGCGATCACTGCCTCGGCCAGGGGCAGGTGCAGGGGAATACTGCTTTGGCCTAGATGAGGTTGCCCGAAAGGTGCTTCGTAAACCTCGTTGAACCCTTGCTGGATTTGCAGGATCAACTGCCGGAACAAAGGATTGCCCGATGCCTCGTGCAGAGTGTCATGAAACCTGCGGTCTGCACCGCGCCAGTCTTCGCCAGCCTCATAAGAGGCCATCAGCTCCATCGCGCGGGCCATGATGATGCGTTTTTGCTGCTGGTCCGCATGGTGCGCGGCAAGCCGGACGGTTTCGATCTCAAGGGGACGCCGTACGGCGTGGGTCCGCAGCAGGCTCTCGGCTTCAAGTTTGACCGAAACGGGCAGATGGATCGAATTCGACGCAACCTCAGCCGCCAGCCGGGTGCCGGCCTTCTTGTTGCGCACCACGATGCCCATGTTCTGCCACGAGGTCAGCGCCTCGCGCACCTTGGCGCGGCTAATGCCCAGCTGTTGTGCAATCTCAACTTCGGTCGGCAGTTTGTCCCCGATGGTCAGCCCGTTCGCCTCGATCATCGTCGAGAGGGCATCGATGACATCCTTGCTGGTGCTGCCCCGCGGCAGTTTCTGCAAACCGGCACTAAGCGGTTTCTCTGGTTGAGAGAGGCCGGGGGTCTGTGGCACTGATCGCTGGCTCCGATTCCAAGACTACGGTCAGCGTTGCATATAATGTCGGACAAAAACAAGTATTTTGTCCGACATTATATCATTCGATAAATTATATTAATTTCAAATATATAAATGCCCCACCAGCCAAACGGACCTCGTGGCGTCAATACACCGAAGCAGCCGGTAGCTGCCGCTGTGAAACCTCGCCGCCGTTTCGCCGACGGTATTCAGACGGTGAAATGCCAACCTCTTTCTTGAAGGCCTTGCAGAAATAGTTCGCATCGCTGAATGACAGATCCAGTGCAACATTGCCGATTGGCAGTTTGCTGCGGATCAGAAGCTCTTTGGCCTGCTCGATCCGTCGGTCCTTGACATAGGCGACGAAGGTCGTGCCCGTTTCTTTGTGGAACAGGCGGCTGAGGTAAAAGGGGCTGATACGGGCGAAATCGGCGGCATCCTCGAGCGAGACAAAACGGTGGAGGTTGCGCTGGATGTAGTTCAGCACATGCTCGATATGGTCCGATCCGCGCGCGCCACGGTCGTCGGTAACTTCGAACAGGACATCGACGATGCGATAGGTCAGCTCCTGCACCTGGAAATGGCTGTTCGCATCGACGGATTTCGCATCGAACTGCGCCAGGCACTTTTCTAGCCCGGAAGAGACCTCAAGCTCTCGTGCCTCAAGCAGGGCAAGCAGCGCATCGACATATTCCCGCGCGCCGCGGCGCAGGACGACCCCTTCTTGGGTGAACAGGTCCCGCAGGCTTTCGCGGGCCAGATCGAGGCATCCGCGATAGTCGTCCTGGTCCACCAGACCTGCGATCCGGCCGGCAATCGTCTCGTCGGATTTGACTGGAGCCGGGGTGGCCTGTTCGAGGCACTCAGATACGGCGCGCAGCAGGTCCTGCGTGCGGATGGGCTTGAGCAGGAAATTGTCGGCCTTCAGGTGAATCGCCTCTTTCATGATGTCGAAATGATCATAGGCGGTCAGAATAATGATCTTCGTATTCAACCCCTTGCCCCGGATCATCTGGATCAGTTCAAGGCCATTGGGGCGCGGGATCTTGATATCGACCAGCATCAAATCGATTGGCGTGGTTTCGATCAACTCAACGGCCTCGGCACCGTTGCGGGCAACGCCGACAACGCGGGCATTGTCTATGTTCTGATCAACAATGCGCTGCAGCGCCATGCGCTCAAGCTGCTCGTCTTCAACAATCACGATATCGAACATCTTCCGCGTCTCCTCGCGGGTCCTGTAGCGGCCCGGCTGGTGTCAAATGGTGCTCTGGTCAAAGTCGATGGGCAACCGCAGGCGAACCAGTGTCCCGCGTCCCTTGTGGTGCGGGCTTACAATTTCCAGCCCGTGTTCTTCGCCGTAATAGTGCCGCAAACGGCCATCGATATTGCTGATGCCGATGCTGCGGCGGTTGCCCTCGCCCGCGTTGCCAGCAAGGGCCTGCATCTTTCGTTCATGCGTGATGCCATCGCCATTATCACAGATGTCGACGATGACATTGGTATCGTCCGAGACGACCGAAATCTCGATCAGGCCGCCGCTTTCCTTGGGTTCGATCGCATAGTTGATGCAATTCTCGACAATCGGCTGCAGTACCATGAAGGGGCAGGCGACGTTTTTGACTTCATCGGGGCATTCGAAAGAATAGGTAAAGCGGTCACCCAGACGCACGGTCAGAAGATACAGGTAATTCTGCACATGGTCCAGTTCGGTGCCCAGCGGCACAAAGGGCGAGCCGCTTTTGCGCAGGATGTAACGCATCATGTCCGCAAAGGCCAAAACGGTGCTTTGCGTCTCGTCCGCGCCTTCGATCAGTGCCTGCCGCCCGATGGTGTTGAGGACGTTGAACAGAAAATGCGGATTCACTTGATAGGACAGCGCCTGCAATTCCGCCTCACGCAGCGAACTTTCCAGTTCAGCACGGCGCTTGGATTCCTCCATCAAGCGCAGATTGTTGGTATAAAGCTCTTCCGAGATGCTTTTGTTAAAGCTTTCTTCAACGATATATGACGCGAAGTAATATAGCGAATAGGCCGCCGAGCGCAGACGCTCATAGGTGATTTCGCCGATCTGGCCAAACAGCTCTGACAACGCTTCATCTTCGCGCCAGGCTTCTTCGGTCGGGAAAAGTTCGGACAGATCCATCATGTCCGGGACCCGCTCCCCCGGGGCAAGGGCGACCTGCCCACAGATCGCCGCACCCAGATATTCGCCGCGAATCGAGATCGGTGCCGAGAAATCGACCAGTCCGGCGTGGCACTTGTAGATCGAAGGTTCACCGGTCGACAGGGCGGTTCGGCCACCCACCGCATCGCAATGGAAGCAGCGGTCACGCCACTTAGGGTGCTGCCGGATCATCTGGCAAAACGAGCTGAAGCCGCTGGGCTGGGTAACCGGCTTTCCTTCGGGATCGACCATCACCATGGCCACGCCGACGGCCTTGCTGAAGTGATCCTGAATCTTCTGCAAGGCTTCGACGCTCATCAGTTCGGCCAGCTTGCGCCGCCGGACCTGTGGGCTCAGCATGTCGTCGTCAGAACGTTTCATATTACCGTCTTCGGGCACCGGATCAGCCGGCACCCCCGGGGTCAGCGGCAGACGCTCAGCAAGTCCGAGGTCCGATCCGTCCGCTCCCATGGAAACTCCTCCGATCCACGTCCGAAATGGCCGTAGGTTGCGGTTTTGGCAAAGATCGGTCGCTGCAGGTCCAATGTGTCAATCATCCCCGTGACTGACAGGGGGAAAACATCCCGTATCGCCTGGCACAGAACACCCGTATCCACGCCGCTATCGTCAGGTATATCTACCGCAATCATTTCCGGCATGAATTGACCTATCGCAAATGCGAGCGAAACCTCGCACCGCGTCGCGAGGCCCGCGGCCACCACATTCTTGGCGATATAGCGCGCCATGTAAGCAGCCGTGCGGTCCACTTTGGTCGGGTCCTTGCCCGAAAACGCGCCGCCCCCATGCCGCCCGATGCCGCCATAGGTATCGACCATGATCTTGCGCCCGGTCAGCCCCGTATCCGCCGCCGGGCCACCGCGTACAAAACGCCCGGTGGGGTTGATCAGGACCGGGGTATTCCCCCGCAGCCACGGGCCCAGAACCGGCACCAGCACATGCTCGATCAGGCCTTTGAGTATCTCTTCGTAAGGCACGTCGGGGTGGTGCTGGGTCGACAGCACAAGGCTGGTGATTTCGGCCGGGCGGCCATCCGCGTCGTTGCGGAACGTAAGCTGCGCCTTGCCATCGGGCCGCAGCCACGGCAGCAAGCCCGAATGCCGCGCCGCAGCCAGGGCTTCGGTTATGCGATGGGCATAGTGGATGGCCGCGGGCATCAGCGTCGGCGTCTCGTTGCAGGCGTAGCCGTAGAACACGCCCTGATCCCCCGCCCCCAGCGCCTGTTTCTGGCCGACGCCCCGCGCGATGTCGGGGGACTGGGCCTGCAGATCGGTCAGGATGAAGCAGTTCTTGTCGTCAAAGCCAAGCTCGGGGTCTGTGTAACCGATCCGGCGCAGCACATCGCGCACGACCTGCACGATCTCGACCTCGGCGCGGCTTGTGACCTCGCCTGCGATGTGCAGCGTATTGCCCGAGGCCAGCGCCTCGACCGCGACACGCGCCGCGGGGTCCTGGGCAAGATAAGCGTCCAGGATCGCGTCGGAAATCTGATCGCACACTTTGTCCGGATGACCCTCGGTCACCGATTCAGCACTGGTGAAAACAGCCATTTTGCCCTCCTGCCCGGATTGTCGGACCTACCCGCCTACAACGCAGGTCAGCCCCTTGTTCTCGATCACCTGTACCAGAGGCGCGACATCCGCCGGTTTCATGTCCGGCACGCCGTCCATGGGATAGCGGCGGCCCAGCAGGGCGTATTTGTTCTCGCCATAGCTGTGATAGGGCAGCAGATGCACCGTATCGACATTGGACATATACCCGGCAAAGGTGCCGACGGCCGCGATCGCGCGGACAGTGTCGTTGACGCCGGGGATCACCGGAACGCGCACGACAGTGTCGGTGATGGCCGAAATCCGCAGCGCGTTTTCAAGGATGATGCGGTTGTCGACGCCGGTGTTTGCCACATGCACCTCGGGGTCGATGGATTTGAGGTCAAGCAGCACGTGATCGACATGCGGGATGACATCGGCGACAATCTCGGGGGTGGTGAAGCCCGTGGTTTCCATCGCGGTATCCCAGCCCTGCGACTGGCAGGCCTTGAGCAGTTCGCGCGCAAATACATGCTGCATCAGCGGCTCGCCGCCCGACAGGGTCACGCCGCCGCCCGAGCGGCGATATTGCGTCGCGTCCTTGCGCAGCTCTTTCATCACCTGCTCGACGGTCATCTTGCGGCCGGACATGGTCAGCGCGTCGGTCGGGCAAACCTCGGTGCATTTGCTGCAATTGGTGCAGCGGTCGCGGTCGACAAAGCCGGGATTGGCACGCGACAGCGCCTGCACCGGGCAAACCGGAATGCATGCGCCGCATTTGATGCAGCTTGCATCCCGATACATCAGCTGCGGTTCAACCGCCTGCGATTCGGGGTTGGAACACCATTTGCACCGCAGCGGACAGCCCTTGAGAAAAACGATTGTGCGGACACCGGGCCCGTCGTGCAGGGAGTATCGCTGGATGTCAAAGACCGTGCCTTCGCACTCAAGATCTATCTCGCTCATTTTTCTTGTCCTTACTGATGGGCCGCTGGCGTCAGAAACCGGTCGGCGGCACCGCTTCGATGGCCTCCATGGCCGAGCGGACCGCCGAGGTCTCGCCCAGGATGGCAAGCGTTGTGGTGGTCTGGGGGCATGTGCCGTACAGTTCGACGGGCAGCACATCCGCCGATTTCTGCGCCAGATCGGCATAGTAAAACAGATCCGGGACCGAGGTTTGGATCATGCCGATGGCAGAGATCGGATGCTCTTGCACCCATTTGCGTGAATTGGGGGCGACGCGGCGCTGAAGCATGTCCAGCACACCGCTGTCGGGGGCATTAATAATCCGAGTGTTCATGACGGGTCTCCCACTGGGGGTTTCTATTCGCTCAGCGCACGTTCAGCGCCTCGACCATCACGCAGCGGCGTTTGCGCGCAAAGGATCTGGCCGAGGTCAGGCCCTCGCCGGTCGGGCCAGCGATGGTGAAGGTGTTGTAGCCTTCGCCCCCGACACCGATGCCCGCGTATGAGGGGCCGTTTTTGACAAAGATCGTGGTCTGGATCAGCTTGGCCATCCGCGTCAGCTTGCGCACGTTGGTCGAGTGCATCATCGCCGTGTGGCGGTTGCCATGTTCAAGCTCGACGGCCAGGTCGATCGCCTCGTCCACGCAGGCGGCGCGCACGACCGGCAGGATCGGCATCATCAATTCTTCCTGCACGAAGGGATGGTCTTTCTGCGCTTCGATCAGGATCAGCTTGATGTCGTCGCCAACGGTCAGGCCAACTTCGGCCAGCAGATGCCGGGCGCTTTTGCCGACGCAATCGGTGGCCGGGCCGCCCTTGTCGTTCAGCACGCGTTGTTCCAGCTTGGCGATAACCGTCGGGTCCGAGATCAGCAGCGCGCCGCAGGTCTGCATCCGTGCAACCAGCGCGTCGGCGACCTGATCCACGACGATCAGCTCTTTCTCGGCGATGCAGGGCAGGTTGTTGTCAAAGCTCGCGCCGTTGACGATGTCCTGCGCCGCCTTGTCCAGATCGGCGGTCTCGTCCACCACGACGGGCGGGTTGCCCGCGCCAGCGCCAATGGCCTTCTTGCCGGAGGACATGACCATATTCACGATGCCCGGGCCGCCGGTGGCCACCAGCATACGAACGTCGGGGTGGTTCATCATGGCCTTGGTCGCCTCGATCGACGGTTTCTGAACCGTGACGATCAGGTTTTCCGGCGCCCCCAGCGCGGCCAGCTTGCGGTTCAGCAGCTTGATCAGCAACAGCGACACCTTGGCAGCCCGCGGGTGCACGCTGAAGACAACGGCGTTGCCAGACGCCAGCATCCCGATCCCGTTGCTGATGATCGTCTCGGTGGGGTTCGTGGTCGGAGTGATCGCACCGATCACGCCATAGGGCGAGTATTCAACGATGGTCAGCCCGCCGTCACCGCTCTGCGCATCGGTGGTCAGGTCTTCGATGCCCGGAGTTTTTTCGGCGGCCAGACGGTTCTTGATCAGCTTGTGGGCAGCGTTGCCCATGCCGGTTTCCTCGGCGGCCATGCAGGCCAGACGGTTCAGGATCGCGGGTTCCAACACCACCTCGCGGATGCCATCCACGAATTTGCGGCGCGCTTCCATCGAACACAGACGGTATTGCCGCTGCGCCAGATGCGCGGCGTCGATTGCGGCGTCCATGGTTTCGAACACACCGTCTCCCGGCGCGGTGAACCCGATTTGCGAGATCGCTTCGAAATCGCTGGCGGTGCTTTCCGCGGACGGCAGGTCATCGTCGTCCAGCTTGTCGCTGAGCGCCTTGGCCAGAACGCCCGAAACCATCGCATCGGTGGCGTCGACCTTGGGCTTGGCCCGCTGCCAGCAGCAGCGTTTGGATCCCGGCACATAAGCCGGAGACATAGGCTCGTCAGCCCCCGGGTGCTGATCGTTCAGCAGCTCTGCAACCACTGTGGCCTCAAGCTCGGGGATCTCGGGAGCGGAATTTCCGTAACCGGCAAGCACCTGGTCCACGGTGGCGGCGATATCAAGGTCTTTCATGATGTTTACTCCGTTTTCGGGACCGGGCCCGTCTGTTCGAAACGCCCGCGCAAGGCGTGGCGTGCAATGTCGATGTCCTGTGCGACGGTGCCGCCGCTGATGCCGATGGCCCCGCAGGGCGCGGCGGTGCGGCCAAAGGGCAGGCCTCCGCCAAAGATGACCACATGCCCGGCCAGATTGGTCTCGATACCGGGCAGCATGGCACCGGGTTGCGCCAGTTGGCCCAGCGTATCGGTGCCCACGCGGAAGGCGGCGGCAGTCCAGGCCTTGTCGGTGGCCAGACCGGCGCTGGCGGGCAGGCTGCCCTCCATCCGGTGAAACAGGATCTGGGTGCCTTCGCTGTTTGCAACCGAGATGCAGACCGGCACCCCGATCTCGTCCGCCCGCCGCGCGGCGCGCTCGGCCAGGGCCTGCGCTTCGATCAGCGTGACGTCACCGGTCGGACGCTCACGTGCGGCCAGTTCGGTGGTCAGCAGGCGGTCGATGATCTCGGCGGTTTGCATGTCCCTCGTCCCCGTTCTCAGTGGGTCTCCACGGTGTCGACGATGCCGACGATCGTGGCGTCCGATACGGAACCATCAAGCTGACCGGCCATGCGCGCTGCGCTGCCGGTGGACACGATGACGATCTCGCCATGCCCTGCCCCGACGGTGTCGACGGCAATCTCGGTGCCGCCGCTGGGTTCCTGTTGTTGGTTCAGGCGTTCCACGATCAGCAGTTTCGATCCCGAAAGGCTGGGGTCCTTGCTGGTGGAAACCACCGTTCCTATTGCGCGTGCCAGATGCATATCCTGTTCCTCACTCTCGAATGAGCCGCACGTTGCGGGCCCGCAATTCTTCTGCCGCAAGCGGCGTGACCAATACGTCTGATGCCAGATGCAACGATCCACCCGAAACGGCCTTGGCCTCGCCCCAGCCAAACACATGACGTTCGGTGGGTCTTGGCGCAGTCACGGATACGGGCGCAGGCGCGACCGGTTTCGGTGCCCCGGATACGGCGGCGGCTATTTGCGAGGCCCACACCAGTTCCACGCCAAGCGCGCTCATCTTCTCAAGATGGCGGGTCAGCATGGCGCTGTAGGCCGGCGTTCCCGACCATCCGCGGGCGATGCGGTCGCGGCTTTGCGGGCAGCACCCGTCGCGGGCCGCGATGGTCCGCTTGCCCCGTTCCAGTGCACCGGCCAGCAGGCCCGGCAGGGCGCTGTCGGTTAGCCCGCCCGAAACCCGAGCCGCCAGAGGCAGGCTCAGGTTTGGCACCAGGACGAGATTGTTACGCAGCAGGCAGTCATCAATGTCTTTGGGCGACAAGGCGACGTCCGAAGGCGCAGCCAGTTCGTTACCGCCTGCCAGTTCTTTCAGTTGGGCCGGGTCGATCAGGCTGCCGCCGTCGACCGAGCGCCGGATTTCCAGCCGCCAGCCGGTCGCGCACAGGCGCGCCAACGAGGCAACCGCGGGCCGCAGTCCAAGATCGGTGCCCGACAGCAGGACCAGAGCCGACCGTTCGCGGGCGCGCAGACGCTCGACAATACGGTCCGACAGAACGTCCCGAAGGGCTTTCTCGAACAGATGCGAAAAGTCCCGCCCGATGGTCATGCCGCTTCTCCCTCTGCCGGGAACATGGCGATGCCAAGCGGAGTCACCAGCAGCGGCTCGACAGGTTTGACCACCTGCTTGCCGGTCTGGTTGGCGAAGGCGCCCGCGAACTCGCTGAACGCGCAGGCCCCGCCGACCACGTGGATCGTCGAAATCTGAGGATAGCCGACCAGCGCGTCATTCACGATTGAGGCCATCTTGTCGACCACGGGCCGCACCAGCGCAAACACGTCGCGCTCGTGATCCGAGTCGAGTTTTTCTGCCTCGGCCTCGGCAAAGGTGATCCGGCGGGCACCGGCCAGAACCAGCGTCATATGCGTGCCGCCGGTTGCCTCGTCCAATGACTCGATCACTTCGCCGTCGCGCAATACGCTGATGCCGGTGGTTCCGCCGCCCATATCGACGACGGCACCGTCTTTCAACTGCAGGAACCGTGCGGCCGCTGTGGGCTCATCGACGATCTCGGCCAGTTCGAAATCGGCGGCCTCGACAACGTTGCCGATCGCCTTGCAACTGCCGGGGTGGATGCCCGGAGGGATCGCCGCCGCCGCGCGTGTCAGCGGGCGACCAATGCGTTCCTCAAGCTCTTCTTTCATGTTCCGAACGGCCTGAACGGCGCCCATATAGTCGACGACGATGCCGTCGCGGACAACACTGGACCGATGGGTCACACCCGCCACCGGGCGGTTCTGTCCATCAACGACAGCCAGAACAAGGTTCGCGGTCCCAAGGTCGACACCGACCTTCAGCGGACCGTCGGCCCATTGCTCGGCGGGCGCAACGGACCGGAACCGGATCAGCCCGGCGAATTCCCGTAATGTCAACTCCGTGCTCTGCATTTCCGCCTCCTGCCCCGCTCTTAGATGTTCACAATCCGAACGAGGTCATTGTTTTTGATTCCAAGCCCGTTTGCCTCTTCCACGTCGATATGCATCTCAAGTTCAGAAGCTTCAGCGACGCGGATAGCGACGTGGTGCAGCACACCGCCGCGCTCGCCATCGACCAGCACGTCAATCTCATCCCCGTTGGCCAGACCCAGCGTGGCTGCGGCGGCGGGGGGCATATGGATGTGGCGCTGAGCGATGATCAGGCCGTTTTTACGCTTGACCACGCCATGCGGGCCGACGATCGCGACCCCGGGCGAACCCTTGGTCTCGCCCGACATGCGCATCGGCGGGTGGATGCCAAGCACAAAGCCATCAGCCTTTGAAATCTCGACCTGCGTTTCCTTGCGCAGCGGGCCAAGAACGCGGACACGGCCCAGCTCGCCCTTGGGGCCGCGCAGGGTCACGGTTTCCTCGGCGGCATATTGGCCCGGCTGTTTCGAGGCCTTCCGACGGGTCAGAACTGATCCGGGGCCAAAGAGCGTGTCCATATCCTGCCGGGACAGGTGGATGTGCCGGTTCGAAACGCCGACGGGGACCAGGGCAGGATCGGTGCCCGCGCCGTCGCCGGGGACAACTTGCAACGCGGCGAGGTGCCCCTGTTCGAGCAACTCGGTGACGATCCGGTCAATCAGGGTGTTTGTAGCTGCCATCGTACTGTCCTGTGTGTATCTGTTTCCGGGAAAATCCGATCAGGGCCACTGGGCCGAAACCGGCAACCGGCCCGGGCCGGTCTGGGGAAAGGGCCGCCGCGGATCGCGCCCGCGGCGGCCACCGTTTCACTATGACGTCGGTTCGGGCTTGCGGCCCTGGCGCGTTGATGTCTTCCCGCTGTGCTCGGGTTTCTTGATCGGGGACGTGCTCGTCGCTGCCTTGGCCGGTGCGGTTTTTTTGGCCGGCGTCACTTCAACGGATTTCTTCGGGGCCGCGGGCGCTGCCTTGGTGGCTGCGTCCACAGCAGGCTTCGGCGCGGGCTTTGCAGCCGCCGGAGCCGGTTTTGCCGGTGCGGGCTTGGGCTTTTCAGCGACCGGGGCCGCTTTGACCGGTTCGGGTTTCGGCGCAGGCTTTGGTTTTGCCTCTACCGGTTCCTCGGGCCGCCCAATGGTGTCGACACTTCCTACAAGTGCATCAAGTCCCAGGCCGGGGCGGGCGATGATATTGGTGGCGACGACCCGGTTGACCCGGCTCGCGGCCATTTCACCAGCGGCCACCGCCGCCTTCACCGCTCCGACCTCGCCAAGAAACTTGACGGTCGTCATGCCCGCACCCTTGGCAAATTCGTAGCCTACGAGCTCGACATTCGCCGCTTTGACGGCGGCATCCGCAGCCTCGACCGCAGCGACCAGTCCGATGGTTTCGATCAATCCCAAGCTTTGCTGTGGCATGACGGTTCTCCTTGTTCAGGCGATCAAATGTAGGGCTTGGTCACGGATGCCAGCGGAGCCGGATCCAGAGTGCCCAAGAGCTGCTTGCCGACGTCGCGTGCAGCCTGGATCGACTGACGCACGGCGCCCGAGTCTCCGCTGAAGGTGAAGATCACCTCGTTGGAGAAGCTGGTGCCTTTGGCCGGCGAGGCATAGCCCACCGATTCCACTGTCGCGGCTTTTGCGGCAGTATCGGCCATCATCACGCCGATCGCGGCAGGCGCGCCAACGGTGATACCGAAGGCCTGACCGATCGGTGCACCGAACGCTTTGTTCAGCGCATAGCTGGCGCGGGCGGTGTACTGGAATTCCAGGTGGCCTGCGGCCGAGCCGTAGACGTCGCCGAAAGTGCGTTCCAGTTCGCTCAGCGTGACCTCGACGGCGCGGCGGGCGTCCGAGACGTCCTGAGCACCGAACAGGATCAAGCAGCCGTGGCCTGCGCCACCTTCGGTGTCGCGTGCCAGTTCGATCAGCACGACTTCGCTGTTGGTGGCCTTGACGGCTTCGTCAGCAGCAAAGATGTGCGGGCCTGCGCCGGTCCGTGCACCGATGATCCCGATCGAGCGGAATTTCTTATCGATGCCCATTTGCTCGTGCAGCAGCGGGTCGACATTGGCGATCACCATACCGATGGTGTTGCCGATGCCGGTGCCGACGAACTCGGTCAGCGCGCATGTGGGCACTGCCTTGGGTGCAGGAGCCTCAGCCTTGGCGGCTTTGGGAGCTTCGGGGGTGGCGGGGGTGGCGGATTCGCCACCCATCTTGCGCAGTACATCCCCCATCAGTTGTTCGACAAGATCGTCTTTCATGACGAATCCTCCTTTGTCAGATCAGGGATTATTCGGCGGCAACTGCTGCGGGGTGCGGCAGAATGCGCTCGACTTCGGTGTGGGGACGTGGGATGACGTGGACGGATGCCACGGTGCCGACTTTCTCAGCGGCGACTGCGCCCGCATCGGTTGCGGCTTTGACCGCGCCGACATCACCACGCACCATCACGGTGACCAGCCCCGAGCCGATTTTTTCGTACCCGACCATGTTTACGTTGGCAGATTTGACCATTGCGTCTGCAGCTTCGATTGCGCCGACCAGACCTTTGGTTTCGACCATTCCAAGTGCTTCCTGTTGCATCGTATTCTCCTTGCTCACGATGTTCCGGTTGTCAGTAAATTGGGTGTTCGTCTTGGTGTTTCCTGCGTTTCAACATCCTCCCTCACTCATGTCCGGCCAGACGGATAAGCAGTGCTTCCAGCTCATCCCGGGTCGGGCTTCGTGGGTTGCTGGCCGTGCAGGCATCAGCCAGGGCGGCCGCCGCGATCTCTGATCTCAGGCGGTTGAATTCGTGCAGGTCTGTTCCCATCGCAGCCAGCGTTGCCGGGATGCCGAAATGGGCGTTCAGACCTTCGATGGCGCGGGTCAGCGCGCGGACACCGGCACGCGGGCTGGGCACATCCAGGCCGATCCGGCGAGCGATGCGGGCATAGCGCCGCGCGGTCGCGGGGTGTTCTGCGTTCCACGCGATGACAAAGGGCAACAGCATGGCGTTGGTGCGACCGTGCACCATATGCAATTTCGCCCCCAGCGCGTGCGCCAGACCGTGATTGATGCCAAGACCCGCATTGGTAAAGGCAAGACCCGCCAGGCACGAGCTTTGGTGCATGGCATCGCGGGCTTCCATGTCCTCGCCATTGTCATAGGCGCGGGCAAGGTAGGCAAAAGCAAGCTCAAGCGACTTCTCGGCGCAGGCATCGCTGAAATGGGTGGCGCCGGTCGAGACGACGGCCTCGATGGCGTGGGTGATGACATCCATGCCGGTGTCGGCGGTCACTTTGGCGGGGGCCGAGCGGACAAATTCGGGGTCCAGCAGGGCCAGATCGGGCACTAGATCGTTCGAGATCAGCGGGAACTTGCGTCCGCGCGCCGGGTCGGACACGACCGAAAAGGCGGTGACTTCGGAACCTGTGCCGCTGGTGGTGGGGATGGCGATCAACTGGATCTTGCGGCCCGCGTCTTTCTCGCGCAGGACGGCCAGAATGGCCTTGGCCGCGTCGATGGGCGAACCGCCGCCCAGACCGATGATGGCATCCGGATGGAAGTCTGTGAACAGGCGGGCACCGGCGGCAACCGTATCCAGCGGGGATTCGGGCACGGCTTCGTCAAAGACCCGCAGGTCGCAGCCTTCAAGGAAACCGCGAACCCGGTCCAGCGCACCGGAGGTCGCCATGAAAGCGTCCGTCACGATGCCGACCCGCAGGCCGCGGAAATCTTGCAGGCGCTCCAGCAAGCCCGGGCCAAAGACGATCTCGGTCTTGGGGAAGAAACTTTGATAGCGGGTCATCGTCAAACCTGTTCGGTTGGGTGAATTCTGTAAGCTGCCGCAGCAGCCCCGAGGGGGTAGTCCCGCAGGGTCGTAACCCTGCGAGACCGGTTGGTCAGATCAGAAGGCCTGCTCGGTCCGGCTAATGATGTCGTCCTGCACTTCTTTGGCGAGAACGACGAACTGGGCGCTGTAACCCGCCACGCGGACAACCAGGTCCTTGTGCGCTTCGGGGTTCTTCTGCGCTTCGATCAGGGTGTCGCGGTCAATCACGTTGAACTGAACGTGCATCCCTTTGTGATCGAAATACGAGCGAACCAGCGAGGCGAAGTTCTGCAGCCCGGCATCGCCAGCCAGCGCTGAGGGCAGGAACTTCTGGTTATACAGCGTACCGTTCGAGGCGATGAAGTGGTCAAGCTTGGCCACCGAGTTCGCGGCAGCTGTCGGCCCGTTCACGTCCTTGCCCTGACGCGGAGACACACCATCGGCAAGCGGCGCTTTGGCCGGGCGGCCGTCGGGCAGCGCCGCGACGTCCTTACCGAACAGCACGTTGGCCGATACCGGGTAGATCCCGGCCTGGAACTGGCCGCCGCGCGGGTTGGTGTATTTCTCGACTTCGCGGCAATAGATCTGTGCGCATTTCCGTGCGACTAGGTCGACTTCGTCGATGTCGTTGCCAAAGCAAGGTGCCGTGTCCAGCTTGCGCTGGATTTGTGCGTGCCGCGACATATCGCTGACGCCACCGCCGTTTTTCGACAGTGTCTCGTACACTTCGTTCTTCAGTGTGGCGACGTCTGTCGAACCGCTGTTGCTCAGCACTTTGCGGACCGCTTCATAGACCTGTTCTTCGGTCAGATCGCCGGTCGCTGCGGCAGGTGCGTTTTCACCGATCGCCATGCCGAAGTTCGAGTCCAGGGCCTCTTTCAGTTCGGCCATGGTGATCTCGTTTTCGTCAAAGACGAACTTCTTCATCGCGTAGACCGAGTCGCCGGTGTCTGCGACACCGAAGGCCTGCGGGCCGGTGAAGTTGTAGATCGCGCCACCTTCCTGAACCGATTTACCCCGGCCCATGCAGTCGTCCACCATGGCCGACAGGAACGGCAGCGGGCAGCGTTCGGCGTGGGCAAGGTCGACACAGTTGTCGGCTTCGACCAGATACTTCACGAAATAGGCCATCTGGGCCTGGAAGGCTTCGTAGAAGTCGTCGACCGATTTCCACTGTGTCATAGGCTTGGTGACCGGACCCAGGGATTTATCGCCAACTTTGCCCTGGTTCATGGTGATTTCCAGAACCTTCGCAACGTTGAAGAACGCGGCGTCGTGCCAACCTTCGGTCTTGTGGATCGCCTGAGGTTCAACGCAGCCGACGATGCCGTAGTCACGGGCGTCTTCCAGCGATACACCGCGGTTTTGCAGCGACGGGATGATGACCTCGTCGTTGTAGACCGCCGGTACACCCAGGCCCAGACGCACGACTTCTGCCGAGCGGTGCAGGAACTCATCAGGTGTGCCCTGCCAGACGCGGATCGAGAACGACGGAGCGGGCAGACGAACGTGCGCAACAGCGTCCATACACATGTACGAAACTTCGTTGGTCGCATCCAGGCCGTCCGGTGTCTGACCACCGACGCAGAGGTTCTGGAACACGGCATAGCCGGCGAAGGCCTGTGCCGAAACTTCGTCACGTGTCTTGTTGACGTCGTTCAGTTTGATCCAGATGCAGTCGATCAGTTCTTGTGCGAACTCGCGGCTGATGTCTTTGTCGGCCTGCAGGAACGGATCCATGTATTGGTCGAACCGGCCAGGCGAGATCGAGTGGCCGCTGGATTCGATCTGCAGCATGCACTGCACGAACCACATTGCCTGACAAGCTTCCCAGAAGGTCCGGGCACCGTGTTCGGGGACGCGGGTACAGTTGCGTGCGATCTGTTCCAACTCGGCCTTGCGGGTCGGGTTGGATTCGGCGCGCGCCAGTTCTTCTGCCCTGGCCGCATAGCGGTGGGCAAAGTTGATGGCGGCGTTATAGGTGATGATGATCGAGTTGTAGAACTGCTCTTTCTTGACATAGCTGGGGTCCATGCGGTCCATGGTTTCCAGCGCCATGACGGCTTCGGAGATCACTCCGCGGAAGCCTTTGTCAAGGATTTTGCCATAGTCGACGCAGACGTGGCCCACACCGCCGTAGAAGTAGTTGCCCACGGTGAACACGCCGTTGGCCATGCAGTCCTTGGCTTCCTGCGACATATAGGACGACGCCAGATCACTGGTCGTCCGGCCGGGCCAGTACTTGAAGGCCTCGTGCAGTTCGGCGGCGGTTTCCTTCGGAATTTCGAAAGGGTCGGCCACGCGGTGTGCCATGGTTTCGAATTCTGCTTCGACCCAGTCAAACGAGAATTCCGGGCAGATTTCTGTCGACCGCGGGTTCTTGGTGATGGCACCGACGATCAGTTCATCTTCGCGGATGGTGACTGGCAGTTCGTTAAAGATCTTCTCAGCCACTTTCGCCCTGCGGGTGATCGCCGGAAGCCCTTCGGTTTCTTTATATGCCTCTGTGACCAGAACTGCACGTTCCGACTCGACATGCGGCCGGGCGTTCAGGATCTGATCCTTCAGCCGCTTTACGCGGTCTGTCGGCTGTGTAAAGCCCTTTTCTATCATGTTTTCCTCCAGGCGATTACGCCATTTTCAGGTCAGGTTCATAGGGCGGCACCCTCGGTCGAGGCGTGTCGCAGCTCGCGGTTTCTCGGCTAGGCCGGGGATGTCGCCGAAGCGTCGGGAAAATCGGTCTGAACGGAGCCCAGGAGGCAAAGAGCACGACCTTTGGCGTCTCTCCCGAACAGGGTCACTCGGCACTCGGCTACAATCTCTTTCGTGGTGCCCTAAGAGTGCCCCTTCACCGCCCGTTTCTCAATGTGAGCCATTTGACATAGACAGGGAGAATCTTGTGGACCACCGGAACGTGCCCGCAACCCATTGTTGCAAAATGATATTTTCGACCGCAGACAAAATCCTGCCCCCGAGGCCTGCGCAAAACATCACCACAGGGGTAATTTCTTGCGCCCCGTTCAGGACAATTTTGCGCCGCCTTATGGTTGAGTTATTTTCATTCTAAAATTGCCGAACGATAAAAACCTTTGGCGGCGAAAACCGCGTTTTCGGAAAAACAAGAGATATCAGAAACCTGCGCATGATTTGTCCGCCAACCGCCCCCGCATGCAGGCCATGACAAATTTGACCACTTGGTTGGCAAGTCCGTCTCGTTGACCCTCGGCGATCGAAATCGGTACTCTAATAGGGCAGCGCTCCCCCATTCGGACCCCAGCCGCTGACGCATTGTGATGCCATAACGGCCGTGGAGCACCAACCCGGAGATACGGTTTCCGGGATCAGATACGTTGTTTCTGAACGGGCCTACATGCGGCAGAGCGCAAGCGCAACTGAGGTGTGGCAAGCCGGACAGCTTCCGACTTTGCCTAGAGAATCTCTGAGAGGGAAAAATGACTGCTTTAGGACTACTCGCCGCTTTCGGTGCCGGCATCTTTGGTGCGGCAATCGGGGCGCTACCCGCATTCACATTCGTCGGATTGCTGACTCTGTTTGGTGTCGGTATCCAACTTGCAATCGCCCCCGCCACAACGGACTTCTTCAACATTCCGTTCGGCGTCTTCGGGCCCCACGTCGGTGGCTTCGCCTCGGGCGTCGCCGCAGCAGCGTATGCCGCCAAGAAAGGCAAGCTGGACAGCGGCCGTAACATCGTAACAGCCGGCATGGGCCTCAACAGCCCCGATGTCCTGCTGGTCGGTGGCTTGTTCGGTATCGTCGGCTATGTCGTGATCTACTTCGTGGCCATGGTGCCCGAATTCGGCCAAGGCCTGCTGTGGACAGACTATGCTGCCATCACCGTTGTGATCTCGGGCATCATCGCGCGGTTCATCTGGGGCACCACGGGCCTGTTCGGCAAAGCCGATCCCGGTCGCAAGTTCTTCCAGCCCACAGACGCCACCAAATGGCTGGTCTTCCAGTCTGACAAAGGTCAGCTGCTGGTCATCGGTCTGGGCGGCGGTCTGATCGCCGGTTGGCTGGGCGTCACCTACGGTGCGCCGGGCGCGCTGCTGGCCTTTGGCCTGTCCGCATCCAGCCTAATGTTCCTGACCCTTGGTGTGCAGACACCCGTGACCCACCACATCACGCTGCCCGCAGCGATCGTGGCCGCGGCCTCAGGCAGCATCATCTGGGCCACCCTGGCCGGTCTGCTCTGCGCCTTCCTGGGCGAGTTCTTTGCCCGCGCCTTCCTGGACCACGGCGACACCCATATCGACCCCCCGGCCTGCACCATTGCGACTACGACGCTGGTGTTCAACTTCATGACCGCCATCGGTCTCTGGGCCATCGTCCCCATGCCGGTCTGACACCTGACAAGACCCGGTCACACACCCTGTCATCGGGTCTCGTCCGCCAAAGGAACCGGCGTAGGAGACTACGTCGGTTCTATTCTTTGCGAGGAAGACACAATGATACTCACCATCAATTGCGGCAGTTCCAGCCAGAAATACAAACTCTTCCGTGACGATCTTTCAGAAGTCCTCGCCAAGGGCATCATTGAACGTATCGGAACTGCCGACTCCTCGTGTGTTCACGAAGCGCGCGGCGAGAAAACAGGCATCACCGAAGCCGTGCAAGACCAGGCTGGCGCCTTCGAGCTGATGATGCGCAACCTTCTGGACCCCGAGATCGGCGCCATCTCATCGCGCGATGAAGTCGCAGCAATCGGCCACCGCATGGTGCATGGCGGCCAGGAATTCGTCAAAGCGACCCTTGTGGACGACAAGGTCATGGCCAGGCTGCGGGAATGCATCGAGCTTGCACCACTGCACAACCCGGCCTGCGTCGCCGGGATCGAGGCCGCCCAGCGGATGTTCCCCGAGGCGCCCAACGTCGTAGTCTTTGACACCGCGTTCCACCAGACCATCCCGGCGCAGGCGCATGTCTATGCCCTGCCCCACGAGTTTTACGCCGAACACGGCATCCGCCGGTACGGCTTTCACGGCATCTCATGCCGCTATGTCAGCCGCGTCGCCTCGAACATTCTGGGCCGCAAGATCGAGGACCTGTCGATGGTGGTCTGCCACCTGGGCAACGGGGTGACGATCAACGCGGTTCAAGGCGGCCGGTCCGTCGACACCAGCCTGGGCTTCGGAACCTTCGGCGGTATCCCCATGGGCACCCGATCCGGCGATTTCGACCCGGCCATCATCTTCCATCTGGTCAACAAGATGGGCATGTCCCTGACCGAGGTCGAAAAGCTGTGCTACAAGAACAGCGGCCTGCTGGGCCTGTCCGGCGTCAGCAACGACATGCGCGACATCATCGAACGCGCCTCGGGCGGGGATGAACGCTGCCAGCTTGCGCTGGAGGTGTTCATCTACAACTGCCGCAAGACCATCGGGGCCTATGCGGCGGCCATGAACAAGCTGGACGCGCTGGTGTTCACCGCCGGGATCGGCGAAAACAGCACCGAGATCAGATCGCGTATCTGTGCCGGCCTCGAGATTCTGGGCATCCGGATCGAAGAACGCGTCAACGAAATCGCAGGCCCCCAGATCCCCAACATCACCGCCCCGAATGCGCGCGTAGCCACCCTTGTGGTCCCTACCGACGAGGAAGAGATGATCGCCTATGACGTCAAGCAACTGACCGGAAACATGCCCCGCAAGGACGAGGTCAAAGCGCCGCAGCCCGTTCTGGAGTAGACCCGACCGGGCGGTGGGCATCCTGATTCGCCGCCCATCATGCGAGCGCCCAGAACACGCCGCGCCTTAAGCCCGCCCCCCCCCGCCCGGGCTCCGTCGCGCCGAGCCGATCAGCAGCCAACAGGCCGTCACAGCAAGAAGAATTCCTGCCATCAGACTGACGTAAAGAACAGCCAGCACCCACGCAGGCTTGGCCTCGCGGAGAGCAGACAGAAACCCGCCATGCTTCACGGCAAAGTCGGACCGATGGTAAAATTCGAAGAAATAGCCATCAACCATGAACAGGCCCTGCAGTGCCAAGATCAGCGCCGTGATCAGGCACAGCAGCGCGCGACTGGGTGAAAAGGCCACCAATGCGACCAGCGTTGCGGTCACAGGTCCCCAGAGATAAGGTAGCAGAAAGCGTGCGTCAGCCGGTGGCAACACGCCCGTGTGCGCCAGAACCTGAAGGCCTACAAAGGCCAGCACAAATGTAAAGACAAGAACGCACCGAAAATCTGCAAGCACAGTCTCTTCCGCCGCCGCTCGCTGGCCCGGTCGGAAACACAGCACGATCCCGGCGACAATCAGCGCGGACACAATCCAGAAGGGCGGCGCAAAAAGAACGGCCCTGAGAGCGCCCGGGTCGAACATATAGAACGTATACTGCCCCGAAAGAACCAACCCGGCGGTGGCGATAAGCCCAGAGTCCATCAGACTGCCATTAAACCGACCAAAGAGGGAGAGCGTTGCCATGCTGTGCTCTGACTCATGACCTGCAAAAGTCGCGGCGAGATGAAGAAATGTGGGAATAAGCAGCAGCACCCCGAGGACGCAAGCGAAGGCGAGGTAATGCAGAAAGCGGGGGTTCCTTCGGTGATGCAGAAAAGCAAAGGCTACGGGCAAAAGCAGAAGGACCGTTGTCGTCTTCGATGCCGCAGCCCCGCCCAGTATCAGCTGGACAAGCGCAACCCGTCCCGGGCTGAGGCCGCGCAGCAGCAGGGTCAGCGATACATAAACAGCGGCCATCCCAAAGAATTCCGCAAAAACATCATTGCTGACCTGTGTCACAGCCACAAGCCGGCCCGGTGCAAGAACAAAGATCGCCGTTGAACAACTTACGAACCAGCGGTTTCGGGGAAAGAGCCGGTCCATTGTCATGAACAGCAGCGCGACCGAAAGCGTTGACACAACAACGGATACAGCCCTCAGCAAAAACAGGCGGTCTGTATGCGTTGGCAGCGAAAAGGCCCGCGAGATCAGCGCATAGCTGGAATAAAACAATGCCGGTTGATGGCCCTCATAGCTGACCCCCTCCAGCCCCCAGCGGGCCGGGTCTGGGGAATCGGGCGTAGGCCAGCCCAGCTTTGACCAGCGTTCGCCCGCCACCATCTCCGCCGCTAACGATGGGGTCAGAAGGTCGCTTGCGATGTCAGGCACGCCCCGACCGGTGGCAAGGCGATCTACATAGTCATAATGATGAGGTTCATCGAGCTTGCCCCAGGACGGCATGAGCATGGCAACGCTCATCGCATAGGCAAAATAGGCGAACAGGAGAACTCGAAGCGTCGGGCTGGAAATCATAACTGTTTTCATCACTCGCTACGTAGTCGGGTCAATCATCTGTCAAAATTCGCGCCCCTGCCGAACGCGGTGCATCGTTTGCGTCCAGAACATCGGGCGGCCAACATGATTGCCGACCAGCGCTGATAAGAACCAACTGTCAATTCCCTTTCCGGGCAGAAGCCCGCAATCTGATTTCACGCCTGCAGCCTGCACAGACCCGAAGACCCGATCAAGAGAAACCGCACCCGTCGCGCATGTGTTGTGGTCGTTGCAGGTGCATTCGGACCACAAGAATGCAAATTGCACCTGTAACTCAGTCACATCCCCCAGCTTCATGCGCCCTGTGCCCCGATGGCCATAAGAACGCCGCGGGACCCTGTTTCAACGCCGCAAGCGCCCGCGGGTAAGACCATGCTTGACGCGCGCGGTACCGGCCAGTGTTCGGGAAACGCTGCGCCGAGCGGCCCTGACGGACTTGTTGGTTTTGCCCCCCGCACCAGCTGCTAAGATATGCCGCGCAATCAACGGGGACAACGCTGTGACCATACCGAACTGGAGCCACGACTTGCTGGATCGGCTGGAAGGCGTGGGGACGCGGCTTCGGGTGGCGGATGGGGCGGCGCTGTTTGCGCCCGGGGCCTATGGTGAGGTGTTTCTGATCGTACTGTCAGGCACCGTTCGGGTCGAACAAACCAGCCCTTCGGGGCGGACCGTTGTGCTGTATCGGGTCGGGCCCAATGACAGCTGTGTCATGACCACGTCCTGCATGTTGTCCGACATTCCCTATTCCGGCTATGGCTATGCCGAGGGCGATGTGACCGCGCTGGCCATCGCCCGCCCGCAGTTCAACGATCTGCTTGCCGGGGATGCCGCGTTCAGGGCCTCGGTCTTTGCGGCCTTTTCCCAGCGGATTGTCGAACTGTCCGACGTGATCAACGACCTTCTGATCAATCGTATGGATCAGAAACTGGCTGGCTGGCTGGCCGAACACGGCGGCGACGGGATAGATATCCGCATGACACATCAACGCATCGCAACCGAGCTTGGCAGCGCCCGCGAGGTCATGTCACGGCTATTGAAAGACTTTGAACGCCGCGGCTGGGTCCAGCTTGAGCGGGGAACCATACATCTGACCGACCACGCCGCGCTGGTGCATTTTTCCAGATCCGAGCTTTTGTGACCGCGTTACATAAAACGCGCTGAAAACCTGCGACTCTCCGACCGGATCAGGAAAAGGAGATTCCGATATGCAATTCCCATCCAATGTTGGCTCGATCGATCGCCTGTTGCGTCTGGTGCTGGGCGCCGGGCTGGTTCTTCTTGCGCTGGCGGGAACCATCGGCGCGTGGGGCTGGGTCGGCATGGTCTTTGTCGTTACCGCCTTCGTCAAATTCTGCCCCATTTACGCGATGCTGGGCCTGTGCACCGACAAGAAAGCCGAACAATGAGCGCCCCCGCCCCTCGCTCGCGCCGGGCGGTTCTGAAGCTGGGCATGGCTGGTGCCTTGATCGGCCCGGCGACGCTGGCAACGGCGCAAACCGACGTCGTGACAGCGATCAATCCCGCGAAGCTCAAGGACCGCCAGCGCACGCCGCTGGGTCTGTATCTCAGCTCCTCCGAGGCGCACAGCGCGCTGCGCGACAATCCCGATATTCTGTTCGTCGATGTCCGCGATCCCATTGAAATATCCTTTGTCGGGCACCCCGAGGGTCTGGACAAGATCATCCCTCTGGGCGTGCTGACACATCAGATTGACCCCGGCAGCGGGCAATATCGCATGGTGAACAACCCCAACGTCGTGTCCGAATTCGATGACCTGCGCGCCCTGCACGGAAAATCTCGGGATGCGACCATCTTTGTTACATGCCGATCCGGCGCGCGATCTGCCGTCGCGGTGCGAATGCTGGCACAGGCCGGATATACGAATGTCTGGAATCTGGTGGAAGGCTTTGAGGGGGACAAGGATGCAAACGGTGCCAGAACGGTGAACGGATGGCGAAATGCCGGGCTGCCCTGGGGCTATACCCTTGGACCCGGAGTGGCGTGGACCCTGCCGGCATAGGCCTGTGACCGTCGTGCCCGGGCTGAGCTCCGGTGCGGGATTTGTTAACGCACCCTAACAGTTGCGTGAGATTTCGGCAGCGCAGCAAAGTAACCTTTGCGCTGCCGCCTGTCTCAATTCAATACTGCCCTATCTGTCGTTATTTGCGGAGCTTTCATGCGGGTTAGCGTCGGCATCGCTGTTTCAATGCTGGTTGCCCTGTCCATCGGCGTGTCGACGTTTATCGTCCATTCGCTGTGGTGGACAACTGCGCGCGACAACAGCCGGATGCTGGCGGCCGAGATCAACAGCCAGATTGCCAACACCGTGCGCATCGAGGTCGGCGTGACACTCCGATCCGCCGAGGCCGCCTGGGCTGCGGTGCGCACGATCTTTGTTCAGAACGTGATCGCAACGCGGCAAGCGGACAAGCGAGAGTTCGTCTTTCTGTCACAACTGCAGGCCCAGCCCAATATCTCGTGGATTTTCTTCGGCTGGCCCGACGGAAATTTCTTTGCCTCGCACCGGTTGGGTGATGGCGGGCTTGAAATGGTCGAGATCGACAAAAACATCCGCGACCGGATGCTGCGGACCGATCGCTATATCTTCATCCCCGGCGACATCCAGTTCGAAGAGCGCAACTTTGCCGAAACCACCTATGATCCACGGGATCACGCCTGGTTTGATAACTTCATGGGGCTCGAATCGCAGGGCTGGATCGAAGCGCGGGACCTGCCGGGCAGCAACAAGACCGTGTATGCATTTGCCGGGCCGATTGACGTCAACCGGCGGCGTCAGGGCGTTCTGGCCGTCGCTATTGAGACCGACCGGCTGTCGCGTTTTCTGGCCACGCTGCATCCGGGTGAATTCGGGGCCGCCTTTATTCTGGACGCCGACGGCAAGGTGATCGCCGTGCCCGATGCACAGGCTGATGAGGTCACGCCCGCGCGGATGGGGGCCGGAGAGCTTTATGAGGTCGCCATGATCTCGGGCGAACAGCTGTTGGGCCACCCGGAGGTCAACACCCCCGGCAGCCAGACCACGCGCGTCGTGATCGGCGGGGTTCCTTATGCGGTGGCGTTGACGCCTCTGGGTTTTTATGGCTGGCGCGTTGCCACAGTCATCCCGGAATCGGCGTTCCTGTCGGGCATAGATAAGACGCTGATAAACCTTCTCTATATCCTTGTCGGCGTTGTCGTCGTCGCCACAGGGCTGGCGATCTGGCTGGTGCGCCGGGTGGTCGCCAATCCGCTGGCGCGCATCGCCGAAGACCTCAGCAAAATTGAACGTTTCGATGTCGAACAGATCTCGCGGCGGCCCTCGCGGCTGGCCGAGCTTGCAAACCTCTCGGCCGCGACGGCCAGCATGGCCGCAGGACTGGCGGCGTTTCGCAAATATGTGCCCACTGATCTTGTCCGAATGCTGGTCGCCGAGGGGATCGAGACGCAGCCCGGCGGCGACATCAAACCGATTTCGGTGCTGTTTTGCGATGTCACCGGGTTTACCGGATTGTCCGAAAAGCTGGGACCCCGGATTGTTCAACTGATGGAACCCTTCTTCAGCGCCGCGTCCGAGGCCATTGCCCGCCATGACGGCACCATCGACAAGTTCATGGGCGACGCGGTGATGGCGTTCTGGGGGGCCCCGCGCGAGGATGCCAACCATGCCGAAAACGCCTGCCGCGCCGCATTGGATCTGGTCGCGGCCGTCGAAGAGGCGGGCATCACCGATGACGCAGGCAATGCGCTGCAGGTCCGGATCGGGTTGAACAGTGGCGAGGCGCTGGTCGGCAATATCGGGTCCGAACAGCGGCTGAATTACACCGCAATCGGCGATGTCGTGAACGTGGCCAGCCGTCTGGAGGGGGCCAACAAGGACTACGGCACCCTGATCCTGATCGGCCCCGAAACGCGCCGCAAGGCCGGAGGATCAATCGTGGTGCGGGAACTGGATACGCTCTCAGTCTTTGGCCGAAGCAAAGAGCTGGTGGTGTATGAGTTAATCGCGATGGCCGATGGCTTTGACGGCTCGCGGATCTGGATCGAGGCCTATGAAAAGGGGCTTGCGCATTATCGGGAGGGTCAGTTCAATCAGGCCGTGGTGGCGTTTGAGGCTGCGGCCAAGGCCCGGGGTGGCGACTCCGCCTCAGAGATCATGGTCAGCAGGATCACCGCCCTGCAGCATGAACCTCCGTCCGATGACTGGCGCCCTGTCACGGTGGCCGACAAGAAATGACCGCGACTTGCAAGGTGTATCGGAATCGGACTGCCTATCGCCCTCTCAGAACCGATATGTTGCCCCCAGCAGCGGTCCCGACTGATCGAACGTGAAATCATTGCCGTCGATGTCGTGATCGAACGAGATATAACGATACCCACCCCGGATCAGCCATCTGTCATTGATCGCGTAGTCGGCGGTCAACAGAACCTGCCAGGTTTCGCTGCCGCTGCGGAACCCGCCGTAATCGACAAACCCGGTGCCCGACCACCTATCCGAGAAATCGACGCGCGCGCGAACGCCCAGAACCGGGTCGATCCAGTCATCATCAACCGTTGTCGTCCCCCCGGTCACAGTACCGGACCGCAGCCGGAACTCAGTTTCCGTGCTGAACCATCTGAACCCGCCCAGCAGATCGAGCCGAACAGCCTCCTCGGGCAGGATCTGATAGCCGACATAGCCGCTCAGATACTGGGTCGTGAACGAGGTATCCAGCCCCGAAAAGGCCGGCCCTGGTGTGTCGTTGCTGAAGGAAAGGTTGGTGTAAACATAGTCCGCCAACAGCGTCCAACGCCCATTTGTCGCCGAAAAGGCCCCCATGAACGCCAGATCAAGGTTCTCGAGCGCATCTGAGAAGCTGAGATTGGCATCAAGCGACCCCCGGGACGTATCCACAGACGTATCTGTTTCCGGCATGAACAGATAGATCGACGCCTCGTAGTTCCAGTCAGACTGCTGCGCATCGGTCTGGCTTGCAAAGGTCGCGGGCAAGAAGACCCCAAGGCCAAGAGCCCCCCATTTGGTTATCGCAGGCATTGCTTCTCTCTTCAGGGCGTTTTCTGGTCGAGCCAAGCTTAGTTGTTTTTGTTGCCATGGCCAGACTTATCGCATCCGTGCAGGTTTCAAAGGAACCCGGGCTAGTTCAAGCGTAAGCGTTGCATGCAGCCCCGGATTAAGGTCTTTCGATGACACAACTGTCTTAGTATATTGGCCTTACGGCCAATATACAGATCGGCACACTCGAACGCTTTCGGCCGATTCCGTTGAAAAACTCCGAATTCGCCGAATCTTGATGTAAAAAATGTCCTTACAGAGCCGGTATAATTTTTCAACTGGGGGGTCGGTCTAAACTTGACACTGGCTGCCAGAGGGCACGTCAACGACTGTAGGCGATGTCGGTAGCAGACCCTTCCGGTTGACCGTCTATTCGCAGAAAATACGAGCTTCCCGGATTTTCGAGTTTTTCAACAAAATCGGCCCAAACCGGACCTTCGCCCCTCTGATGTTTTTCTGCAGCACAACCTGCCGAACCGGTCCTTACCATAGGTGAAATTTACTCAGGATCCGGATCATTCTTAAACCGACCGAGGAAAGCCTGGTTGCAGTCTCCGAGAATTCCTAGGCGATTCAGTTGGGGTTCAACCATTCTCCATCCATAGCCAACAACTCGGTTGACCCGTGAAAGATGTGAAGCGATTGCTTTTGAGGCAGTTGAATGCTCGAGTTCGTCAGCACCAGATTCCCACCGCTTCAGGCTGTGCTTGGCAGCGAGAAAGGTCAAGCCTTTGACCCCAATCCGCGGCACAACTTGCCTGTCAGTATCAAGAGCTAGGCGCCGCAGTACTGAGAAACATAGAATCGCATCAAAGTAATCGAGTTTGATGACTTCCCCTTCTTTGAATGTCTTTAGTTTCAAGGGACCATGTTCGTGTGTGCGTTCCACCCAGTTTTGAAGTGCCTCGGCGAGCCTGGTTGAACTAGCTAAAGACTCCAGCTCAGAACTCGCCACGCCGCTGCGATGAATTATGCAGTTACGAGCGGACCGATAGTAGTCAAAAACTGGAGCGACAAAGTCTACCCTCGACGCATCGAAACTGCGACGGCGATAAAACCGTTCAAACGTCAAGCCCGGTTCATCGACTGTCCCGGCTTCCCATTCCGCCTGAGTTGAGAATTGTGAGGGTGTAAGGAGGTTGTGATATTCGAGGCTGGATAGATCTGCGTCTACATCAGTCAAAAACTTGTCGAAAGCTGAAAAACTTCTGGCGAGTCCGAGATTTGCCACTTCAGAATAGGCAGTCTCGATGACTGTATTGGAGAACATTGGCTCAGTGCCCCACTGCTCAGCCAGTAAAACGACTCGGGACCAAAGTGCTGCTGAAGATGTTCCGGCTTGGATTTCTTCGGTGGTCAGTGAAAGCCCTACACTTAACACCTTCAAAGCATTTCCAAGTTCTTCATGTGTGCTACTGAATGTTTTAAACGCCGTGGAGTTTGCATTTGCAATGCTCAGTTCTGACATGGTGATTGGCTTCTCCGGCCTGTTACTACACCTGGAGCGAATATGTGCCCTGCGGTGCAGAATTCCCAAGTACCGCCGTTCAGAGGGTCGGGAATGCATTGAAAAGATCTGGCTATGCTTGCTCAACTTGCTTCTTTTGAGCCAAACGACCCGAAATCTTATTGTCGAGCAATCGCCTGAGCTTCGCGCTCTTGGCTTTTTGCCGCTGTTCTCGAAGCTCGAACAGCTTCTTCATCTGACGGTTCGGTAGCTTGGTTTTGTCGTCTTGAACAATCACACCTGTGATGTCGGCTGGGCCGTCGATGATGCTGACCTCCTTTTCAGCTTTGAGCGTAAGGCCATGCTTATGCACAGATTTCTTTATGTCCCAAATGAACGCCTTTGGAATTCTGGGCCCAGAGAACGTTAGATCATCCGCATAGACACTGTGGAGGATATCTGTTTTGGCAACCTTTGCTTCAATTTCGAGCCACATATTCAAGTTTGCGTAATACGCAAGAATGGGGCTGCAAGGAGAGCCTTGGGGTAGTGACCCGTTGTGGCAAACCAAATGTATCAAAACGGCTGTGACATCCGGTGAGCATTCCAGTTTCTTGTGAAAAAAATGTGCGACGTTGTTCGCTGTGCAGCTTCCAAAATAGTCAGCAATGTCGAGAAGCCAAAATGCTTTCGCACCTGTATGCCTGGCGGCATTGTCAACATAGGACCGACCTTTGACAGGGCTGAAAAGCCAATCGGGCGGGGTGATACGGCCAAGTAGATCACCAACCCTAGATTGGATGCTTTTCAGTCGCGGGTCGGGAATGTCGATTGGGCGATACTTCTCTGCCAAGCCGGGGTGAGGTGGCTCACGACGCCAAGATTCTGGACCTTTGTTCAGTTCTTTGTGCTTCCAAAGACGTTGATAGAGATCGTTGCTTGCTGTCAATTCTGCAAGGGCATCCTCAGATACATAAAGAAGCGCAGCTAACTTTTGCCGACTTCTCATGCGAAAGAACGGGCCGTCACGCAGGGAATGTCTCTTTGTTTTACTTGGCTTCGGCATTTGATTTTCTTTCAATGAATTTTAGCAAATCAACAACCTTAGAAGCGATTTTCGTTCTTGTAGCGTCCCCACGCCTAGCGTTCGGCAATTCTTCCGCGAAAAACATAATGGCTGAAACAGGTATCCGAAATTCCTGGGAGTAACGTTCGATCAAGTCCAGCGAGGGTGTTTTATTGCCCTTCTCGATTTCAGAAATGTGCGATTTGGATATACCCAACCGCTCAGCAGCTTCGAACTGCTTGAGGTCATGGAAAACTCGTATCAATCTGAGGGCTTCATTTATCATTTTGGACCCACCTACGGATGTTCTTTAGATATTAGGCTGGCGGTCTACTCGAAGAGTTCAAGAACTCCTTTGATCCACCGGACTACCCGGAAGATAAAGATCCCCACCGTAACGATGGAAATCCAAGTTTGGCGGTTCAAGAGTTTCCTCCAGAACCAACGACGCATCTTTTGGAGTTTACCCCTCAAGTTGCGCCACCGCCGCCACCGGCATGTGTAGTCTGAAAAAGCCATGGCTTTTCCTCCTCTGTTTGTCCTCGGCGCCCAATTCACAACGAACTGAGCTGGCCAAGGCATCTCGCCAAACAGTGGAAACGGACCCGGTGGCTACACCCTTTACCTAGACGCGATAGAAATCTCGTCTATCGCGTCTGCTTCGCCCGCCGCCCGCGTCTCTCCCCGTCGCCGGGGCCCTCGCGGCCTCTGCGGAAGAAACGGTAGAGAACTTTCGTCCTCCGCGCTTTGACTGCCGCCAAAGCTGGGTATGAGAACTTCTTCCGTCTTTCACACAGTCTTCAGATGGGGATGGCTGTTTCCCGTTTCAAGGATTAAGTTCGCTAAAAGTGAACTTTTTTCGACAGCGTAAGCCTTCTCGGATTGAACGCCTGCTTTCAACCGCGATCTATTCGATCCTCGGTATCGCAACGAAGGTCGGCTCACCGTCCCCGCTTCAGGCAGCTTGCTCATATGGCGCGTGTTTGTATCGCGGGACAGGGGGCCGGCCCATACGGCAGTGTTCAGGCGCATTCCAAGGGAGAAGTTCGTCATATCTGCTGCGAGGCAGCTTCTGGGAAATCTGGTTCAGAACCCAATACAGGTACTCATAGCTGTCCACACTGTGCATCTTGCAGGTTTCAAAAAGAGTTGAATAGATAGCCCAGGCATCTGCACCATCAGCGCTTCCCGCGAACAAGCTATTCTTCCGCGTCCGAATGATCGGTTTGAACTGCCTCTCCACTGCATTGGTGTCGAGATCCAGGCGCCCATCGTGAACGAATTTCGTCAAGCCAGTCCACCGCTTCAGTGTGTAACGGATTGCTTTGGCCACATTCGATTCAGAAAGATGGCGGGTCAGCGCTTTCTCAAGCCAAACCTTGAACTCATTCAGTATGGGTTGCGAACACTCTACTCTCACACTGACCCTGGCACCAGGGCTGTGGCCTCGAATGCTATCCTCAATCTTATATAATCTCCGTATAAATCCCATTGCGGTGTAGGCATCGTCTGTCTCGGTGATGATGGCTGCGTCTGAATAGTGTCGTCGCGCATGCGCCCAGCAGTCCGCACGGTTTTTGAAGAAGTTGTAGCCGGGATATCCATCGGTTTGGAGCAGTTCACTATAGTCACCGAGGATTTCTTTGATGTGATATTGCGCTCGTGTCGGCCGCGCGAAATACACCGTCATGGGCGGGCTGGTCCCGCCAAATGTACTGTCATCACGCGTGATTGCATACATGTAAAACTTGGCCGCCTTCCCCGTTCCAGAAGAAAGAATAGACACCGGCGTTTCATCCATGAGCAAACGCGTCGATGATTTGAGCAGCATCTCAATCATTCGCAGACAGATTGGTGAAAGCGCTTCCAACGCAACTCGATTGAGATACCGGTTAAAGGTAGGCCGACTCATCGTGATGCCGTTGTTTTGCAGCATCTGCTCTTGGCGGTGGCAGGGCAGCCCCCAGAGAAACTTGTTGACCGCAACGCCAGCGATGAAAGTGTTATCGATGTTTCCGCCTGGGAAGACTTTAGGTACAGACGGAACAGAATACATGCCTCTAATCCGGCAGCGGTAATTGGCGTACCACCGGACCTCAGTTTTATATTGGGCGGGTATATAGACGACTGAATTGCGCGGCTTGAAGCTGCGAAAGCTGCCGCCACACCCGCAGGGACATTTGTTGTCTGCGGTCTTGAACACGCGATCCGTTTTCACGGCATTCTTGGCCCAGTTCGCCTTACCCTTGCCTTTGGGTTTTGGTTTCGGAGCCCGTTTTTTCTTCATTTTGTCCTGCGAACTTTTCTCGCCGGACTTATCGGGTTCTTGCCCGTCATCTTTCGCCTGATCGGGAGGGTTATCTGCTTTCGGGCCATGCGCATCGCGGAGCATTTTTGCTATCTTGCTCTGCAGATGCCCATTCTGCTTCTCTAGCTTCTGGTTCTTTTCGAGCAGATCGTTAATGAACCCGACAACGTCGTCAAAGGTCGCTATCAGATGCTCGGCAAAGGCAATTAGTTTGTCATCTTGCGATGACAACATCTCTTCAAAGATATTCTGATGCCTTTGCAGAGGATCCATAACCCAGTTCATCCTTCATGCGCGGTAAGCGTAGCTTAGTAGGTCGCGTCCGGCGAGCCGGACGCGTTTGCGCTTGATTTCCAAGCGCGGAAATGGGATGAAAAGGGAAGAGATCGTGGTCGACTACGATTTTACGAGCCCGGTTATGGATGCCAGTCCGCCGGGCTCAACCTTTCCAGAGCCTTGGGTTTAAGGCCCCATCGATTTGACCTCCTCGGTTATCTCGGATTGGGCGTAGCGTTCCGGGAACAAATCCTCTACTCGCTGGTCCAAAATGGAAGCCAGGTGCCTCTCAATTTTCTCCGAGCGGCTTTTCCCCAGTGATACAGAGCTTACGGCGCTCGCTCCGACACCGATTTGTTTAGCCAAATCTGCTAGCTTCAGCCCTCTGATTTCTAATTCACACTTGATCCGCGCGTGCCTCGCGCGATCTATGGGGATATCAATGTGCTTCATGAGTTCACCTCGCGAATGAACTGGATTTTGCGACTGCCCCAGATAGAATCGATTGTGTGCGGGCCGGTCAAATCTTTTTATCGATGCCCGAAATCTCAAAAAGGCTACATAGAAAAAGGGGCGTGGAAAGTGAGAGCTGACGAGAAAGCCGCATGCAAACGTGCCCGCGATATTTGGGAAGTTCAAAGCGACTACACAGGATTTCGCAAATTAGACCGAGCGGCAATAAAACGGTCCCAGATCCAACTGGAAAAAGATGGTGATATTCGTGCGTCCGTGTGGTTGAAGGACAAGACAGGGTTGCCTTTCCATTTCTCACCCAAGCATCTCATTTCAGACTTTCATGCGATAGACTGTCTTAAGGATTTATGTGAAACATACTCTTGCTCCCGTAAATCTCTTTGGAAGTTGCTTGAGCAACTCGGTCTAGACCCATGGGATCGCGTCATCAAAGACTATAAGTCACCTATGTCTTTGGAACAGGTCGCAAAACGTCACGGTTTGAAGTCGGCGACGCTTTCAGATGGCTTGAAGCGGCGCGACGTTCCCATTCGCTCCGGAAGAATCCCGGTCCAACTAGATGCTGCGGAAGTCCAAGATGCATTGAAAGACGATCCGTCAATCAACGAGCTTAGGCGGAGGCTGCAGATCTCTTGGGCAAAGGCGAAAGAACAGATGGATAGATAAAACCGAGAAAAGTGCGATGCGCACATTTGATGACTTTCGCTCCAGGTTTGCATCAAAGCGCGGGAGCGATCCTTCGCCAAAGCGCCATGCTTCTTGCGATTGCAAAAACTTGGTATCTCAATGCCAGAACTTCACAAAACTCGGGCGGTTTTGGTGAGTGGATGTACGCGCCGATGACCTCGTAACGCGTACACCCATGCACTTGATTACTCGCCCAGTTGTTGCCTCAGCACTTTGAGCAACTCTTCGTCAAACCCCTCATTTTGTTGCTTCCTTGGCTCGCCTTTGAATTCCCAATCGCGATCAAACCTATCTATCTCGATGACCATCGCCACCGCTTCGCCGTTTTTGAAGATCGGCACCAGCCAATGCTCCGCCTTTTCGAGCAGTATTTCCCCGATATTGCCCAGATCTTCGACATTCACTTTCTGTCTACGAAGAAAATCGCGTCTTGCATTGTCCATTTGGCTTCCTTTCTTTGAACACACCCGTCCTTCGTCCGACAACATGTCGGACTGGTCGGTGTGAGAAGCGGGAACAACATCAGGACATTGGAAGGGCCACGAACTTGAAGGGTTGATCTACAGCGTACGATGCTGGATGCGGTTTTCCAAGAGTAGACCAAGTGCACAACCCTGCGCTGTCTTCTCGGACCATACCGAACCGCGAACATCGTTGAACAGGTGTTATGTGAAGCGATCTCGGTTGAGTGGTCAGCTCAACTGCTGGTCAAACGCACCATCACCGACTCCGAAGCCGCCGTTCGCGCAGACCGCAGAAAACGACGGCACTGAGCCCAACCTGTACCCTGGATTTTATTGCTGCATGCGCTTGTAGCAGTAACAACATTGCAACTGCCGAATACCTTGTGCGGCCAAGCAGCGGAAAAACTGTCATTTATGCAAATAGCAGCGATGCTCGCGGCGGCAGCTCACAGTTCGCTCAACAAAACCGTCCTTCACTTCATCCGCAACAGCTATCGCCTAGCTGAATTGGTGGACACGGGACCGTGGCATATGAACAGTATACACAACAGTCGCCGTCCAACGGCTTCAAAACTGTTTTGCACGACTTGCATTCATAGAACCACTGGCAAGCATCCGTTGGCATTTGCTCGGTTTCGCTGTGGCCGCACTTCGGGCAAATCAGGGTGCTTTCTAGGACTACAGTTTGTTTTGTCATAGTCTCACATCTGCATGATCAGGTAATCGTTAATCCGTGCCTCGTTAAACACAACGACCCAAGCCACGCCGGTGATTAGAGTCGTTCCTGCAAGCCACCATTTCAACGTCGGCAAGGAACCGCGCCGATAAGATACCATCCATGATATCACGACGAGCGCCGTTGACATCGTCAGCACATAGTAACTCGCTGCGGCAACCTTCCCAAAGATTGCCAACCAACTACCACCCAGCCCCAGTAACATCATCGTCATGGGCAAAACGCAGCAAGTCGCGACGCCAAGCGCTGATAGCGATCCCAAATAGCTGAGGCTAAGGTACTTCTGCATTCTGTTTCCCTGATGGACTACGTTGCGCGGAGTTGTAGAGACAACAACCTCTCGTTTAACTTCTGTAGCCACTACAGGATCAAGACAGGAAATCTCACATGTTTGCGATTGGGGAGGCATCCCGGCAAAGCGGTGTCGGAATTGAAACTATCCGCTACTACGAACGCGAAGGGATCGTGCCGAAACCAGAAAGGGCATCGAATAATCGACGCATGTACTCTGCGTACGATGTGGGACGGCTTCGTTTTCTAAGGAAGTGCCGAGACTTGGGTTTTTCGCTTGCCGATGCAAAGGTGCTTCTCAACCTGTCCGAAGGTGATAGCGAGGATTGCCAATCCGTTAAGGAAATGGCCGAGCTTCATATCTCCAATGTGCGTTTGAAGATAAACGAACTTAAGCGATTGGAGACCGCCCTGAATGAACTTACGGCCAACTGTAACATCGGGAACGTTTCTTGCCCGATGCTTGCGCAGATACGGACCTACTAATGGTACTTTGAGGCTCGCAGTCGCCCTATGCAACGCAGCATGACCCAAGATTCGGGCCGCGTAAAATCTGCCGTTCGTAAGAGAGGCCAACTCGTTGATTTAGCACTGTTTCCATCAGTCAACGAACATTCGTGCGTCGCCGCGGTGTTCTTGTAGCGCGCAGTGAATTCGGACAGTCAGCCCAACCTGCCGTGTCTGAGAAATCAATTTGCTACATACGCACTCGGCAGGTTTGTCAGAAGCCGACCTCTGATTTCCGAACTACAGAACAATGGTTCTGCTTATCCTTGTCCTAACTTGGGCTAGGCGGATTCAGATATTCTGTGGTCCTCCATTGTATCAAGGCTTGTATCGTGCGTACCCGAAGTCCATATATTCAAGGCTTACGTTTTTCTTTTTCGACCTGCTGTCTCCCCAATTCGGCGTTCAGTCTTTCGATTCAGACCGACCACGCCGAGTCGCCGCAATGATGCGGGCGGCAAGTATTTGGAGACTTCCACCATGGCAAATGGCACAGTAAAATGGTTCAACTCGACCAAAGGTTTTGGCTTTATCGAACCTGAAGATGGCAAGCGCGACGTGTTCGTGCATATTTCAGCACTTGAACGTTCCGGCATTAGCGAATTGAAGGACGGCCAGAAGGTTACCTTCGACGTCGAAGCTGGCCGTGACGGACGCGACAGCGCCGCCAATCTGGCACTGGCCTGACCTTTTACGGGCACCCTTATGGGGTGCTCGTTTGCACAACGGGCTGCTAAAAGCCCTTGGAGAACAAGTCAGTTGCAACAGCAGGAATTGACCCGGGCGCTCGCGCAATACCGTGTGCCCGATGCGAAGCGCAGTGTTTTTGAACTTGCGATCACTGTTGTCCCCTTATTCACGCTATGGGCCCTTACG
>NZ_JBQFZS010000014.1:0-69441 GCF_056542385.1 Ruegeria sp. AD2(2025)
CCAACAAAAGGACTGGTTGAATTTCGATCATGTCTCAGCTCCGGCAGTAAGGTGTCATCACACCATCATATCCCGCAGCATTAACCCATATACGGAATCATGCATATCGCGTTGTTCCGTTTGTGGTTGTGCTACTACAAATCACCATACTTGCAGTCAAGCAAATAAATAATGTATCAGATAACCATATCTAACGCGAGATTCTGAATGCGTTGTCTGAAAAGGGGCCCCATGAAATTCCCACTCAAACTGATGTCCGGCCTGGCTTTGGCCACGGGTCTGGCTTTTGCCCTGCCCGCTCCAAGAGCTGAAGCCTATCCGGTGGACTGCGCAATCCTTCTGTGCTTGTCAGGTGGATGGCCAGCCTCAGCCGAATGCGCGCATGCGCGGGCCGTGTTCATCCGTCGCATCACACCCTGGCCCATCGAGCCGCCATTGCAGGTCTGGAACTGCCCGATGGAAGCTGCATCAAACACGCAGGTGCCCTCCCCCTTCATGGAGACCTTGCGGCGATTGACACTTGAAAATCAAGCCGGGCCGATGTTCGACTACGTATCGGAATCTGACAAAACCGGTGAGGAGCCCCCTACCCTTTTCCCGGCCCTATTTACAGAAATCAACCCTGATACACCCTCAGCTTTGCTGCATCTGGCGCAGGACATCTCGAACGCAAACGGAACCGCGGACATCGATATATCCGGGCCGGAATTTGACTATGTGCGTTCAATCAAAGTTTGGAACGTGATGTCCTACAGTCATCGCAAATATGGCCGCGACGAGGAGTGCCGCGTTCGATCAAACATCACCTTGGGCACCTATGGTACACAGGGAGACTTCCATTGGCGGCGCGTGTCACCTGCGCCTGTTCCTGCCTGGGTGATCCCATCCCGCTCGTGCGAACCGGCAAGCTACACGCGCGCGGTTGGTATCGAATGGACAGACTATCAAGGCAATCATGGATATGAGGTAGTCAATTACTGACAAAATTGTTTGGCACAGACAAAAACCTGTCTACGAAGTGTACACGTACAAACTTGTTAATTTGAGATATTAAGATTTGGGTGCGCCTGAAAATGTGATGCTGGTTAGCGTCGATTTCCGTGGTTCGAAATGTTACCGCCGTTGCATCGATTCTCCTTATAGGCGAACACAGGTGTAACAATGAGAACAGCCGGACTCTATGAAGCTATGGCAACCAATAAGGAACGGTTTACGAAAGAGGGACAGGAAACCCTAATACTGAAGGAACTCACAAATCGTTTTGAGCTCGAGGGGATTACCTATTTCTTTCTGGGCAATGAGCCGCGTTGGCGCTGCGGCGGTCTTCTGATTTCGACGTTTATCGATGATTGTAACGCCCAAGAAGCCATTCTCATATATGATGAAGTTGATACCCGGATCATCAGCGGGTTCCGAACATTGCTGCCGCAACCCTGGTCTATCCGCCCTCGCTGGAGACTGTCCGAGCCAAACGCAGCACTGGCTGAAATCAACCTAAAGGTGATAGACTGCGGCGTTACGGTGCCAGTCTATGATGAGACTCGGGGCACTGCGCTTGTCTCGATAGCCGATCGCGGCAGTGACGCTGGTGGAATTTTGCTTGATGAGTTTCATCTACCAGAACTGACGTCCTTTGCAGCTCTGTTGCATGGTGCAGCATTTGATTGGCTTAGTATCCATTCAAGTGTGCTTCTCAGAGGATGACCTTGCACATACAGACCATGTAAGCATGATGGAGTTTGCGATTTTACTACACGCCTGCCGTTCGGCAATCGCACGGTGTCTTACGCTTCCACGCTCTTCATACCCAGGAACTCGTCAAGGAATTCAGGTTGGATACTGAAACGATTTCTTGAGGGGGTTGGATGTAATCAGAATCTACTCGTTTGAAGCAAATAAACATAAAAAAGGCTAATATGCACCGCGTCGTTTAGAAATATCGCGGAAGTTTATGTTGTACATAGTTTAGCTTATGTATCGCCCGGGGGAAGTGTCTGACGTCAGCGCCAATGGGACAGTTTAGGGTGATTTGATAAGGGAGGGTTTCTGGCCCATCGTAACCGCCAAGGAGTGGAGATGAGACAGAAACCCGGAACACGAACGAGCCACGGCGAGAAGGTGGTCAAAGACATCCGCCGTGCGACGCGCAAGCAGTATTCGGCAGAAGAGAAGATCCGGATCGTGCTGGACGGTCTGAAGGGCGAGGACAGTATTGCGGAGCTGTGCCGCCGCGAGGGTATTGCCCAGAGCCTGTATTACAATTGGTCCAAGGAATTCCTTGAAGCTGGTAAGAAGCGGCTTGCGGGTGATACGGCCCGTGCTGCGACGTCGACCGAAGTCAAAGCCCTTCGTCGGGAATCCCGTGATTTGAAAGAGGTCGTCGCTGAACAGGCCCTGGAGCTGCGGCTGCTCAAAAAAAGCATGATCGGGGATGGGGAGGACGACGAATGAGGTACCCCGCATCTGAGAAGCTGGAGATTATTCGGTTGGTCGAAGGCTCGCATCTCCCGACCAAACGCACGCTGGACAAGCTGGGGATTCCCAGAACCACCTTCTACCGCTGGTATGACCGGTATCTTTCCGGTGGCCCTGAAGCACTTGAAGACCGTAGCCCCAAACCGTCACGGGTCTGGAACCGCATTCCCGAGCCGGTGCGCGAGAAGATCAAAGACCTGGCCCTGAAGGAAAGCGATCTGTCGCCACGCGAGTTGGCCGTACAATTCACTGATACGGAAAGGTATTTTGTATCAGAGGCTTCGGTTTATCGCATCCTCAAGTCCTACGACCTGATCACCAGCCCAGCCTATGTGGTTCTGGCAGCCGCGGACGAGTTTAGAAACAAGACCAGCCGCCCCAACGAGCTTTGGCAAACCGACTTCACGTACCTGAAAGTGATCGGCTGGGGTTGGTTCTATCTCAGCACGATCCTCGACGATTACAGCCGCTACATCATCGCCTGGAAGCTCTGCACGACGATGAAAACAGGCGACGTGACCGACACGCTGGATCTGGCACTACAGGCGTCGGGCTGTGATCAGGCGACCGTCGTTCATAAGCCTCGGCTGCTCAGCGACAACGGATCCAGCTACATCTCTGGCGAGTTGGCGGAATGGCTGGAAGATCAGAAAATGGATCATGTCCGAGGCGCACCGTACCACCCGCAGACCCAAGGCAAGATCGAACGTTGGCACCAGACCTTGAAGAACCGCATCTTGCTGGAGAACTACTATCTGCCCGGTGATCTCTGGCAACAGATCGACGCCTTTGTCGATCACTACAACCACCGGCGCTATCACGAGAGCCTGCAAAACCTCACGCCCGCTGATGTCTACTTCGGACGCGGGCAGGCCATTCTAAAACAGCGAGAAAGGATCAAACGAAAGACCTTCGAAACCCGGCGCTTGCTTCACCGCAAATCCGCCGCATAATCAATCCAACCAGATGAGCCACACTCTCTCTTAGATCAGGCGGCCATCTGTCCCAAAACCCCTGACGACGGACAGACCTTCTCACCGTGGCTCTGCTTGGTTCCGGGTTTCTTTCTCATCTCCACTCCTTGGCAGTTACGATGAGCCAGAAACCCTCTCTTATCAAATCGACTTAAAATGTCCCATTGGCGCTGACGTCAGACATTGTCCGTTATGCGGACACGAGCGCTTCATTCCTATTTGTGATTTCTTGTGGTCTGTTGTTCAAGAAGGGTTGGCTATGCGTCGTAGATGGGTGGCCGTTCATGCTCTCAAGGTAACGAGATTCAGTTCGACAGCGAAAGTCGTTCCCGGGCCAGCGTTTTTGGTATAAGTTATGGTGCCATGATGGGCATTCATGATTTGTCTGGAAATGTTCATGCCCAGGCCTGTACCACCAGTTTTGCGCGTATCTGATGAATCCACCTGCGTAAACCGGTCAAACACTTTTGCCTCGTGCTCTTCCGGCAGCCCAATTCCTTCATCCCGAAACAGAACCTTTGCTCGCGTGTCCGAAACCTGAAGCGATACACGTATTTCGCTCTTGGCTGGCGAGAACTTGATCGCATTTGACAGTACATTCACGAAGACCTGTTGCAGTCTTTGTTGATCCCCTCGCACAATGACTTTGCAGTCAGGGAGATCAGATCTTAGGACAATCCCCGCATCGGTCGCCAACAGGCGGTTGTCGTCGAGCGTCTCGGCAACCAATGCAACCAGGTCCAGGTTTTCATGGGAATAGGCCATGCGGCCAGACTCGATACTCTGTAGGTCAAGTATCTCTTCAATCAGTTTTAGCAACCTCATACAGTTTCGATGTGCTACCTCCAGCACTTCCGAGACTCTGGTGGGGAGTTCTCCAAGCTTACCCGTCCGAGCCAGATCGACTGATCCCCGTATTGAAGCAAGCGGTGTTCGCAACTCGTGGCTCATCGTCGCGATGAATTCAGATTTGGCTTTATATGCCATTTTTGATTTCTCATGCTCTGCCTTCAAAAGGTCGAACTGTTTGACCTGATCACGGTATTTCCGAAGGTAGCCGAGCGAACTATCGATGATAAATGTCAGAACAAAGATGCTTGTGAACAGTTGCGCCCAAGCCTCCGAATGAAGTGGCGCACCGGTAATAACGATATCTCGGATTGGTATGAACAAAAATGCCGCGCAGAAGCAAACAAGCCGTGTTACTAGGACATGCAGGACATAGTGGCTATTCATAGCTGCAAATAGCGCGGCAGCAAACAGGAAGAAGGAGGACATAAAATGGGTCGTTGGCCCTTGGATTATTGCGATGCCAACTGAGTAGGTAATGATCAATGAGGTGCTAAACAGCGTGCTCAAATACAGATAAGGAAGCAGCTTCCGCGCGGCCGCGTCGCTGAGATCCATACACGCCATAACCCGGTTGAAGAACCAGAAATCGTACAATTCAGAAAGCATAAGAAACACGAGCATGATGCCAGCGAATTTTGCGTCATAGTAGTAACCCGCCAACGCGAGGGCTGCGGCAAATATGAATATCCTTTGCCAGGTCAAGTCCAAGCCGGCTTGAGCGTAGTCCTTCATTTGTCGCATGAGAAGCGACATTGGTCTGGTTGGTAGTTCACCCACCCCTAAGTCTGATGGGTCATTCAAGTCCTTACGCCCCGTTCTTACCCGAATATGAGCAATCAATAAGAAATTTATGACATCGAAAATCTACTTTGGGTAGAGTTTTTTGCGAGGAGTTCATTTAGTTGATCTGCAAGGGTAAGAGGATCAAAAGGCTTTGTTAAACAAGCCAGTGCACCACCGCATGTAGGTGATTCCTGAAAGCTGCTTTCGGCTTTTGCGGTCATGAATACAACGGGGGTGTTTTTGTACTCATCGAGTTTTCGCAGTTCAACCAGAAGCTGGGGTCCATCCATTTCCGGCATCATCACATCAAGCAAGAACAGATCTGGTTGAAGCCCACTCAAGTTCTCAAGTGCCTCATGTGCGGAGCTGAACTGAGTTACTTGGAAATCTCCGACGAGTTCGAGCGACATGCGCGTAATTGTGAGCATGTCTTCATCATCGTCTACATGCACCACTCGTTTTGGATGGCTCATAACAAAAGTCTTTCATCACAATATCTCACGAGCCTAGCTCACCAGCATTGTCATTTCCAGAAGTAACAGCAGCCCGCTCGTTTGAAAGCGTGAAGTCAACCATGAGGATTACTTCAAATTTGCTGCCCTGGCCGAGTGTACTGGAGACCGATATCTGCCCGCCATGCAACTCCACCAGGTTCTTTGTTATGGCAAGGCCAAGCCCGGTTCCGGATTGACCTTGCTGCTGTTTGCCCGCAACCTGTTTGAAGCGATCGAAAACCAAACCCAGTTGATCCTCAGGGATACCTTGTCCGCTGTCCTCGACCACGACCTTGACCGACGTTGTGTCCTTCAGAACGGAGATATTGATGAAACCGCTATCCGTAAACTTGATCGCGTTGTTGAGGAGATTCACAAAAATTTGTCTTAAGCGCATGGGATCGCCATGAATCGAAACCGGATCCGCCTCGACGCGCAGTTGCAAACCTTTTTCATTGGCCGCGACGCCAAATTCATCAGCTAGACTGTTGAGCAATTTGTCGAGTTCAACGGTTTCCGTATTCAGTACAACGCTCTCTGAATTGAGTTTGGCCCAGTCAAGCACCGAGTTGATGAGGCCGAGCAAGTGTTTACCCGACGCTTCGGATTTGGCCGCTTGCCCAACAACCACGTCCGTAAAGTCATCTAGTAGCTTTGTAAGATCAGCGTCGTTACCAAGTTCCCTCCGCAAGGTTTGGTATTGAGGATACAACGCGACGTTCTTGAGAAATGCAATATAGCCAAGCACCACAGACAGGGGTGCACGTAACTCGTGGTTCATGTTGTTAATGAATTCGGTTTTTGCTGTGATGGCCTGTTCAGCAGCATGAAGCGCCCGTTTTAGCTCGGTGATGTCCGTTCGGATTCCGACGGTACTACCGTCACTGGTTCTTGACTCTGACGCTTTGATCCAGCTTCCATTTGCAAGTTCAACTTCTGTCTGACCGGTTGGGTTAGCGTGCAGCGCGAGCCGCTCCGCAATCCACTCCTCTTCGCATCCGTCTGCCTCAGGATACTGGCCCCGCTCGACGCCGTCGCGTAGAATGGCCTCGAATGAAACGCCCGGCACAATTTTCTCGCGCGAAGCTCTAAAGAGCTCGCGAAACTTATCGTTGCACATGACAAGTCGGTCATTTCGGTCAAAAATGACAAAACCATCGTGAATTGAGTCGATGGCATTCATAAGCTGCCGCCTTGCCTGCGCCCTTTCTATGATCAGGCGCCGCGCATAGTTGACGCCAAATAGCGCGATCACAACAATTAACGTAGTTGTCATTATCAGAACAAAGCGATGAGACGTGTCGATTTTCCAGCCGTTGGTGGGCATCATTGCAAGTTCCAGCGCAGCATCACCCAGCAGAACTTCCGTTACAACGGGGTCGGTCGCCCAAACAGATGGCGATCCAACCAACAGAGAAGCATCCTCGGTATTCTTTATTCGCGCAGAAGACATGAACACATTTGGTTCAATGTTCATCCCGGCTTCTTTAAGGAGCCAATCAAAATCCAAGACAATGTTTCCGACAATGTTTCCGGGTCCGGGTTGCGCATTTCTGAGCAAAAGCCCACGGCCTCCCTGAAACAACTCAATCGGTCCCACGATGACAGTCTCTTGTGTGTCAATTGCCTTCTGGACTGACTCTAGTTGCTTGGCATCGTCCCGATAATCGTAGCCAAGCGCGGCGCGGTTGGGCTCAATCGGGTGCACATCCGTGATAACGAAGTTCTGCGACCTAGCGATATTGACGACGCCGGGGTTATTGTTTCGAAGCAGCTGGGCCAGAGTTTGGAATTCGGATTCTGTCTCGAATGCTTGCGCCACCGCAAGGCTGCGGGACATATGGCTATAACTCTCGATCAGACGGTCAAGACGGAATTTGACCGAATTGAGAGTTCTTTGGACATTCGAACGCTCCACCTCGAGTTTTTGAGCGACGATAACATGATCCATGAACGCGACGCTCAATACGCCGAGCAAGATGATCGAGGCATATATCAGTGAAACTGTCCGCCGGTGCCGCCGTCTTCGCTCCTTCAGTGTTTCCCTTCGGTCCTTCAAACCAGCTTCCTATCGTTCAAAATCAACCTGTGTCCTTTGTCTACGAAATGCGCCTTTGTTCGCACACAGCAAAGGGGGAAATCTCTAAAGAGACTCACCTATTCGTTGAGGTCTTTTAAGCTCGCCATGAGTTCTTCGAGTTTCGGGCCGAGATCCACCCAGCCCACCTCGCCTTCTTTCAGACTGATGTCGATATGCTCTGCCAGGTCGCCGATAGCAGGAAACCCAATAGATCCAGACAAACCCGCAAGCTTGTGGCATTCGCGCCGAATACTCTCGAGTGCCGCAGTGTTAGTTGGCTCGGCCTTGAGGTCCGTTGCCGCAAGCGAGATAACCTCCAGACGCTCCTGGCAAGAATTCAAAAACCTAGAGCGCAAACGTAATAAAGCATCATCAAAGCTGTTGGTGCTCAACGCGCTGTCCTTTCTTGCTGGCAATTACGTTCCATCGGTCTGGTTCTGCGCTTCAAGTGCCGCTGACAGATTTACCCCCGACTCCGCTCCAACAATTGCTTTCGACGCATTTGCATTCTCCAGTGCTTTCTCAAGAACTTCCGTCGCCGACGATAGATTGACAATCCCGCGCGTGATCGGAGATCCGATTTTCATCAGCGTCGGCATCTGACCAAGGTTGGCATACCATTCGTTCAGTGTCAGAAGTTTTACTTCGAGCTGATCCGTGAGATCTTCGACAGAAATTTCCGGAACACGCTTGGCCAGCGCCACAAAGGTTCCTGACCCGGCATATGAAAGGATTGCATCATTGGCGATCAGTGCCTCCGCAATGATCTCGGCGATGTCAGACATCGAGTCTTGGAACATTGAGTTGTCCAGCGTCATGAACAATTGCCGCGCGTTTGCAACCTGAAACCCAATCGCGACTTGGCTGAACATGCTCATTGCACCCAGTTTCAGCACATAGTTTTGCAGGGCAAGATAATCTAAACAGGAGTAGTCCATTTCAAGTCTAAAGGTGTCCGCGAAATGCAACCTCCGGGTATCGCCCTTCTGTAACATGGCGGCTTGGCGCGCGGCACGTTCGCGCGCAATACCCGAGGCCATTGTCATCCGGCCCTGCAGTTCTCGCCTGTTGAGCGGCTTGGTCAGATAATCGGTCGCGCCGGCTGCAAATGCTTCGTCTACGCTTTCTATCTCGGAACGTGCCGTGACCATGACAATCGGGATATCGGATGTATTGGCTTCAGCCCGCAGGGCACGGCAGAGCTCAATACCATTCATACCTGGCATATCAATATCCAACAAAGCACAGCTAAACAGACGAGAGGGTTCTCGGACCAGGTCTATCGCTTCTGCCCCAGAGTTTACGATGTGAACATCGGTGTATCCGCACGCCGCCAATTCCATAGACATCAGGTCACAAAATAGAGGGTCATCATCGACAACCAGGATTCTCATTCAGAACTCCCCGGCAAAAGAGAAAATGAATTGGATAATTTCCCGTATAGATTGCGCTTTATCTTGAGCTGACGTCAAGTCAGTGAAATAACAATGGCTTCGGATGTGATGTCGTCTAAGTCTGGGCTGTCTTTTGTTGTTTCAATTCGTGCAATCAGCCCGTTCAAATCGTCACAGCTGGCGCGCAGGCAATGACAAGTAGCGTTCCTTTCTCACTGAATTGGTCCACAGCGTTTTCGTCGATAGGCTAACCCCTGTCGCAAGCGATACTTTTTGCACGACGCCGAAACCTCATGACCTATTACCCATGGAGTCCGCGTTTATAGGTTAGCTCTGTTCAAGTTTTGGTCTCCCTTTGACAGGTTGGCATATTCGAGTGGGGTCAGGCCAACGAGCCGGAATGAGGTCGGTTGTGATTGTAGTCGACGCGCCACGCCGCGATCATGCGGCAGACATCACGCATCCGAGAAACTGGCGATTATCCGTCTCGTCGAAGAGTCAAACCCCCCCCCGACGAAACGAACTTTGGACAAACTGGGCATCCCTAGGACCACCTTCTATCGGTGGCATGGCCGATATCTGTCCGGTGGACCCGAGCCGTTTGAGGATCGCATCCCGAGACCTGTGACGACACTGGGGCTCCGATCCTCAAGCTGGAAGTAGGGCAGGTATTCTGAACTAAGCCATCTGTTCTTACTGGCTATGGCGTTCCATGTATTTGATTTAAAACAAATTGGAATCCAGTTGCGAATTAGAATTGATTTAAATCAAAGTTCATGGACCAGTATCTGTGCTTAATGTCATCGCGCGCGAAAATAGCGAAGGAAGCTACGATGAACGCCAAACTCTTTGCGATTTCCACTTTGACCCTGTGTTTCGCGGGCAGCGCTTATGCCAACGAACTCAGGGATCTGGCTTTGGAAACGTTCAAGCCTCTACCGTCCACCGTCCCGGCGGTGTCTGATAATCCAATCACCGCAGAAAAAATTGAGCTCGGCAAAGCGCTTTTCTTTGACCCCCGAATGTCAGCATCAGGAGTGTTTTCATGTAACTCCTGTCACAATCTTGCAACTGGGGGCGATGACAACCTTGAAACCTCTATTGGTCATGGTTGGCAGCGTGGTCCACGTAACGCACCAACCGCGCTGAACTCGGTCTTCAATGAAGCGCAATTCTGGGACGGGCGTGCAGCGGATCTGGCGGAACAAGCCAAGGGTCCGGTCCAGGCCGGCGTCGAAATGGCAAACACGCCTGAAAACGTAATTGCCACACTGAACTCCATGCCGCAATACGTCGAGTGGTTTAAGGATGCGTTTAAAGATGAGGCGGAGCCGGTGACCTTTGACAACTTTGCCAAAGCCATCGAAGCCTTTGAGGCAACATTGCTGACGCCCGCTCCGTTTGATGCCTGGTTGAATGGGGACGACAACGCAATGACAGAAACCCAATTGGCTGGGCTGGAGCAGTTCATGGATTTGGGTTGCTCGTCATGTCATTCCGGTATCAATCTTGGTGGTAGCGGCTACTATCCATTTGGCCTGATTGAAAAGCCGGGCGCGGAAATCCTGCCACCTGATGACAAAGGACGCTTTGCGGTAACAGAAACAGTCGATGATGAGTATGTGTTCCGCGCAGCCCCCTTGCGGAACACGGCTGTAACGGCGCCATACTTCCACTCCGGTAAAGTCTGGGACCTGAAAGTTGCCGTTCAAATTATGGCAGAATCCCAGCTGGGTGAGGAAATCAGCGACAGTAGCGCCGAGCAGATTGTCGCCTTTCTTGATAGCCTCACAGGTACCCTGCCGGAAGTCACTTATCCAGTATTGCCGGCTGAAACAGCAACCACGCCGCGCCCATCGGGTGATGTAATCCCGCAATAGCGCCCACGCTCGGAGAGGGGTGAAAGCACCCCCTCCATTTTCTGTATTCAACCTTAGTCTCCCGATCTTGGTATCAACTTCTTTGACTTAAGCCGCAGTCGGCACCGCCGGCTCTTCGCCATACGCAAGCAAATTCACCATGCCTTCGACGACCTAGACAACCAAAGTCACCCCGCCCTGAGAGCGCAGGCTGAACCAAGCGTCGTATTGCGACAGGAACACTAGACCATTCAGGTGTTCCGGGAAATGCGCGCGGTCCAAGCGGTCCATCACCGGGCCTTTGACCTCGGACAGGTGAAGGCCGACACCCATATCGGATAGACGGCGATTGATCGCCTCAAGGCTTTCCAGCGCGGAATAATCCACCTCGTTCACCGCCGAAAACATCAGGATCACATGATCCACCCTACAACCTTCGGTCACTCGGCGCTGGATAAGGTCTTCCAAGAAGCGAGCGTTCACGAAATACAGACTCTCATCCACGCGCAGTGTCACCACGGACGGGTCGGTTTCAACCGCATGCCGCCGGATGTTGCGAAAATGCTGCGTGCCGGGGACAAGTCCCACCTCAGCTACATGCGGGCGCGATGTTTTGTAGAGGTGCAATAGCACCGAAATCGCCACGCCAGAGGCCACCCCGACCTCGACCCCCAGAGCCAGCGTCAGCACGATGGTGGCGGCGACGGCGGTGAAATCCGCACGCGAATAGCCCCATGTTTTTCGCAAGATCGACAGGTCCACGAGGCTGAGCACGGCGACGATGATCGTCGCGGCCAGTGTGGCCTTAGGCAGGTAGTAGACCAGCGGGGTCAGCGTGACTGCGGCAATGGCCAGACCGATGGCGGTAAAGGCCCCGGCAGCCGGGGTTTCGGCCCCGGCATCAAAATTGACGACAGAACGTGCAAACCCACCCGTCACGGGATATCCCCCCGTGAACGCAGCCCCAATATTGGCGGCCCCCAGCCCGATCAGCTCTTGATCCGGGTCGATTCGTTGCCGTTTCTTCGCGGCCAGCGTCTGTGCGACCGAGACACTTTCGACAAAACCGATAATCGAGATCAGGATCGCTGGAACCAGCAACGCTCCGAACAGATCCATAGAAAATCCGGGCAAAGTCAGTGGCGGCAGGCCCTGCGGAACCGCGCCCACGATCTGTACGCCTTGCGCATTCAGGTCGAACGCCCAAACGGCAAATGTGGTGGCGACCACGGCAAACACGGGGCCAGCTTTGGTCAGGATATCGGCCAGAACCGGCCCGGCCCCAAGCCGCTTCAGAAACGGTTTGAGGTTCTTGCGCACCCAGAACAGAAACCCGGTTGCCAGCACACCGATCACCAGCGTGATCCAGTTGATTTGCGGCAGATGCGCAAAGATCGAGCCCACTATCTCAGGCAGCGTGTGCCCATGCGCGCTGACGCCCAGAATGTGTTTCACCTGACTGGTCGCTATCAAAACGCCCGAGGCGGTGATGAACCCGGCAATCACCGGATGGCTGAGGAAATTGGCCAGAAATCCCAGCCGCAACACGCCCATAAGCACCAGAAACGCCCCGGATAGAAAGGCCAGAGCCAAGGCTGCGACGGCATAACCCGCTGTCCCCTGCTCGGCCACCTGCCCGATCGTTGTGGCGGTCAGCAGCGACACCACCGCGACGGGTCCAACCGCCAGCGCCCGACTGGTTCCGAAGATCGCATACAGCACGATTGGCGCGATTGAAGCATAGATGCCAGCCTCGGGCGGCAGCCCCGCCAGCAGAGCATAGGCCAGCGATTGCGGGATCAACATGATCGTCACGATCAATGCCGCAATCAGGTCGTTGGACAGAGCGCTGCGCGTATAGCTGCGCCCCCAGTCCAGAACGGGGACATATCGGCGAAGTCGGTCGTTCATGTTTCTCTTTCAATCTCGATAACGGGCAGCGCCAATGGCGCCACCCGCGTGTCGCTGCGCAATAAAACGGAGGAAATTGCGCACACAGACTTGGCTATTGTTCCGCCGTGACCTTCAGCTTTTCGGGTCGCGCCATCCACTCTTTGCCGCGCAACATGGCTTTCCAATAGATTGGCGGCAGCAAGCTTTCCTTCAGGAACCAGGCCATGCGGCTGGGTTTGGTGCCGTCGATCAAAAACCTCGGAAAGCTGGGTTTGAGCGCGCCGCCATAGCCGAACTCGGCCAGAACGATCTTGCCGCGTTCCACTGTCAAAGGGCACGAGCCATAACCGTCATATTGCGCCACCGCAGACCGCCCGGCGATATCGGCAACGATATTATCGGCCACAGTCGGGGCCTGCTTGCGGGCCGCCGCTGCCGTCTTGGCGTTCGGAGCGTTCATCACATCGCCCAGTGACCAGATATTGTCATAACTCGTGTGGCGCAGCGTTGACTGATCAACGTCGACCCAGCCCGCAGCATCCGCCAACGGTGAAACCCGCACGAAATCGGGCGCGGTCTGGGGCGGGCAGACATGGATCATGTCAAAATCCACCTCGACCGTGCTTGGGTCGCTGTCCGGTTTGGCCACTTCGAACACTGCCTTTTTAGCAGGTCCGTCGATTGCAATCAGATTGTGGAAGAAGTTGAGAGAGGCATCGTATTTCTCGACGTACCGCTCCAACGCCGGGACATAATCCTTGACCCCAAACAGCACCCCGCCCGCGTTCATGAACTGGATATCAATATCCCTAAGCACGCCCCAGCGGAACCAGGCGTCACCAGACAGATACATCGCCTTTTGCGGCGCGCCTGCGCATTTGATCGGCATCGGCGGTTGGGTAAAGATCGCCCGGCCTTTTTGCATCTGCTGCACCAGCTGCCATGTGTAGGGTGCAAGATCATAGCGATAGTTCGAGGTCACGCCGTTGCGCCCCAGTGTCTCTTCCAACCCGTCGACCTTACCCCAATCCAGCTTCAGTCCTGGGCACACGACAAGCCGGTCGTACTTCACCACCCGGCACCCATCCAACACGATGGCATTGTTTTGCGGTTCAAAGGCGGCAACAGCGGCCTTGATCCAGTGAACCCCTTTGGGGATCAGGCTGCCCATGGTCTTGGCCGTGGTCTGCGCATCAAAGATGCCACCACCTACCATGGTCCAGCCGGGCTGATAGTAATGGATATCCGCCGGATCGATAACGGCAATATCCAGATCGGGTTGCCGCGACTTCAGGCTGGCTGCCACCGAGATACCGCCCGCCCCCGCGCCAACGATCACAACCTGAAAATGAGCGTCCCCGGCATCGGTCGGTGTCTTGCCCCCGTTTGCAATCCGACGTGCGACACCGTTCATGTCATACCCCGCCGTTTTGGTGGCCATCAATATCTCGGAGATCGGGCGTTTCTTCGCCTCGTGAAACGACCACAACGTCGCCGAACGTGTTCCGGTTCGGCAATAGGCAAAGACCGGACGTTGCGCGTCTTCCAGCGCCGCGCCAAAGTCCTCGACGTCCTGATCCTTCACCATGCCCGACTGTACCGGAACATAGTGGGCTTCAATGCCCACAGCCTCGGCCGCAGTCGCGATCTCTTTGAACGAGGGCTGATCCGCGCTCTCACCATCAGGTCGGTTGCAGACTATCGAGCGAAAACCCTGCGCCGCAATAGCTGCCATATCGTCGACCATGATCTGAGGGCTGACGGTGAATTTGGGCGATATGGTACGAAACTCCATCCTCTCTCCTCCCTTTCCCGCTTACAGCGTGTTGACCGGAACCTTGAGCATCGGGTTGCCGTCCGGATCGGTCGGGACCTCTCCGGCCCGCATGTTGACCTGCAAGGACGGGATGATCAGGTTCGGCATGGCCAGCGTCGCGTCGCGTTCGGTGCGGAAGCGGACGAACTCTTCTTTGGTCTTGCCGCCGCCTACATGGATGTTGTGGGTCTTTTCCTCGGCCACACTGGTTTCCCACGCGATGTCGCGCCCGTTCGGCCCATAATCGTGGCACATGAACAGGCGCGTCTCATCTGGTAGAGCCAGCACTTTCTGGATCGAGTCATAGAGGACTCCGGCATCGCCCCCCGGAAAGTCAGCCCGCGCTGAGCCGCCATCAGGCATGAACAGCGTATCGCCCACAAACGCCGCATCGCCCATCACATGCACCATACAGGCCGGTGTATGACCGGGCGTATACATGGCAAAGGCCTGCATGGTCCCGATCATGTAAGTATCGCCATCCTCAAACAGCGCATCAAATTGCGAGCCGTCGCGCTGAAACGCGGTGCCCTCGTTAAAAACCTTGCCGAACGTATCCTGCACAACCGTGATCTTGGACCCGACGCCAATCTTGCCACCCAGCTTGTCTTGAATATAGGGCGCAGCCGACAGGTGATCGGCATGGACATGGGTCTCGATGATCCATTCCAACCGCAAGCCCTTTTTAGTAACGACGCGGATCAGTTCGTCAGCATGATCAAAGGTGATACGCCCGGCGGCGTAGTCGATATCCATAACACTGTCGACGATGGCGCAGGCGTTGGAGTTCGGGTCTTTCACGATGTAGCTGATCGTGTTGGTCGCGTCGTCAAAGAACGCAAAAACCTCGGGCTTTAAAGCCATGTTCACAGGGTAGTTGGTCATATCTTGTCTCCTCCGAAGGGTCGTCTGGTGTTGGTCTGCAAATCGGATGCCAGCGCGGATTGCAGGAATTTCGCACAGGCGATGCCGGCGATGAGGGCTCCGACGAAAGCGAAGACTTCCCATCGGCCGGTCCCAAGCGCCGGTAGCGCGCCGCCTGGGCAAAACCCGGCGATACCCCAACCGATGCCGAAAAGGGCTGAGCCGCCGATGAGTTTCGAGTCGATCTTGGTGGCAGACGGCAAGTGGAACACCGGATCAAACACCGGTGCGGCGCGGCCAAAGACCAGCTTGTAGCCGATGAATGTGGTCACCAATGCACCCCCCATGACAAAGATCAGAGAGGGGTCCCATATGCCGAAAACGTCAAAGAAATTAAGAACCTTGGTCGGGTTCGCCATCCCAGAAAGCGCTATGCCGACACCAAAGATCAGACCTGCCAGATAGGTTGCGATCAGCTTCATACCCTACCCCCCGATCACATGGCGAATGAGGAACACCGTGACGAAAGTGAAAAGCATAAACGTCGCTGTCGCGGCAACTGAGCGCAGGCTCAGTCGTGCAATGCCGCACACGCCATGCCCCGAGGTGCAACCCGCACCAAAGGTCACGCCCATGCCAACGATGATCCCGCCCAGAACAAGGGCAGCGGTCTGTTCGGGCACCTGAACCGCAGGCATCTGCCCCGATGTAAACCAGACCACCAACGGTCCGGTTGTCATCCCCGCGAGCAGCGACGCCCGCCACGCAAAGTCATTGCCCGAAGCAGGCTGCAGTAGCCCGGCAAGAATGCCTGTCGCGCCCATCACGCGCCCCATCAGCAGCATCAGTAGAACCGATGCCACACCAATCAGAATGCCGCCGGTTAGCGACGCCCACGGAGTAAAAGCCGTTTCGATCATCAGCAATTCCGACAGGTTTTCAGGCCGATGATGCTGTAGATCGGGCAGTTGCCCACAAAGGCCGTCAGGGCAAAAACGCCAGCGACGATGAGCCCCAGCCAAAACAGACCCCCGGTCCCCAGCAGCCCGGCGCCCAAAGCCGCATAGACAAGCGCCGCAGCAATCAGAATGCGCGCCGCACGGTCGAATTTTCCCATATTGGTGGTCATGTCACACTCCATCCAGAATCGATGGAGCGACTTTTGCATACCCCTCGCTACAGCCTTGGTGACATGGTCACCAAAGTGCTTGCAGCGACGGCTAAAGCTCGGACCCGGCTGATTTGACCATCCGCTGCAAGCCGTCGCGGCCGGTCAGACGTACCTCGCCACGCGCCTGTTCCACCCAGCCCCGCCGCTGAAATTCCGACAGAATGCGCGAGATCACCTCGCGCGCAGTTCCCAGTTCCGTGCCCAGAACCGCATGTGTGGCACGGACCACATGGTCCGGCCCGGCCAACTCCAGCAAACGCGAAGCCAGCCGGACATCCATACGCTGAAAAACGATATCATCGATCAGCGTGAACAGATCAGTGATGCGACGGGAATAGGCTGTAAAGACGAACTCGCGAAACACCGAAGACTTCGCGACAAGATCGTCAAAGGTCTTGCGTGGGATCGCCACGGCGGTCACATCGGTTTCAGCGACACCGTCGGCAGAGTAATCCTCAAACGCCAGCATGCAGGCGGTGGTCAGCACACAGCTTTCACCGGCATGAACACGGTAGAGAAACACCTCGCGCCCGGTTTCCGATTTCTGCTGCACGCGGACGGTGCCGTTCAGAAGGAGCAACAGATTGTCCGCGGTCTGGCCCGGCGCAAAGACCTGCGTTCCGGCGGGCACGGATACGATCTGGCTGCCCGCGATCAGATCAGTGCGGACAGAATCCGGCAACTGGCTGAGACCTTTGAACTTTTCGATCCAGGAGTGTTCCATTGGCGATGTTATTTTGTTTTCGGAGGGTCAGATGCACAATCGATAGTGGCACAAGACAAATACAATTTAGTGCAGAAATTGGAATGTTTGAATTTAGATGCACTTTAACAATCCGACGCTGCGTATCCGTAAAGCTCGAGAGTCAATCACATTCACCAAAACTAAGCGGTATCCATTTAAGGCGCAGCTTCTACATCTCACTAGAATATGTCAAATATGCCGCAAGCCCTACAGTTGCCCGACCCTCGGAACGACCTCCCGGGAGTATTCGATTTATGATCCTCACAATACGATAATGTTCTTATTAGACGCCTCTCGCATATGCCACTGTGCCCTAAGAGTAGTATTCTAGGGGGCTCTAAGCTATCATACTACGAAAGATCTCTGGTTATTCTTCCCGAAACGCCTGATTGACTTGATCCAGCAGAGGCTTGGATAAATAGCTCAAAACAGTACGGTCCGTTGTGGTCAGGTAAGCTTCCACAGGCATACCGGGAATAAGTTCTTGATTGCCGAGGCGCTCCAACTCCTCTGGCTCGACAGACACGGTCACCCAATAGAACGAAAGACCCGTGGCCTCATCAACCGATGTCGAGGCCGAGACATCTGCGACCGACCCCACGAGCTCCGGTGTTGTCCGTTGGTTGAAGGCCGGGAAGCGAACCTTGGCGGGTTGACCGATATACACTTGATCCACAGCACTCGGGTCGATCCGCGTGCGCAACACGAAGCCCTCATTCAAAGGAACGATTTGCAGGATCAAGCCACCGGGTGGGACGACACCACCAATCGTACTGAACTGCATCTCATGAATCCGACCGCCGTTTGGCGCGCGGATATCGACCCGATCAAGTTGCTTGCTGGTCGTTAGGATTTGCTGCCGCAGTTCCTGAATCGAAGTTGTGGTTTCCCGAAGTTGCGTGACCACTTCTTCTTTGGTCTGCCGCTGCCCTTGTAAGAGTTCAAGCTCCGTGTCCCGGATTGAGTTCTGAATCCGCGCAAGCTCTGATCTGTGTTCGGCAATCTGGCCTAGAAGATCGGCCTCGTTGCGCTGCAGCGACCGAAGCTGGCTGACCCGCGCGAGGCCTTTGTCGGTCAACGTTGTCTGCGCGGCGATTTCTTCATTGATGTAGCTGAGCTGGCGTTCCTTGGCTTCAATCAATCCATTTACACCGACTGTCTGGTTTTCAAACTGTCGGATTTTCTCGGCCAACTGTTCCCTTCGACCATTCTCCAGATCAATACGCGCCTGAAATATCTGCTGCTGCCCTGCCTGATGTACCTGAACTGCTTCTTCGGTCAGCAATGGATCAACCTCTGCAAAGGAAATCTCGGTCCGTTCCGATTGCTCGGCGAGAAGTCGATCTCTTAACGCCAAGGCCTCTGACAATCGCGTTCGATAGATCGCCATGTTGGCTTTGAGAAGCGTGTCGTCCAACTCGATGAGCACATCACCTTTTTCGATCTGATCTCCATCGCGGACATGCAGTGAATCAATAATGCCGCCATCCAGATGCTGAACCGCCTTGGGTCGTCCCTGAACTTCAACCGACCCTTGAGCGATGACAGCCCCGCTAATTTCGGTAGTGTTCGCCCACCAGGTTCCACCCGCCAGAAGTGTCACTGCTGCGACCATCCCAAACACGCCAGGCCAGCGCGTCGATGTTTTTAACTGAGGCCCCTGCCCTCGCATTGCAATCATCGCTCATACACCTTCGATCGTTGGTGTCGGTTTGCTCCGGGACGGTCGCACCGATTTCTGCAGGATTTCTTCTTTGTTGCCAAATTCGGCAACGCGACCGGAATGCAGCACCAGCACCTTGTTGACCGCAGAAATCGCACTGGGCCGGTGGGCCATAACCACAACCGTACTTCCCCTTTCGCGAAGTGTTACAATCGCCTGTGAAAGCGCGTCATCTCCGGCCGCATCCAGATTAGAGTTGGGTTCATCAAGGATCACGTAGCGCGGCATTCCGAAGATTGCGCGCGCCAAACCGATGCGTTGCAGCTGGCCACCAGATAACGGGGCGGCTCCGAATCCGAGTTGGGTCGCGTACCCGTCAGGCAGCTGGAGGATCATCTCGTGCACACCTGCGATGCGGGCAGCTTCAATGACGTCTTCGTCCTGCGCTTCGGCATCAAAGCGGGCAATATTGTCGCGAATTGTGCCAGCCAGCAATTCCAGCTTTTGGGGTAAGTAACCGATCTGGCGCCCTAGCGCTTCCTCCGACCATTGATCAAGCGTCGCTCCGTCCAGCCGGACCTCACCCTGATCCGGCAGCAGGGCCCCAACAAGAATTCGGGCTAACGTGCTCTTGCCCGAAGCGCTTGGTCCAATGACACCGACAGCATCTCCCGGCTCCAATCGGAAACTCACATTCTCCAGAATTGGCGGCCGCTCTGCGCGCCGATCACTCGGTAGCTTTGTGACCCCTGCAAGAGTCAGATGGCCCTTTGCGGGCGGTAAGTCGATGAAGGGTTTCATCGCGGGAACACTCGCAAAGGCTGTCTTCAAACGCCTATGCGCTTCTCTTGCGCGTACCACATTGCGCCACTGGCCAATAACCTGATCAACGGGTGCCAAAGCGCGCCCGGCAATGATCGAAGTGGCCACAATCATCCCGGCAGAGATCTCCTGCTGTAGCGCCAAATATCCACCCAAACCAAGTAAGGTTGATTGCAACAGCATTCGAAACGCTTTGGAGGCCGCAGCAAAGCCTTCGGCGCGGTCGCCCCCAACCTGCCCGGTTGCAAGCCCATCACGATGCATGTCCGCCCATTTTCCAGCCACACGGTTGGCCATGCCCAAAGGCACAATCGCCTCAGCGTTGCGTCGACTTTGCTCGACAAAAAAACTCTCGGTGCCGTCCATCTGCATCGCCTTGGCGTGATGACGATTTGTCGACCATTGGTTCGCCAGAGCGAGAACAAGAACCACGCTCAGCCCCGCAACCGTCAACCATCCCAGCCAGACATGGATGTAAAAGACGACAGCCAAATAAAGCGGGATCCAAGGCAGATCAAAGAAGCCAAGCATGGAAGGGCTGGGCAGAAAACCCCGGACAACGGCCAGATCGTTCAGCGGACGCCCCAACGCCGGTGTTTCTGACAAGGCAGAGCGCACCCAGATATCATAAGCCGGTTTACCAACCATCTGATCCAAACGATATGACGCGCGGGACATCAGGCGCGTGCGCAGGAAATCGTAGACACCGAGAAAGACGAACAGCACCAATACGATCAGGTATAAGGCTTGCAGCGTAGGCACCGAACCGCTGGCCAAGACCCGGTCATAGACTTGCAGCATGAACATCGGACCGGTGAGCATCAGGATGTTCACCGCAGCCGAAAACACTGCCACTGCCAGAAAGGTGCCGCGCAGCTTACGCACGGCAGTGTCATAGGGGCTCAATCCCGCATATGTTGCGTTCATTGGGCGATATCTCCGGTATCAAAAGCCATCGCTTAGTAGAACGTGAACTGGTCACTATCCAGAGCTGCAAGACGGGTTCCGGCGAGGAAAATCTCATCACCGTTGCCCAGATCAAACAACACCCCGCCATCGGTCTCGCTCGCTGCATTCAGCAGGTCGTCAAAACTGTCGATCCCTTCCACACGAAGCTTGAGATTATCGCCGGCGATGAAACTGCCTCTGCGGGTTACAGAGCCCTGGAAGCCATAGATTGTGTCACGGCCATCACCAGTTTCGAACCGGAACGTGTCCTGACCACGACCGGCCAGTAAGCTGTCATTGCCCGTGCCCCCGATCAACTCATCGTCGCCACCCTGGCCAAAGAGCACGTCTTCTCCAGCACCACCGACAAGAGTGTCAGAACCCCGGCCACCAAAGAGCAGATCATTTCCATCTCCTCCATCCAGATAGTCGTCTCCGCGGCGTCCCAGCAGCACATCCCCGCCAGCACCTCCAATGAGCAAGTCATCTCCCCTTGATCCAAAGAGAATATCGGTTCCGTCTCCACCGACCTGTGCATCATCGAACTCATTCTGTACTGTTACAGATACGGTAGCAGTTGCGGTGTTTTCACCATCGGACACAGTGTATGTGAACTGGTCGGTCCCTTCGTAGTCGAAATCTGCGAGATATTCGACGACACCGTTTTCGAAACTTACTTGCCCATGATCCGCCGAACCAACGCTGACGATTTCTAGTTCATCGCCGTCCGGATCAACGTCGTTCTGCAACAGTGCTGAAGGGTCAAGCCTCAAGGCATACGGAATCTCAACCGTGAACGCGTCATCCGTCACGATTGGAGCCGTATTGAAACTCTCGAAGGTCAGGGTGAACACATCCGATACAGTATCGGAACCATCATTTGCGATCAGTTCAATAGCGATCGCACCTGCGGCAGAACTTGGTGCCAACCCGGAGAAGCTGGATCCGTTGAACACCAGCCAATCCGGAAGCTCCTCTCCGCTCGCCAGTCGGGCCGCGAACATCAAGGGCTCGCCATCTGGATCAGAGAACACATCGTCAGGTAGCGAGATCGCAAACGGTGTATTGGTGCGCAGTTGCGCCCCGGTGTCATCGGTGTCGAGATCCGGCAACGGGTTAATCAGGACGGGTGCATCCTGTGTTCCGGCGATCATCAGATTGAAATCATCCGAAATAGACGACACCCCGTCCGAGACGACCAAACGCAGACCAAAATCTCCGAACATGTCAGCTGGTGCCTGCCCAGTCAGAGTCAGGGTATTGGCATCGAAGCTAATCCAGTCTGGAAGGTCGCTTCCATCGCTCTGGGTAAGAGCAAAACTGAGGGCATCCCCATCCGGATCGGTATAAATCCCCTGCTGCAGCTGGATTTCAAACGGTGTGTCCTCGATCGCAGACCTGTCTGATAGTGGCACGGTCAATATCGGTCGATCGTTGACCGGGTCGATGACCAAATCAAAGGCCCGCGTCGACGAAAGCTGCCCATCGCTGGCGGTCACTTGCAGCGACAGCGTACCTGTGAAGTTCACGGGTGGCACACCTATCAACCGCATGGTTGAGGCATCAAAGCCCAACCAATCAGGCAATGCGGTTCCCCCCGCCCGCGCGAGGGTGAAGGACAACACGTCACCGTCCGGATCAGTGAAAGCGTCTGCCGGAAGCGGGATATCGATCTCAGCGTCTTCGTCACTGTGCAGCGTGTCAATCACTCCAATCAAGGGTGCCTGATTGGCAACAGCCAGATCAACAATCAACTGACCATTGCTTTGCAGCAGACCGTCCGTGACCACATAGTCAAACACAACCTGCCCATCCAAACGCGGATCACGAGTGATTGTGATGGTACCGTCATCTGAGATCACAGCATCAAACCCATCGCCTCCGGTGATCGAGACGAGAGACAGCACATCCCCATCAACGTCCACATCGTTGCCTAACAGGTCCGCGATGGTCAGAGTGGTCGTAAGGTCGGTGCCCATATCGATCAGGTCATTGAACGCCTCGGGCACATCATTGACCGGAGCCAGAACCAGCGTAACAGCCCGCACGGTCTCGGTTGTGCCGTCGCTAGCAACAAGTTCCATTGCGATGTTGCCATTGACGTCCGCTGGTGGCGTACCCATCAGCGTCAGATTAGCAGGGTTGAAACTAATCCAAGCGGGCAGTGAGGTATCCCCAGCGCCGCGCAGCGTAATTGTCAGCACATCCCCATCCGCATCACTAAAGACCGTAGGATCAAGGGTTATGTTCAGCGGTTGATCTTCTGTGCCCGTCAACGATATCGCACCGATCTCTGGCGCATCATTCACCGACGAAATCGTCAGATCGATATTGCGAGCCGTCTCTAGCTCTCCATCGCTTGCGACCAGTTGCAATTCGACAAGTCCGTCGAAATTGGCAGGTGGTTGTCCCGTTATATGAAGGGTAAGCGGATCAAACATCAGCCAGGCCGGCAAGGCTGTACCGCCGCGAGACTGCAGGTCAACCGATACAAGATCGCCATCCACATCCCCAAAGAGTGCAGGGTCCAGATTGATGTCGAGCTGTTGGTCCTCAACTCCCTGAAGCGGAACATCTGCAATGGTCGGCGCATCATTGACTGATGCGATGGTCAGTGTGACCGGCTCCACCGTTTCAGTTGTGCCGTCGAACGCCGTCAGCTCAAGCAAAACGTCTCCATTAAAGTCCTGCGGCGGGGTTCCAGAGAGTGTCAAAGTCGACAGATCAAAGTTGAGCCAGGCAGGCAAGGCCAAACCACCTGCACCGCGCAACCCGACCGCCAGAGCATCTCCGTCCACATCCGAGAAAATCGCCGGATCCAGTGTTGCCGAGAACGCCGTATCTTCGATGCCGGACAGAGACACATCCGCAATCGTGGGCGCATCATTCCGTGCGGCGAAGGTGATGGTCACCGTCCCGGTATCGCTTCGACCGGTGCTATCACTGACCACATAATCGAATGTTGTGGTTCCGTTGAGATTTGCATCCGGTGTGACTACGATTTCGCCCGTTGGGCGATAGTCAACACTGATCCCTTGTGCCGCAGAAACAGACGTGATCGTCAGCGCCTCCTGATCCGGGTCCCTGTCGTTTGCCAGAAGCGTCGATGCCAGAATGGTAAGAGGCTGATCTTCCACGCCTGAGAAACTGTCATCCGCAGCGATTGGATCATCCGGTGTTGGCAGCAGATCAATGGTAATTGAGCCCTCAACAGGAACGCCATTTCCGTCTGTCACCTGATAGAAGATCTGGCTCTCGCCAAAGTCGTTTGCGGAAGGAACAAACAACCAGTTCCCATTGTCCAGCTGGGTCAGCGGTGTATCAAACGTCGGGCCTCCGAAGATCGTCGTTCGGGTGTAGACAGACACAACCATCAAAGTATCGCCGTCCGCATCCAGGTCATTGACCAAGAGATCAACTGCCGAGATTTCCAGCGGCGTGTCCTCATTGGTGCTGAGACTATCCGAGACGGCAAAGGGCAGGTCATTTGCCGGTGCCAGCAAGATTTCTGCATAGCCCTCAGATTCCGCTCCACGCGCGTCAGTCACCACATAACGGAAGCCTGCGTTGCCAAAATAATCCGCGCGCGGCGTGAAGGTGACAATACCGTTGTCGAGCGACACCGTACCGTTATCCGCGTCATAAACTCGCGCCACCGAGAAGGCATCACCTTCAACATCCGTGTCATTGGCAAGCAAATCTGCCATATTGATGATAAGCGGCGTATCTTCCGTTCCATTGATGATCGGATCATCAATCAGGCGCGGGCCATCATTGACTGGGGTGACATCCAGAACCACGGAACCGGTACCGGTCAAGCGGCCATCGGAAATCCGATAGGTGAAAGTCAGTTCGCCGTTGAAGTCCCCATCAGGCACAAATTGGATATCGCCATTGGGCAGAATAAACGTGCGCCCGCCTTCGATATCGCGATCTATGCTGACAAAGGAGAACGGATCACCATCGGCATCGCTGTCATTTGCCAGCAAATCGCTGACCCTGATTGTCAAAGGTGTGTCCTCGTCGATCACGAACCTGTCGGTGCCCGCGTCCGGACGCTGATTGGTCGAGATCACATTGACCCTGACAAGCCCCTGATCCGTTCCGTCGGTGCCATCGGAGACGACATAGGTGAAGCTGGCACTGCCATCGTAGTTGGCTGTGGGTGTGAAGGTGATGACGCCATTGTCAAACTGCACTGTCCCATTGACCGCGTCGCTGACGGACAAAACGCTCAGCGGGTCATTGTCGGGATCGGTGTCGTTCGCCGTAAGCGTTGCAGGATCGATGACCAGAACGCTGTCTTCAAGTACGCTGACGCGATCCTCGACCGCAGTTGGCGGGTCGTTGACGGGTGCAACTTCAAACGTCACAACTGCCCTGTCGGTTCCTTGCTGATCATCGGTGATCGTATAGGCAAAGCTATCCGGCCCATTGAAGCCTGTATTGGGCGTGTATCTGAGTTGAACACCCAGATTGCCATCAAGACTCGTCTGAACGGAAACTGGAGCCTCAACGGTACCATCCGCGCGGCTGACGGTCACTTCGATTTCAAGCGGGCCCGCTGCATCCAGCGGCACCAGACCACTGATGATGCCTGTGTTAGTGTCCAACGACAGCCAGGACGGCAGTGGATCACCATTCGACAGGGCCGCCGCAACCGTATCCCCTGATGCCAGGGCCGGGTCCACCGGTGTCACAAGTGTCAGCTCAGACAACAGAACGTCCAATGTCCCGTTCTGTGGTTGTTCGATTTCAATGACACGGATCGGGTCGCCATCCTCGTCAAAGTCATTTGCAAGCAGATCCGAAAGAGTGAACAGGCGGACCACATCCTCTGTCGCCGAAATCTGGTCATGCACCGCCGTCGGAAGTTCCGGCATCGGCAGGATATTAACAACGATTTCGGCAGGTGTTTCAGACGCGCCTCCCTTTTCGTCGGCAGCATGGTAGCGCAGCACAATCTGGCCGTTGAAATCTTCCGGCGTGATGAGCTCGAAGCGATCCCCATTCACGATGGTCGAGAAACCACTGGTGTGTGCGACAGTATAGATCGCATCTACCGGCAATTCAGTTAGGACCGAATAGTTGATCGCGCCATCACTTACATTGACGCGAACTGGCGGCGTGCCAACAAAGACTGAGGGCGGAGTACCATCGAAGGTGAAGGATGCTGCATCAAACCCAAGCCAGTTTGCCAGCGGTGCACCGTTTTCGGTCTGGGCTTCAAGGGTCTCCACCGGATCAATGGGCAGAGCATAAAGACCCTGACCAGCAAAAAAGGCATCATTACCGAACAGCTCATTCAGTGCAGGATCGATATCGGATTGCGGATCAACGACAACTTCAATGGCAAAACCTTGTCGGCCATGCGCATAGGTGCCATCCGGCAAAACCTCTGGCTCAGGATCAAAGCGCAACTGCAACCGGACCGGATCCGTTTCATCTGCCGGAACTTCGCCAACCCGGCTCAATTCCAATGTGTCCGCATCAAAGTCCAGCCAGGATGGAAGCGGCTGGTTCCCGGCAGCTTGCAGCGAGAACACCCCTGCACTGACATCGAACAGAGCCATCTGGGGTGCCAGCGACAGGCCATTCGTAAGGTCTGTAGTCGGATCCACAGTGACAGAGTATTCATAGAAACTTCCATCTGCGGGATTGGTCAGCGTCAAAGCCAGATCCACAGGGTCAACTAGATCTGCGGGCCAGTTTCCTGAGAGCATCAAGGTCGCAGCCTCGAACACCAAGCCATCCGGCAGCGCGTTACCATCTGACAGCGTAACCGTTGCAACAACCGCATCATCCAGTCGATTCGGATTGAAGCCATAGGAAATCTCGACCAGGCCACGCTGAGAGAAATCCTCTTGAATAACACCCAGTACGGACACGCTTTCAAAGAAGATCACATCGCCTTCGGGATCCAGGTCATTGCCAAACACCTCACCCGGAATGACCGTGATGGGTAGGTCTTCCAGACCCTGCGCAATGTCATCACGCAGCACGGGGCCATCATTGGACGGCAAGATGGTGACACTCACATAGGCCGTATCGAAGCCACCGTTTCCATCGGCCACCTGATAGATGAACCCCGCATCGCCATTATAGTTCGAACGTGGTGTAAATTCGATCAACCCATCGTTATTCAGAGCAACCTTGCCGTTCTCAGCGAACCGGTCGAGCCCGGACAGGAACAGCACCTCATCCAGCGGATCGGTGTTGTCAGTGTCATTGGCAAGAAGATCGGCGGGATCGATAATCAGAAGCTGATCTTCAAGCGTCGTAAATGGTCCATCATCATGTGCAACCGGTGCATCGTTGAGCGGAATGACCGTCAGATCGACATTGATCGTATTCCGTTCGCCCCGTTCATCGACAAGGTCATAGGAGAATCCTGCCGCACCCAAAGCGTCAGGCGTGAACGCGATCACACCCCGGTCTGCATCGTAGGTCATCGAACCACCGACTGCAGAATGCACACCATCGAAAGAGAACGCATCATCCTCGATGTCAAAATCGTTCTCCATCAGATCAGAGACAGCGATTTCATGGGTGCGTTCAAGCCGGATAGTGAACTCGTCCCGGCCACTGCGGGGCGCATCATTGACCGGCTCGATATAGAGCTCTACATCCGCGCTTGATGTCGCGCCATCTGGATCCACAACCACATAGCGGAACCCTGCAAATCCAAAGTGATCGCCTTTTGGCAGGAAATACACATAGGTTCCGTCAGCGTAAAGGATACCGTTGGAACCCGAAGACGTGAACGGGCCAGACCCCAGGCCGGGCCGCGTTTTATAAAGCGCATCCCCGTTATCGTCATAGATCGGCGTCAAGTCGAGAATGGTTATCGGATCACCGTCTACATCATAATCATTCCCCAGAAGATCAGCATAGGAAATACGGAGAACGGTGTCTTCCGTTCCGGTGAAGATGCCGTCATTCACACCCACCGGCGCATCATTGACAGGTGCAACGTTAACTTCGACCCGGGCCGTGGTTTCGCGCCCGAATTGATCGCGCAGCGTGTAGTCGAAGAACGCATCTCCGTTGAAGTCCTGGTCGCCCAGGAAAGAGATCTGACCTTCAGGTGTGATGCTGACAGTACCGTTGACAGCGTTGGAAACAGCAATCAGTGCGATGCCATCCGCATTTTCGCTGACGTCGTTTGCGATAAGCAAGCTTGGATCGATAATCGCTTCGACATCTTCCAGCGCCAGCCGATAGATATCATCCGCCGCATTGAAGCGGCCGACCCGTTGCAGCGCCTCAATCTGATCGCGATCCCAGATCGTCCCATCGGCAAACACGACTTCCTCTATTCCGGCTTCGGTGTCGAGGAAGTGATCGCGGACGCGGAGTGTATCAATCAGGAAACCCTCGTCGCGCTCCAGCTCCAAGAGGAGATCGTCACCCTCGCGAATGACCGAGAGGTCTTTTGGCGCGATGTCCGGGGCCAACAGGACGCGGTCGGTGTCAGCCGCATCCCCGGCTTCAATCACCAGATCAGTGCCGCTGTCATAGCCAAAGACATAGCTGTCGGACCCGGCCCCACCCGAGATTTGATCATCTCCCCAGTTGCCATCGAATTGCTCGTCCGCCGCACTTCCGACAAAGGTATCATCCCAGACCGAACCACGCAGGGCCTCGATATTGGCGTAGGTATCGCCCAGAGCTTCGCCGTCGGTTCCCTGACCGGTTGCCAGATTGACACCGACGCCCTCATCGGCGGTCGAGAAATCCGCAGTGTCAAAGCCGCCTCGCCCATCAATGACGTCCGCGCCGCGCCCGCCACGCAGTGTGTTGTTGGATGCATTACCGCGGATCGTGTCATCATGGAACGACCCCTGGATGATTTCGACACTATCAAAGACATCGCCTTCTGCATCGCCGCCACCAGCGCTGCCGTCCTGCATATCAACGGTCACACCTTCGGCTGACAAAGTATAGTCAGCAGTATCAATGCCCTCGCCGCCGAACAGCTGATCCGCGCCCCGGCCACCAGACAGCAGGTCGTTCCCGCCGAGACCGCGCAGCACGTCATTCCCGCGACCGCCCGACAGTCTGTTTTCTTCATCAGAACCCGCAAGCACGTCGTCCTGATCAGATCCAAAGAGGTTCTCGATGTCGGTCAGGGTATCGCCTTCTGCGTCTCCTCCGGAAGCCGAGCCATCGACCAGAGAAACAGCCACTCCCGAACTGGAACCGCGATAATCCGCCGTATCGGACCCTTCACCGCCGTCAAGCGCATCTGCTCCCTCGCCACCAACGAGGGTGTCATCTCCTGCGCCACCAAGCAGTGTGTCAGTACCGCCGCGCCCTTCCAAAAGATCGTGACCACGGCCGCCTTCCAGACGATTGTCCGCAAGTCCGCCTGACAGGCTATCGTTCCAGTCCGACCCGATCAGCCCTTCGATACTGGTCAGGATATCGCCAGCGGCATGACCGCCCTGCCCCAGACGTGAGGCCAGATCTGCGCGCACAGCAACATCAGATGCAGCATAGGTGACGGTATCGAAACCTTGGCCACCATCAATCGTATCTGCATCATCGCCACCATCGATCAGGTCATCCCCATCACCGGCAAGGATATCGTCGTCCCCGGCACCCGCGCGGATGACATCGCCTCCGTCATGAGCTTCGATGATGTCGTCGCCATCCAGACCTTCAATAGTTTCGGCGAGGTCCGTGCCGATCAGGAGATCAATCTCGTTGGAACCGGTAAGGATGCGGTTATAGCTATCTTCCACGACCGCCGTGACGGTTGTCGTATCCTGAATACCTTCATCGTCCACGATGGTATAGGTAAACTCGACCGAGCCGGAATACCCTTCAGGCACCCGTAATACGAGGAAGTCGCCACGCCGCTCGATGGTGCCAACCGTCGCAGTCCCAACCGCATCAAACTGGAAGGACCGCTCTGCGATCGAGACAACTCCGCCGTCATCGACATCGAAGTCATTCGCCATGAGATCTGAAATCCGCACCACAAGCGGAACATCCAGTGGTGTGGACCCGGCATCATCGGCAACAGCGCTCGGCTGGTCGTTGACCGGTATGATGTTAATGTTGACAAAACCCTCCGATACACCGTCGGCATTGTCGCTCACGAAATACACAAACCCGGATTCCTGCGTTTCGTTCAATGCAGGCGTGTATTGGAAGTCACCATTCGCAAGCCGTTCCAGTGAGCCTGTGAACGGCCCGATCTGAAGTTGTTCCTGCAGGTTGAGCGGACGCCAGCCGACAATTTGCAGAGGATCGCGGTCGATATCGGTGTCATTTGCGAGCAGGACATCAGCCGGGATGATAATCGGGACGTCTTCATAAACCGTAATGCTGTCAGAACCCGCAACCGGTGGTGCGTCCCCAACATTCTCAAAGAACAGCGTGACCGTCGCATCGCTGACCGCACCTTCCGGATCCGATACCAGATAGTTGAACGTCGCCTCGCCCCAGAAATCCGCATCCGGCGTGAAGATAATCGTGCCGCGATCGGTGATCTCAATTGAGCCGTTCGCGGGTTCGGAAACATTCTCGAACGTCAAAGCCAAGCCTTCGACGTCGTAGTCATTCTTCATCAGTTCAGAGACCGCAATCTCCAGTGGAACGTCTTCAGTGCCTAGCAAAATGTTCTCAAAAGCAGAGCTCGTATAATGATCCGCACGAGCTACGGGGCGGTCATTGACGGCTTCCACCTCGATATTGGCAATACCGATGGCTGTGCCACCCTGCCCGTCACTGACAACATATTCAAAGCGACCGGTCCCGTTGAAGTTCGCCCATGGCGTAAACAGGACCGTTCCGTTGTCGAGCAGATCCGCGCGCCCTCCGTAACTGTTGAACCCGCGCACTTCTATGACTGTCAACGCATCACCATCGCGGTCGATATCATTCGCCAACAGATCAACCGTGTTGACAATCAGGGGATTATCCTCAGCCGTGTTGAACGTATCCGGATTGAGCTCGGGTGCATTATTGACCGGCGTGACTGTGACATAAGCCCGCGCCGACGATGTCAAACCTTCGGGATCAGCGACCGTATACTCAAAGTAAGTATCGCCAAAGAAATATGCCCGAGGTGTCACAAGAATCTGACCATCATCCGTGAGCGTGACATTCAGATCAGCGCTGCTGGTAACCGACGTAACCATCAACGGATCACCATCCGGATCCGTATCATTCACGGCCAAAGCGGCTGCAAGAATCTGGAACGACACATCCTCAGCCGTCTCAAACCCAGTATTGTCCTGTGCCACCGGCGCATCATTTACAGATCTCACATTGATCGTGACAACTGCCTCGGCACGCCCACCTTCCGGCGTGTTGGCGACATAGGTGAAACTGTCGATACCATTGAAATCGGCGTTGGGCGTGTAAGTGATCTGCCCGTCACTCGCCAGACTCACATTGCCGTTTTCAGCACCAAAGACTTGGCTGACAATCATCCGATCGCCATCAAGATCGTTCGACAACAGACGCACTGAATCAATAGTCAGGAAACCGTCTTCATCGACTTCAAAACCATCATCGTTTCGCGCTTCCGCAACCGGACGGACCCTCAGATCAACATAACCGACACTGATTCCATTGCGTCCGTCAGACACAGTATAAGAGAACCGCGTTGGACCATAGAAGTCCGCGTCCGGCGTAAACATCACGTTGCCGTCTGCATCAAGCTCTGCAAATCCTGCCTCGCCTCCGTCCACTGCAATGATTGTCAGTGTATCGCCGTCGGCATCGAAGTCGTTCCTCAGAAGCGCATTGGAATCCAGTAACAACGCCTCACCACTGGTTGCCGAGAAGTAGCCGTCATCCGTCACGACCGGCGCATTGTTGCTTAATAGGGTTTCCAAAGTCGCCGGGGTCCACACAATGCCATCCGAAAAGGCATATTGCTCAATCCCTGCCCGGCCACCTGCGAGGGCATCCGTAATGGTCAGGCTGTCGTCAGGGGAGCTTGCGAAGGTCAGAACAATTGTGTCGCTGCCTTTGAACAACCGGGCGACCGATACTTCAGAAGAGACAAAGTCCGGGAACTCAATCCTGTCGAGACTCAAACCCTGGTGGTCGGTTTCCACAATCGTGTCTTCGCCGTGCCCCCGGCGGAAATAGTAGGTATCACTTCCCGCACCACCGGATAGCGTGTCATTTCCCGCACTGCCATCAAACGTGTCGCTTCCAGCAAATCCCTCGACGGGCTCTGCATACTCCGTCTGAGCGTGTTTGATAGCTTCGGCACGCATATCATTGCGGGTCCAGATCGTGCCATCCGCAAATTCAATCCGCTCGACGCCTTGGGCATCGGCTGCGAGAGCATTCTCCAAAATGATGCGATCGCGGCTGTCCCTGAACAGCAAAACCAGATCGAGACTGTCCGCCCCGGCCCGCAGAACATAAGCTAGATCTTCAGGCAGAAGATCCGGCAAGTGCAGAACATCATCCCAAGTGTTACCTGTATCAGCGATACGGTCATCACCATCGCCGGACCGATAGGTATAGCTGTCATCACCGTCCCGACCATCAATCAGATCCGTCCCAATCCCACCGGACAGGACATCTGCTTCATGCGTTCCAACAATAACATCATCGCCCGATGTCGTTTGACCTTCCACAAGGGCGGCCCGAATTTGTGCAGCCGTGAAGCGCGTTCCGCTGTCTGTAAGCGTCACTTCTGAGATCGAAGAGCCGGACAAACCGTCATCAACACCATTGATGACAAATATTTCGTCACCAGCAGTCCCGAGCTGAATGATCAAATCCCGTCCGTCTATGCCGCGCCGTACGAAGCTGATTTCATCGGCAGCGTAGCCAGAGATTTCAATGCGGTTCGCAGCCCCCTGGTGATCATCGATGATGTCGGAGCCGTCACCTGCGCTGAACCGGTAGAGATCTGCCCCATAACCACCCTGGAGCAGGTCGTTGCCACCCAAGCCTTCGATGGTATCTGCACCACCTGTTCCGGTCACGCGATCATCGCCAGCCGTTGCCCCGCGGCTACTGATCAGGTTCGCGAAATCTGAACGATACCAACTGGTTCCGTCGTCAAAGACAATTCGGTCGACGCCCGTGTTGCCATAGGAGCGGGCCGATCCGACAGACGTGATATGTCCGGCATCATCCGCACCGGGCACGGATTCTGCGATGACAATCTCCAGGCTGTCATCATAGCCACTTTTTAACGTGACCGCTGCCGGATCTATGCCATGAAGATACAACGTGTCTGACGATGAGTTTCCGTCATCCAGAATCCTGTCAATGCCATCACCACGATTATAGACATAGGAATCGTCACCGCCGCGTCCGATCAACAGATCATTCCCGCCCTTGCCTTCCAACGTGTCGTCGCCGGCCGAACCCGCGAGGCGATCATCAAACGGCGTCGTTTGAGCAGCGAGAAGTCTGGATGACAGTTCTCCGAGCGTAAGCTCTGCTCCATCCCCAAACACGATCAATTCCAGGCCAGTCCCGAAATACGCGGACTGATAATCTGGATCACTTCCGGCGAACATGCCATGCACCAGAATTGACCCATGATCTCCCGCGCCTACAGAACTTTCAGCGATCAGAATCCGCAATCCAAGCGGCGTAACCTCATAGTCTACCGCGTCGGCATTGATCCCGTTGAACTCGAGCCGGTCAACAACCCCTGTTCCAATTTGGCGTGCCTCCAGGATTTCATCGTGCCCGTCGCCCCTTGAATAGCGATAGGTATCGGCGGCGGCGCCACCAATCAGCACATCCCCTCCTGCGCCTCCCTCCAGGAGGCCTGGAAGGCCAGACGACCGCAGCACATCATTACCCGACGTTGCCGAGGCCGTCAGAAGCGCCTGAATTTCATCTGCGATCAGCGCCTCTGAATCATCAGAGAAAACAATCCGCTCAATCAGTCGATTCTGAGTTGGGGAATTCAGATACCCATCTTTGAGTGTGATCGACCCCGCCTGAATGCCACGTGCCGGGTCGGCAATAATCTCGATCACCAGATCATCACCATCACGGCGGATGTTTATGTCACTGCGCAGGAAGTCCGGCAAGCGCAGAACATCTTCGCCTGCTTCACCGGATTGCGTATCCGGATCCTGGCCCGCTTCGGAGTAGACATCAAACCCGTCGCCGTTGCGATAAATATAGGTGTTGTTGGCATCGCTGGAGACAACGACATCATCCCCGCCCTTCATTTCATAGATCTGGTCGCCCACAAGGTTTTCGACGATATCGTCGCCATCCGTTCCAAGATCGAATGCAGCCCGGCTGGCAATTTCCGCCCCGTCCCATTCGGTGCCATCATCGAAACGAATGGTGCCGAGGCGTGGGAAAAAGTCGGGTGCCGAGCCGCTGTAGGGATTGACCCAATACCCGTTGATGTAACGGATCACACCTCCATCACCTGCGCCGTCAGTACTTTCAGCAATACGTATGATCAGATCAACACCATGCTGCAGCACTTGCACATCATTTGCGTCGATCTCTTTCAACTCAAGAACGTTGTATTGCTGCGTGCCAGAGCGATTTTGAGGGGCGGAGATAAGGTCAGAACCATCACCTCGAGTGTATACAAAGATGGTTTCCAGGGACTCGGAAGTCAGTAGGTCATCACCTTCCTGTCCTTCAAGCGTTACCGGATCGAAGCCCGTCGCCGCGATCACGTCGTCGCCATCCGTAGGCTGTGGAACTGGGATCAAAGCCCGCAATTGCGGTTCATAGAGGACCGTCCCATCATCCAGAACCACGTCCAATGAAGCCAGATTGTCGGTTTCACCCAACCAGATCGACGACGCGTCGCTCCCATCAGGCAATCTCGCCGCGATGTGGAGTATGGCCTCTTCGGCGCGAATCTCGACCGAAAGCTCGCTTTGCAGCACATCCTCCAACGTGAGCTCGAGGTATCCACCTCCCGGCGGCGGCAATATCACAATGTCATCACCCGGAGGTGGCAACGGGCCATCCTCTTCCAGGATCGGACCGTCAGCACTGGCAAATTCGGCCCAATAGGACCCACTATGCGTTCCTCGAACGAACGTGAAATCTCCCGAGACGACACGCGGATCGGCCAACTCCGTCGCTTCCGCCTGCGCCAGCAACTGGCTCATCGTCATGATGACGCCATCAGAGAACTCGACCTCGATCACGCCGCTGGGGTCAAACCCACCACTTGCACCAACAATACGCAAACTATCATTCAGTGATCCAAAGGTGATCAGAAGGTCCCGACCGCCACCATACGAAAGGGGTGAATGAAATGGCAAAACCCTCAAATCGACTTCATCAGATGCAATATCGCCAAACCGCACGCGGTTTGCTGCATCTCCGAGTATCACCGGAGAGGAGATCAGATCGTGCCCATCTCCTCTACTGTAGCGAAACTCAACCTGCCCATCGGTCTCATAGAACTCAGGCTCAATACTAAAAAACTCATCCGCCGCGGTCGAGAGATGAACGTCTTCCCGAAAATCGAATACAACCTCCTGCGTCTGGCCTTCGGGCGCTGGGAAATCCTCATACGCATTGCGAATGTCAGATGCGTTCCAGACAGTGCCATCTGAAAAAGTGATCTGTTCCAGCCCGGATTCGACATCAAACATATAAATGCGGTCATCGCTATCGATGACGCGAAGTTCGATAGATGGCTCATAGGCGCCTGCGGCATCCGAGTTCACCGGGACTCTCATCAGCTTGATTTCGGCCGGAAGCAGATCCGGAAGTTCCAGCCGAATTCCCGGATAGCTATCGCCGTGAATGGTGTCGACACCATCTCCACGCCGGAAGACAATCACATCCTCACCGGCATCAGCTTCGATATAGTCGTCACCTCCGAAACCTTCAAAACGGTCATCAGAGTTGCTTCCAATCAAGTGATCGGCCGCTTCGGTTCCCTGGGGCGGCGGTGTAGAAGCCACTTGATTGTCCAGGATGCTCGACGTCCAATAGGTTCCGTCTTCGAACTCGACGGCGAACACCCCACCCAGCGTAGTTCGACCATCGCCAAGAAGCGCAATCTGGTCGTCTGTCCCGTCGAATGTCAGAACATATCCCTTTTGGGCATATAGATCACGGCTAACCGTTACTTCCGATGCCAGATAGCCTCGGATTTCCAATGTTGCGCGACCGCCGGTGGCGCTTGGTTGTATCGTATCCTGCCCATCGCCTCGGCTAAATATGATCGTGTCACCCGCGATGTCGCCCCCGATGACGTCATCACCGGCTCCGGCTTCGATCGTCTCTTTCAGCCCGGTCGCTTCTACGACATCATCGCCGACCGTAAGCTGCGGCGTAAGCAGCCGTTCCCCAAGATCTTCAAGAGAAATTGTTTCGTCGTCGAATGTGAATGTCTGGATGGGACGCCAATACGTCGTGATCCAAACTCCGCCCACATAAGAAGAGGAGGAACTGCCATCATACCACGCATCGCGGATGACCACCCTATCCTCCGATCCTTCGAACCGGATAACCAGATCAATCGGCCTTGTCGGAGAACGCTCAAAAATTGCATCGGAATAGTCATAACCTTGTAAATTCAGAGTGTTCACTGTTCCGGTCGCAGGCTGTGACTCGATGACATCTATTCCACCGCCCCGGCTGAAAACATAGGTATCACTGCCGCCCAGCCCTTTCAGCGTTTCGGACAGCGCGGTGCTTTCCAAAGTTTCCGAACCGCTAGACCCGACTATCGTGCGCGGGAGTCCCGGCACGATCGACCTTTCGGTCGCGAGTTGAATGTCACTGGTTTGCCATACCGTACCATCGCCGAACTCGATCCGATTCACCTTCCGGCCATAGGTACTAAGCGCAGATGGCAAATAGACCTCGTCACCCTCCGGCAGGCGCAGAATCACATCGGTACCACCTTCAATCGCGATCGCAGTAAGATCAGCAACAGAATGATCCGGAAGCCGCAAGGTATTTATATCGTAGCGTGAACCGCCTTCGAGGATGACATCACGCCCGTCCCCGGCGCGGAAAATATAGGTATCGTCTCCACCTTCTCCTTCGATAAAGTCGTCTCCGCCTCCGGCTTCGATAGTATCGTCTGCATCTGTCCCGGTTATGACGTCGTCAAATTCACTCCCCTGCCCGATCACCATATTGATCAGTGTATCGCGCGTGAATTCGGTGCCATCGTCAAATCTAACAACGTCGACCCCGTTCAGATCCGAGTCGTAGCGCAGGACAATTTCGTCCCCGGTACCGTCAAATCGCAGTACAAGCTCCAAACGGTTATCGACGCCGTACGCTGATGAGCCGTTGACAGGCAAACTGACCCGCAAGAGATCAGGGTCATAACCGCGAATTTCCAACGTATCCGTGCCGGACAGGTCGGCAATAACGTCCTGGCCATCCCCACGCTTGAAAATAAACCGATCATCCGACGCCTCGCCGCGGATGTCATCATTGCCGGAACCACCTTCGATCAAATCAGCTTGACCAGTCCCGAAGATAACATCGTCGCCGTCAGTCTGCTGTCCCTCAATCAAAGCACGCAGAAGATCAGCTTTGCTCCATTGAGTTCCGTCCGCAAAGGCAATCACCGGCACGACGGCCGCGCTCCGGGCACCAACAAGAACGATCTGATCTCCGGTTTGCGGGAAAGACAACGTCAGGTCGTCTCCGCCAATGCGGGTTACCCGCACTTCGATGTCAGCGACTGTCAAATCATCCAACGCAATACGTGCGTCACCTGCACTGGTCGGCACAACCACCCGGTCGATGCCATCGCCGGGGCGAAAGACCAACTGCGTATCCGCGTCCATGATCACGCTATCAAATCCGGTACCCGGCGTGATCGCTATATCGCTTGGCAGATCACGTGCATCAATATTGTCCATGCCGCTGTTCTGGCGCGCTTGCAGCGCCAGCACCCGGGCGTCTTGCAAGGTCAATTCGCTGCCATCGGCAAAACCAAACGACTCGATCCAGTCAGAGCTGTTGGAAGATGCGCCTTTCAGGATGACCAGAGTTTCACCGGTCCGCTCCAGGGTGATCAGAAAATCCTCACCTACCTGAGCGAACGACACGTCGTTTTGCCCGATACCAATGCCAAACTCAATACGGTCGGTTCCGCCGGTATCGCGTGCAGAATCCGCGCCATCGCCATAGCCGAAGCGATAGGTGTCACCGCCGGTCCCGCCTTCCAGAGCATCGGAACCAGCACCACCCGCCAGAGTATCATCTCGGCCGTCAAACCCGACCAGCAGATTATCACTGTCATCTCCCACAAGAAGACGATCCCGGAAATCATCCGTTGTCAGTGTGGTATTGTCAGCAAAAAGAAATTCTTCAATCGTCGTAGTCGTCAAACCGCCAACGATGGTCAGAACATCCTCACCATTGCCCAAATCGATGAGCAGATCGTCCCCGTTGCGCCGAACAACCAGACTGTCTGCGCGCACTGTCTCGCCAAAAATGACGCGATCAACAGAGCCCGCTTTATCCTCATACTCTTCAATCTGGTCCAGATCGTATCCAGCACCAAAGGCATAAAGATCGCCCAGATCCCCGCCCCGCAGGATATCGTCACCCTGTCGTCCATCCAACTCGTTGACCTGATCGGGAAGTCCCTCGATGATATTGTCGCCCTGATTGCCACCAGCAATCTGCAGCAGTTCTTCGATATCGGAAATCGACATCACGGTCCGGTCATAGAACCTGAACAGCTCGACGCCTTTGGTCAGCGAAGCAAACTGGTCACGAATACGCAATGTATCCGGGCGGTTTTCGATAGAGACGACGAGATCATCGCCATCTTTTGTAAAGATCACATTGTCGCGCGTGATATCTCCACCAAACTCGACGGTATCTGGGGTGATATTCGGCACAAAACGCCGATCTTGCCACGATGCGCGCTCCTGCGCATCGACGATCACATCCTGGCCGTAACCTGCGTCGAACTTGTAGGTATCCCCACCATCGCGGCCGATGAGAATATCGTCCCCCCCGCGACCGTCCAGCGTTTCCGTCAGATTTGACCCGGTGATGGTTTCATCGGCAGAGGTTCCAACCAGATCAATGTCTTCCGCGTTCACATCCGTGAACACCATGATCCGATCATCGAAGTGGAATTCTTCTACCGCATGAATCTGTTGCTCATCGCGCACATATTGATCGCGTAGGATCAGACGATCGCCCGTATCGTTGATGGTAATGATCAAATCCAGATCGGTTCGGCTAAATGTCACATCAGCAACATTCACACCATTGAACTCAACCCGGTCAAAACCTCCCTGCGAAACAATGGTGTCTTCCCCGTAGCCTCTTTCAAACACATAAGTGTCGTTGCCACCCTGCCCCATCAGGGTGTCGTTCCCGGCTCCGCCATCGATACGGTCTGATATGCTGAAGCCATAGATGACATCGTCACCGTCTGTCTTGGCGATATCGACGTAATGTTGGAGGAGTTTAGTCCAGGACCAGATGGTTCCGTCCCCAAACTCAATCTCCTCAATTTTGTTTATGAAACCGACAAATGGACCTACGATCTCGAGAAAGTCCGTTAGAGTAATTCTCTCCTGCGTGCCTGAAATCCGGAAGGTCAGCGTGTCGCCGCCACCATCACGTTCAAAGTCAAAATCACTCCACCGCAGATCGTCCTTGAACTGCAGGCGGTCTGTCGGTTCTCCAAAGATTTTGACGCTCAGATCATTGTCTTGAACTACATCGTGGCCATATCCCCGGCCAAACACATAAGTGTCAGAGCCTTCAAGACCGGTTAGGTAGTCATCACCGCCGCGACCATCGAGCGTGTTGTCATTGACCAGGCCATAGATTGCATCGTCACCCGATGTGCCAGCTTCATCAATGACCCGCGCCGCAATCTGTTCGAAATCAAGTGTTTCGCCATTGTCGAACACGAACCGTTCGATCAAATATGGAGAGATGTATTCTCCGTCAAAGCCAGCCGCTGCGCCGATTGCGCCAAGGTTCAGCGATACACCATTGAACTGATCCTCGACAAACAGGCTATCGCCAGTTTCAATCCCGTCCGCATCGAGCAGATAGATTTGAAGATCGTCGGAATCCCCGTCTCTTTGCAATCGGATGGAATCTGACGTGATACCCTCTCCAAAGAACAGGAAATCGAGCCCCGCTTGAATCGGTCCAAAGCTTGCTTGAGAAAGGGCCGATACACCCGCCAGTTGTTCACCAATGACATCCTGACCATCGCCGATATTGTAGAAATAATAGTCACCCCCCGCACCACCGCGCAGAACGTCATTACCTTTGCCTCCGCGCAGGACATCTCCTGAGCCAGACCCAACCACAACATCGTTGCTGTCCTGCGGATTGCTGACTTCAATGGCCATCTGGAAACGATTCCAAAGCACACCGTCACCAAAAGCAATCGTATCCACGCCAGAATCCAACCGGGATCCGTTGGACAGAAGCGGGTTCAACTCGCCCAGGAACTGATCCTTGATCCGAATGACATCATCGCGTCCGGCAATGGTCAGAACCAGATCTTCTCCATCGCGCACAGCTATCACATCCGAGGACAGTACACCCGCCAAGCGCAGGCTATCCTGCTGCCCGGTATCCACGTCATCAATGACATCCGACCCAGAGTTCTGACCGAGGAAGTAGAAGTCTGCGCCGCGACCCCCTTTGTAAACTTGATCTCCTTCCGTCATGTGGAAGTAGTCGACACCCGTCGTGCCCAGAACCTCCGTAGCATCAGCATCATGATCACGCAGGCGGTTTTCGTTCAGCGACAACGCGTACATCACGCTCCGCAAATCCAGATCAGTCGGGATCGTCTCAAATGCAGGCAGCATCATCTGCATGATGAAGGCCTGGTCCACGCTGATAGAACTGCCCGCGACATTGCCCTCGCCCGACGGCACATAGTCGGGATAGACCTGCAGCAGAATCTCGTTCCAATCACTCAGATAATCCCGCGCCGCGTCATACCCGCTTGGGATACTCTGGAAGATCGCCTCGAATACCGGCTGCAACTCGTGATCTGTTGTTGCCGTGTAGCGGTCGATATCCGGCTGATATTCGATCCCTTGCGCGAACTCGGACAGACCACCCTGGAACGCCATACGCACCGCAAAGGCGCGGCTGAAAGATACATATTGATCCGCAACCGGTCCCAGCAGGTCCAACATCATTTCAATGCCGGAGACATAGCCGTCCGGGCCCGCAACGCCGGTGTCGAATTCCGGGCTGACAGTATAGCTCAGAACACCCGAAGCATCATCGATTGAAGCCGTCAGCATCTCTGGCTGGAATTCCAACCCGGCCAGAAGCATGGCCAAATGGAATTGCGCGGGCGTTAGCAGTTCTACACGGAACTGGCTGTTATCATCCGAGCCAACCTCGTCCAGCGTGTCGAAATCGATCTCATAATTGCGCAGGTTAAAGTCCTGCGCCGATCCGTATTTCGATTGCAGTTCCAGCGCCCGGTCCAGGTTGCGGGCCCAGACATAGAAGCTGCCGTCTTCGTCAGTCACGAGAATGGTGTAGTCGACTGCTTCACCACCAATGAAATTGATCCCAATGGTTGGAACCGGCAGGTCGGCAAGCGGTTGATGCCCGAATTCTTCCATGCGCCATTCACGGCCAGAGCCGGGAGACATCGCCACAATGTCGTCGATACTTGGTTCTGCGATGATCGACCCATCCGGCGCGGTTACATCGGCGCCGCTCGCAAGTGACCAAATGTCGTTTTCTTTGACGGCATAATCCAGAACAACCGCACGCCCATCGACAACCTCGACCAGATAGGCGGTCTCATCACGGTGTCTCAGCGGCTCTGATCGATCCGAGGGCGAGAAGACCTGTTCGATTTGCCAGTGTGTTCCGGCGCTCACGGTCTGCGCCATGATGTCGGACAATTGTGGACGGTCAATCGTCGAGCCGTCAGCTGCCTGCACAGGAGTGCCGCTGGCCAGTTGCCAAAAGCCGCCATCCACATCTTCATTCCAAACGGCGCGATCAACAAGCGCGCCCATATCGTCGACGAGCACTGGCGTGAGTTCGCGCGTCAGAGGCTGAGAGAGCGCCCATTGGCCCAAGGTTTCGCCTGCGGCTTCAACCAACGCGTTCAGGTTGGGCGTATCCATGGCCGCGCTGGCGGCAAGCGCCAGTTCTCCAACACGGAAGTCGTTCGACATGACGATGTCGAAATTGACAACTTGTCCAAAGCCTCTTGAATAGATCGCATCATCCTGTATCCAGGATGCAGCGCCACGCTCACCGCGGAAAATCGTGTTCACCTGATCGGCAGCCAGTGCCGCATCGAAAAGATTTCCTGTGCTGCCATCCGTGCGCGTGAAAGTGCCTTCACGCAGCAACTCGTTGTTTTGCGGCGTGGTGATACCCAGTTCGGTCGTTGCCAGCGAGATCGACTGGATGCCCAGATCATCCAGGCTGGAAAGCTCATCTGCGGTAGTTTGTGCATCCTGGTTCAGATCCTGCCAGACCTGAAGTTCCGAATAGACGCCGTCATTCGCATCAATGACGCCATCATTGTTTTCGTCGTGTTGGGAGAGCTCTTCAAAGCCCGACAAACCAACGCCGCCGAACATTTCCGATATGTCGTCGATCTGACCGTTGCCGTTCAGATCCAGCACCAGGAACCCGTCATCGGGCGCGACCCAACCGACTTGCTCTGCGAAGAAGTCGCCGTCAGTGTCAAAGAATACCCCGGATTCTTCGCGTGCGATGGTTTCGCTTCCATCACCGTCAAGGTCGAGAATCAACGGGTCCTCGCCTGTCGACCAACGTGCGGCTTTGACAGCGAGGTTCAGAGCCCCCACGTAGGTTAGTAGGTTGTCGATCATCGGCAGGAAGCGATTGATGCCACCGGGGAAACCTGGAATCAGGGCGTTTTTCGAAAGATGCGGGTTGGCATTCTTAAACAACATGCCCAAGTCGCCTGCCGCATCAGGATTAAAACCTTCCCCGGCAAAAACGAGATCAACCAAGCTATCTGCGTTCTGAAAGTCCTCTTCCGCACCTTTCCGAAAGCCCGCGCTCCAAAACGTCGCTCGATCTTGATAGTTCTCGAACTTCATGGCGCCCGGAAGCGGCGTGCCATCTGACAAGGAATGAACCGGTTCCTTGTCAGAAAACAATGAATTCAGCGCACTTAGCTCATTGATCACGTATAACGTGCCATCGCCGCGTTCGCTGCGTTCGAACCTGTAAGTAATAAAGGGAAGAAAGTAGTCAAAATATATGGAACTTTGGAAGTTCGCCAATCCGCTTGCACCCGTTACGGCATCCAGTATTGCGGCCGGCCCGCTTACAAGCGCCAGGTCATTTGTCCCACCCACAAGCGGAAATCCAAAGAACTTCAGCACATCATTTGGTGCCGGGTCCTTCATGGTAGTGTTCGGCCAGAACCAAATATTGTCGCTGTTTTTTGAGCCTTCTAGGTCACTTCCATCCGGGCTGCGACCGTCGGACGTATCGCCATGGATCACACCATCATAAGAAGTATTGAATATCCAGTCTCGACCGTTACCGCCGATTGTAACGGCACGTTCGCCACCCCGCGCCATAACCCAATCATTTCCAGCACCACCATCAACCGTCGAGAACAAGTCTGTCTTTGCAATGCTTAGACCACTTTCACTACCGCCAAACTCACGCGGAATTGCAGCCCCTTGCTCAATAAAGATCGGCTCGTATATCCCAAGGTTATCATCTCCACCAAGGCCAAGAATCTCGGCGAGCTGGCTGGGCGTGTTTTCTTCAATCCATTCCCCAAAATTACGTTCAAGTATGCCAACTGGACTTTGGATGATCGTATCTCCAAAATCTGTGCCTTCGATCTTTTCAGCATTGGTAAAAGTGATCGGTGTTTCCTGATCCAAAGGCTTGAAATCAGGCAGCATGCCAGCAATTTCAGTACCAAAGAACAGTTGCAACACGGACTCGAAGTCACCGGGTCTATAGACCTCAGGCGTGTCGTCATTTGGTCTGACGCTGCCATTTACAAGATCAATGCCCGTTGTGAGACTGCGGAATGACAATTCGTCATAGTCGTCTTTCGAAATCGCTCCAGGTGCAAACCCGCCGAAGTCAATCAACTGAGGAGTGGCTAGCCATTCATCAGAAACGAGAGCCGTGTCACTGCGACGTGACAGGACGACCCTTTCGACATTGTTAAGCAGGTCACGAAGGACTGGCGTGTTATCAGAGTTTTGATCCGAGAGGCCAATGACGACGTAATTTCTGCCACCAATTTCCTCAGTTCCTACTTCACGCAGCGTCAGACCTTTTTCAGCTAGGCTATTCTCATTCTCCGGATCAAGCAGAGCTGAGTACTTTATCGTATCGATTTCCTGCTCTTGCTCTGAAAACAGCGAAAGAAACCAATCAATGGGGGTCAGCTCCCGATCACCGCCAAGAAACACATCGTCAAAGCCTCCTTGACTTTCAGTGTTTCGATTGGTGTCGCCGACAAAGTAATCGTAGACAGTGTCTTCGCCTTCGCGCCCGAATACGATGTCCTGACCACCGCCTTCGAATACCGGCCCATCCGCTCCGTCGCGCATAGTGAGATGGACTTCGTCGGCTTCATCACTCAGCAAAAAGACGGTATTCGCGTTGTTCCCATAGACCGTCTGCGCCACCGCCGCAGATACAAAAAGACTGGCGGTCTGGTCAAAACGCAAATTCGTATCGCGCTGCGCAGTTCCGTCAGCGCGCTCCGCCTCAGAGAGTTTGTATTCAGATTGCGTGTTATCGAGTGCGAGATGCAGATCCCGAATGTACTTTTCAGCGAAGCCAAGATTGCCCCATAGGCGATCACTATCCCCATCTCCGTAAACTGACTGGAAAAGCTCGGGAAGCCCGGATGCAATAAACAATCCATCACCTGGAGCAATCGGCGTTTGGGGTTGATCGGCTTCGCGTGTTGCCTGAATTGCCGCTTCGATCCAATTGGTCAAACCTTCAGGCCCAGAACCACGGGGTTCGTTTGTGTCAGGGTCTTTCTCGTTGTTGATGTCCCAAAGGGCCGAAGACAAATCGACGATCATAAGATCGGCGCCCGCCGTTTCATCGTCCATTCTAAGATGAGAGTTTAGCTCGCCACCCCCAGAGAATGACAAGATTCCCTGCTCAGGGTATTGAAATGCAATCTGAGTATAGTCGACCTCTTGCAAAGCCATCTGACCGGCAAACTGGACAATTGCCTCGGCCAAATGCGGGATCAGATCGTCTGTCCCTGGATCAAGGAACTCTTGAAACCGGGTCAACCCCGTCGAATCAACTATCCTGCCCAGCTCATCGGCATCATCAAACAGCGCGCGTATACCAGTATTTCCGAATACAAGACCGTCGCTTCCGTCAAGCGCAGAATATGCGATGGCAGTCGCCATTTTCCCGCTTTCAGATGATGTACCGCCAGACTCCGAATTTGTGAACCCAACAGCGCCGCCTATTGCATCATCGAACAAAGCCCGGGAAAAAGAATCGAATACAAGCGTCCATTCGCCATCAAGACCGTAGTTGTCTCTTGCGAACAAAAAAATCGGAGGCAAGCGCCCCGTGTGCAGGCTAATGCGGTGCAACAGGGTACCAGTTTCAAAGCCCGGCAACTCCACTGAATTCTCAGCTGGAAGTGAGGAATCTACTTCCGCCGCTTCTCGGCTTAGAGCCAAGATGATCTTATCAGAAGCAAGCGGATCATCCGCAAAACCCCAATCCGCAAAACTCGCCTTGAGAGTCTCGACAATTGAACCGGCAAAAGCATAGGGCCCAGCAACGGCAATGTCTCGAACTACTTCGAGAAGTTCTCCATCAACCCAAATGTTCTTTACGTTGTCAGCGTCAGGAAGAGTCAAGCCATCCGGTAGCGCCAATTCACCACTGATCATTTTTTCCGCATCAGCCAGGGAATAGCCGCGTTCACCGATCTGTCTGATCACTTCTAAAAGAGCAGATGCGCCGAATGGTTCGTTGTCAAAAACGACGGCTTCATCACCGGTCAGCGCCGAAAGATGGCCGGCCAAGCCCCCTCCTAGAGAATGCCCTGTCAGGATGGGATAGCTCGGAACATCTGGCGCTGCTGCGTTTTGCTTGTTATCTCGTACTAGAAACGGATCGTTGCCCGTAACCAGTCGGTAAAACTGTTGACCAAGAGTAACTTGTGTATCGAGCGTAGCTCCCGTTCCAAACCACCATCCGTTGAATGCATCAACGGCAAGTCTATCGGTTCCCCTGTACGAAATAACCATTTCGCCAGCAAGTTCAGAAGAACCTCCTGAATCTATATCGTACTTGATCGCATAGAAACTCGAAGCTTCATCAACGCGGTCAGGGTTGTTGGGATCGGTGTTCAGTGCGAGCGAATCGAAGTCAACGCTAGCGCTGCCAATCTGGTCTTTTCCATGCTGAATTCCTTCATCGTAACCTTGGTTATAGGCATCCATTGCTAGTATTGAGAGAAAGAGATCGTCTGAAATCGCCATAACTTAACCTTTAATAAAATCCCATTTCCCAATCGCATACAGAGGATCTGCAAATGGCCTACGCGGCCCCCCGATCGGCGTCTCTAAGTCGTTCCACCAACTAAATACGGCCTCAATTCGTCCGCTGGTGATCGGTTCTTTCGTGGTCTGAATTGTAACTTGGCGAAGTCGATACCCTGGGCCGAAACTCTCATTGAGGTTTTCAGGATTCACCAATTGTATAGATGTCGGATCATTGATGTCTTTAAACGTAACCATTCGCGGCCAAAGCTTCTTTGGCACCTCCAAGGGCTCGGTCTGTCTTTTGATCCAGCGAATAGAGCTTTTGAATGACCGTCCCTTTTGGTCAGGAGGCAGAATGCGTACAATCATCCTGCCTGCGCCTTCGTCGAGCAACGCGAACAAAAACCTGCCACCGAGATCGGCAACTACCGCTTCACCTGTCAACTCTGTATGATCATGGTCAAGATCGCCGGCCCACTCAATCGCGCCGGTGAAATCCACTCGGATGACGCTCGACGCGGTCATTGGGCCGTCGGGCGTGTCAAAGTACAGCACCATTTTCTGATGCCAGTCCGCCTTTTTGGCGCAACCGCTCAGGGCAAAAGCCACGATCGCCAGAATGAGGGTGAGCAGTTTCACTCGACGTTTTCCGCCGCCGCTTCTTCTGTTGTCTGCGGCGATGCACCCAGTTTGGCAAGGGTCTCCTTGTCTAAGAGACGTGCAACGATCGGATGCAGGCGAAGATCTCCATCTTTAACCACTTGCTTGAAGTTGGCGATGACTTTCGCTGTGGTCATTTGATCCGGAGCAATCACGTCGAGCAACCAGTTGATGTCACCGCTGTTCCATTCATCTGCACTCAGACGAACCGGGAATACTCCCGCTTTGATCTGTTCGCGAATTTTGGCGTCAACTTCTTCAGAAACACTCGCCCAGATTGCCATGCCAGCGACATCTGTCAGGGGGTTTTCTTTTTGTTCAGCTGGATACGCAATCGAAACACGGTCACGAATGAGAGGTTCCAGCACAAGGTGCTGTAGATCAGCGATCGTTTGGTTTCGATATCGAGGCAGGCCCATCATAGCCATGACCACTTTGCCAAAGGTCTCGCGGATTCGTGTTCTAACCTCGGCGATCTGCTTCATTATTTCTGGGTTTTCTCCATTGGGATTAGTTGTCTTCTCTGAAGCCTTAGACTCGCTCTTCTTAGCCATTATTCCCTCATAAAATCTGCATTCTACAGTAGTGTTTTGACTTGGTTTTCAACCAACGCGGTATCTTTGTCATCGACTTACTTTGTCAAAATCAAGGCACATAGCTGAATTTTCCCACCTCGGTATGGATATCCTGACCATAGAAAACGCGACGCTATTTCATTCGCCTAATTTCTTTGAGGTTTTGGATTTTTATGCGTGAGCTTTAAGCTAGGCACCAACTCACTCTATATCCGCGTCGCCAATTTGCTTCCGAAAGTAGACGAGGTCGCTGGATTCACGGACACCTTTACCCATCCGCAAATAGGTATCCCCTGCAAGGACAGCATTGGGCTTCTGAATGCTCCGCTGGCCGAGGGGACGGCACTCTGTCTGAATAAGATGGCTGAAGCCAACAGCACACAAGATCAAATCCAGATACAATGCGTGGCGCGCTCGCACATCTAACGCGGAGCCATCAACCGCGCATTGGCGAGAGTCATCGACGCACTATACTGATTGCCGATGATAACATTCAGGGGTGCAGGTGTCATCGCGGCCAATAGCGGTCGGTTCTTTTCGGCGGCGCGCCAAGTTGAAGCGATGGGATCTGTCGTAGAGTTTTGACGATTTGCATTAGTGCGGCTAGGGCGAGTCTGGTTCGCGAAGGCTTGTCATGCAGTCTGGCATGTATCTTTTAAATGTATTCGGGGGTGTAGTCATAATATTGCGCACAATATATTCATTTTGCGCACTATTGAGTCGAGATCTTGTTTTTCCCTTTATTCTCGATAAGTATCCCTTATCATGTATGATTGATTTCACCACAAAATGCGGTCAGAATGACCCCTATGAAGCCTCCTGCGCCATATCTTCCCGGTCCCTTCCCTGCCCTCTCCGCCGAGGATCAGGAGGCGCTGACCGATCTCTACATCCGCGGAACCCCGGCGAATACGCTGCGCGCCTATGAGCGGGACCTGCTCTATATTTCGGCCTGGAAAACAGCGCGCTTTGGCGCGGTGCTGGACTGGCCCGAGACGGAAACCACAGCGCTGGCGTTCATTCTCGATCATACCCGCGATCTGGGTGGTGCGCCACCCGAGGACGTGGCCCGAAAGGCGGCGGAGAGACTGATCGTCAAGGGGCTGCGCAAGTCGCTGGCTTGCCCTGCGCCCTCGACACTCGACCGGCGTATTGCGTCCTGGCTGGCGTTTCATCGGATGAAAAACCTGCCCAGCCCGTTTGATGCGCCTCAGGTGAAACAGGCCCGATCCAAGGCCCGTCGGGCCGCGGCCCGGACCCCTGCCCCGAAATCCGCCCATCCGATCACGCGCGACATTCTCGAGCAGCTGCTGGCGACATGTCGTGGCTCGCACCGGGATTGCCGCGACCGGGCTATCCTGATGCTGGGCTGGGCCAGCGGGGGCCGCCGCCGGTCCGAGATCACCGGGCTGCGGCGCGAAGATGTCTCGCTGAAAGAGTTCGACAAAAGCGGCGTCGTCTGGCTGTCGCTGCTGGAGACCAAGACCACGAGCAAGGGCGAGACGCCTCGTTTGGTGCTCAAGGGCCGCGCGGCGCAGGCGCTGGTGCATTGGATCGAGGTGGCGAAGATCACCGACGGTGCGCTATTCCGTCCGATCTCCAAGGCGGATCGCGTATTGAAACGCTCCCTCTCCCCGGATGCGATTGCGCAGATCGTCAAACACCGCCTGAAACTGGCCGGGTTGCCGCCAGATTTTGCCTCGCCCCACGGGCTGCGCTCGGGCTTTCTGACCCAGGCCGCGCTGGACGGTGCTCCGATTCAGGCCGCCATGCGCCTGTCGCTGCATCGCTCTCTCGCACAGGCGCAGAAGTATTACGACGACGTCGATATCGCCGAAAACCCGGCGGCAGACCTGCTCGGGTGATGTATCAACTCTGCCGCAGGCTCGCGCGGCCGATCCAATCAGCCCCGCCATAGGTGATCGCCATGACGTAGACCTCTTGCGCGGTGTCATCCACGGTAAAGGCGATGACGGCGCGGCGGGCGGCGGGAATCGCGCGCAGGCCGGGCAGAATGTGATCGCGCTTGGTGCCGCGATGAGGCAGCGCGCGCAGGCTTTGTGCGGCTTCGGCGATTTCGGCCAGCTTGCGGCGGGCAACCTGCGGACCGGCATAGTCCTCGATCAGTTCGGCAATGGTCAGCAGGTCGTCAGCCACCGAAGGGTGGTAGCGCAGGCGATAGCTCACCCCTCGCGGTCCAATCGGCGCAAGGCGGGCCGGAAGACATCCTCATGGTCGACAAATTCCGAACGCGGTGTGGCCGCGCGGCGGCGCAGCTCCTCGGCCATGGCGTCCAGAGCGACCTCACGGGCCTGCTCGTCTTCGATCATCCGCTCGACCGCTGCGGCGACGGCGGCAGATGCCGAAGCATAAACGCCCTCGCCTACCTTTTCCTTGAGGAACCGGTGGTGCCTGTCGGTAAAGCTGAGTGTTGTCTTGATGGTCATAGCGGGCCTCCTTGGTCATACTTGGTCATACTGACAGGCCAAGTCAAGCCCTTGAGCCTTGTGGTACAGCCCGCCCCTGCCACAGGATATGGAAAAAACACTTGCAAGAATCGGGGTTATTGGCCCATTAATTACGGAAAGTAGTGAATAAAACGGCAGCAAGCGTAACAATGCGGCGCCGAATGAGGGCAGACATGGACCATGCAACCGCCAGCGCCACCCTATCAGGGGCGCAACAGGCAGGCCATAGGCAGGAACGGATTGACTTGCTGGTGGGTGATCACGCCCGGCGGCTGTCCGAACGGCTGCAGGCGCATCGCGCGCAGCTGTTTCCGCCCGACGCGAAACGGTCGCTGCGCAAGTTCACCTCAGGAGAGGCCGCAGATCTGCTGGGCGTCAAGGATGCCTATTTGCGCAAACTGCATCTGGATGGGCGGGGCCCCTCGCCCGAGACTCGTGCCGGAGGCCGCCGCTATTACTCGCCCGAAGATATTCAGGCCCTGCGGGAACTGCTCGAGGCCGGGGCCAAAGCGCCCGGAACCTATCTGCCGGGGCGGCGCGACGGGGACCATCTGCAGGTGATCACCGTCATCAACTTCAAGGGCGGCTCGGGCAAGACCACCACGGCCGCGCATTTGGCGCAGAAGATGGCGCTGGATGGCTATAAGGTGCTGGCCATCGATCTGGACCCGCAGGCCAGCTTGTCGGCGCTGCACGGATTTCAGCCGGAATTCGACCTGCTGGATGGCGGCACGCTCTATGACGCGATCCGCTATGATGATCCGGTGCCACTGCGCGAGGTGATTCAGCAGACTTATTTCACCAATCTGGACCTGATTCCCGGCAATCTGGACCTGATGGAATTCGAACACGACACCCCCCGTGCGCTCACGCAACGAGACGGTAACCTGTTTTTCACAAGGATCGGCGACGCGCTGGCCTCGGTCGAACAGGAGTATGATGTGGTTGTCGTCGATTGCCCGCCGCAGCTGGGGTTTCTGACCATGTCGGCCCTGTCTGCGGCCACCGCCGTGCTGGTGACGGTTCATCCGCAGATGCTGGATGTGATGTCGATGTGTCAGTTCCTGCTGATGACCTCGAACCTGCTGGGCGTGGTCAGCGAAGCCGGGGGCAATATGTCCTATGACTGGCTGCGCTATGTGGTGACGCGGTATGAACCCGGCGATGGGCCGCAGAACCAGATGGTCAGCTTCATGCGCTCGATGTTCGGCGATCACGTGCTGAACCATCCGGTGCTGAAATCCACGGCGATTTCCGATGCCGGCATCACCAAACAGACTCTATACGAGGTGGAAAAGGGCCAGTTCACCCGCGCCACCTACGAGCGCGCGATGGAAAGCCTGAACGCGGTGAATGGCGAGATTGAAGGACTGGTGCAAGCAGCTTGGGGGCGGACGAATGGCGCGTAAGAACCTGCTCAAGGGGTTGATGGACGCCCCCCCTGCCCCGCCGGCTGATGAGGCCCCCGCCCGCGTTGACGTGGCCAAGCCGCGCTATGGGTCGGGTGCGATCGGGGCGGTCAGCCAGTCGATTTCCGATCTGAAATCGCGGGCGGTGCAAGAGATTGATCCGCGTATGATCGATCAGGGTGGCTTGCAGGACCGGCTAGAGGAAAATGCTGGGCTGGCAGAGCTGGTCACATCGATCCGTGAATACGGCCAACAGGTGCCGGTCTTGCTGCGCCCGAACCCCAATGACGCCGAACGTTTTCAGGTGGTCTATGGCCGTCGCCGGGTGGCTGCGCTGCGCGAGCTTGGCCTGCCGGTCAAGGCCTTGATCCGGGTGCTGGATGACCGCGCGGTGATCCTGGCGCAGGGGCAGGAGAACTCGGCCCGGCGCGACCTGAGCTTTATCGAGAAGGTTAATTTCGCCCGCCAGATGCAGGATATGGGCTATGACCGCAAGGTGATCGGCGATGCACTGCATGTAGATAAGACTTTGATATCGCGCATGATTTCCGTATCCGACCGCATACCCGAGGCGCTGATACAGGCCATCGGGGCCGCGCCATCGGTTGGGCGTGACCGCTGGCTGAAACTGGCCGATTTGCTGCCTAAAAGTCAGGTGCAGCGCGCGATCGAAGCGGCGCAGGGTGAAACGTCAGATGCAAGGTTCGAGGCAGTTCTGATCGCACTCACCCCCCGCAAACCCCCTGCCCCGCGCGCTGATGTGCCGCTGCGGGGTGCGGATGGGACGGCGCTGGGTCAGATGCGGCGCAGCGGCACCAAGGCCGTGCTGACGCTGAACACCAAAACGGCCAAAGGGTTCGAGGACTGGCTGGCCGAAAATATCGCAGATCTTCATCACCGCTGGAAAACCGGTCGGGATGAGTAACCCCGCGCAGGCGGGATAATCGTGGAGCAGCGACAAGGAGGCACGAAACAGGCAGGACGGAAAGAAAAGACCCCTCAGAACCGAAGTTCCAAGAGGCCTGAATTGGTGATTTAGCACCTCCGATTCTATGGCTTTGAGTTGACGGTTGTCAACTGGCGTCGAGTCCGGCGGGTGAAAAAGTTTTGTCTCGTGACAGCATATGGAACACATTACAACGACGCCTTTCGGGCGGCGGCCGGTGACGGCTGGCCTGATTGAACAGGTTGTGGCGATGCAGACCGCACCCGAGGTCACGCATATCGACAAATGGGAGCTGTTGCGCGATCTGTGCACCGCACGGCGCGCCTTCGAGGTGACGGACCGGGATCTGGCGGTGCTGAATGCGCTGGCCTCTTTCCATCCCAACGCGGCGCTTTCGGACAATGACAACCTGATCGTCTTCCCCTCGAACGTGGCGCTGTCTGAGCGTGCCCATGGTATGGCGGAAAGCACCTTGCGCCGGCATCTGGCGGCCCTGGTACATGCGGGGCTGATCGCGCGCCATGACAGCCCCAATGGCAAGCGTTATGCCCGCCGTGGCACCGACGGAGAGATTGCTCGGGCGTTCGGCTTTGACCTGCGCCCGTTGCTGCACAACGCTGCACAGATCGCGGAAGCCGCAAAGCAAGCCCGCGCCGATCAGGCCCTTCTGGCCGCCGCGCGCGAGCGGCTGTCGCTGCTTAAGCGCGATGCGTTGAAACTGGCGCTCTATGGTCAGGAAACCGCCCTGCCCGGCGACTGGGATGCCCTTCTGGCCGCGTTGATGACCGTTCACAAGCGGATGCGCCGCAAGCTGACCCTAGAGGATCTGTCGGTTCTTGAATCTGAGACAGTGCATATCCTTGGGGATATCCAGTCTCTGTTGTCGTTGGATACAGAAGAAATGAGCGGCAATGACAGCGATTCCGAGCGGCAGTTTCAGAATTCAAAACCAGATACACTTGAATCTGAACTTTGCCCAAGAATGGACAAGGGCGAAACCGAGGGCTCTGTCGAACCCGATCCTGATCGGCCCCTGCCTCGGGTGCCATTGGCGCTGATCCTGAAGGCATGTCCCGATATCCTGCCTTACTGCGAGCGGGAACCCGAAGACTGGCACGATCTGATCGTTGCTGCAGGTTATGTGCGCGGAATGATGGGGATTAGCCTGCCAGCCTGGCAGGAAGCCAGAGATTTGATGGGGCCGGAAGTTGCTGCGGTAACGGTGGCCTGCATCTTGCAACGGTTCACCGAGATCAACAGCCCCGGTGGCTATCTTCGGACGCTTGCGGGCAAGGCGGCTATGGGTGCGTTCTCTCCGGGGCCGATGGTGATGGCGCTGCTGAACGGGGCCAACCGTGCGGCTGCCTGAGTTGACAGCTGTCAACATCAGCCGAGCCCAGTGCGCCCACAGCACAGTTGACAGCTGTCAACATCGCCCGTGGCAATCGCGGCTTGTGCTTTCCGAACCGTTTGGCAAGTTGGCCGCATGACAGACATGAACTGCCCGAATTGCGGTACCAAATGCCCGCTTTTGTCCAAGCACATCAAGGTGGCGACCTGCCGATCTTGCGGGACAACGCTGATGCTGCGTGATGCCCGGCTTGAATCGGCGGGCCAGCAGGGCGAAATGCACGACGCGCCGCTTTTGTTCGGGCTGGGCGATCAGGTCGTGCTTGGCCGAACTTCGACCACCATTCTGGGTCACGCGCGCTATTCCTATGGGCGTGGATTTTGGGACGAGTTCTGCGGCATGGATGATGCCGGTCAGACCTGCTGGATCTCCGTGGATGAGGGCGATGTTGTGCGGCAGGTGCGGTTGCGGGGCGATACGGTGCCCGGGTTTGCACCCCCGTTCGAAATAGGCCAGACCCTGCCATTCGACGCGTCGGACTTTACGGTCACCGAGGTTGAAACCGCCCAATGTGTCGCGTTGCGCGGTCAGTTCGACGAAGTGCTGCAGGTTGGCGAGACGCATACCTTCATGAACGCGTCGGCAGGAGACGACGCCCTGTTGTCCGGCGAATTCTGGGACGGAAATGCACTTTGGTTCTTTGGCCGCTGGTACGACCCGTTTAACGTGAAGGTCGCACACCGGACATGACCCGAAATCCTGAACTTCTGTCGATCAATTGCGCCAGCTGCGGTGCGGGCCTTGATGTGCTGGGCGGGGGCAGGGTGGTTGTGCAGATCTGCCCCTATTGCGGGGCCGAGCTGGATGCGCAGGACAATTACCGAATGCTGCGTCAGTTCAAGGATCAAAAGCGCCCGCATACACCGTTCTCGATCGGGATGACCGGCTCTTTGTTTGATGTTCGGTTCACCGTCATTGGTCTGATCGAGCATTCCGAGCGTTGGGGTGGGCGGTTTTACACCTGGATCGATCATCAGCTTTATTCTCCGACCCATGGTTATGCCTGGCTGACGCTCGAGGCGGGGCATCTGACGTTCTCGCGGCGCTATCGCGGCAGGGGTTGGATATCCGAGCTCTGGGTCGAAACCGCCGAGACCCCTCCGTCCGTCACCACCGAGGATGGCAGATTTAAATACTACGAGACCACAACCGGTTCGATCACCTATGTCGAGGGTGAGTTCCCCTGGCACCCGGAGCTTGGCGCGCGAACCACCACGGTTTCGGCGATGTCGGATACGGCGATGCTCGGGTTTTCCACCAACGGGTCCGAGCGTGAAACCTATCGCTCGGTCTATGTCCCGACAGAGCAGGCGGAGGCGGCCTTTGGTGTCTCGCTGAGTTTGAAACCCTATCGTGTCCATCCGCTGCAGCCATTTGTAGCCGGTCCCAATTTCAACTTCCTGCTGTTTGCGTCGCTGGTCTTTTCGATTGCCTGTCTGCTGATGGCGTCTGCGCTGAGCCTGCGATCCGGTCATTCCGTCATTTACGGCGAAATCATCCGGGCAGATGACCTGCCGGTCGAGATGACCATACCCTTGGTGGCGGACAGCCAGCTGACACAGATATCCTTCGATGGGGATGTTACAAACAGCTGGGCCTATCTGGACCTCGAACTGCTTGATCCCGAAGGTGAACCGGTTTTTCTGGCAGGTCGCACGATCGAGGCGTATTCGGGCCGCGATGCCGACGGGACGTGGCGCGAGGGAAACGGCCGCGCAAGCCTGCGCTTCCGACCCGAGAAGACCGGAGACTATACGCTGGCGCTGGAGATCCCGGAACAGGGCCTCTGGAGAGGAGCAGGGGTCGGGCATGTCCCGAACCGACCGTTCAACAGGCTGACGGTCAATGTCCGTTCGCATCTGTCCAGCGGGATCTGGGCCTTGATGTTGGGCGGGCTGTTCGGGTTGTTGTTCCTGTATCAATTCGGGCGTAAGTGGCTGCATCACAAGGCCCGGTGGTCGGGCACGGATTGGGTGGACGAGGACTGACATGACGCTGTTCAGGGTTGTTTTCATTGTCATCTCGACCGCAGCGATCGCGGCAACCGGCTATGTCTCGTGGCAGGGATATGGGGCTGAAAGCCGCGATCTGGATACCTCTGTCCGGGTCGGCAGCGGCGGCGGCGGATACTATCAGTCAAATCGAGTAAAATAAAGAGAAATCAATGGATTACATAGCAGCAATTCAAATTGCAGAGATCATAAGCACCATCTTCTACACCTTTCTGGGCGTCACCCTGATGTGGGTGGTCTGGAAGGTGATCGACTGGATGACACCGTTCTCGGTCGTGCGCGAGATCGAGAAGGACCAGAACGTCGCCCTGGCGATCCTGATCGGGCTGCTGTTTGTGGCGGTGTCGATCATCATCGCGGCTGTCATCCTGTCATGACCCAAGCCCGTGCGGTCGAAGCCCGCGCTGCGTGGCTGCTGACCGCGACGTTTCTGGTCGCTGTTGCAGGTCTGATCTATGAGTTGATCGCCGCCACGCTGTCCAGCTATCTGCTGGGGGATTCCGTGCGTCAGTTCTCGCTGGTGATCGGGATCTTCCTGTCGGCGATGGGGGTAGGGGCCTGGCTGTCGCGTTTTGTGGGCGATGCGTTTTCCGGCTTTGTCTGGGCGCAGATCCTGCTGGGGATCGTCGGTGGGTTCATGGCCCCGGTGTTGTTTCTGAACTATGCGTGGATGGGGCAGGTGGCCTTGCCGCTTTATGCGGCGCTGATTGCCATCGGCATTCTGTCGGGCATGGAAATTCCGCTGATCGCCCGCGTTCTGGAACAGATCGGTGCGCTGAAATTCCGGTTCGAAAACGTGCTGAGCGTCGATTATGTGGGCGCTCTGGTCGCCTCGCTGGCCTTTCCGCTGCTGGTGATCCCGCATCTGGGCCTGATGTCGGCCAGCCTTACCTTCGGGGCGTTGAACCTTGCGGTGGCCGGGTTCTCGCTGGTGGTGTTTCGCGAATGGGCGACCCGGGTGCAGGTGGCGGTCTGGGCGCTGGCCTTTGTTCTGACCCTTGGCGCGTTGTGGCAGTCCGAGCGTCTGGTCTCGGTCGCCGAGGCAGAGCTATTCGAAGATGACATCATCCTGACCGAGGCAACGCCTTATCAGCAGATCACCGTGACCCGCTATCGCGACCGGGTGCGCCTGTTTCTGGACCATTCCATCCAGTTCGACACGCTGGATGAACACCGCTATCACGAACCTCTGGTGCATCCGGCAATGGCGCTGGCCCCGCGTCGCGCCACTATCCTGATCCTCGGCGGCGGCGATGGTATGGCCGCACGCGAGGTGCTGAAATACCCCGAGGTCGAAACCGTGACGTTGGTTGATCTGGACCCGCGCGTGACCCAGCTGTTTCGCGATCGCGCCGACCTGGCTGCTTTGAACGATGGGGCGCTGCGGGACCCAAAGGTGACGATTGTCAACGAGGATGCGTGGAAATTCCTCGAACGGAACCGCCAAATCTACGACGTTGCGATCATCGACCTGCCAGATCCGAAATCGGTTGCGCTGTCGCGGCTCTATACGCGGCAGTTCTACGGTTTGCTGGCGGAACGGCTAAGCGGGCAGGGGGTGTTCGTGACTCAAGCCGGATCACCGTTCTTTGCACGACAGGCCTTCTGGTCAGTGGTTGAAACGATCGAGGCCAGCCGCAATCCGCAGCAGCCGGGGCAGGGGCTTCATGCGCGGCCCTATCACAGCTATGTGCCCAGCTTTGGCGAGTGGGGGTTTGTTCTGGCCTCGGTCGAGCCACTCAGGAACCGGGACATCGCGCTGCCCGATGGGCTGCAATATCTGAGCCCGGAGGTCTGGCGGGCCGTGCAAGTGTTCGGCGCGGATACGGATCGGGTCTCGGCGGACCCGAACACGCTGCAATCACATGCTCTGATCGGGTATTATCTAGACGGCTGGGACTATTGGTTCCGTTAGCCCGCGGTCGACCCGTGTGATCTTGATGCGCGCAGGCTTCAGGCTGGCTTTCAGACTGGCCGCGGCGCGCTCGGGTCGGGCATTGCCGCACATGAAGATGTCGATGGCGGCATAGCCCTGTTCAGGCCATGTGTGGATCGAGATATGGGACTCGGCCAGCAGCAACACTCCGGTCACGCCGCCATGTCCTCCGAAGGTGTGAAAGCTGCCCGACAGAATGGTGGCCCCGGCCGCCAGCGCAGCGTCGCGCAGCGCACGCTCGATCCGGGGCGTGTCGGTCAGGCTTGCGCCACCGAAGTGGTCGATCAGAATATGGGTGCCTGTGGCAGAGGGGGTCGCATTCATAGTTTGGATGTATAGCCCGGACGCGCGATTTGGAAGGAGACTCTTGGCTTTGGTCCGGGCCTTGGGTGCCGGGCACAATTTCCGTATCTTCGCCCAGTTTACTGTGGCGTTTATCGTCAGAGCATTGGGCGGTTCATGGCCGGTTTCGGAGAACGGGCAGAGATTGTTATCGTGGAGGCAGAATGTAAAACGCAGGCCGTAGCCTGCGTTTAAATGTGGTGCAATCGAATGCTTGTTAACGGCTCGACCGCGGATTTTGAACAAGGCTGAGACTACCTCTGGTCTGGTTCAAAACACAAGTGTCAATTTGAGCTGTAGCGCAGCAGTTTCCGTGAAACGATCTGCTGGATCGGAAGGATTATTTTATGCGCTTAGGTCTTGATATCGGAACAAATTCAATTGGTTGGTTTCTGTACGAAACCGAAGCGGGGGCAATTACCTCGGTCATCGACGGAGGGGTGCGCATCTTTTCGGATGGGCGCGATCCGAAATCGGGGGCCTCGCTGGCGGTGGACCGGCGGGCGGCGCGGGCGCAGCGGCGCAGGCGGGACCGGTTTCTGCGCCGCAAGGCGGCCTTGATGAAGCGGATGGCCGAGGTCGGGTTGATGCCCCGCGATCCGGCCGAGGCGAAAGAGCTGGAGGCGCTCGACCCCTATGCGCTGCGGGCCGAAGGGTTGGATCGGGCGCTGCCGCTGACCCATTTCGGGCGGGCGCTGTTTCACCTCAACCAGCGGCGGGGCTTCAAATCGAACCGGAAAACCGACCGCGGCGACAATGAAAGCGGCAAGATCAAGGACGCCACCGCGCGTCTGGATCAGGCGATGATGGCCAGACGCGCCCGGACCTATGGCGAGTTCCTGCACATGCGCCGCGCCGCCGCGCCCGATCCCCGCAAGGTGCCCACCGTGCGCGCCCGGCTGAGCGTCGCCAAGCGTGACCTGTCCGAAAAGGAAGAGGCCGGGTATGACTTCTACCCCGACCGGCGGCATCTGTCTGACGAGTTCGAAAAGCTGTGGGCCGCGCAGGCCGCGCATAACCCGGATGTTCTGACAGATGATCTGCGCGACCAGATCGCCACCATCATCTTTCATCAGCGCCCCCTGAAAACGCCTGAGGTCGGGCTGTGCCTATTCACCGAGGAACGCCGCATCCCCAGCGCGCATCCGCTGAACCAGCGACGCATTCTGCTGGAAACGGTGAACGCCCTGCGGGTGACGGCCCGGGGTGAGGCCGCGCGGCCTCTGACCCGCGAGGAACGCGATCAGATCGTGCACGCGCTGGACAACAAGAAACACACCAAATCGCTGTCCGGCATGTCGATGAAGCTGAAGGCCCTGGGCAAGGTCATCCGGCTGCGCCCGGATCAGAGCTTTACGCTTGAGACCGCCAACCGTGACGCCATCGCCTGTGACCCGGTGCGCGCCAGCCTGTCGAACCCTGATCGGTTCGGGGCAGGGTGGTCGGCGCTGGACGGGGCCGCGCAATGGGACCTGATCCAACGCATTCGCGCAGTGCAGAGCGATCAGGATCACGCCGCGCTGGTCGATTGGTTGATGCAGCACCACCGGCTGGACCGCGACCATGCCGAGGCGACCGCCCATGCGCCGTTACCTGAAGGCTATGGCCGGTTGGGTGAAACCGCGACCCGGCGCATTCTGGCCGCGCTCGAGGGTGACGTGATCCCCTATAGCGCCGCCGTTGCGGCCTGTGGCTGGCACCATTCCGACGGGCGCTCGGGCGAGGTGCTGGATGCCTTGCCCTATTACGGCGAAATCCTCGACCGTCATGTGATCCCCGGCAGTTACGACGAAACCGACGACGAGATCACCCGCTATGGCCGCATCACCAATCCGACGGTGCATATCGGACTGAACCAGTTGCGGTGGCTGGTGAACCGGATCATCACCGTCTACGGCAAGCCGGATGAGATCGTGGTAGAACTGGCGCGCGATCTGAAACTGTCCGAGGATCAGAAGCGCGAGGTGCAGCGCGATATCAAGAAGAACACCGATGCCGCGATTGCGCGGGGTAAGAAATTGGTTGAGGAGTTGGAACAACGCGATACCGGTGCCAACCGCATGATCCTGCGTCTCTGGGAATCTTTGAACGACGACGTGATGAAGCGGAAGTGCCCCTATACCGGCAGGCAGATCAGCCCCGGGATGCTGTTCGACGGCTCCTGCGACGTGGACCACATCCTGCCCTATTCGCGCACGCTGGATGACAGTTTCTCGAACAAGACCCTGTGCCTGCGCGAAGCCAATCGCGCCAAGACCAACCAAACCCCGTGGGAAGCCTGGGGCGACACCCCGCAATGGGACAAGATCGCCGCCAACCTCAAGAACCTGCCCGACAACCGGGCCTGGCGCTTTGCCCCCGACGCGATGGAGCGGTTCGAGGGTGAGAACGATTTCTCGGCCCGTGCCCTGAAGGATACCCAATACCTGTCGCGGATCGCGCGTAGCTATCTTGAGGCGCTCTATGATGGCGGGGATCACAGAAGCCATGTCTGGGTGGTGCCCGGCAAGCTCACCGAAACCCTGCGCCGTCATTGGGGGCTCAACGGTATTGAAAGTCTGACCGACAGCGACCAGCAGACCGTCAAGGCCAAGAACCGCACCGATCACCGGCACCACGCCATCGACGCCGCCGTGATCGCCGCGACCGACCGTGGGCTGATCAAGCGCATCGCCACCGCCCATCACCGCGAAGAGACCGAGGGGCTTGAGGATCAGGCCCGCTCGACCCCGCCCCCGTGGGAGGGGTTCCGCGCCGATGTGGCAGCGCAGATCGCCCGCATCACAGTCAGCCACCGCGCCGATCACGGGCGCATCGACCCAAGCGCCCGCAAGGCCGGGCGCGACAGTACCGCGGGGCGGCTGCACAACGACACCGCCTATGGTCTGGCCGATGGGGATAGCGTTGTCAGCCGCAAACCTTTGTCTGCGCTCAGCCCCAAGGACATCGAGCAGACAACCCGCGGGGCAAATATCCGCGACGCTGACCTGCAGCGGCATCTGGCCCGTGTCACCCGTGGGCTGGAGGGCAAGGCATTCGAGGCTGCCCTTGCCGCCTTTGCCGCGACGCACAGGCTGCCCGATGGAACCGAGAACCCCTATTTCGGGATCAGGCGCGTGCGGATGGAGGAGTCCCTGCAACCCAGCGCCCGGATCGAAGTCAGCGGTCCGAACGGTAAACCGTTCAAGGCTTACAAGGGCGACAGCAACCAGTGCTATGAGATCTGGCGTTTGCCTGATGGCAAGGTCAAGGCGCAGGTCATTACCACCTTCGAAGCGCACCAGCCTTGTCTGGACAAGAAACCGCATCCGGCCGCCAAACGTCTGCTGCGGATTTTCAAACGAGATATGATCCGGGTGGAGCGCGACGGGGAGGTTATCACCGGCTATGTGCAGAAACTTGATCCTGCAAATGGGCTGTTCATTGCCCCTCACACCGAGGCGAATGCCGATGCGCGACATCGCGACAAGGAAGATGATTTCCGCTTCATCCAAATGGGTGCCGGTCCCCTGATCAAAGCCAGGGCGCGCCGGGTTTACGTGGATGAAATGGGCCGCCTGAGCGACCCGGGCCCCACGACCTGATTTTGCGAATCCCGCAATTGGCAATAAAATCAGCATATTACTGATTCGTTTATTACCGGATTTCTGGATTTGGACCAGATTATTGATATTGCGACCGACGGTCGCCATCTGTCGCGCGACCGCGGTTTCCTGAAAGTCTCGGAAGACGGGGCCGAGGTCGGGCGCGTGCCGCTGGATCAGATCGCCGCGGTCATCGTGCATGCCCATGGTACAACGTGGTCAACCTCGCTGATGGTCGAACTGGGCGAGCGCGGCGCCCCCGTCGTTCTCTGCGCTGCCAATCACGCGCCCCGGTCGGTTCTGTTGCCCATCGAAGGCCACCATGTCCAAGGCGCGCGGATGCGGGCGCAATGGACGGCGAAGACGCCACTGCTGAAACAGGCATGGAAACGGATCGTCGCCGCCAAGGTCACCATGCAGGCCGCTGCGCTGGACGCGATCGGAGAAGCTCCGGCCCCGCTGCACATGATGGTACGCAAAATCACCTCGGGCGACGGCACCAATATCGAGGCGCAGGCCGCCCGCTATTACTGGCCGCGCATGATGGGCCCCGAGTTCCGGCGGGACGCGGGGCAGGGGGATGAGAACGCCTTGCTGAATTACGGCTATACCGTTCTGCGCGCGGCCACGGCCCGGGCGGTGTCGGCGGCGGGGCTGCACCCGACAATTGGTTTGTTTCATTCGAACCGGGGCAATGCCTTTGCGCTGGCCGATGATCTGGTCGAACCCTTTCGGCCGCTGGTCGATTGCGCCGTACGCTCGATCAGCCAGCAGCACGGTCCCGAGGTCGACAGCGCCGCCAAGCAAACGCTGGCTCGCCTGATCGCCACCGACCTGCCGCTGGGCGACGGTGTGACCCCGGTATCCGTCGCGCTGATGAAACTGGCGACATCCTTGGGCCAGAGCTTTGAGACCGGCAAGCTGGACCTCGCCCTGCCACAGCCCCCGGACCCTTTGACACTGGCGGGGCTGGGAACATGAGCGCCGACCGTGCCGTACTTTCAGGATACAGATTGATGTGGATACTTGTGATGTTCGACCTGCCCACCGATACCAAACCGCAACGCAAGGCGGCGACGGATTTCCGCAATTTCCTGCTGGATGAGGGGTTCGAACGCAGCCAGTTTTCGGTCTATGCCCGCTTCGTGAACGGCAAAGAGGCTTTCTCGACCCGCGTCCGCCGGATCGAGCGGAACCTGCCGGATTCGGGTGATGTGCAGGTGCTGAACTTCACAGACCGCCAATATCGCGATATTATCCATTTCTCGGACCAGGGCCGCAAAGGCCCGAGGAAAAACCCCGAGCAACTGGTGATGTTCTGATGCGATTCGCTTGTTATAACCACAACAGATGCGGGATTAAGTCCTGCAATTACAGAATGTTATCCCAGCATCTATTGTAGCTGTTCAAAATCCGCGGTCCAGCCGCAACTTGAATTGAATTCGCAAGATTCTGTTTACATTGTAGCTGTTCAAAATCCGCGGTCCAGCCGCAACATATGCCGGAACTTCTTGAAGTACCCGTTCATTGTAGCTGTTCAAAATCCGCGGTCCAGCCGCAACTATCGAAACGTTCGGTGTGTTAACGTAATCATTGTAGCTGTTCAAAATCCGCGGTCCAGCCGCAACAGAACTACGACCCAGTTCTGATTTCTCTCATTGTAGCTGTTCAAAATCCGCGGTCCAGCCGCAACGACACATTCACGTTGATCGAATATCCGGTTATTGTAGCTGTTCAAAATCCGCGGTCCAGCCGCAACGCGTATGAAGCTGCCAATCTGGAGCTTGATTGTAGCTGTTCAAAATCCGCGGTCCAGCCGCAACTGCAGCCGATCTTGCTATGGCCTCCTCGAAATTGTAGCTGTTCAAAATCCGCGGTCCAGCCGCAACTAGACCAGGGCGGCGCGCATTGCTGGCGGTATTGTAGCTGTTCAAAATCCGCGGTCCAGCCGCAACAGGCCCGCTGAGTGATCGGTGTTTCCACCGATTGTAGCTGTTCAAAATCCGCGGTCCAGCCGCAACAAGCAGAAAGAACCTGCCCAGCCCGAAGACATTGTAGCTGTTCAAAATCCGCGGTCCAGCCGCAACCAGCAGCGCGAAACGCCGCCGTCAATGCCCATTGTAGCTGTTCAAAATCCGCGGTCCAGCCGCAACCTGTTGCATTTCATCGTCCCGTTCGAGGATATTGTAGCTGTTCAAAATCCGCGGTCCAGCCGCAACCGGGCTGGCCGAGGCGGCGGAATACTGAAGATTGTAGCTGTTCAAAATCCGCGGTCCAGCCGCAACACGCCGAGCAGGTTGATTTTCAGGAGCTCGATTGTAGCTGTTCAAAATCCGCGGTCCAGCCGCAACGGCCCCGGCGACGGGGAGAGACGCGGGCGATTGTAGCTGTTCAAAATCCGCGGTCCAGCCGCAACCCTCGGGGTCATCTTGCGCGAAGTTTGGCAATTGTAGCTGTTCAAAATCCGCGGTCCAGCCGCAACTCAGGTTCCGGGGTTACCAGTTCGAAACGGATTGTAGCTGTTCAAAATCCGCGGTCCAGCCGTAGCTCGGTGTCTGACGTCAGCGCCAATGGGACAGCTTAGGCTGATTTGTTAAGAGAGGGTCTCCGGCACATCGTAAGCACCAAGGAGTGGAGATGAGGCCGAAACCCGGAACGCGAAAGAGCCACGGTGAGAAGGTCTTTAACGACCTCAATCCGGAGATTTCCTTCTTTGACGCGCAGGCAGATAGGGATATGTTTCAGCTGCCCCATCGGCACATTCTCGGATCGAACTCAGTGATCGACAGGTTCGTGACAGGTTTATCTTCTACAGTTCACAAACGAACAACCAGCTACGTTGATAGTGCTGGTTTAGGGAGGATATTATGACAACACTCAAACTGGGCCGTCGCGCCCTGATCGCGGTCGTGGCTGCTATTGGTCTAACCGGACCTGCACTGTCCGAAGAGCAGGTGGTTGACAGCATCCACTTTCTTATCCCCGGTGGTGCCGGCGGCGGCTGGGATGGAACTGCACGTGGCACCGGAGAGGCGTTGACGAATGCAGGTCTCGTCGGAACCGCATCTTACGAAAACATGTCTGGCGGCGGTGGCGGTAAGGCCATCGGCTTTCTGATTGAAAACGCCGAAAGCAACCACGGCACGCTGATGGTTAACTCGACGCCAATCGTGATCCGCTCGCTGACCGGTGTGTTCCCGCATAATTTCCGTGATCTGACCCTGGTGTCGGGAACTATCGGGGACTATGCGGCGATCGTGGTTGGCAAGGACAGCCCGATCAACTCGATGGATGATCTGTTGGCCGCATTTGACGCCGATCCGGGTGCGACCGCGATCGGTGGCGGTTCGGTTCCGGGCGGCATGGACCATCTGGTTGCAGCCATGGTGATGGAAGCGGCTGGCAAAGACGCGCTGAGCGTCAAGTACATCCCCTACGATGCCGGTGGCAAAGCCATGGCGGCCCTGCTGTCTGGCGAGATTGCCGCCTTGTCGACGGGCTTCTCGGAAGCTGTCGATCTGGCCAATCAGGGTGAGGTGAAGATTATTGGTGTTACCGCAGAGGAACGCGTGGATGCGGCCCCTGATGCGCAGACCATGAAAGAGCAGGGCATCGATACCACTTTCGTCAACTGGCGTGGGTTCTTCGGAGCTCCGGGTCTGCCCGAAGACAAATTGGTGGCCTACCAGGAAGCCATTACAAAGATGTATGACACCCCCGAATGGGAAGAAGTGCGAGCCCGCAACGGCTGGGTGAACATTCACAACTCGGGCGCTGATTTCGAATCGTTCCTTGAAGATCAGGAAAAGCAGATCAGCGATCTGATGAAGAAACTTGGCTTTCTCTAAAGGCACCATCGGCAGAGCGGTTCACCGCTCTGCCCCAAAACACAAACCGAAATGGGAGGGGACACCATGGCGCTGGATCGCTGGATCGCGCTTGTTCTGCTGGGAATTTGCCTAACCTACGGTTATGCGGCCTGGTTTACGATGGACGGCAGCCTGCCCCCTTTTATGCAAAGGAACCCCATTTGGCCGAGTACCTTCCCCAAGGTTCTGTCCATACTGGGGATCATTGCTTCGGCAATCATCCTGTTGGGACTTGAAGAAAGCAAGTTGAAAGAGGCGGATATCGATTACCGCCGTCTGGGTGAGTACCATTTGGGTCAGGCGATTGCGCTGCTGGTGTTGATGGTCGTTTACGCACTGTGTCTGCGCCCGGTTGGCTTTCTGATCGCCACCTCAGCCTTCTTGATCATCGGGTCCTACATTCTGGGTGAGCGCAAGTGGCACGTCATGGTGCCCGTCGCCCTGATTGCCGCCGGGTTCGTTTGGTATCTGGTTCAGGAAGTTCTTGGAATTTACATGCGCCCGCTGCCGGGCATTTTCGGAGGCTGAAATGCTCGAAGGACTGCTCATTGGCCTGCAAACGGCATTCTCTCTCCAAAATCTACTTATGGTTGTGGCCGGGTGTCTGATCGGCACGTTTATCGGTATGCTGCCGGGGCTTGGCCCGATGTCGATCATTGCGATCATGATCCCGGTTGCAATTTCAATGGGTGATCCCTCGGCTGCGCTGATCCTGCTGGCGGGCGTCTACTATGGCGCGATTTTCGGGGGATCAACCTCGTCCATCCTGCTCAACGCGCCGGGGGTCGCAGGCACTGTGGCCTCAAGCTTTGATGGCTATCCTATGGCGCAGCAAGGAAAGGCTGGCAAGGCGCTGACGATCGCCGCTATTGCCAGTTTCGCCGGTGGTACCTTGGGTGCGATCCTGCTTATGGTGTTTGCGCCAGCTTTGTCTTCCGTTGCTTTGCTGTTTCATTCCGCCGAGTATTTCGCGCTGATGGTCGTGGGCCTCTCGGCCATCGCGGCCTTCGCGGGTTCGGGGCAGGTCGCTAAGGCGTTGATCATGACCATACTGGGCCTGATTATGGCGACTGTTGGCGAAGGCGCTTTGTTCAACCTGCCGCGCTTCACCATGGGTATCATGGACCTGCAATCGGGCTTCGGCTTCATCACACTGGCAATGGCGATGTTCGCGCTGCCAGAGGCCTTGTTTCTTGTCCTGAAACCCAAGGATCTGAAAGGCGATGACGGTGATATCAAGGACCTGCGCATCTCAAGGGATGAAGCGAAAGCAATCGCTCCGGTTGTCGGTCGCCAGTCCGCGCAAGGCTTTTTTATCGGAGTGCTGCCGGGGGCGGGTGCGACAATTGCCAGCTTCCTTGGCTATGCGGTGGAACGCAATATCGCTCCGAAGGAGGAACAGGAAGAGTTTGGCAAAGGCTCGATCAAAGGTCTTGCCGCACCTGAGGCCGCCAACAACGCTGCGTGTACCGGGTCTTTTGTTCCGCTGCTGACTTTGGGTATTCCCGGATCCGGCACCACGGCCATCCTGCTGGGTGCGCTGATCGCCCTGAATGTCACGCCTGGCCCGCGCCTGATGGTGGACGAGCCTCAGATCTTCTGGGCGGTGATCATGTCAATGTTCATCGGCAACCTCGTTCTGTTGATCCTGAATCTGCCGCTGATCCCTTACATCGCCAAAGTACTTGCCGTTCCGCGCAACTTTCTGATCCCGTTTATCCTGTTCTTCACCCTGATGGGGGCTTACATCGGCCAGAATAACGCCACCGAGCTACTGATACTGGTCGGATTCGGGGTTTGCGCAACAGCGTTAAAGTTTGCGGATTATCCCCTGGCACCGCTGCTGATCGGTTTCATCCTCGGCGGGATGATGGAGGACAACTTCGCGCGCTCCATGCAGCTCTATGATGGTATCGGCTTCATCTGGGAACGCCCGATGACTTTGGGTCTGCTTCTGATCGCCGTCCTTCTGGTACTACTGCCCAGCTACCGCGCACGCCGGGCCAGAGCGCGCGCAGACGGGATTGCAGATGGGGATTAAGAAGGTTTTTACAAAGATCTGAGCCTGTTGAGTTGTTTCAGCAATCGCTTGTGCGTCAGGTGGTGAGCTCAGCGAGCTGCAGAAATGGGCAGAGTCCAGGCGTGAGTTGGCCCTTGCAGCATCCATTGTATGCCAAATGCCCGGGACAAGAAAATAAACACCAAAAGGAATACCACGAGCGCAATGAAGGCGACGTGCAAGCCAACAGGAATAACAGCTAGAAGAAGGAAAGGGACCGCATAGAAAGTGACCTGCCCCCCGAGGCTCTCTCATTTATAACGAGAGTCTGCGGGTCTGATTTTCATATTCTTCGTCGTCAGTTTGGGCAAGCGCGCCGGGCGCGGAGCCCTCAAATTGCTCAAGCGTACGGCGCGCTTCTGCGGGCGTTTGGTTTCCGAGAGATGAGTGCGGTCTGACGTTGTTGTAGCCGTATCGCCAGAGCGCCAATTTGCGGCGGGCATCATCCAGACTATCGAACATCTCGGCGTTCAGAAGTTCATCCCGCAAGCTGCCGTTGAATGACTCGATGAAGGCATTCTGCTGTGGTTTACCTGGATCAATGTAGTGCCAGTCGCCCCGTTATCGTTGGCCCATTTCAGGATGGCTCGGCTGGTGAACTCGGTTCCATTGTCACTGACAATGCTGACCGGCTTGCCATAGAGCCGGACAAGCGCGTCCAGTTCGCGCGCAACCCGAGCCCCTGAGATGCTGGTATCAGCCATCAGACACAGGTTCTCGCGGCAGCAATCATCGTTCACCGCCTAAGATGCGGAACCGACGGGATGCCCCGAACGTGTCGGACAGGAAGTCCAGCGACCAGCGTTCGCCGGGCCTCAGAGCCTTCGGCATCAGTGTTCGCGATCCCCGCGCCCGTTTTCGACCCCGTCGTCGTCTGACACCGAGCTTTTCCTCGGTGTACATGCCAAGTGCCACAGCTCGAACTTAATGGCACAACCCCTCAGAGAATGCGCGAATGATCGATGCGTACTGGTGTTCTGCGACATCTCAAAAAGCGGACGTCGCCGGTGGTGCAGCATGGAAATCTGCGGCAACCGAAGCAAGGCTGCCACATTCCGAGCAACATCGCACCAATAGGCTCTCAGCTTAAGAATTGCTCAATCACGGCTGCCTGTTGCTTTTTGCCGTCCGGGTCAGCTTCGGTTTTCAGGCGTGTAAACTCCTCACCCCAGTTTGAGGTGCGAATGCGGATCGGCGGATCAGAGGCGTCAACCACGCCCATGACAACGGATGCCACTTGTTCCGAGGTTTGATAGATATCGCTGCCATCCATTCGCGCCTGCGCGCCGCCGATGTACTTCTGGAGAATGGGCAGATACTCATCCTCAAGCATCCCACCCGTGGCCTCGATATGTTTCAGCACACTGGCGGCAAATTCGGATTGAATGCCGCCCGGTTCAACCGTCGAGAAATGGATGCCGAAATTGGGCGTGACATAGCTGGCCAGAGCTTCAGTGTACCCCTCAACGGCGAATTTTGCGGCGCAGTAGATCTCGTTGAACGGCTGACCCACAAGGCCGCCTACGGATGAGATTGTGATGACGTGGCCCGAGTGCGCTGCGCGTATGTATGGCATCACCGCTTTCGTGCAGCGCACGACACCCATGAAATTCACATCCATGCGATGAGCCGGAAACCCTCCCCTATCAAATCGACCTAAACTGCCTGATTGACGCTGACGTTAGACACGGCATCTCAAACGGCGTTGGTAGCTAAGGTATTTAATAACAAATCAACGGCCTTCAGGATAACGGACGCGCCTGTATCTTCAAAATTACAAAACCACGCAGTGTCATCTGAACAGCCACGAAGACGCCTCCCTTAACCATGTGTTGATTGGTGTTACAGCGCGCGTCCCTTCATTATTATGCGACGCAAAAGGTTCAGTTGGGCGACGAGTGCGGCAAATAAAG
>NZ_JBQFZS010000015.1:0-56456 GCF_056542385.1 Ruegeria sp. AD2(2025)
CGCGGGCCTTGCCCGCGCTGCCGGGCCCAAGGCCGCTCAGGGGATCGGCGGCAGCCGATGGCCCGTGGCGGGCGCGGGAGGGTTTGTGCGATTGATCAGTCCTCTTCGAACGGATCCCATTCGTCCTCGACCTCGGGCAGCGCCTCGGTTTCGACTTGCGCCGCGCGTTGCTCCGGGGTTTCGATCCTGGTAATCCGCGCCTGGGGGAACTGCACCAAAACAGCCTGAACCAGCGGATGTGCTTCCGCTTCGGTCCGCAGCGCGGTTTCGGCGGCATCGCGGAGTTCGGCGATGGTTGGCGCGTCGCCGTCCGATACGATCGATACCGCCCACCGGTTCCCGGTCCAGCGTTGCAGCGCGGCCCCCAGACGCTGTGACAGGTCGGTCGGGGCATTGTCCGTCGGGGTGAATTCGATGCGTCCGGGCTGGTATGCGGTCAGCCGCACGCCATTTTCGACCTCGACCAGCAGCTTGACGTCGCGGTTGGCGCGGATCAGTTCGACCACGTGCTCGAAGCTGGGATAGCGCGCCAGAGCAGTCGTCACGTCCTCCGCCAGCGCAGCGGTCGGAGCGCCCGCGGGGCTGCGCGGGGGTGATGCGTATGCCCGCGGGGCCGGTTGCTGAGCAGGCGCAGCCGGGGCCGCGATGCCGCCGCCCGGTCCGCCGGTAGGGGGCGGAGGGCTATCCTGCAGCCGTTTGATCAGCTCTTCGGGGCTGGGCAGGTCGGCCACATGGGTCAGGCGGATCACGGCCATTTCGGCGGCCATCATGGCGTTGGGGGCCGCCGAGACCTCCTCGAGCGCTTTCAGCAGCATCTGCCACATGCGGGTCAGCACACGCATTGGCAAGGCGTCGGCCATTTGCTGGCCCCGGGCGCGTTCGTCGGGGGAAACGGTTGGATCCTCGGCAGCGTCGGGTGTGATTTTCACGACCGACACCCAATGGGTGATCTCGGCAAGGTCGCGCAGCACGGCCAGCGGATCGGCCCCTTCGGCGTATTGGGCGCTGAGTTCGGTCAGGGCCCCCGCCGCGTCGCCGCGCAGGATCATGTCGATCAGGTCCAGCACCCGGCCCCGGTCGGCCAGACCCAGCATCGCACGCACCTGATCGGCGCTGGTCTCGCCCGCGCCATGGGATATGGCCTGGTCCAGCAGCGAGGTCGCATCGCGGGCCGAGCCTTCAGCGGCGCGGGTGATCAACGCAAGCGCATCCTCGGCGATTTGGGCCCCTTCGGCGTCGGCGATCTTGCGCAGCAGGCCGATCATGTCCTCGGGCTCGATCCGGCGCAGGTCGAAGCGCTGGCAGCGTGACAGCACCGTCACTGGGACCTTGCGAATCTCGGTGGTGGCGAAGATGAACTTTACATGCTCGGGCGGTTCCTCAAGCGTCTTGAGCAGCGCGTTGAAGGCGCTGGTCGAGAGCATGTGGACCTCGTCGATGATGTAGATCTTGTAACGGGCCGAGGCGGCGCGATAGCGGACGCTGTCGATGATCTCGCGGATATCGTTCACGCCGGTGCGGCTGGCGGCGTCCATTTCCATCACGTCGACATGGCGGCCTTCCATGATGGCCACGCAATGTTCGCATTGGCCGCAAGGCTCGGTCGTGGGCTTGCCTTCACCATCCGGGCCGATGCAGTTCATGCCCTTGGCGATGATCCGGGCGGTGGTGGTTTTGCCGGTGCCGCGAATGCCGGTCATGATGAAAGCCTGCGCGATCCGGTCCGCCTCGAACGCGTTTTTCAGGGTGCGCACCATGGCGTCCTGACCGACCAGATCGGCGAAGGTTTCCGGGCGGTATTTGCGGGCGAGAACCTGATAGGCGGGGCTGGGCGTGTCGGTCATGTCTGCTTTCGCGGATTCGAGTTCTGCCGCAGCGTAGAGGCCCCCGCTGTCCGCGTCCACCGCCCGCCTTCATGATTTTCGTTTTGGAATGCCGGGCCACGCGGTTAAGATCGGACACTTGAAGACAGTATGAAGATCTTGCGATCAACGTTTCGGGGGGAACGTAGAATGTCTGAGATGGTTATCCACGCACTTCAGGTTGGCGGAGGAACGCTTGCGCTGACATCCATGCCGGGTCGGGGGGGCGATTATCAGAGTGATCTTGATGCCGTGGCCGATTGGAAACCCGGCCTGATCCTGTCAATGGCGACCGAGGTCGAGATGATACTCGATGGCGCAAGAGATTTCGGGATCGACGTGCGAAGCCGCGCCTGCCGCTGGGTTCATTTGCCGGTCGAGGATTATGGCACGCCATCGCCCGAGGTCGACGAACGCTGGGTCGAGGTCAGCGCCGCAGCGCGTCATGCGCTGTCAGGCGGTGGGCGGATTCTGGTTCACTGCAGGGGCGGCTGCGGTCGCTCTGGCATGATCGTATTGCGTTTGATGATAGAATGCGGAGAGCATCCTGATGCGGCGTTGCAGCGGTTGCGCGCGTTGCGGCCCTGTGCCGTCGAAACCGATGCGCAGATGGAATGGTCGATTGCGCCCGCCGGCATTCTGGCGGCGGGCTGAAGATCAAGCTGACGGGCGGCACTCGGCTTGCATCGGTGCGCCCCGAGACAGCGTCAACGCTTCGAGCATCGCGCAAGGCGGTGTCGTCAGGATATCCGTCGACAAGGCTGCGGTCTCGGAGCCGAACAACAGGTCTGCATAGCTGTCCAGTTGCTCGATGGCCTGGTCTGATCCGGTTCCGCAGAATACTCTGATTTCGGCCGCGCGGGCGCGAAAACGGGCGGTGCACCCGTCAGCGCAGTGCGTCAGTTCACTGCTGCCCTGAATCTCGAAATCTGCAGTTGTTGCTGGCGCAGCCTTGGTCATCGAATTGGCCAGTGCCCGTGCGATTCGCGCCAAAGCCGGACAGGTTTTCCCCGTCCTTTGGCAAATTGTTGCCGAGAACTGGTGGGTTCCGGTCTTCCATATCATACTGCGCCCTCCGCGCGTGGGGCTGAGGGCGTGAAACAGGTTGGACGGCGCTTTGCTGTCAGGACCTGCCCGGACACCCCGCCCGAGTTTCAGTTTCTGTTCCGATGGCAGGTCTCCTGACTTGCGGGTCATCGCTTTGCCGACCTTCCCAGCCTTTCGGCCAGTGGCATTTCGGCATTGCTCAACGCTTACAGTTGCGGGGGCAGTCGCGGATTTGGTCCGTTCCGGTTGTCGCCGGGCAGGGCCGCACCGTGTTCCCTTTTCATCCCGGCCTTGGTCAAAGGCGCGGGAACCATCACCGCATCGCTAGCGGTTGGGCGGGCATCGAGTCAAGCGAATTGGCGGGCGCGGCCCGCTAGTGGTCCCTTTACGTCAATCTTGACTCTGCGGTGACGAAATGAACTGATCGGTTCAGATTGTGCCAGAGGACCCAATGTTAGATGCGCAGCAGACCGTGATGACGGAAGATTTCCGGTTCCCCTCCGGCCCTGCGATGCTGTCGGCGCGGCTCTACCGGCCCGCGTCAGAGCCGGAAACGGTCGTCGTGATCAACAATGCGACCGGGGTGCCGCGTGACTATTATCAGCATTTCGCCCGCTGGTTGGTGGCTGAGCATGGAATGGCTTGCCTGACCTATGACTATCGCGATTTTGGCCAGTCCCTGACCGGGCCGCAGAAGGCGTCGACGGTGACGATGGCGGATTGGGCGCTGATCGATATCCCGGCCGCGCGCACTGAGATGCGGCGGCGGTTTCCGCAAGCAAAACTCTGGAGCATTGGCCACTCGTTGGGGGCGATGCTGGGGCCGGTGCAACCCGATATTGACCGTATTGACCGGATGATCTGTGTCTGTTCCGGGCTCGTGACGCTATCGGATCACCCGTGGCCCTATCGTGCCCTGGCTGCATTGTTTTGGTACGGTCACGCGCCGCTAGCGGCGCGTGCGCTGGGCTATCTGCCGGGTAAGGCGCTGGGCTTTGGTGAAAATCTGCCCGCCGGGGTTTATTGGCAATGGCGCAAATGGTGCACCGCGCCCGACAGCTATCTGCCCGAGATCGGACAGACCCTGCCCGCCGCGCGATGGTCCAGCATAGGCGGGCCTGTTGATCTGTTTGCCTTCGAAGACGACCAGATGGTGCCGCCCGAGGCGGTCTGGCGGCTCGCCGATCTCTACGGTCCCGCCGCGCGCCGTCATCTGCTGTCACCGCAAGAGTTCGGATTGTCCAAGGTCGGCCATATCGGTGTTTTCGCCCGGCGTAACGCTGCCGTCTGGCCCCGCCTGATCGCCTGATCAGACGAGGCCTGCCGGTCACAGTCGCTTGCGCGATTTCTTCTCTTGCATGACTCCGCGCACCATCTTGCCGAACGCTTTGTCGCGGGCACGAGACTGCGCGATAGTTTCCGAGTTGCGCTGATCCTCCCGCCGCAGCTTGCGCCACCGCTCCAGCCGTGAGGGATCAAGCGCACTGTCTTGGATCGCGGCCTGCACGGCACAGCCGGGCTCCGCCTCGTGCTGGCAATCCGAGAACCGGCAGTTCTTGCCAAGCTCCATGAGGTCCGAGAACACCTCGTCCACACCTTCCTGCGCGTCCAGTAACCGCAAGGCGCGCATGCCGGGCGTGTCGATCAGCCATCCACCGTTGCGCATGCGGTGCAGCGCGCGAGCGGTGGTGGTGTGCCGCCCCCTCGCATCGTCCTCGCGGATGCCTGCCGTGGCTTGATCCTGCCCGGTCATGGCATTGGCCAGCGTCGTCTTGCCAACACCGGATGAGCCCACTAGTGCGCCGGTCTGGCCCTTTGGACACCATGACAGAACCTGTTCGATCTCAGTCGGGTCCAGCGCATTGATCGCAAGTACCGTCAGAAACGGGTCGATGGCCTGTACCTGCTGCACATAGGTCTCGGGCGCATCCGATATGTCGGCCTTTGTCAGCACGATCACCGGATAGCTTCCGGCCTGATGGGCCAGCGCCAGATAACGCTCCAGCCGGGGCAGGCTGAAATCGGCGTTGCACGAACTGATGATGAACAGCACGTCGACGTTGGCAGCGATCAGTTGTGCCGAAGCTCCGGTGCCAGCCGCCCGGCGTTGCAGCAGGCTGCGCCGGTCCAGCAGGTGCCGGACGCGGTTGTCTGCGTCCGCCAGAACCCAGTCGCCGACCGTATAATCGCCCGTCGGGCGGTCCGGGGTCAGCAGCGGGGATTCGCCATCCGGGCTGAGACCGATCAGCCGGTCCCGGTGCACGGCGGTGATGCGAAAAGGTTGGCATGAAGGGTTGGCCGCGTGTTGCGCGGCGAAATGAGAGGACCATCCGAGGTCCGAGAGGGAAAGATACATTGCTCTGCCTGTGATCAGAAACAGCGTGTCCGTCGGATGGCAATCGCGCATCCGCTGGTCATGTGTTCAGGCAGTCAGAAGATCGCTGAGGATCAGAACCGGGCTGCCCGAAGGGTTTTTGCTACAATCATAAAGCCCTCCTGCGGCTATGGGTTGGTTCAGGTGAGAGGCTGGACATCGACCCAAGCGGGACTCGTTGTGGCTGCTTCCTTCCGGACCTGACCAGGTTGGCGAGGCGCTCGCCCGCGCCAACCTCTCGCCCCCCATATAGGCGCGCTGCGTGGCCTTGGCAACCCGTCACAGGGTCAGATGAACGGGCAGAAACCCGTCGTCATCCAGGGGTAGGAGGCGTGGAGCGTATTCGGCGAGCTCATCCATATAGGCGCGCGCGCCGGGGCCCGTCCGCAGAATTGCTTCGGTCCCGGTTGGCGCGGTCAACGTGAACGGACGCGGTGCCTGTTCCAAAAGATCTTTGGGGCATTTTCCAGATAGGTAGTCGCACAAAAGATCATGAATACGCAGCGCGGGCAGTGTGATCATCTGTAGCTGATCAGCAAAGGGAAAATGCCCGCCGCCGCTGGCGCGATAGTTATTGGTCGCGATGACAAAACTCTGATCGGCAGCGACCGGTTCGCCGTTCACCGCAAGCGCCCGGATGCGTCGATGGGCCGGGTCGGTCAGCTGGCCCGAGCTGTCGAAGCGGGCCGGTTGCGTCGGATCAATCTGGTATGTTGCACCGTGCAGGACGTCAAAGTTAAACCCGGCCCGATCAGAATCGATCAGGTCCACGGGTCCTTTTGCGTAAAGCTGGTTGAATACCCCTGCAGACATCTCCAGCCAATCGCGCAGCTGCGCTCCCGTCACACGGACCGCGCGCAGTTCATTGGGAAACACGTGCATATTGGCGACGTGGCGGATCGATATGTCGCCTGCCTGAACTTCGGTGTAGTGCCCGGGGCCTGCACGGCCACCGAATTTTGCTGGTGCGGTGGCCGACAGAATGGGCAGACCCTCGCAGTCTGTCCCAACAAGGTAAGGGCGCACCGCAGCCGCCTGTGCTGCTGCCATCAGCGCCAAACCCCGGTCCGGCGCACAGTACGAGAAATAGCTGTGCAGCGTTTGCGGCACCGACCCCACTGGCTTGGCAACCCGCTTGCGCGTTTCGGCATGGCCTTCGGCAAAGAGTCGGGCGATCTCGGCGTCTTCGGGTGTGAGCCCGGCGTCGGTCTTGATCGGAACGGCCTCGACCCGGCTGTCCACAACAGTCCAACCGCGCTGCGGGTCTTGCTCAAGCTCCAGATCGATGACGCCAAGATGCGAGCCCCCCCATCCCTGCATCACGACCGGTTTGCCATGTACCAAGCCCTTCTCGTGATCGACAAAAGGCAGTTCTGCATGCGCCTTGCCCGGCAAGGTCAGATGGGTATGACCTGCAACAATGACATCGATCCCAGCCAGTGCGGCCAATGGGATCGTCGCGTTTTCAAGACCGACTTTCGCCTTTGCGTCGTTCAACCCCGAATGCGCCAGCGCAACAACCAGATCGCACCCTTCGCCCTCAAGGTCTGACACAGTCTGCCGGGCTGCGGACAAAATGTCGGTCACTTCGACCTGACCGTGAAGCACATGCGCTTCCCATTGCGCGGTTTGCGGTGGCACGAGCGACAGGACGCCGATCCGGATTGGAACCTCCTGCCCGTTGACGCTGACGTGCCGATCCAAAACGAGATAGGGCAGCCACCCCTGCGGTCCATTGGTTGCGCGCATGTTGCTGCACACCATGGGGCAGGCATTCTGCGCGGCGATGCCATCGACAAACTCCAGCCCGAAGCCGAAATCATGATTCCCCAGCCCCACCGCATCATACCCCAGCGCGTTGAACGCAGCGGGCAGCGGGTGCGCATCGGGCGCGGCCTCCGCTGCCCAGTCACCGAACGGGGTTCCCTGCAGCGCGTCTCCATTATCGACCAACAGAACCAAGGCACCTTCTCGCCGAGCCTCCTCGCGCGCGGCGCGGATCAGGCTGGCCGTGCGGGTCAGGCCGATATCGGTGGTCGGGCTGTCGGCGTAATAATCGAATGCCGTCAGATGCATATGCAGGTCAGAGGTCGCCAATATCCGCAGGGATGCGCCGGAACGGCCCCCTTGTTGTGGGCGTGACGATGGACTGGATTTCAAAATTTCTACTTCTGGCTGTCAAAGTAACTCGATATTCACCATGAGGATGACTTAGTGCAAATTCCGGGGCAATGCTGCGGTCTTTCGGCGGCAGACGAAAATAATTTCGCTGGTGAATACCCGTTGCGCCGGGTCCAAAGACATGGCAGCCCTTTGCCCGGTACTTGAGGACAACAGGCATGAAGCGTGCGGAACAGGTCACATTTGGCGGCTCGGGGCTGAACCGGGCGGGATTGCTGCGCGGCGATGCGGGGAAACTGGCGCAGACCTATGACGATCCGGCGGCGCGTTGCCTGTTGCTGTGGCGCGGCAAGCTGCTGGTGCAGGGCGAGGGGTTGGACACGTTGGCCCTGATCCCGATGGATCACAAGGTTCTGCAACACGGGCCGGGCGGCGTGATAGAACAGCCGGTTCTGCTGGGCCTGTCGGACGATGGCATGCCGCTTTTTGCCATGGATATCTCGGGTTGGGCTGCCGAAGGGCTGGATCTGGCCGATGTAGGCGCCTTTGTGGATCGCAGCGAACAGCAGCACCCGGACCTGCCGGACGGCCATGTCTTTGCCGAGCTGCGACGAATCATGACCCGCCTCAGCCCGCGCGATGCCGAACTGGCGGCGACCGCCAAGGCGGTGATCGGCTGGCACGAAACGCACCGGTTCTGCGCCCGCTGCGGCGCGGCCAGCGAGATGTCTCAGGGTGGATGGCAACGCAGTTGCCCCGCCTGTGGGGGGCAGCACTTCCCACGCACCGACCCGGTGGTGATCATGCTGATTACGCATGGCAACTCGGTGCTGATGGGGCGATCGCCCGGCTGGCCCGAGGGGATGTATTCGCTGCTGGCCGGGTTTGTCGAACCCGGCGAGACGCTTGAGGCGGCGGTGCGGCGCGAAGTTATGGAAGAGGCGGGCGTGCCGGTCGGCGCGGTGCGCTATCTGGCCAGCCAGCCCTGGCCATTTCCGGCCTCGCTGATGTTCGGTTGCGCGGGCCAGGCCCTGTCCCCCGAAATCGAGATTGATCCGGTCGAGATCGAGGATGCGATCTGGGTCAGCCGGACCGAGATGATGGAGGTCTTTGCCGGGGATCACCCCCGGCTGCTGCCCGCCCGAAAAGGCGCGATTGCGCATTTTTTGCTGCAGCATTGGCTTGCAGACACACTGGACTAACGAGAAACTGGCCCCGAGCCCGGGGATGGAAAAGAAACGAGATGCAGTTTTCAGCGCAGGAAGATATCGAGGTTCCGATCGACACGGTGTTTGCCATGGTCGCCGATTTCGAACGTTTCGAACGGATGGCCATGCGCCGCGGGATCGAGGTGCGCCGCACGGCCGGATACGGGACCCCGCAGGCCGGGGCGACGTGGGAGACCGAGCTGAACATCCGCGGCAAACCGCGCCAGATCTCGGTATTGCTGGCCGAATGCGAGACGCCGTCGCTGATGCGGTTCGAGGCCAGCAGCAAGGGCATGAACGGCGACACGGTGATCGAATTGCTGGCCCTGTCCCAGCGCCGCACGCGGCTGAGCATTGCGACGTCGCTGGGCGCAAAAACGCTGCCCGCGCGGCTGTTGCTGCAATCGCTGAAACTGGGCCAGTCCAGATTTCGCCGCCAGTTCCAGACTCGCCTCAGCGACTTTGCGCGCGAGCTGGAAGAACGCCACCTGCACGGGGCCTGAGGGGTAAGCCGAATGGCTCAGATCACTATTCGAGAGGCTCGGGACAGTGACGCGGCGGGAATGTCCGCAGTGCTGCAGGCTCTGACCCAGGCGGGCAAACGCACCAAGCCAAGCGATGCCGCGTTCGCGCTGTCCCACTACATCAATGGTCCTCATCAAATCCGATGCTCGGTCGCGGTTGCGGCGACGGGTGAGGTTCTAGGGTTTCAATCGCTCAAACTGGCGATCGGGGGCAATCCTTATGGTGTGGCAACCGGATGGGGCATCATCGGGACACATATTGCCCCAACAGCCGCGCGCCGCGGCGTTGGACGGGCGCTGTTCGACGTCACTCTGACAGCGGCACAGGCCGCGGGTCTGCCGGCCATCGACGCCACCATCGGAGCGGGCAATGCCGAGGGTCTGGCCTACTATGAGGCGATGGGGTTTCGCGACTATAGGCAGAGCGCAGAGGCTATTTCAAAGTCCTTCGACCTCGGATAGCGTCATCCGATTAGTGCTGCAGGGGGAAGAACAGACATGGCGCAGATCATCTTCCTGCACGGTGCCTCAAGCAGCGGCAAGTCGACCATCGCCCAAGAGTTGCAGAACAAGGCCGAGGTCCCCTTCTGGCACGTCTCGATCGACCATCTGCGGGATTCGGGCGTCTTGCCGATGCAGCGATTCCGGCAGGGTCATTTCGACTGGGCCGAAAGCCGGTCGGCGACATTTGATGGCTTTCACGCGTCCCTTGCGGCCTACGCGAATGCAGGCAACAACCTGATCGTTGAACATATTCTCGATACACCGGGATGGATTGATGCCCTGAAGCAAGGTTTCGCGGGCCATGACGTTCTGTTCGTTGCCGTCCGTTGCCCCGTGGACGTGTTGGTGCAACGAGAACTTGCCCGCGGCGACCGCCAAGTGGGCAGCGCCGCCCGGGATGAACGCTCCATACATCTTGGAAGAGTATACGACCTAGAGGTCGACGCGACCGAGAGCGCGGACGCAAACGTGGCGACAATCCTCGACCTATGGCGCTCGGGGCGACGGTGTTCAGAGTTTTCGGGGCCCGAATAGCCCGCCTTCACCCGCGCGGCTGCGCTGCGGGGTAGACGCCCAGCAGTTCGACATTGGTGGTGAAGTGCTCCAATTCGTCCATCGCCAGCTGCACATTGCGGTCATCGGGGTGGCCCACGATGTCCGCGTAAAACTGCGTCGCGGTGAACGAGCCGTCGACCATATAGCTTTCCAGCTTGGTCATGTTGACACCGTTGGTGGCAAATCCGCCCATCGCCTTATACAGCGCGGCAGGGATGTTGCGGACCTGAAAGACGAAGCTGGTGATCATCCCGTGATCGCCGCGGCGCGACAGATTTGCCTCGCGCGACATGACCAGAAAACGGGTGGTGTTGTCGCCCTGATCTTCGATATGGCGCGCCAGCACGTTCAACCCGTAAATCTCACCGGCCAACTCGCTGGCCAGCGCGGCCGAGTGGATGTCACCGGCCTCGGCCACCTCGCGCGCGGCACGGGCGTTGTCGGGGCTGACGCGGCCCCGGATATCGTGCTGTTTCAGAAAACCCGCGCATTGCGGCAGCAGGACCAGATGAGAATGCGCCTCGGAGATGTCTTCAAGCTTTGCACCCGGCACTCCCAGCAGGTTGATATGTACCCGCACAAAGGCCTCATCGATGATATGCAACCCGCTATGGGGCAGCAGGCGGTGGATATCGGCAACCCGGCCATAGGTGGTGTTCTCAACCGGCAGCATCGCCAGTTCGGCCTCGCCCGAGCGCACTGATTCGATTACATCCTCGAAAGTACGGCAGGGCAGGGCGTCCATATCCGGGCGGGCATTGCGGCAAGCCTCGTGGCTATAGGCGCCGGGCTCTCCCTGAAATGCGATACGTTTGGTCATTTGGTCGATTCCGTGCAACAAGTTCGCGAATTGGGCGTTTCGTCGCGGTGTCTATACCTTGCCTCTTGTCAGGGGAAGCCTTAGACACCCCGCAGACAGCTGAAATGGACTCGCGATCAAAATGTTCGACACGATGACAGTTACCAAGGCCGCTGCAGGCCTGTTCGGCACCTTCCTGGTGCTGCTTCTGGCGAAATGGGGGGCGGACGTCCTCTATAGCACCGATAGCCATCATGCCGAGGCTTCCTATATTATCGAAACCGAAAGCTCGGGCGAAAGCGCCGACGGGGAAGAGGTTGTATTCGAAGACATGCTGGCCGCAGCCGACCCGGAAAAGGGCGCGCGTGTGTTCCGCAAATGCACCGCCTGCCACAAGCTTGAAGACGGCGCGAACGGCACCGGCCCCTACCTGTATGGTATCGTCGACCGCCCGGTTGCATCGGCCAAGGGTTTCACCGGCTATTCGGCCTCGATGCAGGCGCATGGTGGCAACTGGACGCCTGAGGCTCTGGACGCGTTCCTGACCCGCCCCAGCGCCTATATCTCGGGCACATCCATGAGCTTTGCGGGCCTGAAAAAACCGCAGGAACGCGCCGACCTGATTGCGTATCTGCAGACCATCGGCAACTGATCATTCGATCAGAATTGCAGGTTTCAAAGCCGCTGCTCTCGTGCAGCGGCTTTATTTTTTGTCTGACAGGAACTTCACAAAGCGTTCACGCATTCTAAACTTGCAACAGTAAGTGTTGGCCTTTTAGCTGGCGCGCACGAAGATTAAAGACGTCAACGACCCAGAGGATGAGCAACGATGAAATCCCTTCTGACCGCCCTGCGCCCGCCCGAATTTCAGTCATGGGCTGCAGCATTGGGGATTTCAGCGGCAGTTGTCCTGTCAGCGGGCAGCTTTGCCTCGGCCGCCGAGGATGGTGTCACGCGCAGCCATGGCTATTCCTATTTTGGCAATCTGGATTATCCGGCTGATTATCCGCATCTGAACTATGTCAATCCCGATGCCCCAAAGGGCGGAGAGTTGTCGCTGGCCGGGTCGGGGACGTTTGATTCTCTGAACCCCTACTCGCGGAAAGGCCGCCCGGGGGCGCTGACCACTCTGCAATATGACTCGTTGATCGAGTCGACCGCCGACAGTGTGGGCCAGTATTACGGGGTTCTGGCCGAAAGCATGGAGTATGACGAAGGCCGCAATTATGTGATCTTCCACATGCGCCCCGAGGCGACATTCTGGGACGGCACGCCCGTGACCGCCGAGGATGTGGTGTTCAGCCACCGTTTGTTCATCGAACAGGGCCTGCCCTCGTACGCGCAGGCGGTGGGTCGCATGGTCACCGGGGCCGAGGCTCTGGACGATCACACCGTAAAGTTCACCTTCAGCCCGGATGTGACGCGACGCGGCCTGATTGAGACGGTCGGGTCGACGACTGTGTTCTCGAAAGCGTGGTTTGAGGCGGATGAAAGCCGTCGTCTGGATGAACCAAGGCTCGAGGTCGCTGTCGGCTCCGGTCCTTACAAGCTAGACAGCTACGACATCAACCGCCGCATCGTCTATAAACGCCGGGATGACTATTGGGGCCAGGATCTGCCTTTCAACGTTGGTCGCAACAACTATGACACCATCCGGGTCGAGTATTTTGCCGACCAGACCGCCGCGTTCGAGGGGTTCAAGGCCGGAGAATACACCATGCGGATCGAGAGTGATCCCAAGCTCTGGGCGTCGGGCTATGATTTCCCGAAACTCAGCGAAGGGTCCGTGGTGCGTGATGAGATCGCCGATGGCAGCCCGCCGACCCCGTCGGGGTTTGTCTTCAATCTGGGTAAGCCGCAATTTGCCGACAAGAATGTACGCAAGGCGCTGGCGCTGGCGTTTAATTTTGAATGGGCCAATGAATCCCTGATGTTCGGATTGAACACGCCCCGCAACTCGTTCGTGCAGGGCACGCATATCGAAGCAACCGGCGCGCCGGAAGGTGCGGAACTGGAGTTCTTGGAATCGCTCGGCGATATCGTCCCGGCCGAGGTGCTGAGCGAACCCGCACTTGTGACGCATGAATCCAACCCGGCCCGTCTGAATGACCGGCGCAATCTGCGTAAGGCCTCAAAGCTGCTGGACGAGGCCGGATGGCCCGTAGGTGATGGTAACCTGCGCCGGAATGCGGAAGGGCAGACGCTGAAGGTGAATATCCCTTACGCGTCCAGCATCCCGACCTCGACCGCCACGATGATCGAGACCTATGTGCAGAACCTGCAATCCATCGGCGTCGATGCGACCGCAGAAAAGGTTGACCCGGCCCAGTTCACCCTGCGTCGGCGCGAGCGTGACTACGACATGGTGTATTCGAGTCGGTATGGTTCGTTCCTGTCGACGGGCGGCGGCCTCAGTCAGATGTATGGATCGAAAGAGGCGGCGTTCAGCCTGTTCAACCCGGCTGGCCTTGCCAGCCCGCTGGTGGATGCCGTGATCGAAGCGTCATTCGACACCACAAATCAGGCGGAACAGGACGCAGCGCTTATGGCGCTGGACCGCGTGTTGCGCTATGAGTTCTTCGTCATCCCCGATGGGTATGTGGCGGACTATTGGACAGCTTACTACGATATGTATGAATACCCCGAAAACCTGCCCCCGTTTACGCTGGGCTATCTGGACCTGTGGTGGGTCAACCCCGAGAAAGAGGCCGAACTGAAAGCGAAAGGCGCGCTGCGGTAATATGGGCGCCTATATCCTAAGACGCCTGTTGCTGGTCATACCGACGCTTCTGGGCATCATGATCGTCAACTTCACGCTGGTGCAATTCGTGCCCGGCGGGCCGATCGAACAGATCATCGCGCAGGTTGAAGGTCAGGGAGATGTCTTTGCCGGTTTTGCCGGTGGTGGCGATGCAGGTGCCGAGCCCGCAGGCGGAGCCTTTGACGATAAATATGTCGGTGCGCGCGGCCTGCCGCCGGAATTTATCGCAGAGCTTGAGAAAGAGTTTGGCTTCGACAAGCCTCCGCTTGAACGCTTTCTGGGCATGATGGGCAACTACCTGACGCTGGATTTCGGCGAGAGCTATTTTCGCTCGATCAGCGTGATTGATCTGGTGTTGGAAAAAATGCCCGTTTCGATCTCGCTGGGCCTGTGGTCGACCCTGATTGCCTATCTGGTGTCGATCCCGCTGGGTATCCGCAAGGCCATCAAGGACGGTTCAACCTTTGATACATGGACCAGCGGGGCCATCATCGTGGCCTATGCCATTCCCGGTTTCCTGTTTGCGATCCTGTTGCTGGTGCTGTTCGCCGGGGGCTCCTACTGGCAAATCTTCCCGCTGCGGGGGCTGACCTCGGACAACTGGGACAGCCTCAGCCTGTTCGGCAAGATCGCCGACTACTTCTGGCACATTGCCTTGCCGATCATCGCCCTGACGATTTCGGCCTTCGCGACGCTGACCCTGCTGACCAAGAACTCGTTTCTGGACGAGATCAAGAAGCAATACGTCATGACCGCCCGCGCCAAGGGCCTGAGTGAGCGCAAGGTGCTCTATGGCCACGTCTTCCGCAACGCGATGCTGATCGTGATCGCTGGCTTCCCGGCGGTGTTCATTGGCGTGTTCTTTGGCGGCTCGATCATCATCGAGACCATCTTCTCGCTCGACGGTCTGGGCCGTCTGGGGTTCGAGGCCGCCGTGGCGCGCGATTATCCGGTGATCTTTGGCACGCTCTTTATCTTCGGTCTGATGGGGCTGGTTGTCGGCATCATCAGCGACCTGATGTATGTGCTGGTCGACCCGCGCATCGACTTCGAAAAGCGGGAGGGGTAAATGGCGCTTTCCCCCCTCAACCAGCGCCGCTGGCGCAACTTCCGGCGCAATGGCCGGGCGTTCTGGTCACTGATCATCTTCTCGGTCCTGTTCGGGATATCGCTGTTTGCCGAATTCATCGCCAATGACAAACCGATCCTGGTCAAATACCGGGGTGAGTTTTACACACCGGTCTTCAACTTCTACGCCGAGACCGAGTTCGGCGGCGATTTCCAGACCGAAGCCATCTATCGCGACCCGGAGGTGATGTGCCTGATCGACAGCGGTGGTCTGGATCAGTGTTTCGACGACCCCGAAGGCATCATCGACGAGATCAAGGCAGGCACATTCGAAGCCGAGGGTTTTGAGCGCGGCTGGGCGATCTGGCCGCTGATCCCCTATTCCTTCAACACCAGCGTGGATCGCCCCGGGGCCGCGCCACTTCCGCCCAACGGTCAGAACCTGCTGGGCACCGATGACACCAAACGCGACGTGTTGGCAAGGGTGATCTATGGTTTCCGATTGTCGATCCTTTTTACGCTGATCGTCACCGGGGCAGCCAGTCTGATCGGCATCTTCGCCGGGGCCATTCAGGGCTTTTTCGGCGGCTGGCTGGATCTGATCTTCCAACGCATCATCGAGATCTGGTCGTCTACCCCCTCGCTCTATGTCATCATCATCATGTTCGCCATTCTGGGGCGAAGTTTCTGGCTCTTGGTCATCCTGATGATCCTGTTCAGTTGGACCGGATTGGTGGGTGTTGTGCGGGCCGAATTCCTGCGGGCGCGGAACCTTGAATATGTCCGCGCTGCCCGCGCGCTGGGTGTGGGCAACATGACCATCATGTTCCGCCACATGCTGCCCAACGCGATGGTCGCCACGCTGACCTTCATGCCCTTCATCGTCACCGGCACCATCGGCGGGCTGGCTTCGCTGGACTTTCTAGGGTTCGGTCTGCCGTCCTCGGCCCCGTCGCTGGGCGAGTTGACCTTGCAGGCAAAACAGAACCTTCAGGCTCCGTGGCTGGCCTTCACCGCGTTCTTCACCTTTGCCATCATGCTGTCGCTGTTGGTCTTCATTTTCGAAGGCGTCCGCGATGCGTTTGATCCCAGAAAGACCTTCTCATGAGCCTTTTGGATGTGAACAACCTGAAGGTCTCGTTCCGGCAGGACGGGCAGATCTCGGCAGCGGTCAAGGGCGTGTCCTTTACCGTGGATCGCGGTGAAACGGTGGCTTTGGTGGGTGAATCCGGCTCGGGCAAGTCCGTGACCGCGCTCAGCACCGTTTCGCTGCTGGGCGACAGTGCGATTGTCGAAGGCTCGGTCACCTATGACGGGCAAGAGATGATCGGCGCGTCCGAGGACAGGTTGATGGATGTGCGCGGCAACGACATCAGCTTTATCTTTCAAGAGCCGATGACCTCGCTGAACCCGCTGCACACGATCCAGAAGCAGATGGCGGAATCGCTGGCGCTGCATCAGAACGTGACCGGTGATGCGGCGCGGGACCGGATCATTGAACTGCTGACCAAGGTCGGCATCCGTGACCCGCAGGACCGGCTGGACAGCTATCCGCACCAATTGTCTGGCGGCCAACGTCAGCGGGTCATGATAGCGATGGCGCTGGCGAACAAGCCCGACATTCTGATCGCGGATGAGCCGACGACTGCTCTGGACGTCACCATCCAGGCGCAGATTCTGGAATTGCTGGCCGAGCTGCAGAAATCCGAAGACATGGGGATGCTGTTCATCACCCACGACCTTGGCATCGTGCGCCGGATTGCCGACCGGGTCTGTGTGATGAAGGATGGTGAGATTGTCGAAACCGGGGTGACCACCGAAATTTTCGACAATCCGCAGCACCCCTATACCCGCAAACTGTTGGCGGCCGAGCCATCAGGCCACCCCGATCCGGTTGCGACCGACGCCGAAGAGGTCGCCCGCACCGATCACCTGAAGGTCTGGTTCCCGATCCAGCGCGGGTTTCTTAAACGCACCGTCGGCCATGTGAAGGCGGTCAACGACGCGACGCTCAGCGTCCGCGCGGGTGAGACGCTGGGGATCGTGGGCGAAAGCGGCTCGGGCAAGACCACGCTGGCGCTGGCGATCATGCGGCTGATTGCGTCTGAGGGCGCGATCACCTTCCGCGATCAGGATGTGCGCCGCTGGTCGACGCGCGAACTCAGGCGGCTGCGCAAGGATATGCAGATCGTGTTTCAGGACCCGTTCGGCAGCCTCAGCCCGCGGATGACCTGTATGCAGATCATCGCCGAAGGGCTGGCGATCCACAAGGTCGACCCCCACCGCGCGCCCCGAGAACTGGTGGCCGAGGTGATGACCGAAGTGGGCCTCGACCCCGCATCAATGGATCGGTATCCGCATGAGTTTTCCGGGGGGCAGCGGCAACGCATCGCCATCGCCCGCGCGATGGTGCTGCGGCCCAAGCTGCTGGTGCTGGACGAACCCACCAGCGCGTTGGACATGACCGTGCAAGTGCAGATCGTCGATCTTTTGCGGGATCTGCAACGGAAATACGGGCTGGCCTATCTGTTCATCAGCCATGACCTCAAGGTCGTGCGGGCGATGTCCCACAACGTCATCGTCATGCGTAACGGCGATGTGGTCGAGATCGGTACAGCCGAGGACCTGTTCGAAAACGCCCAGACCGATTACACCCGCGAACTGATTGCGGCGGCGGGCTGACAGGCAGCCCGCGCCGTTAACCTCAGGCCATTTCCTTGTTTTTGGCGGATGCGGGTACCGGGCCGCGCAGCTCTTCATAGTGATCGAATTGTAGTTTGACCCAGCCGGTGCCGCGGGTGGCGCTGGCAAGTGTCCGGTGCAATTCGTCTTCGGCCACCGCCGGAAGCTGGGCGTTGAAGATTTCCCAGCCTGATGCGTTCGGGTTGCCCTCGAAACCCAGAACCTGACCCTGCAGCGAGCTGATAGTCGGCACCAGATCGCCCACGAAAGTCGAGGGCAGGTGAATCTCGGCATTCAGGATCGGTTGCAGGACCACCGGTTTCGCCTCGGGCAGCGCCTCGCGCACGGCGTTCTTACCCGCCGTGCGGAAGGCGAAATCGGAACTGTCCACGTTGTGATGTTTGCCGTCGCTCAGCGTCACCTTTACGTCCACAACCGGGAAGCCCTCGGGTCCTTCGACCAACGCATCCTTGGCCCCATGTTCCACCGAGGGGATATAGTTCCGAGGTACCGCACCGCCTTTGACGACCTCTTCGAACTGGAACCCGGAGCCGCGCGGTAGGGGCGCGATCGAGATGACCACGTCGGCAAACTGCCCCGCCCCGCCGGATTGCTTGCGGTGGCGGTGGCGGTGTTCAACCTTGGTGCGGATGGTCTCGCGATAGGCGGTTCCGGCGGCCTCGGCTTCGATTTCGATGCCGAAATCCTCGGCCAGCTTGGCTGTGACGCGCCGCATGTGCTGTGGGCCTTGCGAGCCCAGAATCGAATGCCCGCTCAGATCGTCCTGTTCCAGATGCAGACCGGGGTCAATCTCGACCAGCCGGGTCAGCGCGTTTGACAGGCGCACATCGTCGCGCTCATGCGCGGGCGATACCACCTGACGATGCGCCGCCGGATGCGATGAGGCCCATTCCGGCAGCGGCGTGGCCGCACCACTGTCATAGATGAAACCGGGGTTCAGGTGATCTGACTTCACCGCCAATCCGATCTGCCCAGCCTCAAGCGCCCCGATCTGGGTTTTGGCGTCCAGCGTGGTCAGGTTCCCGACGGTCTCACCTCCAAGGGGCTCATGCGCTTTCACACCATCGCCCAGGCCGCGCAGCACGGTGATCTTGCCGATGTGCTTTTTAACATCCGCAAAGCCCGCGATGGCGCGCGCGGTTTCTTCGGCTTCGTCCCGGTCGGCGGCGATGTTGAACTCGGGCGCCTCATGCCGCAGCGCCTTCATCAGCCGGGTCAGGCCGTTGCCGTGGCTTGCGGCCCCCAGACAGGCCGGGATCAGCTGATGGTTCTGCAGAACTTGCGCCGCAAGTTCATAGACCTCATCGCTTGGGGGCTGCTTGTCTTCAATCAGCTGCTCCAGAAGGTGGTCATCAAAATCCGATAGCGTCTCCAGCAGCTCGGTGCGGGCTTCCTGTTCGCGGTCCTCTACCGATTGCGGCAGTTCGATCAGGGCCGAGGGTTGCCCTTCCTGATATTTCCATGCGCGCTCTGAGATCAGGTCGACCGCGCCGATGATCGTGTCGCCGTCGCGGATCGGGACCTGCCGCAGGGCGATATGATGCGAGCAATAGGTCTGCAGGGATGCCACGATGTCACGGATGCGGCCATTGGGGCTGTCCATGCGGTTGATGAACAGGAAACAGGGGATACCGGCCTCTTCGACCAGCCGCAGATAAGGGGCACATAGAACGGCGGCGTCCGGGTCGGGCGGAACCACGACAACGGCAGCGTCCGAGATCGCCATTGCAGGGCCGACATAGGCCAGCGCATCGCCGCCGCCATCCACATCGACCGCGCACCAGGGCTCGTCCAAATAAGAAAAACCGTGCAGATGCACGGTTCCGGCAACATCGAATGTGGTGGGCCGCCCGTCGAGGCGGCTGATCGCTTCGACCAAGGTGGTTTTGCCCGATTGGCTGGGGCCGAGGACGGTGAAAACGCGCATGAGTGCTGTCCCTCTTTCAGGTTGCAGAATGGCTGCACGAAAAGGGCTGTCGAACGCGATTGCGTCGGCAAGAACTGTCTGCGAATTCGCCTGCCTCGGGCTGCGAAAGGGCGTACCCCTCCACCCCCTGAGTGTGGAGAATACCGAAGGCGTGCGTCAAGCCCCCGTGCCGGTGTGAGTGATGCGGGCCGAAGGGCCAGCCCGCGAAACAGGTGTCAGATCGCCGAGCTGTGCCCGGCCTTGCTCAGGTCATAGGCGTCGAAGCTGCGGGCGATCATGCGTGTCAGGGCGCGGGCCTCGGGCGGGATGAACAGACCGGTTTCATCGACGCGCAGCAACCCGTCAAAGGCGGCGTTTGCGGCGGCATACATCTGTTGCAACTCGGCGGCCGAGATATCGTGATCCCGCAGGATTTCGTTTGAATCGATCCGGAAATCGCACATCAACGCCTCGATAAGCCGTGCACGCAGGACATCCTGTCCTTTGAACAGGTGCCCGCGCGCGGTCGAGAACTGTCCCTCTCGAATAGCTTTGGTATGGGCCGAGGTGGCCGAGGCATTCTGCGCATAGCCCTGCGGGAAGCGCGAGATCGAACTGGCCCCCAGCCCGATCAGCACCGGAGCCTGATCGTCGGTATAGCCCTGGAAGTTCCGCTTCAGACGGCCCGCGCGCAGCGCATGGGTGAGGCCATCGTCCTGCGTGGCGAAATGGTCGATGCCGATCTCGGCGTAATTGTCCCACAGGAACAGGCGGCGGGCGGTCTCGAACAGTTCCAGCCGCTGCTCGGGTGTGGGCAGCGCGTCCGAGGGAATCATCTGCTGGCGCTTGGCCATCCAGGGCACATGTGCATAGCCATACAGCGCCACGCGATCCGGGTTCAGCGACAGCAACTTCTGCACACTTTCGGTCATGCGGGCTTTGGTCTGATGCGGCAGGCCATAAAGGATATCGGCGTTCAGGCTGGAAATCCCGCGCGCCCGAATCATTTCGGCGGCCTCGCGGGTGGTGTCATAGCTTTGGATGCGGCCGATGGTTTTCTGAATCTCGTCGTCGAAATCCTGCACCCCGATTGAGGCGCGGTTCATCCCGGCCTCGGCCAGCGCGTCCAGACGGGCCTCGTCAATCTCGTTGGGGTCGATCTCGACCGAGAATTCGGCATCCGGCCCCAGCGGCACGGTATCCAGAATGCGCGCCGCCAGATCACGCATCAGATCGGCGTTTAGCAGCGTCGGGGTGCCGCCGCCCCAATGCAGGCGCGACAAGGTGATGCCTTCGGGCAGGCGGGCGGCCAGCAGGTCAAGCTCGGCCTTCAGAACGTCCACATAGGCGATGACCGGATTGTCGGTCTGCGTGCCCTGTGTCCGGCAGGCGCAGAACCAGCACAGTCTGCGGCAGAACGGGACGTGGATATACAGCGAGACGGAACTGCCGGGCTGCAGTCCGGAGATCCAGTCGCCGAACAGCTCTGCCCCCACGTCATTGCTGAAATGCGGAGCGGTGGGATAGCTGGTATAACGCGGTACTTTCGCGTCAAAAAGTCCAAGCCGTGCCAATTGAGGTTTCATTGTCATGGCGATACGGGTATACCTAGGGAGGCTCAGATACTTTGACCGAGATCAAGTGGAAACGCGAATGACACTCAAGGCCTTGTATGAGCACACAAACTGTGATGAATGCCCGATCCGGCATCGGGCAGTTTGTGCGCATTGCGAAAAAGATGAGCTGGATGAGCTTGAAAGTATCAAGTATTACCGCAGCTTCGAGGCTGGCCAGACGATAATCTGGTCGGGCGATCCCATGAATTTCGTCGGCTCGGTCGTGTCCGGCATTGCCTCGCTGACCCAGACGATGGAGGACGGTCGCACGCAGATGGTGGGCCTGTTGCTGCCCAGCGATTTCGTCGGTCGCCCCGGGCGTGACAATGCACCCTATGATGTGATGGCGACGACCGATCTGGTGATGTGCTGCTTTCGCAAGAAGCCGTTCGAGGATCTGATGGTTTCCACGCCGCATATCGCCCAGCGATTGCTTGAGATGACGCTGGATGAACTGGATGCGGCCCGTGAATGGATGCTGGTTCTGGGGCGTAAGACCGCGCGCGAAAAGATCGCCAGCCTGTTGTCGATCATCGCCCGGCGGGATGCCTCGATCAATAAGACCGGTAGATCCGGTCCGATCGTGTTCGACCTGCCTCTGACCCGCGAGGCGATGGCGGATTACCTCGGCCTGACGCTGGAAACCGTCAGTCGCCAGATGTCGGCGCTGAAAAAGGACCAGATCATCGCGCTTGAGGGTAAGCGCCATGTCACCATTCCCGATATGGGGCGCCTGATGGAAGAAGCGGGTGACGATACGGATGGTGGTTTCCTCGTCTGACCGCTGACAGGTCGACCGCGCGGGCTTTCAACGGCAGGAGCAAGACAATGGTATTCAGCAGTCTGTTGGCGATGCTCTTTATCGGTGCGATTGCCGGGTGGCTGTCGGGCCGAATCATGGAGGGCCGCGGCTTTGGCCTGATCGGCAACGTCATCGTCGGGATTCTGGGCGCGTTTCTGGCCGGCACCATCTTTCCCGCACTGGGCTTTGCGGTCGGCGGTGGCCTGTTTTCGTCGGTCTTCTTTGCCACCGTCGGAGCGGTGATCCTGTTGTTCCTGATCGGCCTGATCCGCAAGACCTGACCAAAAAGCCGCCCCACAGGGCGGCTTTGGCGTCGTGCCGGTTCTGCGTCAGTGCGCCAGAAACACCGGTACAGCGGATTGTTCCAGCATGTTGCGGGTTGCGCCGCCCAGAATGGCCTCGCGGAAGCGCGAATGCCCATAGGCCCCCATCACAATCATATCCGCATTGGTATCTGCCGCATGGCGGTTGAGGATGTCCGAAACCCGGGTCATCGTCTTGCTGAGTACGTCGATCTCGCACCGGACACCATGCCGGGCCAGCATCTGCGACAGCAGTCCGCCTGGGTCTGACCGGTCCGGCCCGTGGCGGGGCGGATCGATGACCACGATGCGCGTCACAGCCGCCCGTTTCAGGAAGGGCAGGGCGCAGCGGATGGCCCGCATGGCCTCGACGCTTTCGTTCCAGCCGATCATCACTGTCTGCGGGGCCGCCACCGGTTGGACCTTGTCCGGCACCAGCAGAACCGGCGCGTGGCCCTCGAACATGGCGGCCTCGACAATGGGCTCGGCCTCGGTGTCGCGGTCCTTGCCATAGGGGCGGGGCAGAATCACCAGATCCGAAAACCGTGCACGCCGCGCGACGTGGCGACCGATATCAGCGATCTGGGCGACGCCGTTCTCGGCGGACCAGCGCACGCCGGACTTGCCCAGATAATCCTGCGCAAAGGTCAGAACCTCTTCCGCTTCGGCGTTAGCGCGGTTCAAAGTCTCTTGCAGGATCAGCGCGTTGGCACCGGCATAATAATAACCGGTCTGGCTACGGTCGACGCCCAGGCACAGGGCCTCGGCATGGGCGTCCTGCCCCTGAGCCAGCGCCACCATCTGCGCCAATGCTGCCCGGGACAGGTCAGTTTCCGTCATGACCGTGAGCAGGGATTTATATGCCATGTCGCCCTCGTGATTCTACCGCCGCCGGTTTGGCGCGCGCACCTGTTTCTTGGCAAATACCTGTCACAGAAAACAGAGGCTTGTCTTGATGCAGATCAAAGCAGCATCAGCGGCCTCGCTGCATTACAGCATACAGTCAAATGGGTCTCGGGCGGCATCGGAACCGTGCGGGGCATGGCAAAGGGACGCAATATGTCAAATTATATCAAGCTGATCGTGCTTGGGCTGGTTGTGGTGTTCGCCGCGATCGGATCCAATTATGCACGCGATTTGGCGTATCAGGTGCATGCGATACTGGTGATGTTGATCGCCGGTGGCCTGTTCATCTGGACGCTTAGAAACACAGACGAGCCAGATATTCTCGTGGACCGTTCAGGGGAATACATGGATGGCGTGATCCGCTATGGCGTGATCGCAACTGCATTTTGGGGTGTGGTCGGGTTCCTGGCAGGGACTTTCATTGCGTTCCAGCTGGCCTTTCCGGCGCTGAACTTCGAATGGGCGCAGGGCTATGCCAACTTCGGACGTCTGCGGCCGCTGCACACATCGGCGGTGATTTTCGCCTTTGGCGGCAACGCGCTGATTGCAACCTCGTTCTATGTCGTGCAACGCACCAGCGCCGCGCGCCTTTGGGGCGGCAATCTGGCATGGTTCGTGTTCTGGGGCTATCAGCTGTTCATCGTTCTGGCCGCAACCGGCTATCTGCTGGGCGGAACCCAGTCGAAAGAATATGCCGAGCCTGAATGGTATGTTGACCTGTGGCTGACCGTTGTCTGGGTGGCCTATCTGGCCGTCTATCTGGGCACGATCATCAAGCGGAAAGAACCCCACATCTACGTGGCAAACTGGTTCTATCTGGCGTTCATCGTGACCGTCGCCATGCTGCACCTGGTCAACAACATGACCATCCCGGTCAGCATCTGGGGTTCCAAATCGGTCATCGTCTGGTCGGGCGTCCAAGATGCCATGATCCAGTGGTGGTATGGCCACAACGCTGTGGGCTTCTTCCTGACCGCCGGTTTCCTGGGCATGATGTACTATTTCATCCCGAAACAGGCCGAACGTCCGGTGTTTAGCTATAAGCTGTCGATCATCCACTTCTGGGCGCTGATCTTCCTGTATATCTGGGCTGGTCCGCACCACCTGCACTATACCGCGTTGCCTGACTGGGCTTCGACGCTGGGCATGGTGTTCTCGGTCGTGCTGTGGATGCCGTCCTGGGGTGGTATGATCAACGGTCTGATGACGCTCTCGGGCGCATGGGACAAGCTGCGCACCGATCCGATCATCCGCATGATGGTCATCTCGGTCGGCTTCTACGGCATGTCCACGTTCGAGGGTCCGATGATGTCGATCCGCGCCGTGAACAGCCTCAGCCACTACACTGACTGGACCATTGGTCACGTGCACTCGGGCGCGCTGGGCTGGAATGGCATGATCACCTTCGGTGCGCTGTACTTCCTGGTGCCTGTCCTGTGGAAGCGTGAGCGTCTGTACTCGCTGCAGATGGTCAGCTGGCACTTCTGGCTCGCCACCATCGGCATCGTGCTCTACGCCGCGTCGATGTGGGTCACCGGGATCATGGAAGGCCTGATGTGGCGCGAAGTGGATGCCAACGGCTTCCTGGTGAACTCGTTCGCCGACACCGTGGCTGCCAAGTTCCCGATGTACGTGGTGCGCGGTCTTGGTGGGGTCCTGTTCCTCGCTGGTGCTGTGATCATGTGCTACAACCTGTGGATGACTGTGCGGAAAGCGCCGGCCAAAGAGGCCAGCCTGTCCGTCGCGGTCCCGGCTGAATAAGGAGGGCCGGAGCAATGGCAATTCTCGACAAACATAAGATCCTCGAGACCAACGCGACCCTCCTGCTGATCTTCAGCTTTCTGGTCGTAACCATCGGTGGTTTGGTTCAGATCACCCCGCTGTTCTACCTTGAGAACACCATCGAAAAGGTGGAGGGCATGCGCCCTTACACCCCTCTCGAAATGGCGGGGCGCGAGATTTATCTGCGCGAAGGCTGCTATGTCTGCCACAGCCAGATGATCCGCCCGATGCGGGATGAGGTCGAACGCTATGGCCACTACTCGCTGGCGGCTGAATCGATGTATGACCACCCGTTCCAGTGGGGATCGAAACGCACCGGGCCTGATCTGGCGCGCGTCGGTGGCCGCTATTCGGACCAGTGGCAGATGGACCACCTGCGGGATCCGCAGTCGGTGGTGCCGGAATCGGTGATGCCGAAATACGGCTTCCTCGAATATCGCAAGCTGGACGGCAAGTATATCGGTGACATCATGGCGGTGAACGCCGTCGTGGGCACGCCCTATACCGACGAGATGCTGGAGAACGCGCAAGCCGACTTCCGCGCTCAGGCCGACCCGGACAGCGACTATGACGGGTTGCTGGAACGCTATGGCGACAAGGTGAATGTGCGCAACTTCGACGGTCAGCCCGAACTGACCGAGGCCGATGCGCTGATTGCCTATCTGCAGATGCTGGGCACGCTGGTCGATTTCTCGACCTTCACGCCGGACGCTAGCCGTTAAGGAGGAATGTGATGGAAGAATACACAATCCTCAGACAGTTCGCGGACAGCTGGATGCTGCTGCTGCTCTTTGCCTTCTTCGTTGGCATCGTGATCTGGGTTTTCCGCCCCGGTGCCAGCAAGGAATACAAGGACACCGCCAACATCCCGTTCCGGCATCAAGATAAACCCGCCACATCCAAGGAGGCGCGGCAATGAGCAAGACACCTGAAAAACAGCCGGGTGATCCTAATACCACCGGGCACACCTGGGATGGGATCGAGGAATTTGACAACCCGATGCCGCGCTGGTGGCTGTGGACCTTCTACGCAACCATCTTCTGGGGCGTGATCTATACAGTCATGTATCCCGCATGGCCGCTGGTGCAATCGGCAACTGCCGGTGTGCTGGGTTGGTCCTCGCGTGAGCTGGTGCAGCAGGATATGGTTGCGTTCGAAGAAGCGAATGCGCCGTGGAATGCCAAGCTGGTCGAAACCCCGCTGGATGACATCGCAAGCGATGCAGAGCTGCAGCAATATGCAGTCAATGCAGGCGGTGCTGTATTCCGGACCTGGTGCGCACAATGCCACGGATCGGGCGCGCAGGGTGCGCCGGGCTTCCCCAACCTGCTGGATGACGCATGGCTGTGGGGCGGTACCCTTGAGGATATCGAGACCACCGTCGCGTATGGCATCCGTAACGAGGAAAGCGACGATGCGCGCTATTCCGAGATGCCCGCGTTTGGAGAAATCCTCGAACATGACGAGATCACCCAGGTGGTGCAATACGTCATGTCTCTGACCAACGCTCAGACCGACGATGCGGCGGCCGAGGCGGGCAAGGTTGTCTTTGAGGACAACTGCGCGGCCTGCCACGGCGAGGACGGCACCGGCGACATCTTCCAGGGTGCGCCGAACCTGACCGACGCGATCTGGCTGTACGGCGGCAGCGAAGAGGCTCTGACCGAGACGGTCACCAACAGCCGCTTTGGCGTCATGCCATCGTGGGAAAACCGTCTGACCCAGGCGCAGATCCGCGCAGTATCGGCCTATGTCCACCAGCTGGGTGGTGGCCAGTAAGGTCCAAAAGAACACCTCCGGGCGGTCTCCCGCCCGAAGGTTGAGGCACCGGCTGTTCCATCTGTTCGCGCGTTTCCAGAACAGCCGGTGCCGCTTTTCCTTAGTTTAGGGCTGGTTTGATCGCGGTCCAGAAACGGCCGCTGATCCCGCCTTAAAGATCGCGCAGGTCGACGTCGCGCGGCGTTTCCTTCCACCAGTGACCCTCGGGCAGCCAGCGCCGGCTGCGCTTGTGCGGCTTGGGCATGTCGCGGATTCGAGGTGCGTCGATGCGGGTGGCGGTCATGAAAGATCTGGCAAAAACGGTCAGCATGGGGGCCTCCTGTATGATCTGGTTTCTGCCATAAGGATTGACCTTCGGGGCGTGAAATGCGACTCAATTACCATTCCTTTGTGTAAGTTTGGGTTACATATGGACTGGCTGAACCTTCCCCCGCTTGCTGCGCTGCGCGCCTTTGCAGCCTTTGCTGACAGGCGCAATGTCGTCGATGCCGGGGCAGCGCTGAATGTCAGCCACGCTGCCATCAGCCAGCAGTTGCGCGCGTTGGAAAAGCATCTGGGCGTGGCGTTGCTGGACCGCTCGGGCAAGGCGCTGACCCTGACCGGCGACGGAGAGCATCTGGCCCGCGCCCTGCAACTGGGGTTCGGCGCGATTGAGACGGCGGTCGGTGATCTTGCCCGCTCTGGTCAGGATCGCCCCGTCCATGTCTCGCTGACCTCATCCTTTGCCGCGTCGTGGCTGATGCCGCGCCTGCCCAGCTTTCGCGCGACCCACCCCGAGGTCAACCTGATCCTCGACCCGACCTTCGAGGTGGTCGACCTGCGCCCGGGCGGCGTGGACGTGGCCATCCGCTATGGCGCGGGCGGCTGGCCCGGCGTGGACAGCGAGATGTTGCTGCAGACACCCATGGTCATCGTCGCCTCGCCCAAGCTTCTGGGCGGCAAGACCGATTGGACCCCGACGGAACTGGCGCAATTGCCGTGGCTCGAGGAATTTGGCACCACCGAGGCCACCACATGGCTGACCGAGCGCGGCGTTGGCCCCGAACGCGGGGCCGGGCGCACGCAATTGCCGGGCAATCTGCTGCTGGACGGGCTGCGGTCGGGGCAGGGGGTCACGGTCACCGTGCGACAATTCGTCGAGGCCGATATCAAGGTCGGCCGCATTGTCGAACTGTTCGCCGAACCCGACCTGCGCGGATACCATATTGTCACGCAAAAACGGGCACTTAGGCAGCCGGTCAGAACCTTTATCACATGGCTGAAACGTCAGGCTCGCGCGGTGTGACAAAAGGTGTCTGTACGATGCGCGTTTTGACCCATGTCAAAGTTCCTAGGCCTGTGATCTGGAACAACAAACACACAGAAATGCCAGTCCCGGAGCCAGCCTGTGAGCGATTCCAACCCCACCCCCAGTCTCTATGCCGCCAGAGAGCCAATCTTTCCAAGACGGGTGTCCGGCCCGTTCCGGAACCTCAAGTGGATCATCATGGCGGTCACGCTGGGCATTTATTACATCACGCCGTGGATCAGATGGGACCGCGGCCCCAGCCTGCCGGATCAGGCGGTGCTGCTGGATTTGGCTAACCGGCGCTTCTACTTCTTCTGGATCGAAATCTGGCCGCACGAGTTCTATTTCGTCGCCGGTCTGCTGATCATGGCGGGGCTTGGGCTGTTCCTGTTCACCTCGGCCTTGGGTCGGGTCTGGTGCGGCTATGCCTGCCCGCAGACCGTTTGGACAGACCTCTATATTCTGGTCGAGCGTTGGATCGAGGGTGATCGCAACGCCCGCCTGCGCCTGCACCGGCAGAAAAAGCTGGACGCCCGCAAGGTCCGCCTGCGGCTGACCAAATGGGTGGTCTGGTTCCTGATCGGCCTGGCCACTGGCGGGGCCTGGGTGTTCTATTTCGCCGACGCGCCGACACTGGCGCGCGATCTGGTCACCGGCAACGCGCATCCGGTGGCCTACACCACCATGCTGATCCTGACGGCGACCACCTTCTTCTTCGGCGGCTTCGCCCGTGAACAGATCTGCATCTATGCCTGCCCCTGGCCACGGATTCAGGCGGCAATGATGGACGAGGATACGCTGGTCGTCGGCTACCGCGAATGGCGGGGTGAGCCGCGCGGCAAGGGCAAGCGTACCAAGGATACCGAACTGGGCGATTGCATAGACTGCATGGCCTGCGTGAATGTCTGCCCCGTCGGGATCGACATCCGTGACGGGCAGCAGCTTGAATGCATCACCTGCGCGCTGTGCATCGACGCTTGTGACGACATGATGGCCAAGATCGGCAAGCCGCGCGGACTGATCGACTATATGGCGCTCAGCGATGAGACCCGCGAGCGCGAAGGGCAGCCGCCCAAGAATGTCTGGAAACACATCCTGCGCCCGCGCACCATCCTATATACCTCGCTATGGTCTCTGGTGGGCTTTGCGCTGCTGTTCGCCCTGTTCATCCGGTCGGACATCGACCTGACGGTGGCACCGGTGCGGAACCCGACCTTCGTGACCCTATCGGACGGCGCTATCCGCAACACCTATGACGTGCGCCTGCGCAACAAGCATGGCGAGGACCGGCCCTTCAAGCTGTCGCTGGCGGGCGATCCGGCGTTGCAGTTGGAAATTGAAGGCGTCGAAGGGGACACTGTCAATGTCACCGCAGATACGGCACAATTGACCCGCGTCTACATCGTTGCGACCAAGGATACCGGACCGGCAGCGGCCGACAGTACGGCGGTGCGCATCTGGGTCGAAGACCTTGAAAGCGGCGAGCGCGCCAACAAGGACACCACGTTCAACGGACGAGGGAACTGAGCATGGCTGAGCGTCAATTCACCGGAAAACACGCACTCGCGGTCTTTGTGGCCGCCTTCGGCGTCATCATCGCGGTGAACCTCGTGCTGGCGTATAGCGCGGTGAAGACTTTCCCCGGGCTTGAGGTCAAGAACTCCTACGTCGCCAGCCAGGAGTTCAACGAACGCCTGCAGGAACAACAGGCGCTGGGTTGGGATATCCGGGCCGAGGTCACGGGTGGCCTGCTGGTGCTGCACATCACCGACCAGACCGGTGCGCCGGTCGAAGTGGCCGATCTGCAGGCCGTGGTTGGTCGCGCCACCCACGTGCAGGATGATTTCTCGCCCGATTTCACCTTTGACGGTCGGGCCTATGCAGCACCTGCGGCGCTGGGCAAGGGCAACTGGAACATCCGTCTGATTGCCACGGCCAAGGACGGCGCCGAGTTTGCGCAGCGGGTACCGCTGTATGTGAAGGGCTAGGGTATGACGGCGCAGGTAACCCCGGCGACGGCGGCCTGTCCGGGCTGTATTGCGGCCCCGGCCCAGCCCGCACAGCCCATGCCCGAGGATGTGCAGATCGCGCTGTCGCTGCCGGGCATTCATTGTTCGGCCTGTATCGCCACGGTCGAGCGTGAACTGAATGCGACGCCGGGGGTCGAAGGTGCGCGGGTCAACCTGACGCTCAAGCGTGCGATGATCAAGGCCACGCCCGAAACCCGCGCCGCCGATCTGATCCCGGTGCTGGAGCGCGCCGGTTTCGAGGCGCATGAATTGGACCCCGGCGCCCTGTCCGCCACGCAGACCGACCGGGCCGGGCGCGATCTGCTGATGCGGCTGGCGGTGGCCGGGTTTGCCTCGATGAATGTGATGCTGCTGTCTGTGTCGGTCTGGTCCGGTGCCACCGACGCGACGCGCGATATGTTCCACTGGATTTCGGCAGCGATCGCCTTCCCCGCGATTGCCTTTGCCGCGCAGCCTTTCTTCAAAAACGCCTGGAGCGCGCTGCGGGTGCGCCGTCTGAACATGGATGTGCCGATCGTGCTGGCGATTGGGCTGGCGCTGGTCACGTCGCTGTGGGAAACCGCGCTCAGCGGCGAACACGCCTATTTCGACGCCGCCCTGACGCTGACCTTTTTCCTGCTGGCAGGCCGCTATCTGGACTATCGCACTCGTGCCGCCGCGCGCTCGGCGGCTGAGGAACTGACCGCGCTCGAGGTGCCCCGCGCCATCCGGCTGGTGGATGGGGCCGAGGAAGAGGTTGCCGTCGCCACCCTGACCGTGGGCGACCTGATCCTTGTGCGGCCCGGTGGCCGGATGCCGGTGGACGGAGAGATCGTCTCGGGCCGCTCGGAACTCGACCGCTCGTTGCTGACCGGGGAAACCCTGCCGGTCTTTGCCGAGGCCGGCCTGACCGTCAGCGCCGGTGAGGTCAACCTGACCGGCCCCCTGACCATCCGCGCCACGGCGGTGGGTGAGGATACCTCGTTGCACCGCATGGCCGATCTGGTGGCCATCGCCGAATCCGGCCGGTCCCGGTACACGTCGCTGGCCGACAAGGCGGCCAAGCTTTATGCGCCGGGGGTGCATATCCTGTCGGCGCTCAGCTTTGTGGGCTGGTATATTTATTCGGGTGACATCCGCACGGCGCTGAATATCGCGGCTGCGGTACTGATCATCACCTGCCCGTGCGCGTTGGGGCTGGCGGTGCCTGCGGTGACCACGGCGGCCTCGGGCAGGTTGTTCCGCAAAGGGATGTTGATCAAACACGCCACCGCGCTGGAACGTCTGGCCGAGGTCGACACGGTTGTGTTCGACAAGACCGGCACGCTGACCTCGGGCACGCCCGAACTGACCAATCTGGGCGATCACGCATGTGCGGACCTTGAGGTCGCGCTGGCGCTGGCCGAGGCCTCGTCGCACCCCTTGTCGCTGGCCCTTGCCACAGCCGCGCGCGAGGCCGGGATCAAACCGGCCAGCTTGCGCGATCTGGTCGAGGTGCCGGGTTACGGCACCGAAGGTGTTTACAAAGATCAACGCGTCCGGCTGGGCCGCGCGGCCTGGGTTGGTGGCGCGGACGGGGCGCAGACCTCGGCCTGGCTGGCCATCGGGGCTAACCCGCCCCTGTGCTTTACCTTTACCGACAGCCTGCGCCCCGGCGCGGCCGACGCCGTTGCAGCCCTGCGCAAGGCCGGCAAAGAGGTCATCCTGATCTCGGGCGATACGCAGGGGGCGGTCGAGGCGCTGGCCGGCAAGCTGGGCATCAAAACCTGGATCGCCGAAGCCCTGCCGGAGGACAAGGCCACCAAAGTGCAAGCGCTGCGCGATCAGGGCCATCATGTTCTGATGGTGGGCGACGGGCTGAACGACACGGCGGCACTGGCGGCGGCGCATGTGTCGATCTCTCCGGCCTCGGCGCTGGATGCAGCGCGGGTGGCGTCGGATATCGTGCTGCTGGGCAATGACCTATCCCCGATTGCGGATGCCTGCGACTCGGCGGTCCGGGCGACCCGGCGGATTCGCGAGAACTTTCGCATCGCCACCGTTTATAATATCATCGCCGTGCCGCTGGCCGTGGTTGGTCTGGCGACCCCGCTGATTGCGGCGCTGGCGATGTCGACCTCGTCGATCACCGTGTCCCTGAACGCCCTGCGGCTGAGGTAAGTTGATGGAAGTTCTGGCCTATCTCATTCCGATCTCGCTGCTGCTGGGCGGCGTTGGTCTGGTGGCGTTTATCTATACGGTGCGCTCGAACCAGTATGACGATCCCGAAGGCGACGCGCGGCGCATTCTCAGCGACGAATGGGACGATAAGCCCCGCCCCTGACAGCCCTTGAAATTGCCGCAATGCCCGGTTATGTCCGGCCCATCCGCTAGCAGAGAGATACGCCAAATGGCCACCACAAACCCGATCCAGTTCATTCAGCAGGTCCGCGCCGAAGTCGCAAAGGTCGTCTGGCCGACGCGCCGCGAGGTTCTGCTGACCACGGTCATGGTGTTCATCATGGCGGCGCTGACGGCTGTGTTCTTTGCGCTGGTCGATCTGGGCATTCGCGGTGGTCTGCAGCTGATCCTGGGCGCGTTCGGATAACGCCTGCGGGTCGCTGCCCTCTTGCACCTTGGGCGATGTGCTAGTAGGTGACGCGGGACTATTCGGAATGGGCGTGCGGCGATTCGATCTGCGCGCCGCTTTTTATTCCGGGTGGTGCGACAGATTTCAACGACAGGCGCGACGGGTCGCGGCCTACGGCAAACAAGGACAGCAGGTTCATGGCGAAACGGTGGTACTCGGTCAGCGTTCTTTCGAATTTCGAAAAGAAGATCGCAGAGCAGATCCGCACGTCGGTGGCCGAGCAGGGCCTTGAGGACGATATCGACGAGGTTCTGGTGCCCACCGAAGAGGTGATCGAAGTGCGCCGGGGCAAGAAGGTCACTACCGAACGCCGTTTCATGCCCGGCTACGTGTTGGTGCATATGGAGATGTCGGATCAGGGCTATCACCTGGTGAACTCGATCAACCGCGTCACCGGTTTCCTGGGCCCTCAGGGGCGCCCGATGCCGATGCGCGACGCGGAGGTGAACCAGATTCTGAACCGCGTTCAGGAAGGTGAAGAAGCACCCAAGCTGATGATCAGCTTCGAGGTCGGCGAGAAGGTCAAGGTCAACGACGGTCCGTTCGAGGATTTCGACGGCATGGTCGAAGGCGTGGACGACGAGAACCAGAAGCTGAAGGTCTCTGTTTCCATTTTCGGCCGCGAAACTCCGGTGGAGCTGGATTTCACGCAGGTTACGAAACAATCGTGACCACGATCCGTCCTGTGACGGATCTCACTTGGCAAACAATGCCTCGGTACCTAAGCTGAGCGGAGTTATTGCAGCAACTCCGTTCGGTTTTTGATGAAGATTGTTCTGATTTCCACGAATGCTGGAACAGATATGGGCGGAGAGGCGATCAAGGCCTTTCAGTATTTCCAGTTCCTGCTGCAAAACGGCCATGATGCCTATCTGATGACTCATGAGCGCTGCCGGGATGCGCTCGTGGGCGAGTTCCCCGAAGATCGCATGATTTTCGTGCCCGACACCGCTCTGATGGTGTTCTGCTGGCGCAGCCGGATTCTGAACCCGCTGGTGAACACTCTGTTTCATCGCTATGCGCGCAGGCTTTGCCAGCGGTTCGATCCGGCTGAAACGATCCTGCATTATCTATGCCCGATTTCACCGATGATGCAGCGGTTTGCTCCGCGCGGGTATCGGCATGTGGTGGGCCCGCTGTCCGGCAATATCTTCTACCCGCCGGGGTTCCGCGATCGGCAGGGCAAGGGACAACGTCTGCAGCAGCGCCTCTATCGACCGCTTCAGGGGTTCTTGGGCATCGTGCCTGGCATGATGAAGAAGGCGGATCGCCTCTTGGTCTCGGGCGGAGAGCGGACCCGCCAGGCCCTGCGCTGGTCCGGGTGCGACGAGGCGCGGATGATGACGGTTGCCGATGCCGGTGTCACTGAACGGATATCGGACGCGCGGCCAATCGATCACAGTCGAACCGGGCGAGAGTTTGTCTGGATCGGGCGGATGGTCAATTACAAAGGCGCCGACATTGCGATCCGGGCGGTTGCGCGATCCGGGCAGGATGCGCGGCTGACCATCTATGGCGACGGCCCGGAAAAACCGGGCGCTGAAGCGCTGGTTCAGGAACTTGGTCTGCAGGACCGCGTTACCTTTCCAGGCTGGCTGCCCCATGCCGATTACGTGCGCGAGATGTCCAGATTCCGAGGTTTCCTTTTCCCCACTCTGGCCGAGGCCAACGGCATCGTCATGCAAGAGGCGATGGGACTGGGACTGCCGGTCGTGGCGCTGCGCTGGGGTGGTCCGATGCAATTGGCCACCGACCAAGAAGCGCTGTTTGTCGAGGCCGCGGATCTCGACGCCGTCGTTGACGGCTTCGCGCGCGCGATGGACCACTTGATCAGCGACACCGATCTTGCGCAGGACGTGTCTGACCGCGCCCGCGCCCGCGCGATGTCCGAATATACGTGGCCGGTTGTCGCCGAAAGCTGGATGAAGGCCTATGACGGCTTGCTGGCCGGGTGCGACGGGTCGCGGCCTACGGCAACACGGACAGCAGGTGCATAGCGAAACGGTGGTGCTTGGTCAGCGCTCTTTCGAATTTCGAAAAGAAGATCTTAGATTAATCCGCACGTCGGTGCCGAGCAGGGCTATCGCCTTGTCAATTCGATCAACCGCGTTCAGTAAGGTGAAGAAATGCCCAAGCTGATGATCAGCTTCGAGGTTGGCGAGAAGGTCAAGGTCAACGACGGTGCGTTCGAGGATTTCGACGGGATGGTCGAAGGCGTGGACGACGGGAACCAGAAGCTGAAGGTCTCTGTTTCTATTTATGGTCGCAAAACCCCGGTCGAACAGGATCTCAGGCAGGTTACGAAGCAGGGCTGATTAGCTGCCCAGAGAATTCTCTGACGCCGCGGTGCCACAGGCAGCGCGGCTTTTTTTGTACCAGCGTCAAGAAATTCACTATCGAAGCCGAATGATCTTGGTGCGTGCAACTAGTGCGAGCAGCGACAATAATGTGAGCTGAAACAAGGGATGTAACAGGTAGAAGCCCTTGGGCGTGTGAGGCGAAAAGAGCCCGTATTCCGGCCAATAAGATTCCCAGCTGAAGAAACGAACTATTCCATAGGACGAGAGCATAGAAACCACGAACAACCAAACAGCAGCGCCAGAGCGCAACCAAAGTGCCAGCGCTATGCCTACCGGCATTGCAAGCCGTCCAAGTTTGAACAGAGTTTGGTTGGCGTTCAGTTCATTCGCCGAGATTGCTGCCCAAAACACACGGGAAACCAATTCGCTGGCCGGGTTCAGAGCCAAGATTGTAAACCAAGCTGTCAAAAACCAGTAAATCGCTTCCACCCTGACGGATCGTACCACAGACAAGGTCGAGGATTGGCTATCCTGTATAATTCTCCGGTTTATGCGTATTTGCGTTATCCCAAGAATGGAAACCAAGCCGAGCGCAAACCATACCCACTGCACCCATTCAGAGGCGATCCAATCAAACCCCGAGTAATAGTCATATCTCAAGATCACCAGTACTCGGCCAGAATCGGCAAAAACTGGTGGAGTCATGACGCAAGCTGCGAGCGCGCCGAACAGTGGAACAGCCGCAGGACGGTCTTTCGCGTAGGTGTAGATGAATGCGATGGCAAGAAGGGTCAGGGCTAAGGAGACCAAAAGGGTGTGTTGCACATGCACGCTAACGCCAATTCCGTATTCCAAAACAACGCGAGATTGCCGCCAGAAAGACCATGCGGAAAGGCTGCCGACCCAAATTGCAAGGGCGTTGGGGAAAATCGAGTAAACTTCGTCATTCATCATATTGCCCTTTGAATTCTGGGACATCTTCCCAACAACTGGTGCGCATTAGAAATTGATCTTCGGTGAAACTTCAACCAGACGGTATTGTCAGCCCCAGTTGGCACAATCAAAAATGGTTTTGAGTTCTCTCATCTTTGGATGATTGTTGCTCCAAGGGCGCACCGATCCGCGCCGCACCGGAACTTGCGTGTTGATCTACCGGGTACTTATATGGCCCGAAACCAACCCCCAGAGTATTCGACAGCCAATCACGACGTGCTAAAGGCCCTGACACGGAGGTCTGCGCTGCAAAGCATTTTCACCTACTTGCCAACCCCCTCATTCCCCTATAAACGCCGCCTCTATCGTCTTCGGGCGAGATTCTCTCGTGGGAGGTTGCCGGGATCGCGATTCCGGGCCGAACCGCGCAACATAAACCGGGTGGGACGCGTCCCATTCACGTTGAAAGGAAAACCAAATGGCCAAGAAGCTTGCTGGTACAATGAAGCTGCAGGTTCCTGCAGGTCAGGCGAACCCCTCGCCGCCAGTTGGTCCGGCGCTGGGTCAGCGCGGCATCAACATCATGGAATTCTGCAAGGCGTTCAACGCCAAGACCGCAGACATGGAGCAGGGTGCCCCTTGCCCGACCGTGATCACCTATTATCAGGACAAGTCCTTCACCATGGACATCAAGACGCCGCCCGCGTCTTATTACCTGAAAAAAGCCGCTGGTCTGAAGCCGGTTGGCAAGCGTAACCGCCCCCGCGGTGCGGAAAACCCCGGTCGTGAGACCGTGGCCACCGTGACCTCCAAGCAGGTTCGCGAAATCGCCGAAGCCAAAATGAAAGATCTCAACGCCAACGACGTCGAAGGCGCAATGCAGATCATCCTGGGCTCGGCCCGCTCTATGGGCATCGAGGTGAAGTAAGATGGCAAAACTCGGTAAACGTACCCGCGCTGCGCGCGAAGCTGTCGCCGGCAAGGAAAACCTGTCGGTTGAAGAAGCGGTTGCTCTGGTCAAGGGCAACGCAACCTCGAAATTCGACGAGACCATCGAAATCGCTCTGAACCTGGGCGTTGACACCCGTCACGCAGACCAGATGGTGCGCGGCGTTGTCGGCCTGCCCAACGGCACCGGCAAAGCGATGCGCGTTGCTGTTTTTGCTCGCGGCCCCAAGGCTGACGAAGCGAAAGAAGCTGGCGCGGATATCGTTGGCGCAGAGGACCTGATGGAAACCATTCAGGGCGGCACCATCGAATTCGATCGCTGCATCGCCACCCCGGACATGATGCCCATCGTTGGCCGTCTGGGTAAGGTTCTGGGCCCCCGCAACCTGATGCCGAACCCCAAGGTCGGCACCGTGACCATGGACGTAAAAGCGGCCGTGGAAGCAGCCAAGGGCGGTGAAGTTCAGTTCAAGGCGGAAAAAGGCGGCGTTGTGCATGCCGGTGTTGGCAAAGCGTCTTTTGACGAAGCCAAGCTGGTCGAAAACGTCCGTGCTTTTGTCTCGGCCGTGGCCAAGGCGAAGCCGTCTGGCGCCAAAGGTACGTACATGAAGAAAATCGCGCTGAGCTCGACTATGGGCCCGGGCGTGACTGTCGATGTGGCAGAGGCAGCGGGCGAGTAAGCCCCGGCTAATAGATGTAAAGAAATGGTCCCGGATGGTTTAAACCATCCGGGATTTTTTTGTTTTCAGCGCTCTTATCTAAGCTTATCACACGATGACCCCGATACCCGAAACGAGCGCTGGTGCGCCGTAAAGTGCGGGGCCGCGGTCGCAGGCTGAGACAGGAAGTAAGATGCAGTTGAATATGCCCGCCAAAGAACTGCGGCAGTTGAAACGCAGCATGCGTCAGTTCCGGCACGCCGCCAGTCTGCAGTATTTTGAGGAAGCTAATGGGGTCGTTCAGGGCGGATGCCTTTGCGGTCTGAAGCTGATGCACGAACACAGCGGCGGGGCATCGGACCTGATTGCCAAACTGATGGGATTCTACGAGCAGCACAATCAGCGGATTTTTCAGGCAAGCGATAGGAGGACCCTGGTCGATATCGGTGCTGCTGACGGGTACTGGGGCGTCGGCTTGGTGTATGCGGGATGCTTTGACCGAAGTATCTGCTTTGAGCAACGTCCCAAAGGGCGCCGGGCCATCCGGGACACAGCGCTGACCAATGGTGTCCGCGACCGTGTTGCAATCTCGGGCAGGGCGACGACCAGTTCTGTGCGCGACACTCTTGAAGGCCATAAGCCGGATGAGCTGTTCTTTCTCATTGATATTGAGGGGAACGAATTCGATCTGCTCACCTTCGATTTTCTGAACGATTTCAGGACCTCAGAATTCCTGATCGAGCTATACTCGGACGAGGCCTGGCTGGGCTCGGAAAAGGAGGAGCGTCTGCTGCGCGACGCAAAGATGCTGTTCGACACCGAGATTGTCACAGATACAACACGTGATGTGTTGCAGCTGCGCGAGGAACTGCGATTACCGGATGATCTGACCTGGCTGCTTGCCTCTGAGGGGCGGGAGTATCCGACGCGCTGGCTGCATCTGAAGCCCCGCACCGTTCCGGCAGAGATCGCGCCCCCTCGGATCGCATCAGATCAGTTGGAAAACAGGGGATTTGGCACGCTTTGGCTGGGCGACGAGATGGGGCCGCTGGAACAGGCCTGTCTGTTGTCGATGCGGGAGCACGGCTATGATCCGGTTGTTTTCTCCTATGCGCCAGTTCGTAATGTCCCCGAGGGGATTGAAACGGCCGATGCCCGGGAATTATATGAACCGAACCGTGTCGTGCGTCATTTCAGGTATCGCAGCACCGCGATTCATGCTGATGTTTTCCGCTATCACATGGTCCGAAAGACCGGGATGATCTGGCTGGATACCGATATGTACATGGTCCGCCCCGCCCGGGAATTGTTAAGCTCCGTCGCTGCACGTGACGGGTTTTGTGTTGGCAGAACCGGCCCGGATGATCCGACCAACAGAATGCGCCACTCCCTTTATAACAACGCTGTATTTGGCCTGCCCAAAGACAGTGTGGTCTTAGGGATGCTAAGCGAGATATTTGACGAAGGTACCCAGATAACGCAGGCCTGGGGCGGCTTGAGCGCGTTCTCAGCACTTAATGAAGCGGTCGCTGAAGGACGTGAGAAACCGTTCGGAAGCCTTCAGTGGGGCAGGACAGGTCCAAGGGCTTTGACCTCGGCACTGGAGGCGACAGGCGAGGCCCGGTTCGCGCATGAGGCCGAAGCCTTCTATCCAGTCGGCAGCCGGCAGATCCCAGAACTGTTGCGGGACGGAACGCGGCTATCCGATTTTGTGACACCCAACTCGTTCGGCCTGCATCTTTGGGGTCGTGACTTTCGTGCGGTGCTGGCGCAGATTGACGGTAACAGCGGTCCATGCGCGGCGCGCGAGATTCTTGGGCATCTGTTCTGACACCGACCGGTCCGTTTCAGACCAGCGGTTCGATCAGCGCCTGTTTCAGCCGAATTCTCAGCCGTTCGGCCTTGCGCCGTTCGAAATCGCTGTAGCTGTGACCCTGCTGGCATAGCAGAAGCCAATCTCGCAAGAGCCGCCCGCGGATGCAAAAATCGAGTATGTCGATGTCCACGGGATGGCGATAACGGCGGAAAAACATCTCCTTGTTGCGCCGGAGGATGCCGCTTCGGTCCATCTCTTCCGCGGAACCGGGTCTGAAGACATCCGCCTTGAGGAAGTCGACGATATCGTAGACGGCCAGTTTTTCGCGCGCTTCGGTGAAGTCCAGCCCGATCGCGGCGCCTTGTCCGAGGATCAGGTTCAGGCCATGAAAGTCGCCGTGGGAAAATACTTGGCTGTCCGCCTGCCCCCTCAGATGTGCCGCATCCGCCCGCATGATGTTCATCATCCGCTGATAGTCGCGCCGGATCCGGGGATAGATCGACGGGGCCGAGTTGCGGATACGTTCCATCATCCATTGCGGCCAGAACGGCTGCTGTTCGACAGGCCGATAAGCGTGCAGGTGGTGCAGCCACGCGCCGGCGCGCCGGAAGACCTGCGCGACCTGCCGGTCGTCCGGGCTGTTGTAAATCACGTCGACCGCGGTGGGGCGGTCGATGAATTCAGTCACGAAAAATGCCTTGCCGGGAGAGAAGTAAACCGGGCGCACCACCTGGCCGTCGGAAGTACTCGCAAAATGCGTCGTCAGATCCGACAGAACGCGAAATTCCTGTTGCAGCCGCCCGGTCCCGGGCGACTGGGTGTCGATCTTGAGGGCGAAATCCTGCTGCGGGGTCCTGAGACGAAGAACAAGTCGGGCATCCGGGAAGTCATGTGACCGCCAGATACATTCGAAACCGTCTACGCGATGATCAGGGCTCTGGGCGGCAAATTCCTCGACATATCCTGAGGCCATTCGGGTCTCGTCATCGGTGAGCGTCAGCATGTCGGAGAGGTTTCACGTTGCCCGTAATTTCGCCTGACCAAGACCGGACACCAGCGGGCCGGGCATGTCAATGCAGAGCGGCAGGGAACGCGGCGGGTGGAGGAGGGGACGGCCAATTTACCCCTTGGAAACCCCGGCCATCTGCCCTAAGTAGGGCTGCGGAATAAAGCGTGCGATTCGTCGTGCGCTTTATTTTGTTTCGTCCAAGACGGTGGGTGGTGCCATATGGCCCCTTAATTCCCTGCCTGAGACGGGTAAGACCAAAGAATTCTGAGGGTCACGATCCTCGGGCGCATTTTGGCCAATCCCGTAACAACGGACCTGAACGCCGGGGTTAACCCCTCGGCAAATATGAGCCGGGGTGAGATTTCGCCCCTAACTTGGAGAGAACTGTGGATAGAGCCCAGAAAGAGAAAGTGGTCGAGGAACTCGGCCAAATCTTCGAAAGCTCTGGCGTCGTAGTGGTTGCTCACTACGCCGGTCTGACAGTTGCCGAGATGCAGGACCTTCGCGCACGTGCTCGTGACGCGGGTGGTGCCGTGCGTGTTGCCAAGAACAGGCTCGCCAAAATCGCCCTTGAGGGTAAGCCGTGTGAAAGCATGGCCGACCTGCTGACAGGGATGACCGTTCTGACCTATTCCGAGGACCCCGTGGCAGCAGCCAAGGTGGCCGAGGACTTCGCCAAGGAGAACAAAAAGTTCGAAATCCTTGGCGGTGCAATGGGCGAGAACGCTCTGGACCGCAAAGGCGTCGAAACAGTTTCGAAAATGCCGTCCCGTGAAGAGCTTATTGCTTCGATCGTTGGCTGCATTGGCGCACCTGCTTCGAACATCGCCGGCGCGATTGGCGCACCTGCAAGCAATATCGCAAGCATCCTTTCCACCATCGAAGAGAAGGCGGAAGCTGCGTAAGCGGTTGGCACTGAATGATCTGCGTAGGGGATTGCCCCTGACGTTGGAACACACACTGTAAACGGAAAGAGCTGATAAAATGGCTGATCTGAAAGCACTCGCAGAAAGCATCGTGGGTCTGACCCTGCTGGAAGCACAAGAACTGAAAACCATCCTCAAAGACGAATACGGCATCGAGCCCGCAGCTGGCGGCGCCGTAATGGTTGCAGCCGGTGGCGACGCCGGTGGCGCAGCTGAGGAAGAGAAAACCGAATTCGACGTCGTTCTGAAGAACGCCGGCGCTTCGAAAATCAACGTGATCAAAGAAGTTCGCGGCATCACCGGTCTGGGCCTGAAAGAAGCCAAGGAACTGGTCGAAGCTGGCGGCAAGATCAAAGAAGGCGTGTCGAAAGACGAAGCCGAAGAAGTCAAAGGCAAGCTGGAAGCAGCTGGCGCCGAGGTCGAACTGGCCTAAGCGCTTATGCTCAGGGACCCGCTTTCTTGAAAAGAAAGCGGGCCGGAGTTCTTCAAGAACTCCGGTGCGAGCCCAAAAGTTCAGGCTGGGTCCGGAGAAATCCGGGTCCAGCCGAACCTGTCTTAGAAAGGGCCTCAATCGAGGGGGCGTTTTCTAAGACACGGTTTTCGGATCGGGAGGCCGCCTTCGGGACGGTGGCCACGAATTGATCCGGACGTGTCGTCTCGATTGTGCAAGATGCCGGGGCCCGACGGTGTCTTTGCCCGCTGAGAACATCGAAAGGTGACATCTGACATGGCTCAAACGTTCCTTGGCCAGAAACGTCTTCGTAAATATTACGGCAAAATCCGCGAAGTTTTGGAAATGCCGAACCTCATTGAGGTGCAAAAATCTTCTTATGACCTTTTCCTGCGCTCCGGCGATGCAGAACAGCCCACAGACGGCGAAGGCATCAAAGGCGTGTTCCAGTCGGTTTTCCCGATCAAGGATTTCAACGAAACCTCCGTTCTGGAGTTCGTGAAATACGATCTGGAAAAACCCAAATACGACGTCGAAGAGTGTATGCAGCGCGACATGACCTACAGCGCGCCGCTCAAGGTCACTCTGCGTCTGATCGTGTTTGATGTCGATGAGGACACCGGCGCGAAATCGGTCAAGGACATCAAAGAACAGGACGTTTTCATGGGCGACATGCCCCTGATGACACCGAACGGCACGTTCATCGTGAACGGCACCGAGCGTGTGATCGTCTCCCAGATGCACCGCTCGCCCGGTGTGTTCTTTGACCACGACAAGGGCAAGACCCATTCCTCGGGCAAGCTGCTGTTTGCCTGCCGCATCATCCCGTATCGCGGCAGTTGGCTGGACTTTGAGTTCGACGCCAAGGACATCGTGTTCGCCCGTATCGACCGTCGCCGCAAACTGCCTGTGACAACCCTGCTTTATGCGCTGGGTCTGGATCAGGAAGCGATCATGGACGCATATTACAACACCGTGTCCTACAAGCTGGACAAGAAGAAAGGCTGGGTCACGCCGTTCTTCCCCGAGCGTGTGCGCGGCACCCGTCCGACATACGATCTGATCGACGCAAAGTCGGGCGAAGTGATTGCCGAAGCGGGTAAGAAAGTCACCCCGCGCGCGGTCAAAAAGCTGATCGACGAAGGCAGCGTCACCGACCTGCTGGTGCCCTTCGACAACATCGTCGGCAAGTATGTCGCCAAGGACATCATCAACGAAGAAAACGGCGCGATCTATGTCGAAGCCGGTGATGAGCTGACCCTTGAGTATGACAAAGACGGCGACCTGATCGGTGGCACCGTCAAGGATCTGATGGATGCGGGCATCACCGACATCCCGGTTCTGGACATCGACAACGTCAATGTTGGCCCCTACATGCGCAACACCATGGCTCAGGACAAGAACCTGAACCGTGAAAGCGCGCTGATGGACATCTACCGCGTCATGCGCCCGGGTGAGCCGCCCACCGTCGAAGCGGCCTCGGCCCTGTTCGACACGCTGTTCTTCGACAGCGAGCGCTATGACCTGTCCGCCGTTGGCCGCGTGAAGATGAACATGCGTCTGGCACTGGACGCGCCCGACACCCTGCGCACCCTGCGTCGCGAAGATATCGTGGCCTGCATCAAGGCGCTGGTGGAACTGCGCGACGGCAAAGGCGACGTGGACGATATCGACCACCTCGGCAACCGTCGTGTGCGTTCGGTCGGCGAACTGATGGAAAACCAGTACCGCGTCGGTCTGCTGCGCATGGAGCGCGCGATCAAAGAGCGTATGTCGTCGGTCGAGATTGACACCGTCATGCCGCAAGACCTGATCAACGCGAAACCGGCTGCGGCTGCGGTCCGCGAATTCTTCGGCTCGTCGCAGCTGTCGCAGTTCATGGACCAGACCAACCCGTTGTCGGAAGTTACCCACAAACGCCGCCTCTCGGCGCTTGGCCCCGGTGGTCTGACACGCGAACGTGCAGGCTTTGAGGTACGCGACGTACACCCGACCCACTATGGCCGGATGTGCCCGATTGAAACGCCCGAAGGTCCGAACATCGGTCTGATTAACTCGCTGGCCACCTTCGCTCGCGTGAACAAATATGGCTTCATCGAAACACCTTACCGCGTCGTCAAGGACGCCGAGGTGACCGATGAGGTTCACTATATGTCCGCGACCGAGGAAATGCGTCACACCGTGGCGCAGGCGAACGCGACGTTGGATGCGGATGGCAAGTTCATCAACGATCTGGTCTCGACCCGTCAGGCTGGCGACTATACGCTTGCCCCGCGCGAGAATGTGGACCTGATCGACGTGTCGCCGAAACAGCTGGTTTCGGTCGCTGCATCGCTGATCCCGTTCCTTGAAAATGACGACGCTAACCGCGCTCTGATGGGCTCGAACATGCAACGTCAGGCGGTTCCGCTGTTGCGGGCCGAGGCGCCGCTGGTTGGTACCGGGATCGAGGAAAAGGTTGCGATTGACTCGGGTGCTGCGATTCAGGCGAAACGCGCCGGTATCATCGACCAGGTCGATGCTCAGCGTATCGTTATCCGCGCGACTGAGGATCTGGAACTGGGCGACGCTGGCGTTGACATCTACCGTCTGCGCAAGTTCCAGCGGTCGAACCAGAACACCTGCATCAACCAGCGTCCGCTGATCAAGGTGGGTGACACCGTCCAGAAAGGCGAGGTCATTGCCGATGGTCCGTCGACCGATATGGGTGAACTGGCTCTGGGTAAGAACGTGGTCGTCGCGTTCATGCCTTGGAACGGTTACAACTACGAAGACTCGATCCTGATCTCGGAACGTATCGCACGTGATGACGTCTTTACTTCGGTCCATATCGAGGAATTCGAAGTCGCCGCCCGTGATACCAAGCTGGGTCCGGAAGAGATCACCCGCGACATCCCGAATGTCGGTGAAGAAGCGCTGCGCAACCTCGACGAGGCGGGCATCGTTTACATCGGCGCGGACGTTGAGCCGGGCGATATTCTGGTCGGCAAGATCACTCCGAAGGGCGAAAGCCCGATGACCCCGGAAGAAAAGCTGCTGCGCGCCATCTTTGGTGAGAAAGCATCTGACGTGCGCGATACCTCGCTGCGCGTGAAGCCGGGCGATTACGGGACTGTCGTTGAGGTCCGCGTCTTCAACCGTCACGGCGTCGAGAAAGACGAACGTGCGCTGCAGATCGAGCGTGAGGAAGTCGAACGTCTGGCCCGTGACCGGGACGACGAGCTGGCGATCCTTGACCGCAACATCTATGCGCGTCTGCAGGGCCTGATCCTGGGTAAAACCGCTGTCAAAGGCCCGAAAGGCGTCAAGCCGGGCTCGGTGATTACCGAGGACCTGCTGGAAACCCTGACCCGTGGTCAGTGGTGGCAGCTGGCGCTGGAAGGCGAGCAGGACGCACAGATCGTTGAGGCTCTGAACGAGCAGTACGAAGTGCAGAAACGCGCTCTGGACGCTCGTTTCGAAGACAAGGTCGAAAAAGTCCGCCGTGGCGACGACCTGCCGCCGGGTGTGATGAAGATGGTTAAAGTCTTCATCGCCGTGAAGCGCAAGTTGCAGCCGGGCGACAAGATGGCCGGTCGTCACGGGAACAAAGGTGTGATCTCCAAGGTTGTTCCGATGGAAGACATGCCGTTCCTGGCTGATGGTACTCCGGTTGACTTCTGTCTGAACCCGCTGGGTGTGCCGTCGCGTATGAACGTCGGTCAGATCCTTGAAACCCACATGGGTTGGGCCGCGCGCGGTCTGGGTCTGAACATCGACGACGCTCTGGGTGAATACCGCCGCTCCGGCGACCTGACCCCGGTGCGCGAAGCGATGAAGCTGGCCTATGGCGAGAATGTCTACGAAGAAGGCATCACCGGTCTGGACGAGGATGGCTTGATCGAGGTTGCGGGCAACGTGACCCGCGGTGTTCCGATCGCAACCCCGGTCTTCGACGGCGCCAAAGAGGCTGACGTCAACGACGCGCTGGTGCGCGCGGGCTTCTCGGAAAGCGGTCAGTCGGTTCTGTTCGACGGTCGCACCGGTGAGCAATTCGCGCGTCCGGTAACCGTGGGCATCAAGTACCTGCTGAAACTGCACCACCTGGTGGATGACAAGATCCACGCGCGTTCGACCGGGCCGTACAGCCTGGTTACCCAGCAGCCGCTGGGTGGTAAGGCGCAGTTCGGTGGTCAGCGCTTTGGTGAGATGGAAGTCTGGGCTCTGGAAGCTTACGGCGCCGCCTACACCCTGCAGGAGATGCTGACGGTGAAATCGGATGACGTCGCCGGCCGGACCAAGGTCTATGAGTCGATCGTCAAGGGCGAGGATAACTTTGAAGCGGGCGTACCGGAATCGTTCAACGTTCTGGTGAAAGAAGTCCGTGGCCTCGGCCTGAATATGGAACTCCTGGATGCGGAGGTTGAGGAGTGACATCAAAAGGTTTCACAATGCTTGCGCCATTCTGCCTTGCCGCCTGTGCAAGCGCGGGTAGCGTGAGCGTTGGGAAACTGGACGAGGATAGCGGCCTCCGGCACAGCGCGTTCAGCAACGAAAGCGCTACTCATTTTTTGAGTGTGCACACGCCAAGAGCAAATTCACATGTCCCAGAAGACATAATGGATGTTGTTTCGGAGTCCTGCGGTTCCCAGACGAAACTAGAGCGCAAGGATGTCGACCTAACTCATGTGTTGAACTCGCATGGAGATGGGCCAAGAGGCACAGTCGACAACACTGACATTTACACTTTCCGCTGTCCGGAAAATGGAAAGGATACCTGATGAACCAGGAAATCACCAACAACCCGTTCAACCCGCTGACGCCCCCGAAGGTATTCGACGAGATCAAGGTCTCGCTGGCGTCGCCCGAGCGGATCCTGTCTTGGTCCTATGGCGAGATCAAGAAACCCGAAACCATCAACTACCGGACGTTCAAGCCTGAACGTGACGGTCTGTTCTGCGCGCGTATCTTTGGCCCGATCAAAGACTACGAGTGTCTGTGCGGCAAGTATAAGCGGATGAAGTATCGCGGCGTTGTCTGCGAGAAATGCGGCGTGGAAGTCACCCTGCAGAAAGTCCGCCGCGAGCGTATGGGCCACATCGAACTGGCCGCGCCTGTTGCACACATCTGGTTCCTGAAATCGCTGCCGTCCCGCATCGGTCTGATGCTGGACATGACGCTGCGCGATCTGGAACGCGTTCTGTACTTTGAAAACTACGTCGTCATCGAGCCCGGTCTGACCGACCTGACCTACGGCCAGATGCTGACCGAAGAAGAGTACATGGACGCGCAGGATGCTTACGGCATGGACGCGTTCACCGCGAATATCGGTGCCGAAGCCATCCGTGAGATGCTGGCCCAGATCGATCTCGAAGCCGAAGCCGAGCAGCTGCGTGCTGATCTGGCCGAAGCAACCGGCGAGCTGAAGCCCAAGAAGATCATCAAGCGTCTGAAGGTTGTTGAATCCTTCCTCGAGTCGGGCAACCGGCCTGAGTGGATGGTCATGACCGTGATCCCGGTCATTCCGCCGGAACTGCGTCCGCTGGTTCCGCTGGATGGTGGCCGTTTCGCGACCTCGGATCTGAACGATCTGTATCGCCGCGTCATCAACCGGAACAACCGTCTGAAGCGTCTGATCGAGCTGCGCGCGCCTGACATCATCGTCCGCAACGAAAAGCGGATGTTGCAGGAATCCGTGGATGCTCTGTTCGACAACGGCCGTCGTGGCCGCGTGATCACCGGCGCCAACAAGCGTCCGCTGAAATCGCTGTCGGACATGCTGAAAGGTAAGCAGGGCCGCTTCCGTCAGAACCTTTTGGGCAAGCGGGTCGACTTCTCGGGCCGTTCGGTCATCGTGACCGGTCCGGAACTCAAGCTGCACCAGTGTGGCCTGCCCAAGAAGATGGCGCTGGAGCTGTTCAAGCCGTTCATCTACTCGCGCCTTGAAGCCAAGGGGCTGTCTTCGACCGTGAAACAGGCGAAGAAACTGGTCGAGAAAGAGCGTCCCGAAGTGTGGGATATCCTTGACGAGGTGATCCGCGAACACCCTGTCATGCTGAACCGTGCGCCGACGCTGCACCGTCTTGGCATTCAGGCGTTCGAGCCGGTCCTGATCGAAGGTAAAGCCATCCAGCTGCACCCGCTGGTCTGCTCGGCCTTTAACGCCGACTTCGACGGTGACCAGATGGCCGTTCACGTGCCGCTGAGCCTTGAGGCGCAGCTGGAAGCCCGTGTTCTGATGATGTCGACGAACAACGTCCTGTCGCCTGCAAACGGCGCGCCGATCATTGTTCCGTCGCAGGATATGATCCTGGGTCTCTACTATGTGACTCTGGAACGCGAAGGCATGCCGGGTGAAGGCAAAGTGTTCGGTTCGATCGACGAAGTTCAGCATGCGCTGGATTCCGGCGAAGTGCACCTGCACTCGAAAATCACCGCGCGGATCACGCAGATCGACGACGAAGGCAACGAAGTTCAGAAGCGTTATGAAACCACTCCGGGCCGTCTGCGTCTGGGTGCCTTGCTGCCGATGAACAACAAAGCGCCGTTCGAGCTGGTCAACCGCCTGCTGCGGAAGAAAGAAGTGCAGCAGGTGATCGACACCGTCTACCGTTACTGCGGTCAGAAAGAGTCGGTTATTTTCTGTGACCAGATCATGTCGATGGGCTTCAAAGAAGCGTTCAAGGCGGGCATTTCGTTCGGTAAGGACGACATGGTCATTCCGGACGACAAGTGGGGCATTGTTGATGACACCCGCGGTCAGGTAAAAGACTTTGAACAACAGTACATGGACGGCCTGATCACTCAGGGCGAAAAGTACAACAAAGTTGTTGATGCCTGGTCGAAATGTAACGACCGCGTCACCGAAGCCATGATGTCGACGATCTCGTCGTCGGATCGGGCAGAGGACGGCTCTGAACAAGAACCGAACTCGGTCTACATGATGGCCCACTCGGGTGCGCGTGGCTCGGTCACTCAGATGAAACAGCTGGGCGGTATGCGCGGCCTGATGGCGAAGCCGAACGGTGACATCATCGAGACGCCGATCATCTCGAACTTTAAAGAAGGTCTGACCGTTCTCGAGTACTTCAACTCGACCCACGGTGCCCGTAAGGGTCTGTCGGATACCGCTCTGAAGACGGCGAACTCGGGTTATCTGACCCGCCGTCTGGTAGACGTCGCACAGGACTGCATCGTTCGTGAGATCGACTGCGGAACCGAACGCGCCATCACTGCCGAAGCCGCCGTGAATGACGGTGAGGTTGTCGCCTCGCTGGCCGAACGCGTGCTGGGCCGTGTCTCTGCCGACGACGTTCTGCGTCCCGGCACGGATGAGGTTCTGGTCGCAGCAGGTCAGCTGATCGACGAACGCATGGCGGACACCATCGACGAAGCCGGTGTTGCGTCGATGCGCATCCGCTCGCCTCTGACCTGTGAGTCCGAGGAAGGCGTCTGTGCAACCTGCTACGGTCGTGACCTTGCGCGCGGTACCATGGTGAACACAGGTGAGGCTGTCGGCATCATCGCCGCCCAGTCTATCGGTGAGCCCGGTACACAGCTGACCATGCGGACCTTCCACATCGGCGGTGTTGCGCAAGGTGGTCAGCAGTCGTTCCAGGAAGCCAACCAGGAAGGCGTTGTCGCGTTCGAGAACCCGCAGATCCTGGTCAATGCCGCAGGCGAAAGCTTGGTCATGGGCCGGAACATGAAGCTGGTGATCAACGACGAACACGGCGAAGAGCGTGCCAGCTTCAAGCTGGGCTACGGCTCTAAGCTGTTCGTCAAAGACGGCACCAAAGTGGCCCGTGGCGACAAGCTGTTCGAGTGGGATCCCTACACCCTGCCGATCATCGCCGAGAAAGCCGGTACTGCGAAATATGTTGACCTGGTTTCAGGCCTTGCTGTCCGCGACGAGACCGACGAAGCAACCGGTATGACCCAGAAGATCGTGATCGACTGGCGCGCGGCCCCCAAAGGCAGCGACCTCAAGCCCGAGATCATTCTGGTCGGCGAAGATGGCGAACCGGTCCGCAACGATGCGGGCAACCCGGTTCACTATCCGATGTCGGTGGATGCGATCCTGTCGGTTGAAGATGGCCAGAAAATCGAAGCCGGTGACGTTGTCGCGCGTATCCCGCGCGAAGGCGCCAAGACCAAGGACATCACCGGTGGTCTGCCGCGTGTGGCCGAACTGTTCGAAGCGCGTCGTCCGAAAGATCACGCGATCATCGCAGAAGCCGATGGTTACGTGCGCTTTGGTCGCGACTACAAGAACAAGCGCCGCATCAGCATCGAACCGGCGGACGAGTCCATGGAGACCATCGAATACATGGTGCCCAAGGGCAAGCACATCCCGGTCGCCGAAGGGGACTTCATCCAGAAGGGTGAATACCTGATGGACGGTAACCCGGCTCCGCATGACATCCTGTCCATCATGGGTGTCGAAGCGCTGGCAGATTACATGATCGACGAGGTGCAGGACGTGTATCGTCTGCAGGGCGTGAAGATCAACGACAAGCACATCGAGGTCATCGTGCGCCAGATGCTGCAGAAGTGGGAGATCCTGGATTCAGGCGATACCACCCTGCTGAAAGGCGAACATGTCGACAAGCAGGAGTTCGACGCGGCCAACGAGAAAACCATCTCGCGCGGCGGCCGTCCGGCTCAGGGTGAACCGATCCTTCTGGGGATCACCAAAGCCTCGCTGCAGACGCGTTCGTTCATCTCGGCGGCGTCGTTCCAGGAAACCACCCGCGTGCTGACCGAGGCATCGGTTCAGGGCAAGAAGGACAAGCTGGTTGGCCTGAAAGAGAACGTCATCGTCGGCCGCCTGATCCCCGCCGGGACCGGTGGGGCCACTCAGGCCGTCCGCCACATTGCGCAGTCGCGTGACAACGTGGTTATCGAAGCGCGTCGGGAAGAGGCCGAAGCGGCCGCTGCTCTGGCCGCTCCGACTTTCGACGACGATATGGTCGGGGATGAGCTTGACGTTCTGGTGGAAACCCCGGAAAGCCGCGAATAAGCGTCACGACTTAAACCGATTAAGGCCCTGCAGTTTTGCGGGGCCTTTTTCTTTCGCGGGTGCCCGGTTTCTTGAAAAGAAACCGCCCCTGAAACTTTTCAAGTTTCAGGCCCCCAAGTCAGCTTTGGGCGTAACGTCTCAACCGCTCTTCCAGTGTGCCGCTGTGCAACTCGAACATGTGATTGTCGTGATCATAGAAATAGATCGAGTGCCCTTCGCCCGAAACCCGCGACCGGCCTTCTCGCACTTCGAGGCCGAGGGACTGGATGCGCTGCAACCGGTCGTCATATTCATCTTCACCCATCTTGAAGGCGACATGATTGTAAGTTTTTTCGGCCAGCGGGTCGCCCTCCATCGTGGCAACCCAAATGCCGCCGATGTCGAAGAAGCGTTCTTTGGACAGGGAAAATGTTCGGTCGCCGCTGTCATAGATCTTTCTGGCATCCAGAACGGTTGTCAGCATCTCCTCCATCTTGTCGAGGTCTTTTACGATGAACGTCATGTGACTTAGGCCTTCGATCACGGTATACCTCTTTGATTTGGCTGGATTTCACCATAGCAGAGCGCAGGGCTCTGTCAGCAGGGTCTTCATTGAGACGTTGACATCGGGCGGAGCTGGCCCGCCAATGGCCCCGTTCACGTGCGATTGGATCAAGGCCGAATGACCCCGAATATGAAAGGCGCGCTGCTGATGATGGGCAGCATGGCGGGTTTTACCGTCAATGACACGCTGGTCAAAGTTACGCTGCAGGATTTGCCGCTGTTTCAACTGGTTGCGATCCGCGGCGCGGTGGCGACCGCTTTGGTCTTTCTGCTGGCTCGGCATCTGGGTGCGCTGCATTTGAACTTTCCGCGCCATGACAAGGGGCTGATCGCCCTGCGCTGCCTTAGTGAGCTGTCCGCCACTTTCTTCTTCCTGACTGCTCTCAAGCATATGCCGCTGGCCAATGTGACGGCGGTGCTGCAGGCGCTGCCGCTGACGGTGACGCTTGGGGCGGCCTTGGTGTTTGGCGAGCGTATCGGCTGGCGGCGGATCACCGCGATTGCACTTGGCTTTGCCGGAATGCTGCTGATCGTGCGCCCCGGCCCGGATGGGTTCAGCCTCTACGCCGTCTACGCGTTGGTTGCGGTTGCCTCGGTCACCCTGCGGGACCTGATCACGCGGCGGATGTCGGCCGAGGTGCCCTCGATGGTGGTCACACTGGCCACATCGCTGACGATCACGGTGACCGCTGCGGTGGTTTCGGTCTTTGAGGGCTGGGTGCCGGTCCCGCTGACTGCCGGGGTGCTGACGGTATCCGCAGCGGTCTTTGTCCTCAGCGGTTATCTGTTCAGCGTCATGGTGATGCGTGTGGGTGAGGTCGGTTTTGTCGCGCCGTTCCGCTATTCCAGCCTGATCTGGGCCTTGGTACTGGGCTGGTTGGTCTTTGGCGACTGGCCGGATGCGGTGACGATGCTGGGGGCGGCTTTGGTTGTCGGGGCAGGGCTGTTCACCCTGTTCCGGGAAAGGTCCACTCAGGCCGAGTGAACCCGCCGCACCACGTCCTGATCGATGGCAAAGCGCGCGATGAATTCGCCCTCTAGCTCGGGTGTCAGAGCTTCAAATTCATCCTTGTTGTTCCGCGCGTGTTTGGAATCGTTGAACCCGTTCAGCGTGCGCACCCACATCGGCGCATCCGAGTAGCTGATGACAGGCATGAACCGTGCGATGCGGTGATGCGTGAAATTCATGACCGACTGGGTACACCCGCCTGCGATATACATGCCCTGCGCAACCCCCAGCATGGGTTTGTAGACCTCTGACGCGCGGACGCCGTTGGGGCCGAACCGGGCAAAGAACCCGAGGCTGTAGTCGATCCCGACCATCTGATTATTCGCCAAAAGCCCCGCACTGTCCTGCGCTGCGATGCGCAGGCGTTCGACCAGATCGACCGACACCGCATCGTCATCGTCATGCCGGAACTGGATGCAAGGCTGATCGGGATCGGTGCGAGCCGCATTCAGCACCGATCTCATGACCTGACGCGGCCTCATCTGGGTGTCGGCGGATTTCTGGATGATCCGAACCTGCTTCATTCCGGCAGTCAGATCGTGCAGCCGGTCAAAGGCCGGTTTGGGCAGGCAGTCCCCGATCACGATCAGGAAATCGAAATCCTCATCGGTGTGTTCACGAAAACAGGGCAGGGTCGAAGCTTCGAACAGGCGGAACCGTTCCTCCAGACGGGCGGGGCTATAGAGATAACGGCGGCGCTCTTCGACGGTTTCATGTTCGGTTTGAAACCCTCCGAGGGCAGGGTAGGAAAAGCGGCACAGGCCGAGGATTTGCATAGGGCACCCGTCAGAATTGGCTTGGCCAAACTATGCCTTTGCACCTTCCGACCCGCAACCGGCATAAGGGCTGGAGCGCGGCGGGGTCGGATGGTAAATCGGCGCGACCCGGCCCAACGGGCACACGGTGCCATGTGCTGTTGACACTTGGGCCGACTCCGCTTAATACGCGCGACATCTCGGTACCGGGGGCCGCCCCATAACCGATTTCAGTAATGAACTGGTCAAGGCCCGGACACTTTTATCGTTCGCGCCCTCTGATAACAAACCGCGACGTTCGCCTCGGAATGGGAACGCTCGCGGGTTTTGCGCTTGTGGACGCATGAGTGCAGCGAATTTAACCGCACGCAACCGCGTGCATGTCATGTGTGTTGCAAAACGGGGAAGAAACCGGAATGCCAACTATTCAACAGCTGATCCGCAAACCGCGGCAGCCCAAAGTAAAACGCTCGAAGTCCATGCACCTGGAGCAGTGCCCGCAGAAACGCGGCGTCTGCACCCGTGTGTACACCACCACACCGAAGAAACCGAACTCGGCTATGCGTAAGGTTGCCAAGGTGCGCCTGACCAACGGGTTCGAGGTCATCTCGTACATCCCCGGTGAAAGCCACAACCTGCAGGAGCACTCGGTTGTTCTGATCCGTGGCGGCCGTGTGAAAGACCTTCCCGGTGTGCGTTACCACATCCTGCGCGGTGTTCTGGATACTCAGGGCGTCAAAGATCGTAAGCAACGCCGTTCGAAATACGGCGCGAAGCGTCCCAAGTAAGAAGGAGAGGCTGATATGTCACGTCGTCACGCCGCCGAAAAACGCGAAGTCCTGCCTGACGCCAAATTTGGCGACAAGGTTCTGACCAAATTCATGAACAACCTGATGATCGACGGCAAGAAGTCGGTCGCAGAGCGCATCGTTTACAACGCGTTTGACCGCGTTGAGAACAAGATCAAGCGCGCACCGGTCGAAGTGTTCCACGAAGCGCTCGACAACATCAAACCGTCGGTCGAGGTTCGCTCGCGCCGGGTTGGTGGTGCAACCTATCAGGTTCCGGTCGAAGTGCGCCCCGAGCGCCGCGAAGCACTAGCCATCCGCTGGCTGATCACTGCTGCGCGCGGCCGCAACGAAAACACCATGGAAGAACGCCTCGCCGGTGAACTGCTGGACGCTGTACAGTCCCGCGGTACCGCCGTGAAGAAGCGCGAAGACACCCACAAGATGGCCGAGGCGAACAAAGCCTTCAGCCACTACCGTTGGTAATTCAGAGGCTTATCAAAAATGGCACGCGAATATCCGCTCGAACTATACCGTAACTTCGGTATCATGGCGCACATCGACGCAGGTAAGACCACCTGCTCGGAGCGTATCCTGTATTACACTGGTAAATCCCACAACATCGGTGAGGTGCACGATGGTGCAGCCACCATGGATTGGATGGAGCAGGAGCAGGAACGCGGCATCACCATCACTTCGGCTGCGACCACCACCTTCTGGGAGCGCACCGAAGACGGTCAGACTGCCGATACCCCCAAGCACCGCCTGAACATCATCGACACCCCCGGCCACGTTGACTTCACCATCGAAGTTGAGCGTTCGCTGGCGGTTCTCGACGGTGCCGTCTGCGTTCTTGACGCAAACGCCGGTGTTGAACCCCAAACCGAAACCGTGTGGCGTCAGGCTGACCGCTACAAGGTTCCGCGTATGGTTTTCGTCAACAAAATGGACAAGATCGGCGCAGACTTCTTTAACTGCGTTCGCATGATCGAAGACCGCACCGGCGCACGCGCTGTTCCGGTTGGTATTCCGATCGGCGCTGAATCCGAGCTGGAAGGCCTGATCGACCTTGTGACCATGGAAGAATGGCTGTGGCAGGGCGAAGATCTGGGCGCAAGCTGGATCAAAGCTCCGATCCGCGACAGCCTGAAAGACATGGCTGACGAATGGCGCGGCAAGATGATCGAAGCGGCCGTCGAAATGGACGACGACGCGATGATGGAATATCTGGAAGGCAATGAGCCCGACGTTCCGACCCTGCGCGCCCTGCTGCGCAAAGGTACTCTGGACATCGCGTTTGTTCCGGTTCTGGGTGGGTCTGCGTTCAAGAACAAAGGCGTTCAGCCGCTGCTCAACGCTGTGATCGACTATCTGCCCAGCCCGCTGGACGTTGTTGATTACATGGGCTTCAAACCCGGCGACGAAGAAGAAGTTCGTGACATCGCACGTCGTGCCGATGACGCAATGGCGTTCTCGGGTCTGGCGTTCAAAATCATGAACGACCCCTTCGTTGGCTCGCTGACCTTCACCCGGATCTACTCGGGCACCATGAACAAGGGTGACTCGATCCTGAACTCGACCAAAGGTAAGAAAGAGCGCATCGGTCGTATGATGATGATGCACTCGAACAACCGGGAAGAGATCGAAGAAGCGTTTGCAGGCGACATCATCGCGCTGGCGGGTCTGAAAGACACCACCACCGGTGACACCCTGTGTGATGCGAAGGATCCGGTGGTTCTGGAAACCATGACCTTCCCCGATCCGGTGATCGAAATCGCGGTTGAGCCCAAAACCAAGGGCGACCAGGAAAAAATGTCTCAGGGTCTGGCCCGTCTGGCCGCCGAAGACCCCTCCTTCCGTGTGGAAACTGACCTGGAATCCGGTCAGACCATCATGAAAGGCATGGGCGAACTTCACCTGGATATCCTGGTTGACCGTCTCAAGCGTGAGTTCAAGGTCGAGGCGAACATCGGTGCGCCGCAGGTGGCCTATCGCGAAACCATCTCGATGCCGGTCGAACACACCTACACCCACAAGAAACAGTCGGGTGGTTCGGGTCAGTTCGCGGAAGTCAAGCTTGAGATCCAGCCGACCGAAGCCGGCGAAGGCTATTCGTTCGAAAGCCGCATCGTTGGTGGTGCTGTTCCGAAGGAATACATCCCCGGTGTTGAAAAAGGCATCAACTCGGTCATGGATAGCGGCCCGCTGGCTGGCTTCCCCGTGATCGACTTCAAGGTTGCCCTGCTGGACGGTAAGTTCCACGACGTTGACTCGAGCGTTCTGGCGTTCGAAATCGCGGCCCGTATGTGTATGCGTGAAGGTATGCGCAAAGCTGGCGCGAAACTGCTGGAACCGATCATGAAGGTCGAAGTGATCACCCCGGAAGAATACACCGGCGGTATCATCGGCGACCTGACCTCGCGTCGTGGCCAGGTGTCTGGTCAGGAACCGCGCGGCAACGCCATCGCGATTGACGCGTTCGTTCCGCTGGCGAACATGTTCGGCTACATCAACACCCTGCGTTCGATGTCGTCGGGCCGTGCCCAGTTCACCATGCAGTTCGACCACTACGATCCGGTTCCGCAGAACATCTCGGACGAGATTCAGGCGAAATACGCATAAGCGAAGATTTGAGGGAGCGTGGGTATCACGCTCCCTTCATTACCGAAAAAGGAGGCCATCATGGCAAAGGAAAAGTTTGAGCGTACAAAACCGCACGTCAACATCGGTACGATTGGCCACGTTGACCACGGCAAGACCACGCTGACCGCAG
>NZ_JBQFZS010000016.1:0-53621 GCF_056542385.1 Ruegeria sp. AD2(2025)
ACCGTCTCTCCGATGCGTCTCAACCGTCTCTCCGGCCAGTCCAGCCACCGTCTCCGGTAAGCTCCAGCACCTCAGCAGCGCCGGTGAAGGGCGTTCTAAGGTTTACCGTCAGCCTCCGCAAGAAGAAAAACACAAAATGTGCAATTTTTTTGCCGATCACGATTTTACCTATATTTATCAGATATCTAACCCGAACCAATCGCCACAATGAACCCCACCTCCGGGGCACCCCGCCTGCGGAAACATGCCAGCACCTCCGGCCCGATACAGCGAGAACACCAGATATAGTAAGGCGACACCCCCCACCCACAACAGCGCCGACTCGGATCGGGTCAGGCGATTCATCCTACGCGAGGAAAAACCCGCGATTCTGCGGCGGGTGAGACCACTTCAAAGTCTTGCGCATCGCCGCCGGATACGGTCAGGTCGCACAAAGCCTCCGACGCGGAACGATGATGACCCAAGCCGATCCCTTTCCCATGATGCGCCCCGTCGGTCTTGATGGCCTGCTGATCACGTTTGCCGATACGATGACCGAACCCTCGAACCGCGCGGCGCTGGCCTTTCGGGGCGCGGTCGAAGCGTCGCAGATGGACGGTGTGCTAGAGACCTCGGCCTCGCTGGCGTCGGCTTATATGCGGTTCGATCCGCTCAGGTTGCCTCATGCCGAAGTCGAGGCCCGGGTGGGCGGACTGCTGGACAGTCGCGACTGGTACAACGCGCCCCTGCCCGCCGGGCGACGGTTCTGGCGGGTGCCGACGGTTTACGGCACCGATCTTGCGCCGCAGCTTGAGGACGCCGCAACCGCCGCCGGGCTGACGCCCGCGCAGGCCATCGAACGGCTGAGCCAGACGCGGGTGCGGGTTCTAACCATCGGCTTTGCGCCGGGGCAGCCCTATCTTGGCCCTTTGGGCCCTGAGTTCAACATTCCGCGCCTGAAAGAGCTGACGCCGATGGTGCCCGAGGGGGCTTTGGTGCTGGCAATCTCGCAATTCGTGCTGTTTTCGGGGCCGACGCCGACCGGATGGCGGCATGTGGGCCAGACCGCGTTTCGGTGTTTTCGACCGGATATGGAGCAGAGCTTTGCGCTCAACCCCGGGGATGAGATGCAGTTCATCCCCGTCTCGCGCGATAAGCTGGAAGAGATTCGGGCGACCTGCACCGACGGGACCGGCGGCGCGACCTGCGAGGAGATCGCGCCATGACGCTGATCGTTCATCGCATCGGTCCGGCCTGCACCGTTCAGGATATGGGGCGCACCGGGTATCTGGCTCAGGGGTTGTCGCGCTCGGGCGCGGCGGATGCTCTGGCCTTGCACGAAGGGGCGGCGTTGCTGGGGCAGAGCCCGGATTGCGCCGTATTGGAGATGGCGGGGATGGGCGGCACCTTCGAGGCGACCGCCCCGACAGCCATAGCGCTGACGGGCGCGCCGATGCAGGCCAGCGTCGACGGCAGCCCCGTGATGTGGAACGCCTCGCATCAGATGGAGGCCGGGCAGCGGCTGGAGATCGGATCGGTGCTACAGGGCGGCTACGGCTATCTGCATCTGGGCGGCGGGATTGAGGTCGAGATGGTGCTGGGCTCCCGTTCGGCACATCTAACCGCCAGAATCGGACGCGCGGTTCAGGTAGGGGATACCCTGCCTGCAGCCGGAATCGGAAGAACCGGCGTGAAACTGCAGTCCGATGGCCGGTTCTCGGGCGGGCTGCTGCGGGTGGTGGCCAGTTTTCAGACGTCATTGTTTGATGACGAAACGCTAACGCGTTTCACCGACACCGATTTCCGGCGCGGAGCGCGGGCCAACCGGATGGGGATGCAGCTGGACAGCGACGGCGAGGGGTTTGCCGCAAAGGGTCAACTCAACATCCTGTCCGAGGTCATCACCCCCGGCGATATCCAGATGACCGGCACCGGCGCGCCCTTCATCCTGCTGCCCGAATGTCAGACCACCGGGGGCTATCCCCGCATCGCAACCGTCCTGCCCTGCGACCTGCCCCGCGCGGCGCAGACGCCCGCGGGCGGGCAGGTGCGGTTTCAGTTCGTTTCGCCAGAGCAGGCCATCGCGCTTCAGGCCGCGTTTGACGCCGACCTTGCGCGACTGCCGGGCCGCGTCGAGCCTCTGGTCCGCGACCCCCATGACATCCCCGATCTTCTGTCCTACCAATTGATCAGCGGAATGATCTCTGCCACCGAATAAGGAGTTACGCCCATGCCTCACGTCGATCTGAACGCCGATATGGGCGAAAGCTTTGGCCCGTGGAAGATGGGCGATGATGCGAGCCTGCTAAAGATCATCACCTCGGCCAATATCGCCTGCGGCTTTCATGCGGGCGACTGGGACGTGATGGCGCAGACGATGGCTCCGGCGGCCGAGAACGGTGTGGGTATCGGCGCGCATCCGGGTTTTCCTGATCTGCAGGGCTTCGGGCGGCGGAATATGAAAGTGCCGCATGACAGCTTGCGCAATCTGGTCCGTTACCAATTGGGTGCGGCGATGGGCGTGGCTAAGGCGGTCGGCACTGAAGTACGGCACCTGAAACTGCATGGGGCGCTGGCAAATATGTGCTCGGTCGATATCGACATGGCACGAGCCTGCTATCAGGGCGCTTTGGATGTGGACCCCGATATCATCATCATGGTTCTGGCGGCCACGAAACAGCAAGAAGCCGTGCGCGAACTTGGCTGCAAATGGGTGGGCGAGATCTTTGCGGACCGCGCTTATAACGACGACGGGACGCTAGTGGATCGGTCCCTGCCCGGCGCAGTGATCCATGACCCGGCGCTGGCAGGGCCGCGTATCCTGAACATGGTGCGCGAAGGCGCGATCATCACCGAATCCGGCAAGCGGTTGGAGACCTCGATCGACACGATCTGCCTGCACGGCGACGGCCCCACGGCGGTTCAGATCGCCCGGTCCGTGCGCGAGAACCTGATCGACGGCGGTGTCGAGGTCACCAAATTCATCCGCTGATCACCCGGGCCTAACCTGCGGCCCCCATGTCCGGGGTGTTGCCCGGGCAGGCCCAAGCGCCTAGCATGGGGCCAAGTGCATGTTCTGACTGCCACAAATCTGCGCATGGAGATGAGCCAATGTCATTCGACCTGATGTCCTATGAACCCCGGGGCGACAAGAAGAACTCGGACTTTTTCACCGAATACCTGCCGAGGATTTACGAGCGCCGCACCAGTTCAGGCATCGCCGATCAGGTCGGCGCGATGCGCGCGATTGTCATCCAGGTCGAACCCGACGCGCTGTTTGACACGCTGGTCGAGCTGTATGTGATGACGCCCTACCGCCACACGGCCAGCTATCTGGGGCGGACGCACAAGTTTTCGGTGCTGCATTCACATCCCGATTACCCGGCACTAATCGTGATGGCCCCGCTCAGCCCCGCGTTCGAGGATTTCATTCCCCGTATCAACCGCATGTACCCGCTGGCGCGCAGCACGCCGCAAACGCGCTATGTGGGTGAGATTTACGGGGCCGCCGACCTGAAGGCCCTGACTGGCACACTTGAGGATCAGAATATTCGGTTCGAATATTCTGGTGACACCGAAAACCCGTTTTATACACTGGAGGGCTTCCGCTTTACCACGCCGTCGGATTTCACCTGCAATCGGGTGGGATACTCGACACTGGATTTCAACGACACCGACAGTCTGGGGCTGGGCGACCGGGTGCTGCTGAGCGATGCCGAACAAGCCCGGCTGGATCAGGCAGCAGGTTTTGGCGCAGACAGCAAGATCGCGCCTCTGATGCTGGGCATCGACCATCTGGCCACGCGGGTGCTGGCGGGGGAACGCGAGGACGCGATCCTCGAATTTCTGACCATGGTGCCCTATTACTTTTGGGGCGCGTACAACATCTTCGACATGAACTCGTCGACCAACGTGAACCGCAACGCCAATGTGGATGACGACAAGAAGTCGCCCGCGAAAGTGTTCACCGCCAACAACACGCCCTCTTTCGTGAATTCCTTCGCCAAGCTGCCGATGCCCACCGAGGATTTCGTACGCAATTTCGGGCGCCGCCTGCATCATATGGCGGTCGAAATTCAGGACGGCGATCACGGCGCGGGCGAAAAGAACGTCGATTTCGTCGTGAACACGCTGAAAGACAAAGGTGTGCCCTTCCTCGCGCATGTGGTGGGGGAATGCAAAGACGATCCGAACCTGAAACAGATCTTCTCGAAACACTCGAAACATACGCTGCTGATCACCGAGTATATCGAGCGGTGTCACCACTATGACGGCTTCTTTACCAAGGACAATGTGGCCGCCCTGACAGCCGCCGCCGGGCAGGATGAGCAGTATCAGCATGGCCATGTGTTCGACTGATCAGACATAAAAAATGGGCTGCGAGAGTATCGCAGCCCAGAGCCATCCAGGAGAGAATATGCCGGGTCTTATGACGGCCCGATCATGAAACAGGTGACATTGCGCGCCTGCAGCCTGCGGCAGGCCAGATCGGCCTGTTCGCGGGTCATGCCCTGAAATGTCGCGTCAAAGCCGCGCGCGCTCTGGTTCACTTTGCGCAGCGTGCCTTCCAGCGTCGTCATTTCCGACAGGGCGGTTTTCAGCAGGACCTTCTCGGCCTCGTATCGCGTGGTATAGCGGCCCACATTGACGCCCCACAGATGCCCGCCGGATGTGGACAGGCGGGTGACGACCTCGGGCTCGGGTTCGGGCTGCGGCGCAGGTTGGGCCGAGGCCAGAACAACCTCGTCGGGCCGCGCTTCGGGGCGGGTTGCATCGTTGGGGGCAATATCCGCCGCCGCGATGGCTGCGGCAATGCCGTCCTTAATCCGCGCGCCGTTTTTCTCGGCGGTATCTGCGACCGAACCGGCAACCTGAACTGCCGCAACCGGACGCAGGACCGGACGCAGCACCGGACGCAGGCTGGACTTGGGTGGACCGGCTTGCGCGACCTGAACGGTCCCGCCGATGCCGGTGTTGCCCGCATAGGCAGGCCGCGCCGGTTTACGGATCGGCGCACGCGAGGGGGCACGGCGGAAACCCATATCCAGCAGTTCAGCAACGCGTGCATTGCGCGAGGCACCCGATTTGCCGCCAAAGACGGTGGCGATGATACGTTCATCCTTGCGCTTGGCCGAGGCCACAAGGTTGAAACCGGCCGCGCGTGTATACCCTGTCTTGATCCCGTCCGCGCCACGATAGGCGGCCAGCAAACGGCGGTTGGTGTTCGGAACGGTCTTGATCCCGGCATGGGTCGATTGGCGCGAGAACAGGTTGTAGTATTGCGGGTAATCATACAGCAGATGACGGCCCAGTGTGGTCATGTCGCGTGCTGTCGACAGGTGGCCCGATTCGGTCAGGCCATGAGCATTCTTGAAGGTGGTCCGGCTCATCCCCATCGCCTTGGCGGTGCGGGTCATGCGGCGCGCAAATGCGGCCTCGGACCCGCTGAGCGTGATCCCGATGGCCGTGGCAGCGTCATTGGCCGATTTCACCGCCGCCGCGCGGATCAGATAACGGAACGCAATCCGCTGCCCCGCCCGAAGACCCAGTTTCGAGGGCGGCTCGGCCGCGGCTGCCTTGGTGATGCGGACCTGTGTGTCCAGCGTGATCTCACCATTCCGGACCGCCTCAAACGCGATATACAGCGTCATCATCTTGGTCAGCGAGGCCGGGTGCAGCCGCGAATCCGCATTGCGCGAATGCAGCACCTCACCGGTGCGCGCGTCGATCACCATGGCCGCATAGGGGGCCGCGATACCGGGAAGTGGTGCAAAAGAAAGCAACCACAGAAATGCTATAAGGAATAAGCCCATTCGGGCCGGAACTGTCCGCCGAATCTGCACGATCTTTGCCTCTGTCTGCCTCGCACCGCCGGGTTTTCCCGGTCGGCAATTCTTATTGTAATACCAATCAGGCTAACACAGAGACGCCCTTAAAGAAACTGAAAGCTGCGTGACCGGGGATCATATTTCTCGCCCGCAGCGCCCTATATCTGGTGGTTCAAAACGCAGCGCACACCAGACCGGCGATTGCGCCGAAATTCAGGCAGGCGACACCTTCGATTTTCCGGAAACTGCGGCGAAACGGCAACAGATCAGGAAATCCCGCCCACCAGCGCCGCCAGATCCCCCAGATCGCGCAGTTCGCGAAACCGGGGATTCGTCACCGGCGCTTCGGCCTGCTCGATCTCCCACACCAGCCCATGAGGCACATGCACCCCCCAGCACCCGGCCTGAATCGGGGCCACCACATCCGAGCGCATCGAATTGCCCACCATCATCGACGCCGCAGGGCCATCCCCGTGCTGGGTGAAGATCGCGCTGTAGGTTTGCGCGGTTTTCTCCGAGACGATCTCGACCCCGTCAAACAGCTCTCCCAACCCCGATTGGGCCAGCTTGCGTTCCTGATCGATCAGATCGCCCTTGGTGATCAGCAGAACCCGGTGCGTCGCGGCCACCGCCTCGATCGCCTCGCGGGCGTGGGGCAGCAATTCGATGGGATGGGCCAGCATCTCTTGCCCCGCTTCGATCAACTGCCGGATCACCTGTGCCGGAACCCGGTCCTCGGTCACTTCGATGGCGGTTTCGATCATCGACAAGGTAAAGCCTTTGATCCCGTAGCCATAGTGCCGGATGTTGCGCTTTTCAGCGGCCAACAGGCGTTCCATCAGATGATCCCGCTCGGCATGATCGGCCAGCAGCGCGGCAAAGTGATCTTGTGTCAGTTGAAAGAACCGCTCGTTATGCCACAATGTATCATCGGCATCGAACCCGATTGTGGTCAGTTTGTCCTGCATCGCGATTCCGACTCGTTGCTCTTTTCTCTGGCCATGGTGACGTTATATAAGCCCTCAAACAAACCCGAAGCGTGAATCGGATTCTCTGACAGCAATGCGTGAACACCAGTGGATCATGTCTGACAAGGACGATCAGGACGACGACACGTCGGTCCTGCTGCAAACGCGCCCCAAGACCAAGCGCCCGCCGCTGTATAAGGTGCTGCTGCTGAATGACGACTATACGCCGATGGAGTTTGTGGTGCATGTGCTGGAACGCTTTTTCGGCATGACCCACGCGCAGGCGTTCGAGATCATGCTGACCGTGCACAAGAAAGGTGTCGCGGTGGTCGGCGTCTTCAGCCACGAAATTGCCGAGACCAAGGTCGGACAGGTGATGGATTTCGCCCGCCGCCATCAGCACCCGCTGCAATGCACCATGGAACGCGAAGAATAACGCGCGGCCATGTCTCCTCGCCTCGATCTTGCCTTGAACAGCGGGCTTTGCCTGTCGCAACCGCTGAGCGTGCTGGCCCCGACAATTGATCACGACCTGTCGGACCTGCCGCGCGAGACGCAGGTGGTGCAGCCGTTCAAGCCGTTTCATGATCATTTCGCCGCCCAAGGTTTTGACGCAACGCCCGAAGCGGATGCGCCCTGTCAGGATGCCATCGTCTTTCTGCCGCGCGCCAAGGCACTGGCGCGAGCGCTGGTGCATCAGGCCTGCAGCCGCGCCAGCGGCATGATCGTTGTGGACGGCGCCAAGACCGATGGCATCGACAGCCTGCTGAAAGACATCCGCAAACGGGTTGCGGTCGAAGGGCCGATCTCGAAGGCGCATGGCAAGATTTTCTGGTTCCAATCCAACGCCGAGGCCTTTGCCGACTGGGCCGCGCCCAAGGCCCAGATGGTCGATGGTTTCCGTACGGCACCAGGCGTGTTTTCCGCTGATGGTGTCGATCCAGCCTCGGCCCTGCTGCTGAAATCGCTGCCCGCCAAACGCGGAACCCGCATCGCCGATCTGGGCGCGGGCTGGGGATTTCTGTCCGCCAGCCTAGCCCATGACAAGCTGCACGCCCTGCATCTGGTCGAGGCCGACCACACCGCCCTCGCCTGCGCCCGCACCAATGTCACCGATCCGCGCGCGCAGTTCCACTGGGCCGACGCCACCACATGGCGCGCGCCCGAGCCGCTGGACATGGTGGTCATGAACCCGCCCTTCCACACCAGCCGCAGCGCCGATCCGGCGCTGGGTCAGGGCTTTATCGCCAGCGCGGCACGCAATCTGACCCGCAATGGCAGCCTCTGGATGGTCGCCAACCGCCATCTGCCCTACGAGACCACGCTGACCGAGACCTTCGCGCGTGTCGAAGAGATCGCCGGGGACAACCGGTTCAAGGTCTTCCATGCCTCTCGCCCTCGGGCGTAACCCCCGCTAACCTGCGCCAGACCTCAGGAGGATTCGCATGTCCTTTTCCATCGCGGGCAAGACCGCAATCGTTACCGGCGGTGCCAGCGGCATCGGGCTGGCCATCGGGCGGCACTTTGCCGACGCAGGCGCCAACGTCATGTTCGCTGATATGGACGAAAAACGTCTGGCCGAAGAACTGGGCGAACAGGCCGACGACAGCAACATCCGCTATTTCGCGGGCGACCTGCGCGAAAAGCTGACGATTGCCAACCTGCTTTCGGCGACGCTGGATGCGTTCGATCAGGTTGATATCCTGATCAACGGCGCGCGACAGGTGATCCCTTCGGACCCGCTGGATGCCGACGACGATTCAGTGCGCACGCTGTTGAACCAGAACCTGATGCCTGCGCTGCGGCTTAGCCAGGTGGTAGCCAAGCGGTTCATCAAGCAGGCAGGGGACAACGATGAGCACCCTGCGGGCTCGATCATCAACCTGTCGTCGATTGCCGCCCGGCGCACCCATCCCGACCTGATGGCCTATTCCGTGTCGACCGCCGCGCTGGACCAGATGACCCGGTCGTTGGCCGTGGCGCTGGCCCCAAACCGCATCCGCGTAAATTCCATCGCTCTGGGCTCGGTCATGAGCGCCTCGCTGCAATCCACCCTGAAAGAAAACCGCGACTTCCGCGACGATATCGAGAAACACACGCCGCTGGCCCGCATCGCCGCCCCGAACGAACTGGTCGAAACCGCACAATTCCTAGCCTCCGACGCGGCGGGTTTCATGACCGGGCAGATCCTGACCATCGACGGTGGCCGCACCCTGCTGGACCCCGTCGCAGCCCCGGCGCATTGATCCCCATGTTTGACACCGAAAAAAGCACCGCATCCGCCTGGTTCCGCCAGTTGCGGGATGAAATTGTCACGGCCTTCGAAGGGCTGGAGGACAGCCACGACACCGGACCCTTCTCGGACGCCAAAGCGGGCCGGTTCGAGGTTAAGGAAACCACGCGGCAATCCGACGATGGCTCGGACGCGGGCGGTGGGCTGATGTCGGTGATGCGCGGGGGCCGCGTGTTCGAGAAAGTGGGCGTCAACGTCTCGACCGTCTATGGCACGCTGGGTGATCGCGCGCAGGCCGCGATGGCGGCGCGCAAGGGCATTCCGGGGATGAAGGATGACCCACGCTTCTGGGCCTCCGGCATCAGCCTTGTGGCACATATGCAGAACCCGCATGTGCCTGCGGTTCACATGAACACGCGCATGTTCTGGACCCCGCATGCCTGGTGGTTCGGTGGCGGCTCTGACCTGAACCCCTGCATCGAATATGACGCCGACACCACCCATTTCCACGCCACCCAAAAGGCGCATCTGGACCCGCACGGGCCGGGGCACTACCCGCGCCTCAAGGACTGGGCGGATGAGTATTTCTATATCCCCCACCGCAAACGCGCGCGCGGTGTGGGCGGCATCTTCATGGATGATTACTGCACCGGCGATTGGCAGGCGGATTTCGACCTGACGCAGGATATTGGCCGCGCCTTCCTGCCCGCCTTTCTGCCGCTGGTCGAAACACGCCGGGTGCAGGGCTTCTCGGACGATGACAAGAACACCCAGCTTGTTCATCGCGGGCTCTATGCCGAATACAATCTGGTCTATGACCGGGGCACGAAATTCGGGCTGGAAACCGGCCATGACCCGGATGCGGTGCTCATGAGCCTGCCGCCGCTGGCCAAATGGGTCTGAGCCTCAGAACCCGAAATCCAGCAGGTTGTCATAGCAATACCCCTGCGCAGTCGCGGCGGTCATATTGGCCCCGACGGTCTTGACCGTGACCGAATAGGTCTCGGACGTATCGCCCCCCTCGGGCGGCGTCAGCGAAAACTGCACGGTGCGCACCCCCCGCTCATAGGGTTTCGAGATATAGATACGTTGCGTGGCCGAGGTCCGCAGGGTGCGGATTGCGTAGTCTCCGATCCCGCACCAATAGGCGACGGGGGCCGAGGTCCCGCTGGCCGAAACCTCATATGTGCCGTCCTGCAACGGCGTCACCGTGGTCTTGAACCCGGGCCGCAAACCGACGCCAAAGCCCGCCGCCTGCACCGCGACAGGGGTCAGGGCAATCAGAAACAGGCAGGCAGGTTTCAGAAATCGCATATCCATATACCTCTTACGCGCCATATCCCCTGGCGGGAAACGCCCCGGGGCAGGCCATTGACCTAACATGACAATATAACCGGCCCCGGCGCAACGTCCATGCTGCGCGGGCCCGGGGATGTCAGGGCAGGTCGACCCGCCCGCCCACATCCTGCGGGGCCAGCGCCACGGTCTTGATCACCGCATGGCACGGGCCGCCGATCTGCAACCCCAGCGCCGCGACCGAGCGGCGCGTCATCCGCGCCAGCACTACACCCGCCGGGGTACGCACCGACACGATGGCCCCGGGGCCGTCGCCCGACCGGATCGCCTCGACGGTGCCCTCAAGGATGTTCAGCGCTGAAAGACCCTCGGGCTTGCGGTTGGACAGGATCACATCCTGCGCCGGGATACGGATGCGCAGCGCGTCGCCCACCCGGTGCGGCAGGCGCGGCAGGAACAGGCGGGTCCCGCCCGCGTCAATCTCGCTCAGACCGTCATCATGATGGCGGACGACCCGCGCCTGCAGCAGCGCCCCCACCGCCCGAATGCCCGCCGGGGCCACCGACGGGTCGGCCAGCACCTCATGTGCCGGTCCATGGCGCAGCGCCCGCCCGTCCTGCAGCGCCACGACCGAGGTGGCCAGCCGCGCAACCTCGGCCGCCGAATGGGTGACATAGAGGATCGGCACCGCGACCTCGTCCCGCAGCCGCTCGAAATAGGGCAGGATCTCGGCCTTGCGCGCATCGTCCAGCGCCGCAAGCGGTTCATCGGCCAGAATAAGGCGCGGGCTGGCCAGCAGGGCGCGGCCAATGGCGACGCGCTGCTTCTCGCCGCCCGACAGCATTGCGGGGCGGCGGTCCAGCAGATGGCCGATGCCCAGCATCTCGATCACGCGGTCGGGGCTTTCGCGCTGCGCCCCCCGCGGGGCGAACCAGCGGCCATAATTCAGGTTCTGGCGCACGGTCAGATGCGGGAACAGGCGGCCTTCCTGAAAGATATAGCCCAGACGCCGGCGATGCGGCGGCAGCCATGCCCCCCGGTCGGTGTCGAACAGAACCCAGTCATCGACCGCCACGCGCCCGGCCTGCGGTCGCAACAGCCCCGCCACCGCATTCACGACCGTGGTCTTACCCGAGCCCGACCGCCCGAACAGGACCGTCACACCCGACGGCGCGTCGAAATCCAAATCCAGCGCGATCCCCGGCAACTGGTGGTGCAGGCGGACAGACAGGCTCATGATCCGCCCACCCGATCCGCCACGCGGCGACCCACATATTCCGACAGCAGCAGCGCGCCCATGGCGATGATGATCGAGATCACCACCAGCCGCGTCGCCGCCGCCTCGCCCCCCGGCACCTGCAGAAACGCATAGACCGCCGAGGGCAGCGTCTGCGTCTGGCCGGGGATGTTCGAGACAAAGGTGATCGTGGCCCCGAACTCTCCCATCGCCTTGGCGAAGGCGAGGATTGCACCAGCAATCACCCCGGGCAGAATCATTGGCAGCGTCACGGTTGCAAAGACCATCAGGCGCGAGGCGCCCAGCGTGGCCCCGGCCTGTTCCAGCTTGGGATCCACCGCCTCGATCGACAGCCGGATGGCGCGCACCATCAGCGGGAATGCCATGATCCCTGCAGCCAGCGCCGCGCCGGTCCAGCGAAAGGCAAAGACAATGCCCAGCTCGGCCAGCGGCCCGCCCAACGGCCCCTGAATGCCGAAGGTCAAAAGCAGCAGATAACCGGTCACCACCGGCGGCAGGATCAGCGGCAAATGCACCAGACCGTTCAACACCTGCCGTCCCGGGAACCGCCAGCGCGCCAGCGCATAGGCCACGAAAATCCCAAGCGGCAGCGTCACCAGCGTCGCCCAGAAGGACACGCGCAGCGACAGGCGCAGGGCTTCCATCTCTGCCGGTCCCAGCCAGCCCATCGCTTTACCCTTCGGGCAGGGAGAAACCCTGCCTCAGAAATTCCGCCCGCGCCGCATCCGATTGCAGATAGGCCAGAAACGCCTGCGCGCCTGGCTTCGCCGATACCGTCAGAGACGCCGGATAGATAATCGGAGGATGCTGATCCGCCGGGATGTCCCCGATGACCACCACCCGATCCTCGGCCCGCGCGTCCGAACGGTAGACGATCCCCAACGGGGCCGCCCCCGCCGCCACCAGCGCCAGCGCGGCGCGTACGTTGTCCGTCTGCGCGATCTGGCCCTGCACATCATCCCACAGATCCAGCCCCTGCAGCGCCGCCTTGCCGTAGATCCCCGCAGGCACCGCATCCACCAGCGCCATGGCCAGATAGCCGTTGCCCAGCCGGGTGGTCAGATCGAAACCCGACCCGACCTCGGCCTGTTGCGCGCCCGGCGCGCCAATCAGGACCAGCCCGTTGCCCAGCAGATCGACACGCGACGCTGCATCAATCAGCCCCTCTTGCGCAAGCACATCCATCCACTCCTCATTGGCCGAGATAAACAGATCCGCCGGAGCCCCCGCCTGTATCTGCCGCGCCAGCACCGACGAAGCCGCATAAGACACCGTAACCTTGTGCCCGGTTTCATCCTCGAACCCCGGCGCAATCGCATCCAGCGCGGTCTTGAGGCTAGACGCCGCGAAAACCAGCACACCCTCGGCCCGGACCGGGGCTACAAACAGCGCGCAAACAGCCAAAGCCGCGAGCAGACAGCGCATCTTGTGCCTCCGGTTCAAAGGGTTGCAATCCCCTTGGGCATATCGGAGGCGGCACGGGGCAGGCAAGGCCCTTTGCCCGCCCGACCATGGATGCGACCCGAACGGCACGCATTTGTGTCGCAATCGGGATTGATCCCCGCCCCACTTCAGGCCGATGCTGAGCCGATCACAGACAGGACCCGCCCCATGTTGCACCAGACCCCCGGCCTTATCGACGAAATCCGCGCGCGCTTTGCCCATGTGGACGCCTGCCCGTTTCAGGGCCCGCGCATCTTCTTTGAAAACGCAGGCGGGGCGCTGACGCTGAATTCGGTGGTCGAGACCTCGGCCAAATTCGCGGCGATCCCGGACAATCAGGGGCGAGACAACGCGGCCAGCCACGCGCTGGTCGAGATCATCAATCGCGCCAAGGCGGACCTGTCGGTCTTCATGAACGCGCCGACGGGGCAGTTCTTCGTTGGCGAAAGCGGCACCGAGCTGTTGTTCCGCATGATCCGCACCGCCTGCGTGAATGCGCCTGCGGGCGGCAAGGTGATCGGCAGTTCGATCGAACACCCCGCCAGCCGCAGCGCCGCCCGCCGCTGGGCCGGAATCGCCGGGCTGGACTACATCAACGTGCCCCATGACGACGCGACCGGGCTGGTAACGGCCGAAGATTACGCAAAGCACATGACGCCGGATGTAGCGGTGGCGACGATTCTGCACGCCTCACCCGTGACCGGCATGGGCATGGACGTGGCCGCCATCTCGCAGGCCATCCGCGCGGTTGCGCCCGAGTGTTTCATCATCGTCGACGGCATCCAGCACGCCGCCCACGGGCAGATGGATATCGACAGCTACGGCGTCGACGGCTATGCGATCTCGCCCTACAAAGTGTTCTCACGCCACGGATATGGCATCGCCTGGATTTCAGACCGCTTCACCGCCCTGCCCCACGACCAACTGATCGACGCCCCGGCTGAAGGGTGGGAATTCGGCACCCGCGACACCGGCGCTTACGCCACCATGTCCGACGTGATCGGCTATTTCGACTGGCTGGGCGGGCAGGTCTCGGACGAGGCCGACCGCGGTGACCGCATCCGCGCCGCCGGTCGCGCGATCCACGCCTATGAGACCCACCTGACCGACGCCATGATCAACGGCACCGGCAACCTGCCGGGCCTGCGCAACATGGACCACATCACCATTCTGGCCGGCGCCGACAACCCCGCGCGCGAAGGTCTGGTCTCGATCACCGTACAAGGCACGCCCTCCGCCGACGTCGTGACCCGCCTGAACCAACAGGGCATCCGCACCCATACCCGCAAGGCGGACCACTACAGCGGCAACGTGCTTGCACCGCTTGGCCTGAGCGACTGCATCCGCATATCGCTGTGTCACTACAACACCGAACATGAGGTCGCCCAGCTTCTGGCCGCACTCAAGGACATGGGCCCCTGAGGGCGACATGAGATAACGCAAGAAATTCTGCCCCACCCTCTTGCACCTGCGCACGGGCTTGGCTACATGACCCCTCACGGGTGATTAGCTCAGTTGGTAGAGCGCTTCGTTTACACCGAAGATGTCGGGAGTTCGAGTCTCTCATCACCCACCATCCCCACTGTCGGTATTGTTCGCAGCACCTTACAGCGCTGGTGCTTGCCCTTTGCGGTATGTAAGCCGCAGAATACGGGAATAATGTGCCAACTGCCGGCAAACGGACAGAAGAGTTGCAGGCCGTCTAAATACACGCAATGATTGTTTTGCATTCAAAACCGCAAAACAAAAAGATCGAGTATTTACAACATGAAGCCAGCCGACCTGCCCGAAAACGTCATTCAGGGCGAACAAGCCCGTTTGTTTCCCGTCCTAGCCACAACCTCCAAAGAAGGCCGCACAACGGCGATCATTCTGGCCTGTCTGACATTCGTGCAGGAATTCGGAGCGAAACTCCTGAGCAGCACAGGCCAGCGGCTTGGGTCCCGCGCTAAACTGACCAGCTATACCGAGGTCGTCTTCCGGAACCAGTCCTCGAAGGGCGGTGATCGCCCCGACGGGCTGATCGTGGTTACGGTGGGGTCCCGCCAGTGGAAGGCGCTGGTCGAGGCCAAGGTCGGAGCCGCCGAGTTGCAGGCCGAGCAGATCGAGCGCTACCGAGCCATTGCAAAGGAAAACAAGCTGGATTGCGTGATCACGATCTCGAACCAGTTCGCCACCTCTCCGGACACGCACCCGCTGGAAGAGGTGCGCAAGAGTCGGTCCAGAATTCCGGTGTTCCACTGGTCTTGGACGCATGTTCTCACGACCGCTGATCTGCTGCTCAGCACCGATGAGGTGTCAGACCCCGAACAACGCTTTCTGCTGAACGAGCTGCACCGCTTCCTCAGCCATGAAAGCGCGGGGGTGCGTGGCTTTGACCGGATGCCCAAGGAATGGTCGGACCTCAACAGGCTGGTTGCCAGCGGCGGTGTCATCCCGACAAAATCGGCCGAGGCAAATACGGTCATCACCGCCTGGCATCAGGAAACCCGCGACCTGTCGCTGATCCTCAGCCAGATGACCAAGACGACCGTGTCCGAAAAGCTGCCGCGCAAGCATCAGGGCGACCCTGCGCAGCGGCAGAAAGATGAATATGCCGAATTGAAGGAGACCTATATGCTCAGGTCAAACCTGACTGTCCCCGACGCTGCGGCCCCGGTCGAGATCGTCGCCGACCTGATGCGTAAGGTGGTCAGCGTGGGCATGACGCTGCGCGCGCCCGACGACCGCAAGACGACGAAAGCCCGGCTGAACTGGCTGCTGCGCCAGATCAGGACCGACCAGACCGAGGATCTCTACGTCCGGTTGCTCTGGCCCGGCAAAAGCGACCCGACGCAGAAACTGGTCTCGGATCTGAGGGAAAACCCCGATATCTGCGACGAGGGCAAACAGCATCTGGTGGCGCACGGGTTTCACGTGTTCCTCAGCCGCAGCCTTGGCGGGCGATTCGCCCAGCAGCAGAACTTCATCACCGATCTCGAGACCATCGTACCGGATTTCTACGGGCGCGTGGGGGCCGACCTGCGGGCCTGGCAAAGGCCCGCCCCACGCATTCGTCAGGACAGCGTCGGCGATGAGGATGAACAGGACACAGCGGCCCTATGATCCACACGCCTTGCCACGCTCGATAGCGGCAAGCTGGTCGAACATCTCTGCCCGCTGCGCGGCTGACAGGCTCGCGGGCAGGTACATCCGCACCGCACCGCTGCCGCAAGGCATGTCGAAGACAAGCTCGGCCGTGCGCGCGGCCGAGGTCATGGTCAGCTTGCCGACCCGACTGATGGCATCGTCGCCGGAGTAACCTCCGGCGGTGAAAATACTCTGACCATCTGGCATTGCGAACCCTCCCTGTCTGCCTGAACCTTATGTGGGAAGGCCGGGCGCATTGTCCAAATTAGGTTTTGTTAACAATGCGTCAGACGGCATCAGGCCCTGCCGCCCGGTTTCTGCCCTGCACGGGTCTTGCAGAACTAAAAATGGGCGGCCAGCGCCGCCCATCCATGGATTGGGTAAACTTCGGCTATGCGGCGCCGTCTAATTGCGCCGCGCTAGCGCCCGTCGAACTTGTCGAGCGCCGACGGATAGTTCCGGTCATTCCGCTCATCGCCGTTCGAGCTCTTGGACGAACGCGTACCGCCCGAGAAGCTGCCGGCATTCGTGGTGTCGGCACCGTTACCCCAGCCGTTATCTCCTTTTTTGGTCTCCGAAGGCGGATCAGGATCTTCGACCTCTTCCAGCGCAAGAACGGGCGCCGTGAACGCCAGAGACGCGGCGATAAAGCTGACAATAGCAAGTTTGGAATTTTGCATAATAAACCCCCAAAATTAGTTAACATGACACGGCCATGAACTCGAGACCGCGGGGCCAGCCTAGCGCGCCTGGATTGAACCCAACAGGAATGCGCCGTTCATGTTGCGTTAATCTTTCACCAGCCCGTTAGGGGCTTTCGGCGCCAACAACCCATCGGCTCAGCGCTTGATCGGGCTTTGCTGGCCAAACGGCAACGTGGTCTGACTATTCCGGTCAAGAAAAGCGGACGGGGCGTTTCGAACAAGATGGCTTCGCCAGCGCTTCATGCCAAGGAAAAACGGCACCCCGAACTGCAGTCGCCAGTCGGCCACCCGGCCTAGCACCCTGCAAAATCGAGACGAAATATGCTATGCTGGACGCGCTGATATTTAAGCAGTTTTCTTACCTTCGCATTCAAGCAGGAGAATTTTCCATGTACGTCAAGGCCCTATCTGTTTTTGCCGCTGCATTTTTCATCACCTGTTCAGCCCCTGACGGCGCCTCGGCCCAGCAATTCATGACTCAGGAACAGCTGCTGCTGGCCATTCCGGGATCAACCCTGCAGGGCAAGGACAAGAAGGGCGTGCCATGGGCGCAGGCCTATGCCTCGTCCAATGGCGGCAAGAAGAAAAAGGGGAAGATCGCTGGGAACTACGACGGCTCGATCTTTGAATCGAAATGGTATGTCGACGGCAACACGTGGTGCGAGGATTGGGGCAGCGGCAGCGAATGCTGGAATGTCGAACAGCTCGACCCCAATACCTTTCAGATGTGGAAGCTGAACGGCACCAAACACAACAAACCCTGGCGCAAGCAGAAGTGACGCTGACTGGGTGCGTGAAACATGGCGATCCCTGAAGGACTCGAACCCTCAACCTGCTGATTAGAAGTCAGCTGCTCTATCCAGTTGAGCTAAGGGACCGCTTGCGCCCTTCTTGCGGGTTTTAGCGGCGGGGTTCAAGAGCCAAGCGCATGAAGGCGCTGTTGGGGTCGTCCTCGTAGCCGAAGATTGGCGTGCAGTAAGAATATCCAAGGTTTTCATACAACCTGCGCGCGGCGTTGTATGCGGGCAGGTGCGCGGCACCGGTTTCAAGAACCAGGGCCGAGACGCCTTCGGACCGGGCCAGATCGGCCAGGTGGTCCATCATGACGCGCGCCAGCCCGCGCCCTCGTGCCTTGGACAGGATGTGGACCGATTTCACCTCGGCCGTACCATCCGGCAAAGATTTCAGCGCCCCGCAACCCAGCGGAAGGTCATCTTCGAACAGGGCCCAGAACCGCATCCCGTCACCCGTCAGGGCGTGGGCATCCATTGTATGATTGCTCTCGGCGGGCCCTGCGGTTTCGCTATGGGCAAAATGCGCTTCGACGACCGGCCGCAATGCGTCCGATGTCGGGTCAGCAAGCCTGATGTCGATCACTTAGTGGGTCCAGGGACCACGACGGTTGGTGGCGAAATTCTCACCATAGCCCCCAGCGCGCAGGTTCGGCTTGCGCTTGTGCGGTTCGCTGACCTGCGCATCAATCCCGTTGTCTTTGGCGTAGTCCAGCGCTTCTTCCTTGCTGTCGAATTTCAACCGCACCTGCGTCTGCGTGTCCGATGACGAGGTCCAGCCCATCAGCGGATCAACCTCGCGCGCCGAAGCCGGGGCATATTCCAGAACCCACTTGCGGGTCTTGGCCATCCCCGAGGTCATCGCGTTTCGCGAAGGCTGGTAAATCCGTGCGCGCATGTCGCCTCTCCGTACTCACTTGGCTGGCCCCGTTTATGCGCCACAGCGCGACCGGGGACAAGATGACAAATGTCGCGGTGCGCTGATGTCAGAACCTGTCATCAACCCGCGCTAGACCGGGCGCAATCCAAACACGGGGACAGCACGTGCCGCAAAAGTGCAGAAGAATACACGGATGCAGCCCGCATGACCCCCGATCCCCCCTTGCAGATGGACAAAATAAGAACAAATGTAAGGGCCTGATCCCCGGAGCCTGCCTATGCCCTACGCCCATTCCGACAAGACCCAGCTGACCGCCGACGATGTCCGCGCACGCCTGAAACTGGAAGGCGGCAAGCGTTTCGTGATGCATACGGAGTTCAACGCGGCAGGCGACCAGCCGACGGCGATCAAGGAACTGGCGCGCGGCGTTCTGGACGGTGAGCGTGATCAGGTTCTGCTGGGCGCGACAGGCACGGGCAAAACCTTCACCATGGCCAAGGTGATCGAGGAAACCCAGCGTCCCGCCATCATTCTTGCGCCCAACAAGACATTGGCGGCGCAATTGTACGGCGAATTCAAAGGCTTCTTTCCCGAGAACTCGGTGGAATACTTCGTCTCGTACTACGACTACTACCAGCCCGAGGCCTATGTGCCGCGCAGCGACACCTACATAGAAAAAGAATCCCAAATCAACGAACAGATCGACCGGATGCGTCACTCGGCCACCCGCGCCCTGCTGGAACGCGATGACGTGATCATCGTCGCCTCGGTGTCCTGCATCTATGGTATCGGCTCGGTCGAGACCTACGGGGCAATGACGCAAGACCTGAAGGTCGGGAATGAATACGACCAGCGGCAGGTGATGGCGGATCTGGTCGCCCAGCAATACCGCCGCAACGATCAGGCGTTTCAGCGCGGCTCGTTCCGGGTGCGGGGCGATTCACTGGAAATCTGGCCCGCCCACCTTGAGGACCGCGCGTGGAAGCTGTCCTTCTTCGGCGAAGAACTGGAACAGATCACTGAGTTCGACCCGTTGACCGGCCAACGCGCCGCGACGATGGAGCATGTGCGCGTCTACGCGAATTCGCACTATGTGACGCCGAAACCGACGATGCAGCAGGCGATCATCGGAATCAAAAAGGAGCTGCGCATCCGGCTTGATCAACTGGTGGGCGAAGGCAAACTGCTGGAAGCCCAACGTCTGGAACAGCGCACCAACTTCGATCTGGAAATGCTCGAGGCCACCGGCGTCTGCAACGGGATCGAGAACTACTCGCGCTACCTCACAGGCCGCGCCCCGGGCGAACCGCCCCCAACCCTGTTCGAATTCATCCCCGACAACGCCATCGTCTTCGCCGACGAATCCCATGTCTCGGTCCCGCAGATCGGCGGCATGTACCGGGGCGACTATCGGCGCAAATTCACGCTGGCCGAGCACGGCTTCCGCCTGCCGTCCTGCATGGACAACCGCCCGCTGAAGTTCGAGGAATGGGACGCCATGCGCCCGCAATCCGTCTTTGTCTCGGCCACCCCGGCTAAGTGGGAGATCGAGCAAACCGGCGGTGTCTTCACCGAGCAGGTCATCCGCCCCACCGGCCTTCTGGACCCCGAGGTTGAAATCCGCCCCGTCTCGATGCAGGTGGACGATCTGCTGGACGAGGTGCGCAAGGTCGCCGCCAACGGCTTCCGCACGCTGGTCACGACGCTCACCAAACGCATGGCCGAAGACCTGACCGAATACCTGCACGAACAGGGCATCAAAGTGCGCTACATGCACTCGGACATCGACACGTTGGAACGCATCGAAATCCTGCGCGACCTGCGGCTGGGCGCCTTCGACGTGCTGGTCGGCATCAACCTGCTGCGCGAAGGCTTGGACATTCCCGAATGCGGGCTGGTCGCCATTCTGGACGCTGACAAAGAGGGCTTCCTGCGCTCGGAAACCTCGCTGATCCAGACCATCGGCCGCGCCGCGCGAAACGCTGATGGCCGGGTGATAATGTATGCGAACAAGATCACTGGCTCGATGGAGCGCGCGCTGAACGAGACCAACCGCCGCCGCGCCAAGCAGCTCGCCTATAATCAGGAACACGGCATCACGCCCGAGACGGTAAAGAAGAATGTCGAGGACGTTCTGGCCGGTCTCTACGAAGGCGACGTCGACATGAACCGCGTCACCGCCACCATCGACAAACCGATGCACGGCGCGAATCTTGAGGCCCATCTGAACGGCCTGCGCGACCAGATGCGCAAAGCCGCCGAGAACCTGGAATTCGAAGAGGCCGCAAATATCCGGGATGAGATCAAACGTCTGGAAGCGGTCGACCTCGCCGTCGCCGACGACCCCATGGCGCGCCAATGGGCGGTCGAGAAGGCGTCCGAGGATGCGGTGAAATCGCGCGGCCGGTCAACGGCTGGCAGGCCGGGGCAAAGGGGTGGGAATGTGAAAAGGCGGAAGCGGTAGGATATCAAGCGGAGAAAGAACACCTATCACCGCTTGACCTTATTCGTATCAGTAGCTCACCCACCAATCATGCAGGTTGCGCTTACCTTCGCTGAACCGCAGATCGCGCCCAAGGAAGTATACTTTAGAGCAACGCTCGGGTCCACCAGATGTCTGAGACTGCCGACAGAGTTCGTTTCCCTTTACGGACCAGGTCCCCTTGTCCTCCCAGGACCCATCAAACGCAGAAGACGATTGCGTGCCGTTTTTCTTGAACGTCCAACTCCAATTGGAACTCTTCAGAGTTTTTCCAGAAACTATCTTCTCAATGGATGCGCCATCCATTTGCTTGGCACCCAGTTCGTTGAGTTGCGAAACCTTGGTCGCCTCAAGAAATGCTTTGTTGCTGTCTGCCTGAACAGCGCCGCCCAGCCCGAATGACACCACCATGAGCGCTGCAACTTTGAAAAAATCCATAAACAATACCTCCAAGAAACTACACGACGCGACTAAATAGTCTTGCCGCTTAAAGCCTAGCACAGTGTACTCAAATATCGAAAGGGGCCTTGTTTTCGGGATGGTCACAGCTTTACTTCTCTTGATCTCAACCACCTAAACTTCAAAGCCGCATCAAGCGTAGGATGGGTTTCCAACCCATCACCCCGAGGCAGCCTAGACGCATGATGGGGTAAAACCCCATCCTACACCGCCACAAAAAAGGGCGGGGAAACTCCCGCCCTGTCGCTCACCCCTTGTCCCAATGGGCAATCACATCATACCCAACCGGCGTCGGCGGACCTTCCATGAATTCGGCGAAATGGCCCCACAGCTCGGCCACCTTGGGCGCGTTTGCGTTCGAGGTCGCCTCGCTCTCGACCACCGAGACCACATAGCCCGAGCCGTCCTCGTTCATCACATTGGTAAAGCTGTGCATGCCAGGCATGCCCATGATTTCGGATTTCAGTTCATTCATTTTCGCCGTCGCCGCCTCGCGCGTGCCGGGCTTCATTTTGTATTGGGTAATACGTGCAAACATAACGTTCCTCCCTCGTCTGGCGAAATTGTCATAGGGCGCGACCGGAATGATCCCGCCGCGCGCAACCTAGCATGGAGGCACGAAATCTCGCATTGATACTTGTTGATTCAGGGTATTTTCAACCTGACACCTCAGCCGGGTCACCCCCCCGACACTTCAAGGTTGCAGCCCCAACCTGTTACAAGGCTAAATCCCCAACTCGGCCCGCGCCTTCTTGGTCAGTTTCGCCACCACCAGATCATAAGACGTCACGATATGCTCGCGCAGCGAGGCATCGCTCATGCCCCGTTCCTCATAGACCTGCAGCCATTTCATCCCCCGCGACGCCAGATATGGCGCGGGGCGGATGCCGGGTTCGTCGCTCAGCACCTCAAAAGCCAGATCGGTGGCCTTGAAGGTGAACGCATCCGCGCCCTCATGCCAGCCGCACAGCGCAAAGACCTTGCCGCCCACCTTCCACACATCCGCATTGCCCCATTGCACCACATGGGTGGTGGCCTTGAGGTCGGCGCAAAACGCGTTGAATTCATCCCGGGTCATGGGGCCACAGTGACGGCGACAAACCGCCAAGGCAAGGCCAGTTTACCCGCCCTTAACCTTGATCCGCCAAAGCTGCGCACATGCAGAACCAAAACTCTCCGCTCTCGCCCGAGGTCTGGCTGAAAGACCTGTTTGCCTCCAAGGCCGTACAACAGGGCGGCGTGATCCGCCGCAAGGCGCGCGATATCGAACGGTTCGCGGGGATGGAGCATTTCATGGCCGAGATCCACCGCCGCGGCTATCAGGTGGCCGAAAACTCGGGCCAGATCGTGATCTTCTGCAACCGCGCCCCGGTGCGCTGGCTCACCTGAGCCGCGCATCGCTTTCTTGAAAAGAAAGCGGCCCCGAAATCTTTTCAAGATTTCGGCAGCTCAGGGTTTCAGAAACTTGGCCGTCCCGACCGAACGCTGCTTGGGTACCTGAACCTCCGCCACTCCCGCAGGCGTGGGCCGCGCGCAGGCCAGACCGTCCCCATCAGGGTCATTTCGGGGATGATATCCCGGCTCGCCCACGCGAAACGGGCCGGTGCTGATCCTCCGCGAGGCATCGCAGCCCATAAGCGCCACAAGATGCACCACCGCATCATGGCGGTCATACTCGGTGACACGCATATAGACGCCGATCGCAATCAGCCCGGTCGTCACCGGCAGGGCCAGTACCATCGCCAGAATGCGCGGCACCGACAGCGCTTTCCGCCGCAGCGCCTCGGCACGGCGCTGCCGGCGCAAGCGGCGCGGGCTCAGCGGGGGATTGTCCTGTGTCATACCCCGACCCTGACAGCCCTATGTGGCAAAGCCATGGCCAAACTCACGGTCGGGCGCAAAAAAACCTCAGCGCACCACATGCACCGCGCATTTCGCGTGCCGCACCACATGAGTCGCCGTCGACCCCAGCAGCAGATCCTGCATCCCCGGCCGGTGCGAGGCCATGATGATCAGATCGGGCTTGTTCACCTCGGCCCAGTCCAGAATGGTGCGGCCCGAATGCCCCTCGATCACCAGCCCGGTGGCATTGGGCAGCCGCGCGGCCAGCGCATCCAGATCGGCCTGGATCGCCTTGCGCGCCTCGGACAGGTATTCGGCGGGCATGTACGAGATCGCGTAATCGGGAATATGCTCGACCACATGCAGCAACGTCACCTGCGCCTCGGGTGTGGCCAGCATTTCCGCCAGCTTCAGCGGGGCCGAGATATCCCGTTCGGCATCAAAGGAAATCGGGACAAGAATGTTGTGATACATGACGCACGCCTCCGTAATTGCGCAGCCATTCTGGCGCCTTAGCGGCAATCTGACCTTGATTCAGGTCAGGTATCGCCAAATGTTTCGGCCACATCGTACATGACCGGCTCAAAGCTCTTGCACAGCTCGTTCAGACGCCGGTTGCGCTCGCGCATGTCGGGGGTGCGCAGCATCGCCAGAAAATCTTCGCGCCGCTCCCATTGCGAGTAATTGGCGATCCGCGTCTGGGCGTCATTCACATGCAGACCGGCGGAAATGAACCCGGGCTGTTTCGAGATGAATGCAGCATAAGCATCAGTCAGCGCCTCTAGAAGGTCCTGGCAGGTGCCGGGGGTCATCTCGAAGGTGGTGATGACGGTCTGATAGCTGTTGGTCTTGGAAATCTGCGGCATGGGCTCCTCCTTCTTGGCTGACCCAAGCCTAGCACAGCTTTTGAAAACGCAATGTTTTTCCTGTCGGGCCCGGGGGCGCATCAGCAAAAAACTTTCTGATCGGTGACCCAAAAGCTAACGATCCGTTAACCATGTCCACCGATGCTGCGCCCATGGCACGTCTGGCGTTCATATCCGCTTTGTTTCTGACCCTCTGCGGCCCCGCGCTGGCCGGGGCCTGGCTACGCGATCAGGGGTCGGTCTTTACCGCCGCCGCGGTCACCGCCTTCCCCGATCAGGACGGGGCCTACAGGTACAAGGCGAGCCTCTATTCCGAATGGGGGTTCAGGCCGAACCTGACCATCGGGCTGGACGCAGAAGAGCATCAGGACCTCTATGGCCACGCCCTGATCTTTGCCCGCATCCCGGTGGCCGATTTCGGATCAGCCGGGCGGCTGGCGGCCGAGTTTGGCGCCGGCGCGCATCACCGGCAGCGCCGCACCTGGGCGCTCTACAAGGCCACGCTGTCTTATGGCAAAGGCATCCGGACGGGCCTCGGCGCGGGGTGGATCGCGCTGGATACGGCGCTGGAATACCGCACCCACGACGCACTGATCCGCAAGCTGGACTTTACCGCCGGCCTGTCCTCGGGGCGGCGGCTGGACCCGCTGCTGCAGATCGAAACCTCATACGTGCCGGGCCGCCCCTGGTACTGGAGCGCCCGGCCCGCGCTGATCTATCGCCCGAAAACCGGCAGCACCAGCTGGATATTCGGGGCCGAGAGGAACTCGGCCCGCGACAATACCGGGTTCAAACTTGCCCTCTGGCTCAGCTACTGACCCCGGTCAGCTGTCCATCCGCAAAATGGCCGAGACCGAGCCCTTCAGCGCCTCGGACCAGCGCAGGCGAATGTCGCGCTGACCCGATCCCTGCTTCAGCTCGACATAAGGCGCGGTATAGCGGCGCGAATTCAGCACATTCCTCAGCGACCCGATGGCCACCACCGCATCACAGCCCCGCGCCCGGCCCCCAAAGGGCAGCCGCTCTTGCGAGCTGATGGTCCAGGCCGAGGAATGCGAGCTTTGGGAATGACGCACCCGCAGCGGGCTCGCACTATGGACATCGATCCCGTGGAAGGTGTTGTTTTCAAAGCTGACATTGCTGTGGCGATCCGGGTCGAGATTGGCGAAACTGGTATCCACCCGCTCGACCCGCTGGGTATCGTCCCCGCTGACGCGGAACTTGTTGCCCGTCACCGTCAGCCCGTTCAGGAAATGCCCCGAGCCATAGGGGCGGATCACGAAATAACTGAACCAGGGGGCCACGTTGCTGGCATAGAAGATATTGTCGGTGACGCTCAGCGCGCTGAAGGAATAACCCGAACTGTAATCGGGGTCCTCGTCCCGCTCGTTGGTCCATTCGATAAAGCAGTTGTCGACATAGTTCTCGGCCACCGAGGAACTGTTATAGCCCCCGATCAGCACCAGCCCCGCGTTGCGGACACCGTTGGTCACGCCATCGCCCTGAAAGAAGTGGTTGCCCAGCACCAGATTATTGTCGCCCCCCAGCACCGCGAAATGATGAAACCGCGTCGCCCGGTTGTGGCGCAGCTTGACGTCATTGGCGTTGGAATTCAGCGCGATCGAGCTGCGATCGGCCACGTCCAGCCCCTCTTCGGTCGACAGGAACTGACACCCGTCGATCAGCATTCCCTGACAGCCATTCCCGATCGAGGTGATGCCGCGATCCTTGGGACGGCTGACAAAGCAGTCCTTCAGAACAAACGTATTGCCCCCCGGCGACAGGCGAATGGCGCTGCAGCGGCCATTGCACTGGAACTCGATCCCTTCCATGTTGAACTTCTGCACCGCGCTGAAGCCGCTGAAATCCAGCAGGTATTTGAACGCGGTAAAGGTAAAGTTCTGCGTCCCCGCCGCGTCATAAATCGGCGCGTTCAGCGTGATCTCACCGGCGTTGTCATCCTTTGAGCGCACATAGATTTCGCGCCCCACGCCGCTGCCGGTCACCAGCGATCCAACGGGGATATTGGCGATATTGGCCACGTTGGTCAGCGTACGGGAATCCGACGGATCATAGGTCGCGACCGAGGTGAAGGTCTCGGTATCCCAAGCCGCGCTGCTTTTGACATCGAACTGCCCGTTGCGCACCACCCGGCGGGTGGCATAGCCGGTGCGGTTGGGTACCGCCGCCGCCATGTCGATCGGCTCGCTCACCGACACCTTGCGCCCGCCCAGATCCAACGATTCATGGTCCGAATTGTTCAGCAGCGCCTGAAACGCCTTCTTGAAGGCCAGCGTTTCATCCCCGAAGGCCGAGATATAGGCGGGCAGATCAAAATTCTTGGTCAGCAGCAGCATCTTGTCATCGGGCATCGTCACGGTGCCATCGAATTCGATCTCGGACCCCAGAGAGGTGTTCTGATCCAACTGAAACACCCCCTGCGGCACATAAACCCTGCGCCCGTTCGCCGCCTGATCCGCCGCCTCGAACGCCGCGGAATCGTCGGTCGAGCCGTCCCCCACAGCGCCGAAATCGCGCACATCGACCACGCCGATCATGTCGCGCAGGAACACGCCGGTGATATCCTCGATCTCAAGGTCATCGACCCGCACCACGGCCCCGTTGCTGCCATCGATGTTCAAGCCAAAATAGCCATACAGCGCCGCCCGGCCCCAGGGCATGTCCACGCCCGGCCGCTGCCCGGTGCCGACGATCGCCGTGACCTCATGCACAGTGCCGTAACCCGTCAACTGCGTCGCCGGGCCCTGTTCCACCAGACCCGTCACATGCGTATCACCCGCGCCGCCAGCCCATCCCGCGATGCGCACCTCGGGCAAGGGGCCGCTAATCGCCTTCACCCGCGCCTTGATCTGCAGATAACAGCCCGGCAAAAGCTGCGTCTGACCCATATAGCGCAGCTGCTGCGTGGCCTGCGTCTTGTAGATCTCCAGACAGCCCGCAAAATCCGCATCCGCCGGAACAAATGCGCCCGATCCCGACCCGTCATAGGTCGGCGATCCCGGCGTGCCGTCGCCGCTGGACCATACCCCCAGACCATCCGCAAATGCGGGTGGCATGAACACGATACCGTCGGTGATTGCCTTGTTCATATGAAACCCCTTTCCAATCGCGCCATGCGCGCCAAAACCCGTGGCCCGGATGGTTTCCGGGCGCGAAGGTCTTGCTATCGAAAAGGGATTAACCGCCGCTCATATCACCGTGACGGTGGTGTTGCCTTACGCGGCGGGATCGGACTTGCCCAGAAGCTGCACACCATTGATCTTCCAGCCGCCTTCAAGGGGCACCATCTGATAGTCGAGGATATGCACACGGCCCTCGCCGTCCACGACCTTCACTTTCTGCCACAGGTCCCCGTTGACCTCGCGCAGGTCCAGAAACTGCACATCCGCAGGTCGCCAGACCATCGGATAGCCGCGCTGCACCATGGTCCCGAAATTCTCGGGCGTGCCGAACAGGCGCTGGATGTTGGGGCTGGCAAAGGTAAAGGCGGTGGCAAAATCATCCGCCTTGAACGCCTGTATCTGTGCCGAAATATTCGCCTCGATCTCGGCGCTTTGGGCAAACGCCCCCGAGGCCATCCCGGCACTAAAAGCAACAGCAAGCAGTAAACGACGCATGGGGCCACCTCCTGATGAAAGGGTAGCCCCACGCGGGATCAGGTCAAATCAGACCAGCTCTCCGGCCAGCGCCTTGTCGATCAGAGCGATGGTTTCAGACACGCCATAAAGCGCGATGAACCCGCCGAACCGAGGGCCCTGGCTGGCGCCCAGCAGCACTTCGTAAAGCGCGGTGAACCAGCCCTTCATCGGATCAAACCGCTCGCGCCCGATGGAATAGACCACCGATTGCAGCGCCTCATCCTCGGCGGGCCCGTCATAGGCTTCCAGCGCCGCTTTCAACGCCTCCAGCGCCTCGCGCTCTTGCTCCGTCGGCGCGCGATGCTTGCGCGTCGGTTTGACGAAATCGTTGAAGTAGCGCACCGCAAAACCCGCCGCCTGATCCAGATCGGGATGCGTCTCGGCCGTCGCTTCGGGCGCATAACGGCGAATAAAGCCCCACAGCGCCTCCTTGTCCTCGGCCCCCGAAACAGACGCCAGATTCAGCAGCATCGCAAAGGGCACCATCAACGTGGATGCGGGCACATCCCCACCGTGGATATGCCACACCGGATTGTTCAACTGCGCCTTCAGATCCTGCCCCGGATAGGCGCGCAACTGCTGATGATATTCATCATAGGCTTTCGGGATCACGTCGAAATGCATCCGTTTTGCGGTCTTGGGCTTTTGATACATGAAATAGGCCAGAGACTCGGTCGGCGCATAGGTCAGCCATTCGTCAATCGAGACGCCATTGCCGGACGATTTCGAAATCTTCTGGCCGTTCTCATCGAGGAAAAGCTCATACGAGAAATGTTCGGGCGCGCGGCCACCCAAGGCCCGGCAGATCGCGTCATAGATTTTCTCGTTGGTGGCGTGTTCCTTGCCATACATCTCGAAATCCACGCCCAACGCCGCCCAGCGCGCGCCGAAATCGGGCTTCCACTGCAGCTTGACATGGCCACCGGTGACGGGAACCGTCCATTCCTTGCCGGTCTCATCGTCAAAGGTGACCGTATAGGTCTCGGCGCAGACCTTCTTCATCGGCACATACATCACCCGCCCGCTTTCGGGATGCAGCGGCAGGAAGATCGAATAGGTCTGCTGCCGCTCCTCGCGCAGGCTTTTCAGCATGATCGCCATGATCTCGTCATAACGCTCGACCGCGCGCTTGAGCACTTCGTCAAACTGCCCGGATTCGTAGAATTCCTTGGCCGAGTAGAACTCATACTCGAACCCAAAGGTATCAAGGAACCGCCGCAGCATGGCGTTGTTATATTCACCAAAGCTCGGGTATTCGCCAAACGGATCGGGGACCGAGGTCAACGGACGCTGCAAATGCTGCTCCAGAATCTCGGGGTTCGGCACATTGGTTGGCACCTTCCGCATCCCGTCCAGATCGTCCGAGAAACAGATCAGCTTGGTCGGAATATCCGACAACGCCTCAAACGCGCGCTTGATCATGGTGGTCCGCGCCACCTCTCCAAAGGTGCCGATATGCGGCAGGCCCGAGGGGCCATAGCCCGTTTCAAACAGCACATATCCCTTCTCCGGCGCGCCCTTCTGGTACCGTTTGAGCAACCGCCGCGCCTCTTCAAACGGCCACGCCTTGGACGTCATCGCGGTTTCACGCAGGTCGGACATAGATTTGCTCCATCGGGATAAGCGCCGGACACCCCATGCACCCGGACCGGCCCCTGTTATTGTGCGGATGCAGCATGAGTCAATAAAGGCGCGGGGTTTTTCCTGTGTGCACACTTCTGGTTGCCAGCCAATGCATGGCTGATCTGATGCGCAGACCAAGATTGCATATCAGCGCGGGTTCTTGCTTGCAGCTTTGGGTGCTAAGCCGCAGCGACCGACAGACGATCGCCTAGCAGTCTTGCCCCCAGGACGCCCAGCACTGCAGTGTGTAATAGACAGAGTCGACCACCATCGTCACAGATTCAAGATGGGCGACGTCGGACCCATTCAAAGTCTGGTAATCAAACTGCAGGTCCCCGTTCTCGAGGCTCGGATTGCTCAGAGTGACGATTAACCCGACTTGCTTACCGCCGCTGGTTCCGGTCAAAGCCGCGTTGGGCGGATCGGATGCAAAGCTGTCCGCGCCCGCGCCCCAGTTTTTGACAATCGCGTCCACTGGCATGCTCATGGTGTCGCGATAAGGACGATCCGTAAAAAGAACGATCTGATCGTCAATTCCCTTCAGCACCAACTTGCCATTTTCAAGCGTCGCCGTGTCCGCGACCTCCATGAACAGCCAACTCTTCTGCTCGTCCGCGACAGCCGCAGCCGACGAGAAGACGATGCCCGCAAGCAGACCCTTAATGAGCAAATGGTTTTTCACGGTCTTCTCCTTCAATCTGATCCTCGTCGAGGCAGCCACAATTCATGGTGTGAATACTATCGGTTCATTTACCCTATGGTTGCAAGTTAAGACTGGTCTGGTCTCGACACGTCTTCGCCCCACTTTGGGACCATCCCCCAACCGAAAACAATCGGTTGAACCTCCCCGCCCCCCCTCCTATCGTGCGCCAACAGACCCAGTATGCAGGACGATCCGATGACCCAGCAGACCTCACCCTCCCTGTCCCCGCAGGATTGCCTTGTGGCGATCATGGTCGCGGTGTCAGCCTCGGACGAAAACATCCGCACCGCCGAGCTGGTCAAGATCGAGACCGCCGTGAACATGCTGCCGGTCTTCGCCGGCTATGACATCGACCGCATCCGCGTCGTCTCGCAGATCGTGTTCGACCTGTTCGAACAGGAAGAGGGGCTGGATGCGCTTTTCGGCCTGATCCGCGAAAACCTGCCCGAGCGGCTCAATGAAACCGCCTATGCGCTGGCCTGTGACGTGGCCGCCGCCGATGGCGCGCTGGCCGAGACCGAGCTGCGCCTGCTGGAAGAAATCCGCTATGAGCTGAATGTCGACCGCCTGCACGCCGCCGCCATCGAACGCGGGGCCCGGGCGCGGCACACGATCTAGCTGCCGTAGATCGACCCCCAGCGCTCAAGCAGCGCGCGCTGCAGCTTGCGCGACCTGTTGTTCCAGCCGCGCGCGCCCTGCGGCCGTTCGCGATTTGCGCGCGGGATGGTGGCACGATGATCCAGATCGGCGGTGAAGATGGCAAAGGCCATATCCGTCTTGCCATCCGCCGTGGTCAGATACCCGCCCAGACCCGAAACAAAATTCAACGTCCCCGTCTTCGCATCCACCTTGATCGGATGATCCCTGACCGGCCGCCCCTGGCTGTCGGCCAGCGTGAATGACCGCAACAAGGGCCGCAGCGTCGCCTCGTTGCCCACCGCGGCCAGCACCCTGACCAGCGCTGCAGGGTCCATGCGCGAGGCATCGCCCAAACCCGAGTGATCCTCCATCGCGATCCCGTCCGCACCAAAACTCTCTGCCGCCCATCGGTTCATCTCGGCGGCAGAGTCTGCAAGGCTCTGCGGTCTCACCCCGCGTGCCGTTGTGGCGGCCATACCGACCATCTCAGCGGTGATGTTGGTCGAGTACTTCAACATCCCCCTCAGAATACTCTCCAGCGGATCGCTCTGATGGACGACCAGCGGGGTCCCTTGCGGGGTCTGCTGGGTCACCTGAACCCGGCCCAACACAATGCCGTTCACCCGTGCCAGCGTCCGAAATACATCCCCCGTATAAAGCGCGGGCTTGCGCACCGGCAGCCAACGGGCCCCTTCGCTGCCCAGCGCACCCTTGGCCACCGTCCACCGATCCTGCCGCGCGCTTGGTTGATAGGTATAGATCGGCAGGCTGCGGTTCTCGACCTGCATCGTGGCCATATCAACAGACGGATTGTAACGGGCACTGCGCGCGTCCATGGTCACGTCATACCCGCTCCCATCCCGCTTCCACTCGAAATGCACCCGGTTGAAATTCAATGAAATCCCGCTGATCGCCGGGCTATAGCCCAGATGATCCGGTTGACCGGGGTCGATGCTGAATACATAAGGCAGCGCCCCGTCATAGACTTTGAATGCCCCGCGCACCTCGATTATCCCGGCCTCGCGCAAATTGGCCGCCATCCCGGCCAGCGCATCGGTGTCCAGCAGCGGATCACCACCGCCCGCAAGGATCAGATCGCCCTGCAGGATGCCATTCTCGACCGGACCATCCGCAATCAGCGCCGTCTCAAACCGATGCTCGGGCCCCAGCACATCCAGCGCATAAAGCGCCGTCAGGGCCTTGGCCACACTGGCAGGGGGCAGGCTTTCGCCCGCGCCATAGACCTCCAGCGGGGTGCCGGTCTTGACGTCGGCCACGGCAAAAACGACCTCCCCCTTGAGCCCCGCCGCCTGAACCAGCCGCTCGGCCCCGCTGGGCCGCGGCCCCCGCAGCACCGGCCGCAGAGAGACCGCCGGCGCCTCGGCCAGACCCGCGCCCGGCAGCGCCACGGCACCCAATCCAGCCAGAAACAAACGGCGTGAAATACGATCAACCATGGGTCTATTTGAATCCCAGAGCTTAAATGCAGACAATCACCAGATTAAGATTATGCGCTGATGGGAGTCATTCCGGCAACACCCCATCCCCCCAGATGCCGCGATTGCGAAGATCAGTTGAACTGACGTCAACCATCGGCACGTTCACGAAACACCACGCAGGCGCGTCAGCCCGCCCCAACAGATGCCGCGCCTGCCCATCAATGCGGTACTTCGCATAGATCCGCGCCGCCGGAGACATCCGGGCTGAGATCCGATCCCCCGACCGCGCCACCACACCGACGGGGACGCTATCCATGATCAACCGCCAGTCTTTCCAGCGATGAAACTGCGCCAGATTGTCGGCCCCCATCAGCCAGACAAATTTGACCTGCGGATAAAGCTGCTGCAACGCGGCCAGCGTATCCGCCGTCGCCCGCGTCCCCGTCAGCGCCTCGATATCGGTAACCTCGACCCGCGGATGCTGCATCACCGCCTTTGCTGCCGCAATCCGCTGCACCAAAGGCGCAGGCCCGCGTTCTTTCAGCGGGTTGCCGGGGGACACCAGCCACCATACCCGATCCAGCCCAAAGGCCTTCATCGCCTCGCGTGTGACATGCACATGACCCTGATGCGGCGGATCAAAAGATCCCCCCAACAGCCCCACGACCTGCCCAGGCCGCGCATATGGGATTTGGAAACGCTCCATCCCTAGCTGATGTTCAGAACTGTGCGTGGTTGTCAATCAACCGGCTGCACCACGTCGCCTAGGGCGACCCGCCCGGGCCGCACCACTTCGGCACACCATCCCCCATGCCCTCGCACGGCAGAATAGCCGCCCTTGCCCAACGCCTCCTCCATCCGACTGCACGGCGCGCAGATCACGGTAAAGCGTAAAATCGCCTCACCCACCTGCACCTCCCGCCCCTTGAGCGCCGACAGATTGATTCCGGAAACCACCAGATTGCGCCGCAGGATTTCGGGCACAACCGGCCCTTGGCCCAGATAAGACCCAATCGCCGCCAGATGCTCCTGCTGGATCAGAGTCACAGCGCGCTTGCCAACGCGAGCGCGGTCGCCGTCGAGGCCATCGGCGGTAATAATGCCTGTCTCAGTAGACAGCATTGTCACACGCCGTTCAGGTCGAACTCCGACCCACTCAAGCCGCCCCGGCTTCGCCCATCCTGCAATCAACTCTGACAGTTCTGACAAATTCCACTCCTTGTGCAATGCAGCGAATTTAGTCGCTTCAGCGTGCTAGCGAAAATCACAAAGCGACCAGCTTGCTCCGCCCGCCCCGCTCGGCTATCACACCGCCCAACCCAATTCCCCCGACCCAGAGGACGCGACATGGCCGCCTATCAATATGTCTACCACATGCAGGGTGTCTCCAAGACCTATCCCGGTGGCAAGAAGTGCTTTGAAAACATCCACCTGAGCTTTCTGCCCGGTGTGAAAATCGGTGTCGTCGGCGTCAACGGCGCGGGTAAATCGACGCTGATGAAGATCATGGCGGGCCTCGACACCGACTTCACCGGCGAGGCATGGGCCGCCGAGGGTGCAAAGGTCGGTTATCTGCCGCAGGAACCGCAGCTCGATGAATCGCTGACCGTCCGCGAAAACGTCATGCTGGGCGTGGCAGCGAAAAAAGCCAAGGTCGACCGCTTCAACGAAATCGCCATGGAGATCGCCGAGAATTACTCGGACGAACTGATGGAGGAAATGACCACCCTGCAGGACGCGATCGACGCCGAGAACCTCTGGGATCTCGACAGCCAGATCGACGTCAGCATGGAGGCCCTGCGCTGCCCGCCCGACGATGCCAACATCGCCAACCTCTCGGGGGGTGAGAAACGCCGCGTGGCGCTCTGCAAATTGCTGCTTGAAGCGCCCGACATGCTGCTGCTTGATGAGCCGACCAACCACCTGGACGCCGAGACCATCGCCTGGCTGCAACAGCACCTGATCGACTATAAGGGCACCATCCTGATCGTCACCCACGACCGCTATTTCCTGGATGACATCACAGGATGGATCCTCGAACTCGACCGTGGCCGCGGCATTCCGTACGAAGGCAACTACTCCGCATGGCTGGAACAAAAGGCCAAACGGCTAGAGCAGGAAGCCCGCGAGGACAAATCCAAGCAGAAAACCCTGCAGCGCGAATTGGAATGGATGCGTCAGGGTCAAAAGGCCCGTCAGGCCAAATCCAAGGCCCGGATCAACGCCTATAACGAGCTGGCCGAACAGTCCGAGCGCGAAAAGCTGACCCGTGCCCAGATCGTCATCCCCAACGGCCAGCGCCTTGGCGGCAAGGTAATCGAGGTCGAGGGCCTGTCCAAGCACATGGGCGACAAACAACTGATCGAAGGGCTGGACTTCGCCCTGCCCCCCGGCGGCATCGTCGGCGTCATCGGCCCCAACGGCGCGGGTAAATCGACCCTGTTCAAGATGCTCACTGGTCAGGAACAACCCGACAGCGGCACCATCACGTTGGGCGACACGGTCGAGCTATCCTATGTCGACCAGTCCCGCGATGACCTGAAAGACAACGACACCGTGTGGGAGGCGATCACCGGCGGCGCCGAAATCATCCAACTGGGTGACGCACAGGTCAATTCCCGCGCCTATTGCTCGTCCTTCAACTTCAAGGGCGGAGATCAGCAGAAAAAGGTCTCGCTGCTATCCGGCGGTGAACGCAACCGCGTCCACATGGCCCGCCTGCTGAAAGAGGGCGGCAACGTCCTGCTGCTCGACGAACCGACCAACGACCTCGACGTCGAAACCCTGCGCGCGCTGGAAGACGCACTGGTCGATTTCGCCGGCTGCGCCGTCGTCATCTCGCACGACCGCTTCTTCCTCGACCGGATTTGTACGCATATTCTGGCCTTTGAGGGCGACGCCCACGTGGAATGGTTCGAGGGCAACTTCGAGGATTACGAAGAGGACAAAAAGCGGCGGTTGGGGCCTGATGCGCTAGAGCCCAAGCGGTTGAAGCATAAGAAGTTTGCGCGGTGAGGAAGTGAGATAAGGCGATGGGTGGCTGTAAATATATACTTCACGTTTTTGCAGTGGGTTTCGCCCTTTCACTTACTTCTGTCCCTGTTGAAGCCGATTCTAACACTGCAGCAGCGCAGGAAAAATATGTCCTCTACTTGTCGAGGGATGACATGACACCATCGCAGAACGAAGTTCTTGCCGAATGCATGATCGAAAGGCTCTCGACTATGGGCAAGAAAATTTTGCTGTTGGCAAATTCGGAACGCGATGCAGAGATCGCTATGCTCGCTGCAGGACACAATCCTGCTGATGATGATTGCCTTGCAAAAGCTATGGCTGAGACACCGTAGGATGGGTGCTCGCACCCATCACTTCTCAACACTCCAATATACAACCGCATAAATTGATGGGTGAAATCACCCATCCTACGGCTCCCCAAACGCCCCTTCGGTGACAACACCGCTCCACTCCGGATCAACCCGACCCGCGTGGATATCACGATGGATCGACGAATACGGCCAATCGGTTGGATGCGCCACCAACCCATGTTTCACCGGATTGCCCCAACAATATGCCATATGATTGCGGTAATCTCGTTCGTCGCGGATACAATGCTCCCAATATCGGCGTTGCCAAATCCCGCGCTCCTGTTTGGCAACCTTGGACTCGCTTCGCGGACCAAATTCGCCGACGGCGCGCACAAATCGGCTTTTGATTAATCGCCACCGCGTCGAATAATCTGCATCCCCCGGCGGCAATGTCCACACCGCATGCAAATGATCCGGCAACACCACAAAAGCATCACACCAGAACGGTCGCTCTCTCTGCGTCACCGCAAAGGCCGCGCGCAGATGTGCCACCTCACGCACCAACAAATCCGACGAACGGTCGGCCAGAGACACGGTGAAAAAATACTTGGCCCCGGGAATACGTACCCGTCGATAATCGCCCATGCCCCAACCTGATCACGACGAGGGTTAACGGATTCTAAAGGCCCGCCCAGCCCGTCGGAGCAATAACTCCACCCTATGAATCACCCGAAAACCGATAACCAAACCCATCGGCGGAATTTTGTACAAGACAGACAATCGCCCCTCAAACCCTTGTACAAACCCTACAATCCGCCCTTGCCACACCGCCTGACCGATGCCATATCCAAGAGGCTTACGTTTTTCTATTTCGACCCACTGTCTCCTTCCACGGCGCTCAGTCACTCGATCCAGACCGACGACGCCAGGCTGCCGCAACCCCGTGGGCAGCACCAAACAGGAGACAACGGATATGCCCGCAGGCACCGTAAAATGGTTCAACACCACCAAAGGCTACGGCTTTATCGCACCCGAAGATGGCGGCAAAGACATCTTCGTACACATCTCGGCTGTCGAGCGTTCGGGCCTCACCGGCCTGGCCGACAACCAGAAAGTCACGTACGAGCTGCGCTCGGGTCGTGACGGCCGCGAAAGCGCCGACAATATCGAACTGGCCTAAGCCGTTCAAAGGGCAGGGTTTTTCCCTGCCCTTTTTCGGTGCCACACCGTTTGTGTGGCATGCAGAATACATCACATTTCAGTTATGCCACCCCGGCGATTGACCAAATCGGCTATCATTTCGAAACTAGCGTCATGATTTATTTGGTCATTTAGGGGAACAACCCATGTTCACACGCCGCGTTTTTCTGGCCGGAACTGCTGCCAGCCTGCTGCCGGGCTTTGCCTGGGCCAAAAAGGCTGTGGAATACGATCCAACACCGCAAGTCGTTAGAATCAAAAAACAATTCCAACCCGGTCAATTGCTGGTCGTGCCCCGATCCTTCTATCTGTATTACGTGACCGAGCCGCGCAAGGCGGTCCGCTACGGTTGTGGCGTCGGCAAGGCGGGGCTCGAGTTTACGGGCACCGCCACCATCGACGTCAAGAAGGAATGGCCCACCTGGCGGCCCACCAACGAGATGATCGAGCGTGATCCGGTCGCCTATGCCCGCTTCAAAGACAACGACTATGTCCAACCCGGCGGAGGCGATAACCCCTTGGGCGCGCGGGCTTTGTACCTGTTCCAGAACGGCGTTGACACCTATTTCCGCATCCACGGCACGACCCAGCCGCAGACCATCGGGCGGGCAGCGTCCAATGGCTGTATCCGGATGCTGAACGAGCATGTCATCGATCTTTATAATCGGGTTCCCATCGGAACCGTGGTGACGGTGGTCTAAGGGGCCGACCAGTCCACATCATCGGCCTGCTCAATTTGCAACCGCCCGTCGGGCCACGGGCGCGCGAGTTCTTGCGCCTGTTCCTCGGTTCCGGTCAGCCAAACCTGCACCGCATCGCGATCCAGCAGAACCCCCATCCGGTGATGAATGGGCTCGACATCCGCGTTCGGCGCGCAGGTCACGGCGGCCACCTGATCGACGCGCAGCCCGCCGGGTGCGGTCCAAACATCTGTAATCGCGGCAAAATACAGAATCGATCCATCCTTGGCCGCGATGCGCCACGCGGTTTTGCGCCGTTTCTCTCCGGTCCATTCATACCAGCCATCCACGGGAATGACCGCCCGCCCGACGCCATCAAAGGCGCTTTTGTCAAAGACGGTTTCGGAACGGGCATTGATGATCGTCTCCATAACCGGACGCCCGCGGGCATTGACGCGCCCCACCGGGATCATGCCCCAACGCATCAGCGACAGCCCCTCCGACGTCGACACCACGACCTCTTGTCCCGGCTGAATGTTCCGACGCGGGTGCTGCGGCGGCAGATCATCCGCGACACCCAGAGCCTCGGCGATCCCCGAGATCGGCCGTGTCAGAAAGAACCGTCCGGGCATCGCGCCCCTCCTATTTTGCGGCCTCCTCGGCGAGCACCAGCACCTCCGGCCCCAACGCCTCGACGATCAGAGACACGCCTTGCGCATTTGGGTGAATCCCATCCGGCTGCATGTATTGACGCGCTGCCGCCGGATCGCCAGCAGCTGTGAGGCCCGCAAAGAAACTCTCGGCATAAAGGGCATCGAACTGCTGCGCCAACTCGGGGTACATGGCATCAAAACGCCGCTTGTAGTCGGCCCCGTAATTGCCCGGGGCCTGCATTCCGATCACCAAAACCTCTACCCCGGATGCATCGGCGGCGTTCAGAATGGTTGTAAGGTTGGCGCGTGAGACATCCGGATCGATCCCACGCAGCAGATCATTGCCCCCCAACGCCATGATCATCCCGTCGACCTCGGGCGTCAGAGTCCAGTCCACGCGCGCGGCCCCTCCGGCAGTGGTGTCGCCCGAGACACCTGCGTTGATCAACCGCACGTCGGCCCCCTGATCCTGCAACCAGCGTTGCAGTTGCGGCACGAACCCATCCTGTTCGGGCAGGCCGTAGCCCTGCGTCAGCGAATCCCCCAGCGCTGCGATCACAATCGGCTCGGCCATCGCGGCACAACCGCAACAGATCAGCGCGACGGGCATCAAAGCCTTGCGCAATTTCCGTTTCACGCCATATCCCAATGGACCACACTCCCTTGCCAGGCGGACTGATGACGACACCTGTTCTTACCCTCCAAGATGCCGCTTTATCGCTGGATGGCAATGCCGGGCGCGTGGATATCCTGCATGATATCTCGCTGACCGTGAACAAGGGCGAGACGCTGGGGCTGGTTGGCCCTTCCGGTTCGGGCAAATCCTCGCTGCTGATGCTGATGGGCGGGCTCGAGCAAGCCACGGCCGGAACCGTCAGCGCCTTGGGCCATGATCTCGGCACCATGGGCGAAGATGCTCTGGCCCGGTTCCGACGCGATGCGATGGGGGTGGTGTTTCAGAACTTTCACCTGATCCCGACGATGACAGCGCTGGAAAATGTCGCCACCCCGCTGGAGCTGGCGGGCCACAAAGATGCCTTTGCGCGCGCCGAGGCCGAGTTGGACGCCGTTGGCCTGTCCCACCGCCGTGATCACTACCCGGCGCAACTGTCCGGGGGCGAACAACAACGCGTTGCGCTGGCCCGTGCGGCAGCCCCGCGCCCGCAGATCCTGTTGGCGGATGAGCCCACGGGCAATCTGGACGAAACCAACGGGGCTGCGATCATCGACCTGTTGTTCGGGTTACGTGACCGTCACGGCGCGACGCTTATTCTGGTCACCCATAGCCATACTTTGGCGCAGAAATGCGACCGTGTCATACGGCTGCGGGATGGCCGGATCGCCGAAGACACTCAACGCGAGGCAGCCGAATGAGCTTGCGCCTAGCTGGGCGTCTGGCACGGCGCGAGCTGCGCGGCGGGCTGCATGGGTTCCGGGTGTTTCTGGCCTGCCTCGCCCTCGGGGTCGCCGCGATTGCGGCAGTGGGGTCGGTCCGGCAAGCGATCCAAACGGGGCTGACGCAGGAAGGGGCCGCGTTGCTGGGTGGCGATGCGCAGCTGGAATTCACCTACCGCTTTGCCGATGATCAGGAACGCGCGTGGATGGAAAGCACGGCGCAAGCGGTCTCGGAGGTGGTTGATTTCCGCTCCATGGCTGTCACCGGCGATGGGGATCAGGCGCAGCGTGGTCTGACTCAGGTGAAGGCGGTGGATGACGCCTATCCGCTGCTGGGCGCGGTGCGCCTGCAGCCTCCGATGCGCCTGTCCGATGCTTTCGCCGGTACCGACGGCCTGCCCGGCGCGGTGATGGACCCGGCTCTGATCGACCGTTTGGGCCTTGGCATCGGTGACCGGTTCGCCCTTGGAACACAATCCTTCATCCTGATGGCCGCGCTGGAACACGAGCCGGACGGCGCGGCCGATGGGTTTGCTCTGGGGCCCCGTACTCTGGTCCGCACACAGGATCTGCAGTCCTCTGGCCTGCTTGCGCCGGGCACGTTGTTTTCCACCAAATACCGGCTTGACCTGCCGCCGGACGCAGAACTGGCTCAGCTGGCCGCGCGGGCCGGGCAATCCTTTGATGGCACAGGGATGCGCTGGACCGATGCCCGCAACGGCGCGCCCGGCATCTCTGAATTCGTGGGCCGCCTGAGCGCCTTTCTGGTCCTCGTCGGCCTCTCGGGCCTCGCGGTCGGAGGGATCGGCGTCTCCGCCGCCGTTCGCGCCTATCTGTCCGAGAAAACGGAAACCATCGCCACCCTGCGCACGCTTGGAGCGGATCGGGCAACGATCTTTCAGACCTATATGATCCAGATCGGAGTGCTCTCGGGCATCGGCATCCTGCTAGGCCTCCTCATCGGAGGCGCGATCCCGCTGTTAATCGCCCCCATCATCGAAACCCGCCTGCCCGTCCCCGCGGTCTTTTCGCTCTATGCCCGCCCCTTGGCCGAGGCCGCACTTTACGGCGTGCTGACCGCCTTCCTGTTCACCCTCTGGCCGCTGGCCCGCACCGAAGAGGTGCGCGCCGCGACCCTGTTCCGTGACGCGCTGTCAACCGCGCGCAGCCTGCCGCGCCCGGTCTACGTCGCGGCGACGGCCGTCGGTCTGGCCCTGCTGATCGGCGCAGCCGCGTGGTTCAGCGGATCGACATGGCTGACGCTCTGGACCAGCGGTGGATTGGCCGGAGCGCTTGTCCTTCTGGCGCTGTCGGCCCTCCTGATCCGCAGGCTGGCGCGGATCGGCACGCCTTGGGCAAGGGGCCGCCCGGCGCTGCGATGGGCCTTGTCCGCAATCTCGGACCCGCGTGAAGGGGCATCTTCGGTTGTCCTGTCGCTGGGCCTCGGGCTGTCGGTTCTGGCCGCGGTCGGACAAATTGACGGAACCCTGCGCAACGCCATCTCAGGCAACCTGTCCGACGTGGCCCCGTCCTATTTCTTCGTCGACATCCAGAAAGACCAGATGCCGGGTTTCACCAAGCGATTGGAAACCGACCCCGCTGTCAGCCGCATCGAAAGCGCGCCGATGCTGCGCGGGATCATTACCCGGATCAACGGACGGCCTGCCCGAGACGTGGCGGGCGATCACTGGGTTCTGGACGGCGATCGAGGCGTCACCTATTCGGACCAGCCGCCCCAGAACGCGCGCATCACCGACGGCACATGGTGGCCCGACGACTACGCGGGTCCGCCACAGGTCAGCTTTGCCGCTGAAGAGGCTGCCGAGATGGGTCTGAAACTGGGCGATGAACTGACAGTGAATATCCTCGGCCGCGACATCACCGCCGAGCTGACATCCCTGCGCGAGGTCGACTTTTCGACCGCAGGCATGGGGTTCATCATGTCGATGAACCCACAGGCCCTTGCCGGGGCACCCCACAGCTTCATCGCGACCGTCTATGCCGAGGAACAGGCCGAGGCCGCAATCCTGCGCGATCTGGCCGGGCAGTTCCCGAATATCACCGCGGTCCGGGTGCGCGATGCTATTGACCGCGTATCCGGCCTGCTGGCGGGGCTTGCCGCTGCCACGTCTTATGGCGCAGGCGTGTCGCTGCTGACCGGATTTCTGGTCCTGATCGGAGCCGCCGCCGCTGGCGAACCCGCGCGCCGGTACGAGGCGGCAATCCTGAAAACGCTGGGCGCAAACCGGGGCCGCATCCTGCGCAGCTTTGCCCTGCGCGCGATCCTTTTGGGGGCGGCTGCGGGCTGTGTTGCGCTGCTGACCGGCATCCTGGGCGGTTGGGCGGTGGCCACCTATATCTTCGATACCGGGTTCACGATCATCTGGCCCTCGGCGCTTGGCATCGTGCTTGCCGGAATCGTGGTGACTCTGGGCGCAGGTTTGGCTTTCGCGCTACGCCCACTCTCGGTCCGGCCAGCGCGCATCCTGCGCGCCAGCGATTGATCTCAGCGGGTGCAGGTGACGGGTTGCAAGATTTTCAGCAACTGGTCGTTGTCGCACACCAGCGCATCCAGCGTGATTTCATCAAGCGAGGCATAGAACACCTCGGCCGCGTCCTGCAGCGCCAGACGCAACCGGCAGGCATCGGTCAGCGGGCAGGTGTTATCGGCATCCGCGAAACACTCGGCAATCGGCAGACCGCCCTCGACATGGCGAAAGACCGAGCCGATGCGGATCTGATCCGCAGCCCGGGCCAGCGTCATGCCCCCGTTGCGACCACGCTGCGTGCTCAGATACTCCAGCTGGCTCAGCTGGTTGATCACTTGGGCCAGATGGTTTTCCGAGATGTTGCACACTTCGGCGATCTCGGATTTGGTGACCAGCCGATCCTGATGGGCGGCGCAATACATCAGCAGGCGCACCGCAATGTTTGTCCGTTTGGTAATCCGCATGTGGACCTCCCAAATTTCAAGATGCTGCCTTATTGCATGTCTCGTAAAAAGACTGTTTGACATACATCAATCGTCACCGAAGGATATGGCCCCCATGGCAGACCCTTATTTCTTTGGCTATGGAAGCCTCGTAAACCTGTCGACCCACGACTTTCCCGACCCTAGACCGGCACGGCTGAAAGGCTGGTGCCGCGCCTGGAGGTACACCGATCTGCGCCCGGTTGCCTTTCTGACTGCAATCCCGGACCCGGAGTCGGAAATCGACGGCATGATCGCGCATGTCCCCGAGGATGACTGGGCCGCACTGGATGAACGCGAATGGGCCTATGACCGTATCCCCGCCACGCAGGCCATCACGCACCCGCTGACACACGCAGTCGACATCGCAGTCTACGCCGTCCCGCAGCACAAGCATATCAAGCCCGACCAGCGGCACCCCCTGCTGCTCAGCTATCTCGATGTGGTGGTTCAGGGATATCTGCGCGCCTACGGCTCCGATGGCGCCGACCGCTTCTTTGCAACCACCGAAGGTTGGGACACCCCAATCCTGAACGATCGCGCCGCGCCCAGATATTCCCGCCACCAACAGTTGCACCCGGACGAAACCCGGCTTGTCGATGACCACCTCAACCGCCTCGGCAGCAAGATCATCCACCCTGCATAGCAAAAGGTGGAGGCACAACGGCCCGCCCCTTCTTCTGTTCAAAAATACTTCCGCCAGAAGGTGAGCGGCGTCCCGGAAACTGTCCACCGGACAGTTTCAGCCTCGAACGGGCGGAGCCCCGGTCTGCGCCACAAAGCGCGTTTCCTTACCCGCGTGCGCGGATAACCTGCAGCAAGGGCAACAGAGCCGCCATCTCCGGCCCACGCTCCATACCCGTCAGCGCCTTGCGCAACGGCATGAACAGGCCCTTGCCCTTGCGGCCGGTCGCCTCTTTCACGGCCTTGGTCCAGTTGCCCCAGGTCTCACCATCGAACGGGCCTTCGGGCAGCAACGCGACCGCTTCGGCAATAAACGCGCGGTCTTCGTCGTCGATCAGAGGCTCTGCCCCGTCGCGGCACAGCGCCCACCACCCTTTGAGGTCCGCCAGCGTAGTGATATTTTCACGCGCCATCGCCCAGAACGGCTCGGCCAGATCAGCGGGTACACCCGCCTCGGCCACAGCTTCGGCCACATCAGCCAGCGGCAGCGTCTGCAGATGTTTCGCGGTCAGCGGGAACAGGTCCTGCACATCGAACTTGGTCGGGGCAGCACCGAACCGGGTAACGTCGAACCCATCGATCAACTCGGCCATATCCGCACGCAGCTCAACCGGATCGGAGGACCCCAACCGCGCCATCAGGCTCAGCAGCGCCATCGGCTGCACACCCTGCTCACGCAGATCGCGCAGGGCCAGCGTGCCCAGACGTTTCGACAGCGCCTCGCCCTGCGGGCCGGTCAGCAGCGAATGGTGTGCAAAGCGCGGGCAGGTGCCGCCCAGCGCCTCGATGATCTGAATCTGCGTCGCCGTGTTGGTCACATGGTCCGAGCCGCGCACCACATCGGTCACGCCCATCTCGGTGTCGTCCACTACCGAGGCAATCGTATAAAGAACCTGGCCGTCGCCCCGGATCAGTACCGGATCGGACACCGAGGCAGCGTCGATCGAGATATCGCCCAGAATACCATCGGCCCACTCGATCCGCTCATGGTTCAGCTTGAACCGCCACACGCCATTGCCACGTTCAGCCCGCAGCGCCTCCTTCTCAGCCTCCGACAAAGCCAGCGCCGCGCGGTCATAGACCGGCGGTTTGCCCATGTTCAGTTGCTTCTTGCGCTTGAGGTCCAGCTCGGTCGGCGTCTCGAACGCCTCATAGAACCGGCTCATCTCGCGCAGCTTGTCCGCAGCCTCGGCATACCGGTCCAGCCGCTCGGACTGGCGTTCAACGCGGTCCCAATGCAGGCCCAGCCATTCCATATCCTGCTTGATCGCGTCGACATATTCTTCCTTCGACCGCTCGGGGTCGGTGTCGTCGATGCGCAGGATGAAGGTGCCGCCAGCCTTGCGGGCAATCAGATAGTTCATCAGGGCGGTGCGCAGGTTGCCCACATGGATGTAACCGGTGGGCGACGGGGCGAAACGGGTGGTGGTCATGGAAGTCTCCTGTTGGCGCGGCTCTTGTCACAGGACGGGCGAATTGTCCAGCGAATGACGAAGGGCGGCAGGCCCCGAAGATCGCGACATAAACAAAAATTAACACGTAATGTTCAACCACGCAGCCTAACTGTGCAGGGTATAAGGTGGCCGCAGGCCCCGACTGACCTAGCTGAACCCATTATGCTCTGACAGGGAGAACGAAGATGACCATCAAGATGACCCGCCGCGCGGCCCTTGGTACGGCTGCGGCTTTGCCATTTGCAACCGCCGCTGCCCCGGTTCTGGCCGCGGGGGCCGAAACCAAGGCCAATTCGACCATCGCGAAATCGTTTCAGTTGGGGGATTTCACCGTCACCACCCTGCTGGATGGCAGCCTGCCCCGCGACGGGGCGAAAGAAATTTTCGGCGGTGGCGCATCGGATGAAGACTTTGCCAAAGTCTCGGCCGAGAACTTCATTCCCGCCGACAAGGCGCATTTCTTCTTCACGCCGACGCTGGTCAACACCGGATCAGAACTGGTTCTGTTCGACACCGGGCTTGGGCAAGGCGGCATTCAGGCCGCTCTGGCGGATGCTGGCGTGACACCTGATCAGATTGATGTGGTCGTGATCACCCACATGCACCCCGACCATATCGGCGGCATGACCACCAACGACGCTGCCACCTTTGCCAATGCGCGCTATGTGACCGCCGCGCCGGAATATGACTTCTGGGCCGCGCAGGACGCAGGCAACCGCGTCGGCGATCTGGTCGCCGCCAAGGTCACGCCGCTGGCCGAAAAGATGAGCTTTATCGGCGACGGGGGTGAGGTCGCCTCGGGCATCACCGGCATGGCCGCGTTCGGGCATACACCGGGCCATATGGTCTATCATCTGGAAAGCAACGGTCAGCGGCTGATCCTGACCGCCGATCTGGCCAACCACTATGTCTGGTCCTTCGCCCATCCCGAATGGGAGGTGCGGTTCGACATGGACAAGGCCGCCGCCACGCAGTCGCGGCGCGATGTTCTGGGCCTGCTTGCCGCCGATAAGGTGCCAATGATCGGCTATCACATGCCCTTCCCGGCCGCAGGCTTCGTCGAAACCCGCGGCGACGGGTTCCGCTTTGTTCCGGTCAGCTATCAGATGATGGGCTGACGCCCTAATATCCGGGGTCCGGTCGCACTTTCGACCCGTCCGAGAAACGGGACAGGCGAAATGCGGCCGGGTCAACACAAGGCGTGGTCTGCATCACAAGATCGGCCACCAGTCGCCCGGCACCGGGGCCAATGCCAAAGCCGTGGCCTGAAAAGCCGGTGGCGATGAACAACCCCGGCATCTGATCAACGCCCGAGATCACCGGGATCGCATCCGGGGTTACATCGATCATCCCGGCCCAGCTTTGCACGATCTCTGCCGCGTCGAGCGCGGGCAGCGCCTTTCGGGCGCTCGCCCAAGCCTGACGCAGCGCCTTTTGCGAGGGTTCAGGATCCAGCGCCCTGCAATGCTCGAACGGGGTTACATCGCTGGGCAGCCAAGTGCGATCCTGCCGCGCCTCGGTCAGCCAGCGCCGCGACAGGCGGAAACGCAAGGATCGCCATTCCTGACGGAACGCGGGCAGGAATTGCCGAGCCAGACGAAAACTGTCAGGCACGATATCAACCGTGTTCTCATGCCCGGACGCGATCGTGTACCCGCCATCCGCGCGCTTGCGGATGGCAAAATCATCGCTCCACAGCGCCGCGCCGGGACCCGGTTCAGCCGGAGACGTCCGCATCACGGTGTTCAGCACTTTCAACTGCGGCAACGCGATCCCGGCATTGCCCGCAAACAGGCGCGACCACGCGCCGCCCGCCAGAACCACATGGCTGCAGGCGACGCGACCCCGTTCGGTGAAAACCCCTGCGATGCGCCCCGCCTGCATGTCGATGCTGCGCACCGCGCAATTGGTCATGATCGCCGCGCCGCGGTCCCGCGCCGCCTCGGCTATCGCCGGGGCCGCCCATTGCGGCTCGGCTCGTCCGTCTTGCGGCATATACAGTGCCGATGGCAGGGCCATGGTGTTGTCGGGCAAAAGGGCGTCCAGTTCCGACCCAGAGACTATCCGCGCGCCGGTCTGCAACCCGTCGACATGCCGCAACCACCGCGTCAAGTTACCTGCGCTGCGCGCGTCCGACGCACCAAACAGGATGCCGGATTGGGCATAACCCGTCTTGCGCCGGGTCCGCGCCTCTAACCCCTGCCACAGGTGAATGGATTGCAACATCAGCGGAATTTCACGCGGGTCGCGCATCCCCAGCCGCACCCAGCCCCAGTTGCGCGAGCTTTGTTCGCCCGCGATACGGCCTTTCTCACAGAGCAAGACCGAGACACCCCGCTCGGCCAGTTCGAGCGCGGTTGATACGCCGATAATGCCGCCGCCAATGACGACAACATCAACAAGCTTGGGAAGGGTGAAATCAGATTCGACAGGCGTCGGAGTCGGGCCAGGCATCAACCGCTCGGGATTAGGTCATCGCAGCGGCATCCAGCCCGATTGCGGATGCACTGACAATGCGCAACACAGGCGCACCCGAAGGTTTCCCCCAACCTGTGGCCATTCGGCCAAAGTGCGGTTCAAATCGTCGCGCGGTTGCTTCGTGGCTTAGGCCGCGCCGGACAGTTGCGCCCATTTCTGGCGCAGCACATCACCAAAGCCGGGCTCGTCCTGCACGGCGGGCGTTTCCTGCGGCTGCAGCGTCGGAAACTCGGTGCGCAGCGTTGGCTTTTCAACCACCGTCGCCGGTTTCTCCTCACTCAGAATATCCGCGATTGCCGCATCCAGCGCGTCCTCGTCCAGCTCACGCGGCGCTGACTCCATAGGCTTCATTTGCATCGGAGCATGAAGCGGTTTGTCGTACCAATAGTCCATATTACCACCAATACCTTTACCGACATCCCAAACACGGATGCCTCTACCCAGTTCGACACGTCCGGCCTTCGGTCCCCGTAATGCGGGCCATCCACCGGAATGCGTCACGCTTGCCCCATATGAGGCAAACCCCGGTCACAAATGTGGCAAAAAATGGGCCAATACGCAAGCCGCCGGCGTGGAACTATCCGATAAATAAGGAAAAATGAAAAACAATGCGAAACCCAAGTCTGCATTGCCCACAATTGCTCAACAATCAGATCTGAGAGGGGCCGTTCGCCCTCAACCCCGGTCGCGCCAGCGATTCACGATGGGATAGCGCCGATCCAGCCAGAAGGCGCGCGGCGTCAGGCGCGTGCCCGGCGCAGACTGGAAGCGTTTGTATTCGCTGATATAGATCAGATGCTCGACCCGTTCTGCCTCGGCCTTGTCGAACCCGGCGGCCACGCAATCTGCGACCGAGCCATCCTGATCCACCAGAATCTCCAGAATCGCATCCAGCACCGGATAATCCGGCAGGCTGTCGCTATCCTTCTGATCTTCACGCAGTTCCGCACTGGGCGGCTTGTCGATGACCGAGGGGCGGATGACCTCGCCGTCGGGGCCCATCATCCAGTCGCGATGATTGGCATTGCGCCAGCGGCAGGTCTCGAACACGCGGGTTTTATAGAGGTCCTTGATCGGATTATAGCCGCCGTTCATATCGCCATAGATCGTCGCATAGCCCACCGCGACCTCGGATTTGTTGCCGGTGGTCAACAGCATCTCGCCAAACTTGTTCGAGATCGCCATCAGCAACAGCCCGCGAAGGCGGGACTGGATGTTTTCCTCGGTCAGGTCCGCATCCCGCCCTTCAAACAGAGGGGCCAGCGTGTCGGTCACGGCGGCCCGCCCTTGCGAGATCGGCACGAAGTCATTATGCACGCCCAGCGCCTTGGCGACCGCCTCGGCATCATCCAGAGAGCTTTGGCTGGTATATTCCGACGGCAGCATCACGCAGCGCACATTCCCGGCCCCGATGGCATCCACGGCAATCGCGGCCACCAGCGCTGAATCCACACCACCCGACAAGCCCAGAACGGCCTTCTTGAACCCGGTCTTGCCCATGTAGTCGCGCAAGGATTGCACCATGGCGCGATAATCCTGCTCCCAGACATCAGGCTGGGGCACGACCTCGCCGCGCGCAATGCGCCAGCCGTCATCGCCGCGCAGCAGGTCGATCTGCTGCACCGCCTCGTCGAAGACCGGCATCCGAAACGCCAGCTCTCCGCCCGGGTTCAGGCCGAAGGTGGCACCGTCAAACACCTGATCATCCTGCCCGCCGACCATGTTCAGATAGATCACCGGCAACCCGGTTTCGACCGTCCGCGCCACCATGTGGTTCAGCCGGATATCGTATTTGTCGCGGAAATAGGGCGAACCATTGGGGATCAGCAGGAACTCGGCCCCGGTTTCCTCGAGCGTTTCGGCCACATCCTCGTGCCAGCCATCCTCGCAGATCGGGCTGCCGATGCGGATGTTGCCAACCGCATAAGGCCCGCCTAGGGGGCCAGCATCATACAGGCGGACCTCGTCGAAGACCGTCTCGTTGGGCAGGTGATGCTTCAGAACCTTGCTGACGATCCGTCCGCCCTTGAGGATCAGATAGGCGTTGTAAAGCTTGCCGCCCTCGACCCAAGGCCCACCGATGGCCAGCGCGGGGCCATCGGCACAGTGCTCGGCCAGCGCCTCGACCGCAGCCATCGCCGCCCGGTGGAACACTGGCTTCATCACCAGATCCTGCGTGTTGTACCCGGTGATGAACATCTCGGGCAGCGCCACCAGATCGGCCTGCGCCTCGCGCCCTTCGGCCCATGCTGCGGCGGCCTTGGCGGCATTGCCGTCGATATCGCCCACGGTCGGGTTCAGCTGCGCCAGAGTGATACGGAACCGGTCGGCCATTTTGCCCTCATGCCTTCGTCAGTCTTTCAGGGATTTAGCAGATCACAGCGCAAGTAAAAGGCAAATGCGGCAAAAGCCGTTGCCCTGCCCCCGGCGGTATCCTAGTTTTGCCCCTGACCAACACCAAGATACCCGCAGGCAGGTATGACCATGAACGCCATCCGCACCTCAATTGCCGCCGCAACGCTTGCCCTGCTGACGCAGCCCGTCCATGGCCAGCAGGACGGTCAGATCGTGATCGCCGATGACGATGTCGGCGGCGTATACGAGGGCACGTTTGAAAACGGCCTGCGCCATGGCACCGGCACCTATCGGCTGCCCAGCGGGTTCGAATATACCGGCCAGTGGGCCGAGGGTGAGATCCAGGGCCAGGGGATTGCGCGTTATGCCAATGGCTCGGTTTACGAGGGCAACTTTGTCAAAGGCCGCCCCGAAGGCCGCGGCAAGATCACCTATGCCGATGGCCAGACCTATGAGGGCGACTGGTCCGAAGGGGCCATCAACGGCACCGGAATTGCCGAATACACCAACGGGATGCGTTATGAGGGCGGATTCAGCGACGCCCGACGGCATGGTAAGGGCGTGCTGACCGGCACCGACGGGTATGTCTATGACGGCGATTGGGTCGATGGCCGCAAAGAGGGGGCCGCAAAGATCACCTATGCCGACGGCAGCACCTATGACGGCGGCGTCAAGGCCGGGCAGCGCCACGGTACGGGCAACCTGAACCTGGCGGGCGGCATGACCTATTCCGGCGACTGGGTCGAGGACGCAATGACCGGCATGGGGCGGCTGGTCTACCCCAATGGCGATGTCTATGAAGGCGACCTGACCGACGGGCGGCGTCAGGGCAAGGGCAAGGTGACCTATGCCAACGGCGCGGTTTACGAAGGCGATTTCAACGATGATACGCGCCACGGTCAGGGTATCTTTACCGGTCTCGACGGCTTTCGCTATTCCGGCGCGTGGGCCAATGGCCAGATCGCCGGGCTGGGTGAGGTCACCTATGCGGACGGATCGGTCTATATCGGCGATTTTCTGGACGACCTGCAGCATGGCAAGGGCCGCACAACCTATCCCAACGGCACCGTCTATGACGGCGACTGGGTGGCGGGCGTCTTCGAGGGCTCGGGCACCGCAACCTATCCCAACGGCACGGTCTACAAGGGCCAGTTCAAAAATGCCCGCAGCCATGGCACCGGCGTTCTGACTTTCGCAAACGGCTACCGCTATGAAGGGGACTGGGTGGATGGCGTCCGGCGCGGCAAGGGCAAGGCGACCTTTCCCGACGGCACCGTCTACGAAGGGGATTTCGACAATGGTGAACGCCATGGCAAGGGCACCCTGACGCGGCCGGGCGGTTTCACCTATACGGGCGACTGGGCCGCCGGCAAGATCACCGGCTTCGGCACGGCCACCTATGAGACCGGCGATATCTACGAAGGCCATTTTCTGGAAAACAAGCGGCACGGCGATGGCACCATGCGCTATGCGGGCGGTGAGGTTGAAACCGGTGTGTGGGACAACGACACGCTGACCTCTCAGCCCCAGCAGAACGCGCCCTCACCCGCGCCAGAGGCCGTGGCCCCCGAAACCGAAGACGCGCCCGAGACGACCGGGGCGGCCACGTCTGACGGCTAAGCCGCGCCTACCACGGCACAGGCTTTCCGGCCCAGTCAAAGAAACCACCTGTATCAGCAGGCGTCAGCCCGGCGGTGACGCCCAGCAGATTGCGCGCGGCCTCGTCCGGGTCAACGGCTGGGTGCCGCCCAAGATACTTGCGGGTGAACTCCGTTCTGACCGTCCCCGGGTGCAGCGCCACGCAGATGGCGTGGTTGTGCGTCCGCGCCAGTTCGATGGCCGCCGTGCGCACGATCTGGTTCACCGCCGCCTTGGCCGCGCGGTAGCTGACCCAGCCGCCCAGACGATTGTCGCCGATCGACCCCACACGCGCTGACAGCACGCCGACCACCGCCCGCCGGTCGCGGGGCAGCAGCCGCGCGGCCTGTTTCAGAACCAGCGCCGGGCCCACCGCATTCAGCGAGAACTGATCCATCATCGCCTGCGCAGACAGGACCCGCATGGTCTTTTCCGGCCCTGCCCCGTCGATCTCGAGCGCGCCTGATGCCAGGAGGATCAAGTCAAACGGGCCCGGAATCTGCGACAGGATGCGCTCGGCCACCTCGGGCACGCGCAGATCAAACCCGTCGGCCGAACGTGACAGCCGCGAAACAGCAATCCCTTGCGCCTCAAGCCGGGCACACAGCGCGCGGCCGATGCCTCCGGTCGCGCCGATGATCAAAGCGGTTTTCATGCCCTGACAGCTAGCGGTCAACGTGGCCCGATCAACGCCGCGCGCCCGATAAACCACACAGGCGCATTTTCTTTCTTTTCATTCGCGGCGGGCGCTGTATAACCTCAACCCCATGATCAACCGCGCAGATATCCCCATGACCGACGCCGCCACCCGCGGTGCGTCGCTGCGTGGCCTACTGATCCTAATCCGCCTCTGAGCGTGCCATCCGGCGCGCCCGCTCAGAGGAGGACGCCCGCGCGCCATTGGCTTTAGGACAGAAGAAGAAAGAGAAATCCCATGACCAACGTGACCGACCAAGACCATGTCTTGATCTTCGACACCACTTTGCGCGACGGCGAACAAAGCCCCGGCGCCACCATGACCCATGCCGAAAAACTCGAGATCGCCGAACTGCTGGACGATATGGGCGTCGACATCATCGAGGCCGGGTTCCCCATCGCCTCTGAGGGCGATTTCAAGGCTGTCACCGAGATTGCGCAGCGATCGAAGAACAGCCGCATCTGCGGGCTCGCGCGCGCCAATTTCGCCGATATCGACCGCTGCTGGGAGGCGGTGAAACACGCCAGTAAGAACCGCATTCACACGTTCATCGGCACCTCTCCGCTGCACCGCGCCATCCCGAACCTGACGCAGGACGAGATGGCCGAGAAGATCCATGAAACGGTCAGCCATGCGCGCAACCTGTGCGAAAACGTGCAATGGTCGCCAATGGACGCCACCCGGACCGAGTGGGATTACCTTTGCCGCGTGATCGAGATTGCAATCAAGGCGGGCGCAACGACGATCAACATCCCCGATACGGTGGGCTATACCGCCCCGATGGAATCCGCAGACCTGATCAAGCGCCTGATCGAGACGGTTCCGGGCGCGGATGAGGTGATCTTTGCAACCCATTGTCACAACGATCTGGGCATGGCGACAGCGAACTCGCTGGCCGCTGTCGCGGGCGGTGCGCGGCAGATCGAATGCACCATCAACGGCTTGGGCGAACGCGCGGGCAACACCGCGCTGGAAGAGGTGGTGATGGCGCTGCGGACCCGCAACGACATCATGCCTTGGAATACGGGCATCGACACGACCAAGATCATGCATATCTCGCGCCGGGTGGCGACGGTGTCGGGCTTCAACGTGCAGTTCAACAAGGCCATCGTCGGCAAGAACGCCTTTGCCCATGAAAGCGGCATCCACCAGGACGGGATGCTGAAGAACCGCGAGAACTTCGAGATCATGCGCCCCGAGGATATCGGCCTTTCGGGCACCTCTCTGCCGCTGGGCAAACACTCGGGCCGCGCGGCATTGCGCGACAAGCTGGAAACGCTTGGCTACGAGGTCGGCGACAACCAACTCAAGGACATTTTCGTGCGGTTCAAGGATTTGGCCGACCGCAAGAAAGAGGTCTTTGACGATGATCTGATCGCATTGATGACGCTGGACGACGATGATGACTATCTGCAACTGGTCTCGATGAAAGTCACTTGCGGCACCGGCGGGCAGGCGGAATCGACCGTCGAGATGGAGGTCGAGGGTGCAGATGTGACCGCCACCGAATATGGCGACGGGCCGGTGGATGCGACCTTCAAGGCGATCCGGGCGATCCATCCGAACAAGGCGCATCTGCAACTCTATCAGGTCCATGCGGTGACCGAAGGGACGGACGCGCAGGCCACGGTTTCGGTGCGTCTGGAAGAGGATGGCATGATCGCCACGGGTCAGTCTGCCGACACCGATACGGTCGTGGCCTCGGCCAAAGCCTATATCCACGCGCTGAACCGCCTGATCATGCGCCGCGAAAAGGCAGGCCCCGGCGCCGATGCGCGCGAGATCAGCTATAAAGACCTGACCTGATCAACGGGGAACACTCCCGCACCCGCGGGTGCCCGGCTGCGCCGAACCCCCTTGCGGCTTTGGGCCCGGCAGCGCGCCTTTGGC
>NZ_JBQFZS010000017.1:0-36317 GCF_056542385.1 Ruegeria sp. AD2(2025)
GCCGCCGCCAAAAACTTCTTTGCGCTGGAAATGGACCAGATATGTACGGCCATATTCGATCAGATCGAGCCAACAAGGGAACAAAGCTAGGTGTAGCAGCTTGAGATCATATTCCGTTGGGCGCGAGATTATCGCTGTTTCTGGCTCAGATTATTTGAGACTGTAAATCGATTTGGGATCACTTTATTTGAGAACGGGCTCAGAATAATTGAGATGGGTTCATATTGCTGAGACTGAGATTATTGTGGTGAGAACGTGAGCGCTCCTCACAACGACGACCCTGCCAATTCACGGGTCCGCGGCAGGCCCAAGTTAGCCAAACAGAAAGCATTTGCTATCGACTGACTTGGGCTGAAACAGATCAGCAAAACCTCATCAAGCTGAAACGCTGGAAGCGACTTAAATGTGAATAACCAGGGCAAGCAATGGAGTTTCTGATATTCTATGCATCAACCCGATTTCCATCATCGAGATAAAACGACCCCACACTTTAATGCCGGGTCGTTTTGTTTATCTGGCTCAACCTGTCTGTAGTTCCCTCTCAGAACAGGAAATCATCCGCCGTAATGCTATTGCTGGTGACACCAGCCAGCGTGATTGTTCCGTGGCGGGTGAACGCCAAACTGGCTTGCCAACTCAGCAACCGTCCGCTCGCCCTTCAATGCCTCAAGCGCAACTTTGGCCTTGAACTCAGGCGAATGGTTCTTCCGTTTCGACATCTCTGATCTCCTCTTCGTCGAAGATCAGCAGACAGCAATTCGCAGCTTACATCAGTGTCCGAATTTCGGGGGGTGGCTCAGCTTAAAGGCTTTGGCTGCCCGATCTCAATCGAGATGGTCAGGCGTAAGTACCTAAATAGCATCGTGTAACAGCACCATCGCTTCATTAAGAGGCGAACTCGACTAATGTCAGGGTTCAAGGCCTTCGCTTCAGCGGCGGCTACCCTGGACCGGATCGAAGTGGCGCACATGAACCGCAAAGGTCAGATCACGCCCGGAATCTGTCCGTTTCGTCAATTTGCAGAACTCGCTGCGTGAGCCGCGGGTTCGGTACCAACTCTTCGTTCAGTAAGAAACTTTGGAACAGATCCCGTGTTGCGCAACCGAACTATTTCGCCCCCACCCGTAAGTGACCTCTCCGCGGTGGGCTAGAGCGACTTCAGATACTCGACAATCGCCATACGCTCTTCGTCCGTGAAATCGGCGTTTCCGTAGTCATGCCCGGCGTTCGAGTTTCCGGGAATGACATTTCCGTCGGCATCTCGAACATTGAAGACCCAGGGGTTGTCGGCTTCATCCGTTGAGAAGCCCACGTTCTCCGCATCAAAAACACGACCGCCCACTCCAAAGCTCTCCGGGCGGGTCTCGCCGGTTACCGCAGGTGTAGAAGGCGTCGCCGTGTTGGACACTTTCGCGGGAAGGAGCAGGTCGTAGAGCGTCGGGACCGAACCGTTGTGCAGATAAGGTGCGGTCGCCCAGACACCGTTCAGCGGTCGGGCCTTGTAGGCCAGCAGCGGATGAGTCTCGGTCAGGCACTTGCGCGCCTGTTCCTTCTTCTTCTGATCGACAACGCCAGGGAGATATTCGATCTGCGTGAGTGCCGGCGGCATCGACACGGCCAATTCGTCCGGGCCGATCTCGGAGAAAATTGTCCGAAGGAGTTCGCCGCGTTTGCCAACGATCGCGCCGACCGACGCATTCACCAGCATTGATCGCGTGAAATCAATATCTTGGATGCGGTCGCCTGTAAAGCCGAAGGTTTTCTGACCCGCCATGTTTCCGGCATTCGCCTGACGTAGGTACGTATTGCAGGCAAGGAAGACATCCGTACCTGCTTCGACAAGCGGCGTCATCTGATCCTGAGCAGGTGACGTGACATCGTCGGGCTCTAGATGGGCATGGCAACTTGCACAGTTCTCATCGAACAGCGCGCGGCCTTCCATGCGCTTTGCGTCATCAATCTCGCCGAGAATATCCTCCGGCCAGACCGGCGACTCGAGCCGCGCAAGCTGGCGCTCCAGACCGACCAGCTCGGTCACACGGACGGAACTGTCGTAGCCTCGCCAAGCCGCCCGGCGACCCGCTTCGATCTGGGCGAAGACGCCGATGACTTCCGAGGTGTTGCGGATCAGCGCACCGAGCTCGGTTGGACGACCGGGAATGATCTCGATGTTCGCCACCGCCGAAGCAATCCCGTTCCACTGTAGCTGTGCCTGCTGGTTAGTATTCCAGATGAACGGATAGCTGGCCGGGGCGTCCGACTGGAATTCGGTAGGCCGCGAGGTCGCGCCGTTTACCATGCTGACCTTCGTCAGGATATGCCCCTGCGCATCGAGACGGGCGGGACCAGCTTCGACTGCGTTTCCGTTAGCGGCGCGCAGCTCTGCCATCCAGACCAGCTGTTCGTCGATCTGGCGGCGCAGCGACTGCCAGGACTCGGCGTCGCGACGCCCGTTCAGGACCGAAAGCGCGAAGCGCTCGAAGCGGTCTTCGTCCCCGATCGTCGCTCGCAGCGCGTCCTCGGTGCCGTCGACCAACCCAGTGAAATCAGCCATCGTTGCCGCGCCATCGATCCGGAACCTTGTGCCACCTTTGGACACCAATTCGTTGGTATGGCAGGCGGAACAGTTGAGACCCAGCCACGCCTCGCGCATTACACCCTCGCGGCACATTTCCGGGAAGGTGTCGCACATGATCTCACTGTCGCGTTCGTCGCGATGATCGACCGCAAATCCGACGGGTAGACCAAACGGATTTGCGCCCGACGACGGGTTCATCAGGTAACCAAGGCCCGTAAGATGATCCTCGCCGAAGGCGCGGTCGGTGCCGTCAGCTGTTTCCAAAGCGATTGCCCAGGACAGGGGCAGAAACCGCGATCCCTGAGTGGTCGTGTACCACCAAGCCCGCTGGGCGTCGGTCCAGCCCTGATCCAGACAGGTGATGTCGAAACCCTCGCAGGCGGTCAATGCTTCCTGCGCTTCGGCACTGGGGACCGTGATTAAGGTTGCCGTAGCGGCGGCAGACGCTGTTAGAAATGCCTTGGCGCGAAACTTGCCAATCATGGGTAATATCCTCTCCGTTGGCCGCGACGCCTTTCCGCGACGCGCTTTATGAAATTCTGCACCGCCCACGCGAACTCCCCATCACCAAGATGGGCTAAATCGGACGAATGCGCCTCAATGCATCAAGAAATCTGCCCCAATATTCGTTATCTTGCGGATCAATTGCGTCCGGTTGGCGCAATCCGTCTTCGACAGGATCGCTTTTACCTGGCTGTTTACGGTCTCGACCGAGCGCTCACGACGCGCGGCAATCTCCCGGTTCGTCAGCCCTTCGGCGAGATATTCGATCAACCCGGCCTCCGACCCCGTCAAAGACAGCGCCATTTCCACGCGTCGCACATCAAGCGGAATCGGTTGCGACGTATCGAGGCTGTAGACGGCAAACCCGTCTACCCTCGGCTCCCCGAATGCGTCCGCCGACGCGAGCGGCACGACTTCAACGGCCAGACCTCCGGTCCCGCCGTCACCTCCCACCAACGCCTCCTTTCGAGGACGCGCGCCATATTTCCCGTGAGCGCCAGCATCGCCGATTAGATTGGCAAACCAAACCTGGTCAGAGGAGGAGACCATCTCAAGAAGCCCGTTCGGCGCTCGCCGAAAAATCCGGACCATCTCGCGCTGCCGGGCAAATTCCGCGTTCTCCACAACGATCTGCCTGTTGTTACGGATCATGCAGACGCCGACGCGAAGGCGTTCGATCGCCTCGGAAAGCCCGTGCGCGCGCTGTACGAGTTGCGAGACGGGGCGGGCAAGCTCACTGGCCTTCGCAATATGGGGAAGCAGAAGGTTGAGCGTGGCGCGGTCGGCGCCGTTCAAGGGGCCATGATGGTCCGAGAATTGGATGGAAAAGCGGTCCCGGTCAGGCTGGTCCTTAGAAAGAAGGGCGCCTGCCCGGTGACTGATACCGTACTCCCGCATCGCTGCCGCATTCGGGCGTAATGCAAGCTCCGCAGCCGTCGGCGCGAGAACATCGTCGCCGATGAGATCAATCCCGTCACCGCGCGCAGAATATCGGGCGAAGACTTCCTGATCCTCGAGTTCAAACTCGGTAAACGCCTTGATGTATTCTTCCACGGCATCTCGCTCGTAGCGGCTGGAGATATGCGGTGCCCGTAGCCGCCCTCCCTTTCCCAGCGGATCGTCCATCTCGAAGATCATGCAACCGCGCGCGCCCACGGCGTGAGCGACCCGATCGAGGACGTCGGTCCACTTCGTCGGGTCAAGCACTGTGTCGTAGATATCGAGGATGAGCCTTTGTTCCGTCTCTCCCAAATCGCCTTCCACTCGTTCCGTTCACCCCATCCCGGTCGAAACCGGCGTTCGCTCATCTTGAGCGTCGCGCTTGCATGGGGCCAGCATGTCGCAAATTGTTAAAAAACTCCAGAAAATGCGAAGATGCCCCCAGTTTGGGTGATGTTTGCCCTCTTCGCGCTCTATAGGGTGAGAATCAGGAGTTCTTTTTCCTGCGGTAATCGTCGTCGATCACGGCACGGTTGCAATGCCCCAAATCGGGCAACGCTTAAGGATTTGGCGTGTGACGCCATCCCCGTTGAAAAGGGACAGGGACTAACCGGGAGGAACCATGACGTGTAATTTCCCACAGCCATTCACCCCGAAGATTTGAGAAATTGCACTTTTTGCGCTATACTCGCGCCATTAGAAGTATCCGAATTCATCAAACGATTTCCGTTTCCAACCCTTTGACATGGAAGGAACTTGCCATGAGTTTCCGCCATTTTGCAAAGCTATACGCCATCTTCATGATTACGCTTGCGGGTCCCGCCGCGGCTCAGACAACGCCCCCACTCGAAGTCGAAGAGGAGCCACTGCCCCCAATCGACACCAGTCTGGACGCTCGAAACGCGCGCCTGACCACGCAGGCTCTTGCCTCGGCAAGCCAGCGCAGCGCCGCAGAGGCTCTGACACGTTCCGTGCCCGGTCTTGTGATGGAATTCAACGCACTGACCGGCACGCCATCGCGTGTCACCAGCACCCAGGGTTTTCTCACCGCGCGCGCCGCGCAAGGGACCTCAGCCGCCGAGGTGGCGCGCGAATTCGTCCGGCAGAACGCGGAGGTTTTCGGCTTGAGCGGCGCGGACCTCGCGACGCTGGTCACAACACGGGAAGCCGACCTCGACCCGTCACCGCAACTGACCCAACAAGCGCTCAACCAGACCCGTAGCATAGCCTTCGAGCAGCGGTGGCAGGGGCGCCAGATTTTCCCCACCAACATGGTGGGCTCCGTCAGTTCCGATGGCCGCCTCATGGGTCTGTCCGGGGTCACGGTTCAGAACGTGGGCGAGAAGATCAAAGCGCTTGATCCGGAATTAACGCCCGAAGACGCCATTCGCGTAGCGACGGAAAACCTCGGTGGGAGCATTGGCGACGCCAACTTGGAACGGACCGACACGCCCGAAGGCGCCGAGCTACGTCAGACATTCTCGGCGGGCGAGATCTTTGCTGCGCCGGTTCCCGTGCGGCTGATCTATTTCCTTGCCTCCGGCGACAGCGTGCGCCTCGTCTGGGAGGTTCATGTGGGACTGCGGGAAGATCCGTTCATCTATCAGCTCCTCGTGGACGCGCAAACGGGCGATGTTCTCTATCGCCACTCGGCAACAGATCACGACATGCCCCGCTATCTTTCCTACGTCGATGTTCTGAACACACCGACCTCGGATGCGCGGACCGACTATCGGCCTGCGGACAACCCTTTCCCGTTGACCCCCGGCCCCAACACGCCTGACGGCAGCCAAGGTGGGGCAATCGCAGCACAGATGCTGGCGACGAACGGCGATACCGCCGTTTCGGTCGGCGGTTGGACGGCGGACGGCGTAATGACGACGACAGGCAACAACGTGATCGCATTCGTCGACCTTGATGGCGACGGCGAGGCCGATGCAGCGGAGCAGCCGACCGCCAGCCTGGTCGATATCGCGGGCGTCTCGACGCGGGAGTTTAACTTTCCGGCAGATTTCTCGCAGGCCCCGCAAGTTCAGGCCAACCGTGACGCTGCGACTGTGAACACATTCGTCATGACGAACTGGTGGCATGACCGGATGGCTGAGCTTGGCTTCACCGAGGCCGCAGGTAACTTCCAGGAGGTAAACTCGACCGGAATGGGCGTTGGAGGAGATCCGATCCGCGCACGCCTGCACGTCGGCACAGACAACTCCACGTTTTTCACACCGTCGGCCGACGGGCTTTGCTGTCCGCGTCTGAACTCATTTACATGGACCGGTCCGGACCCGGATCGCGATTCCGGCTTCGACACGGAGATTCTGATCCATGAGTTCACTCACGGACTGTCCAACCGCATCATTGGCGGCCCCAATGTGCGCGGTCTCGACGGTGGTGGACAAGCAGGCGGTCTCGGTGAGGGGTATTCCGACCTCTATGCGTTGCACCTCCTCCGGACGGCCGACGAAGACCCTGATGGGATCTACGTCGTGGGCGGCTACGCGGTGTTCCACTTGAACCCGGCCTTCGGCCAGCCTGCGAACTGGGATGACAACTACTACTTCGGCATCCGTCATTTCCCCTATTCGACCGACCTCTGCGTGAACCCGTTCACACTCGCTGACATGCAACCGGCGACCTATGACATCACGCCGATTCCATCTGCGGGTTGTTCCGCAACACCACCCGTCAGCCCCTGGCTCGAAACCCGCTCAGGCGGCGTACATGACATGGGTGAAATCTGGGCTGTAACGGTATGGGAAGCACGCCGCAATCTGGTCGACAAGCACGGCGCGGACGCCGGCAACGAACTGATGCTTCAGCTTCTGACTGACAGCATGTTCAACCTTCAGCGCAACCCTACCTTCATCGAAGCCCGCGACGCTATCTTCACAGCCGATCTCGCTCGCACAGGGGGCGCAAACCGCTGTGAACTGTGGCGTGGCTTTGCGAAACGCGGAATGGGCGTCGGTGCGGCGACGCCGACCTCGGGCAGCTTCACCGAAAGCTTTCGGATCCCCGAGGAATGCGACGTACCGGCCCTGCCCGCGTTCACCTATGCGGCCAAATTCGTTTGCGGCATCGCCGAGGATCCCGAGGACTTCCGCCTGACCCAAGGGCGCTACGCGACCACGATCAACATCCGCAATCCCGGCCCGGAGGTCGCGCGCTTCACCAAGACGCTCGCGCTCACCTTCCCGCCGAAAGAACAGGCGCCTGGCGACGTGAAGGAATTTGCGCGCCACGATCTGCGGCCCGACTTCGCACTCGCGACCGATTGTGACGGCGTCCGCGAGGAAGTCTTTGGCGGCTCGTGGCCCGCGCCCTACATCGAGGGATTCCTTGTTCTAAAGTCGGACCAATCGCTCGATGTGGTCGGAGTCTACACAAAGGCCGCGCTCAACCCGGAGCGAGGCGGCGCCGCCATCGACGTCGAGACCGTTGTCGAACGGCGCGCGGACAACGGCGGCGACCCGGACGATGATCCAGATCCGCGGAAGCAGGCCGACCTCGTCCCGGTTCCGGACGCCAACGGTCAGTTCTGCCGGATCCGCGGAAGTGACCTCGTCGTGACGGTCCGCAATCAAGGAACTGGCGACGCAGGACCGTCGCAGACGCGAGTCGACTTTGGCAGCTTCGGTGCTGTCGATTTGCCGACCGGCCCGCTGGTTCCAGGCGCGCAAGCGGACGTCTCCGTTGGCTTCCCGTTTGGCTGTTTCAACCCCGATTGCGACTTCCGTATTCGGGCGGACGGGACGGCAGCCGTGAGCGAGTCGGACGAAGGCAATAACGATGCCTCCGGCATCTGCATCGGCTGAACCAGAGAGAAGGAGAGAGACCATGCGACCCGCAATACTCCCGGTTCTTCTCGTCCCCCTTGCGGCGCTCCCACTGGTGGCGTCGCAGGCAATCGCGCATGAAGGTAAAACCCCAATCCACTACGTTAGCGAGGATGGCGCCGATACCGGCGACTGCGACAAAATCGAAACAGCGTGTGCAACAATCGCCTACGCGATGAGCCGCACAGAGAAAGGCGACGAGGTTCACGTCGCAGGTGGTCGGTTCGACTTCGAAATGAGCGACCCTGGTGAAATCATTCAGCTGCTCGGCCACGTCGTCCAGGTAAAGGGCAGCTTTGACGCTAGCTTCGACGCGCAAGACGTAAGCGCTTCGCCGACCATTCTGGAAGGGGTCGGAGACCACGAAGCGCGCGCGCTGGAAAGCCGCGGCCTCCTGATCGCCCAAGCGCAAAGCGGCGGAGACGCTCTGCTGAGCAGAGGTGTCACCCGTTACGTCACACCGAACGGTATTTCCGAAGGCGAATGCCCGGCGGACGCCGCATGTGCGCTCGACTATGCGCTTTCAATCGCCGAGGAAGGCGACGCCGTCTTGATCGCGGGCGGCGACTACGACAGTTCACCTGATACCGTAGACGCGCTGCTCCGCCCCGACATCACGGTGCGAGGTGGCTATCTTGAGCGAACGGGCTTCACCGCCGCCGCACCGCAGACGCGCCCGAGCTACATCACCGGCCCTTCATTCACAAAGCGCGAAGCATTGGCAGCGCGTGGACTGCGTCTCATTCAAGACCGGAAGGGTCTTGCCATCGAGGAGTCGCTTGTTATGCCAGCGGCCACCCGGCGGAGCGAACTGCTGCCCGCAACACCCTGTAACCCGATAAACGGCATGGCCGGCAGTTTTCCCTGCGACGGGATCGACCTTCTGTCTCAGTTTCCGCTCGGAGCGCTCTCGACACAACCGGGCGCGGCGAATGATATCTGGGGGTTTGTCGACAACCGCGACAACCGCGAGTACGCCATCATGGGGCTTCTGAATGGCACTGCCGTCATAGACGTGACCGATCCGGAGAACCCGGCAGAGGTCGGGACGATCCCCGGGTTCACGGCGAAGTGGCGCGACATCAAGGTCTATCAGTTCCAGACAGAAGGTGGCGACTGGCAAGCCTATGCCTACGTTACGGCCGACCAACCATCCTCGCCGCAAGGCCTGCAAATCATCGATTTATCGGGCCTGCCCGCTTCGATCTCGCTTGCAACGACCTATCGCGGCTTCAACGCGGCGCATAACATCTACATCGCTAATACCGACTATACGACGGGCGAAGCACTCCCCGGCCTCGACCCGCGCGCCTTCATTCTCGGCTCCGATCAGGACCTTGGGGCAGCACATGGCTTATCACTCGCCGATCCACTCAACCCGCAGGTCGATCTGCGGCCCATTCAAGGATCGCAGTACGCCCACGACGCCGCCAGCGCGGTCATTACCGACGGTCGAACAGTGGCCTGTCGCTCCGGGATTAACCCACCCGCCTCGGGCCACAATCCCTGCGAGCTTCTCGTCGACTACAATGAGAACACGCTCGACCTCTGGGACGTCACCGATCCGTCGCGACCGCTCCAGCTCAGCTCCACGACCTACGCCGACGCCTCTTACGTTCATTCCGGTTGGGTCTCGGAAGATACCCGTTTCGTCTTCGTTCAAGACGAACTTGACGAAGTCCAGAGGGGACTGAACACGACTGTCCGCGTTTTCGACATCTCCGATCTGACGAATCCCGTGATGGTCGGCGTCTGGAGCGGGCCAGAGACCAACATCGACCATAACGGCTTTGTCAAGGGCTCGAAGTATTATATGTCGGCCTATCGGCGCGGACTGTCGGTCCTCGACATCTCGGACCCGGCCACACCGAACGAGGTCGCCTTCTTCGACACCTTCCCCTCGCCCGCAAGCAACAACCCGCAGTTCAACGGCGCCTGGGGCGTGTACCCCTATCTGCCCTCCGGTTCGATCCTCGTCTCGAACATTGAAGACGGTCTCTTCGTCCTCCGCGAAGCAGGCGACCAGCCGCCTACCCGACCCGAACCGCGCCGCGCAACCAGCTTCCAGTACGCCGCGAAGATTGTGTGCGGTCTTTGGGAGGAACCGGAAAAGGGCCCGGTTGTCCGAGGGGCCTACGGCACCGTCGTCAATATCGCCAACATCGGCCCGGAGACCATCAAGTTCGCCAAGGAATTGGCACTATCCATTCCACCCGGGGGCCAAAAGCCCGGCGAGCGGGCCAGGATCGGCGAAGACGCTCTAGAGCCGACGCAGGCGCTGAAGACCGACTGCACTGACATCAACGAACGCGTATTCCAGGGCAATCCGCCGCCGTTCTACGAAGGTTTCGTGGTCGTGACTGCGCCCGCAAGGCTTGAGGTTCAGGCGGTCTACTCGGCGACACAAGCTGGCGATGCAGGAAAAGAGATGGGCGGGGATGTAGATGTCGAGACCGTCCCGGGGCGGCTGGAATGAAGTCGGTCGCGCCCATAAACTTCGACTGGAATGCTGCTATTTCGGCGTTTCAGAATACCTTGATTTGAATTGGAGACATTGTCATGCGTCTTGCGTCAACAGTCCTCACTTTCGTCTTTGCTTCCGGAGCCGGCGCCCAGCCGGTCACACCGGAAGAAGGCAACACCGCGCTCGCGGAAGCAGCGCGCGAAGCGCGCGAGGCGGCCCGCGGTTTGACTTTCGAGGAATTTCGAGATCAGACGTTTTTCCTTGAGGAAACCGGCAAGTTCTACGTGAACGGTGACGTCCCGATCAATAACGAGAAGCAGCTTCGCGAATTCTATCTGCGCAACATCGCCAACGAACCTGTGCAGCCCGAAGGCGACGTCGATGAGTTTGCGGTTCTTAACATCGGCGGGCTCGACCAGATCTGGCCAGAAAGCATGCGACAAGCGCTGACCTACTGCGTGTCCACGGATTTCGGCTTCCGTCACACAGCCGTCGTCGCCGACATGGAAGCCGCCGCCGCCGCATTGGAAACGGTCGGCGACTTCGACTTCCACTACATCGCTTCGCAAGACGCGTTCTGCGACCAATACAACCCCAACGTCCTCTTCGACGTGCGCCCGGTCAACGCGGGCGGCCGGTTCCTCGCAGCCGCCTTCTTCCCCAACGACCCGCGCGAGCTTCGGTCGGTCGTCATCGACCCGTCGTCATTCCAGCTCGATCCGAACGACGCGCTGACGCTCCGCGGCATTCTGCGCCACGAGCTGGGCCATGTGATCGGCGGGCGACACGAACACACCCGTCCCGAGGCTGGCGAATGCTTCGAAGATGACGACTGGCGCGGGGTCACGGACTACGACGCGTTCTCGTTCATGCATTACCCTCAGTGCAACGGCCAAGGCGACTGGTCGCTTCGACTGACCGAGAAAGACAAGAACGGTATCGCCTGTCTCTACGGCGCCGCCGCCGGTTTCGAGATCGACACCACGATTTGCACCGGAACCGTTGGCGAAGAGCGTCGCGAGACCACGACGGCGTTCAACGCCGTCGACGTTGCCGAAAACGAAATTGTCCAGCTCGGCTCGGTGTCGGTAACGCCCGGGACCCCGATCATCGTCACAATGACTGGTTCGGGCGATCCCGACCTTTACATAAAGGTGAACCGTCCGCCAGCATTGGCCAACTATGACTGCCGCCCGCTAACTGCGGGAGCGGATGAGACGTGCAACCGCGACGTTCCGGACGGCGCGACGGACGTTCACATCATGATCCACGGATTCACGGAGGGAACCGCCGAGGTTTCCGTACGCCACACTCCAAGCTAAGCTTCGGAGAAAGAGGACGAAATGATGACAAAAGGCCTCATTCCCTTACTCGCCGCCGCGACGCTGACCGTTCAAGCTGAAGCGCAGGAAATTCAGGTGCCTCTTGTTGCTCTGACGTGGCAATCCGAGAGCACAAACGATCAGGGACTTGCCCTCGAGATCGAGGACCTCTTCCTCTCGCTTTATAACTCCGGCAACCTTGTGGTTCAGAAACACGAACTCGGCAAGCGCCCATTCGCCGAGTTGGCGATGCGCAACGAAGGTCAGTTTTTCGGCTCCTTCTTCCCGGCAGGCATCGACGCGATGCTCTGCGACCTGAACCCGAACCATTGTCGCCGCACTCTGACACAAGGCAAAATCGACCTTTCCGACCCAACCTCACACGTTGGTGGGCACGCGATCACGCCGGGTCGTTGGAATACGAAAACGGGCGACACAATCATCATCCCTCATTACGAATTTAGGCAGGTCACCTCCCTCGAACGCGTCTCGGTGGACTCCTCCTGGTCTCCTGAAATCGTCTCGCTGTCCGAGTCTCTCGATTGTTCCGGATGGGGTATCTCCTGCCGCGAGCTGGTGATTGAACTCAATCCTCCGTCGAAGCACGCCGGTGAGCCGGCAGCGGTCATCCCCGTCCTTCAACTCCGGACGTCTCTTCCGTTACGCGGCGATGCGAAGTCCGAGATTGCCGGGCAGCTATCGCGAGTTACGACGCAGATCGACATGCCAGAAGCCGTCTTTGCGACGACAGAGACTGATTTTTCCGATGCGTTCAAGGAAGTTACCGAGGAGAAATCGCCAAGCGATACAGCGATCAAAGCGCTACGCAGAAATCTCTCGACAATAGGTGTGATTGAAAAGTTCGGGTTGGACGACCCGCTTTTCGAGAAGCAGATCGAGCTGTTCAGATTGATCGGCCATCCCTTCGCGACTCTGGAGACTTTCGAAGACGGTGATCTCGCTCCGGTGATCGTGGCGATCATGGACGGCGCGTTGAATACTCCGCACTGCGATCTTCCGCCGCTGAGGCTGCCAGACGGCACGATCCTGGAGCCCGCCGCCGTCGTCGCAGATGCCGCCGACACATCTTCTGAGACGGCAACCATTATTGACGCAGGGACCGCCGAAGCTCTCCCTACGATCGCATGTTCCGAAATCGACGAACTTGCGCTCGATGCGTCAGAGCACTCCGCCTCGGTCATCGGCGTCATCGCCTCGCCTCCGAACGGAATGGGTATCGTCGGCATGAACCCCTACGCCGAGTTCCATTTCGTTCCCTTCGACACCGACCAGGCGCCGGCGCAGGAAGTCCAAATCGTTGTCGACCGTTTGAACCAAGGCCTCCGATTCAGCGTTCGCGTGGCGAACCTCAGCTTCGGCGTGACGCCCATTTTCGAGACTGAAGACGACTTCCGGGACGTCCTCGAGAGTCGAGCCAAGCGGACTTTGATTGTCGCCGCGGCGGGCAACCATAATCAGGATTTGGAGCGCAAGTGTCCGGTTCTGCCGGCTTGCCTCAACAATCTGGAAAACGTCATCACCGTGGTCGGCATCGACAGCAACCTCACGCAGCCGAAGGTCTGGAGCGAAGGCGCTGGCGACGGCGCCGCGGGTAGCAACACGCATCCGCAATTCGAGATTGCCGCACCCGCGATCGGCATCCTGTCTACCGTATCCGGCAATAAGTTCGTCGAAAAGAAGGGGACCTCCTTTGCAGCCCCGCAAGTAACCGCAGCGGCGTCACTCCTCTTCGCTCGGGCCGAAAGCTTTTGGGCAGACGACCCCGACGTCATCCCACCTGGCGGACAGATCCCGCCGAAAGTGGTCAAAGACCGGCTCGTCTACACCGCCGACCACTTCCCCAGCCTCAAGGGTAAGGTCCTCGGAGGACGGCTCAACGTGCGACGGGCTCTGGCCGTAGAGCAGGCGCAGTTCCAGCTATTTGACCGCGAAGAACCCGTCATCGGTCTGGTGACCGCCGCGCCCAATTTCATCCAATGCAACCAGGGCAACGACGCCGAACAGCTCAACTTCTGGAACGTTCGGCGCATGACGTTCGATGAGGAACGCGGCAGCCACATTATCTTCAGTCACGTCACTGACGAAATTGGTGATCGTGGTGGTGAACTCGACCGTGACCCGTCCTGCGTCATGGCGACACTTTCTCCAGAGGTGAAGGTGCGAACCCGCATTGATGGGAACTTCGTCGAGGAGACCTTCGAGTTCCGCGACATCAAGGACTACACATCGCCGATGTATCAACGATGAAGCCTGCCTTCTTAGCGGTGACGTTCACCATTGCCCTACCCGCGATGGCGCAGGAAGCGCCCGTTCTCGAAGCGAACCGTGCTGGAACCGTTCGCGAGTTGGATTTGCGGTTCGACGCCGACACGTCGCGTGCGTCTTCGCCGGTTGTCTGGCAGCGACAAGTGGCTGTTGCCGGGACAAGCTATATTCGCCTCCGGCTCCGCCGCGAGGGCGCGCCATTTCCCGACGACGCAATGCTCCATTTATTTCCCGAGAATGCTGACCGGTTTTCTTTTTTAATCAATGATATACCTGAAGAAGGACGCTGGACGCCGCTTCTGCCCGGCACGTCCGCAACCATAGCAATCGAGTCGCGGGTTTCGCCGCCAAGCGACGCGGTCTTTGTGATCGACAATCTGTCTTCCCAGTCAGCGGAGCCTGTTCTCTACTCGACGCACGGCAAACTCCAGCTTCAGGACATCCTCGCCACCGATGTCCCGGACCATATCAAGGCGCTCTCGGGGCCGGTCGCGCTCCTGTCATTCTTCGACGCCCAGATCCCGCGGACCTGCAGCGGCTTTCTGATCGAAGAGGACCTTCTCGTGACCAACGAGCATTGCATCAACTCAGAGGAAAACTGCTCGACCATGGCCGCCCTCTTCGGCTATCGGCGCACCGGCTCCGGAACCGAGTTCGGACCGCAGGTTTACTGCGCAGGCTGGACGCCGATGCAATCCAGCTTCGATCTCGACCTTACTGCCATCAGACTGACTGACACGCCGGGTTCCGAGTTCGGCGTCGTCCCGCTACCGGACGCCCCGCCCCCGCCCGACGGCACACTCGCAATCGTTCAGCACGCCGGCGATTTCCCGCAACAGGTTTCCCTGCTCGACTGCGCCGTTAGCGCCGCGCCAGTATCCGGACGCGTCTCGGACACAGACTTCACTCACACCTGCGACACCGCCAAGGGCTCCTCCGGCTCCCCGGTCTTCAACGAAGACGGGATCCTTGTCGGCGTCCACCACTTCGGCTTCAACGACGCGCAAGGCTCGGCCTGGACCGAGAACCGTGGGGTTCTTGGCGACTTTGCCATTCAGTGGCTTATCGGCCAAATTCAGACGATACCCTAAGTCCGCATCGGCATGGTACCTGTAGGTAAAGGTTGTCTTGCCGGTGATCACCGAGCCATCGGGCAGTTCAATATTGGTCGCATCCGCCGTCAGATCAATCGAGGTGATCCCCACCTCCGCCAGCGTCTTCGCCTCCAGCGAGCCATCGGCGTTGGTCACCAGAACCTTGAAGTCACCCCATTTGTCGTCATTCGCGTCAAAGACCCCGTCGCCATTGGAGTCAAATACCGCCCGTAGCGCCTCAATATCGCTCGTCGCCGTCGGGTCCCATTCCGTGAACACATATTCCCGCTTCTCCGAGATCGTCCCGTCGCCGTCCGCGTCGTAGAACAGAACCCCGTTACCTGCCGCGGCCCAGGCCGTCCGGTTCAGCAAACCATCGCCCGAAGAATCCACAAAGACCGTCGAGGTCGAAAGCTGGGTCAGCTCAACGCCGCTACCGTCGAGGTCAAGGATCAGAGGACGGTCTTCGCCAGAAAGACCCGTGCCAACATCGCCACCACTACGACCGTAATTGCCCTCGTGAGATACATCACCGCCAGAGCTGTAGCCGCCGTAATTATCCTGGGTTTTGGTTTTTTGAGGTGTCTTTGGTTGAGAGGAAACTGCCACAGCAACAGCCGCAAGTAGGCTATTTGGAATGGAGACGCCGTTTTTGCCCTCGCCAGGTTCTGCAAAGCTACCCTGAAGACCAAATTGACCATCAAAGCCAAGCCAGTCCCCCAGCGCCCGTACGTGCCCACCAAACCTGGCGGAGGCGTGACCGCTCGCGTTTACCGTACCGTATTCATTGAGAAAGTTATCGCTATAGTAACTGTTTGGACTAGTTTGGCCGATTGTTACGCCGTCATTCCAAAATTCGACAGACCCATTTTCTCTTTTGTGTGAGCCTTCTTGGATAGCTTCTTCTACTCCAGACGCAAAATCTAGAGCAAGAAGTGGATCATCTGGAATTTTAGAAATTAATGCGGCGAATTTAGAGTTTAGAAAAGATATGCTGGCCGTTGGTTCGGGGAGTTCGATACCGCTAAAGTCTTTTCGCTCGGCGACATCATAGTGCGCAGCGAAAGCAATAATCGCTTCAGCAGGAGACACCCAACCTCTCGCCGGTCCGCCTACAGCGAAACGATAGTTGTCATCCAATTTTGTAATGATACTCTCTTCAAACCCGTAATTTATAGCAAATCGTGCATCCTCCTCATTTCCGAAGATTTCAACTAGACTTTCATATGCATCGGGGTTGTCTTTAATGTAATTATCAGTCCTAGCTGCGGCAGCCTTGTCGATGTACTCTACCTTGTGCGCCAATTCATGGCCAAAAAGAGATCCTGGTGAATATTTGCTAATGTCACTTTTTGGGTTAATGCTGACTTTTAATGCGCCATCTTCGATCTTATTTGACCAAGTTCCAGTGGCTACTTTGGTAAGTTCAATTCTGTCGACATGGCTAGGTAATCCTTTAGCTAAATTGTGAAGAAACGAAGCTCCCGTTCCAACGCCAGAGACAGCGTCTTCTATCCCATTCCCAATGCGCGTGCCTTGAAATTCATTCAGGTTTACAGGAAGCCCTCCTACTTTCATCAGATATTCCTCAAATTATTTGTCGAGATTTATTTCAATGTATTTCTTTGATGCCTTGACTGTGACTGCACCGTTTTCAGCGTCAATTACATACCCTTCTGGACCAGTTTGCCTATCCATCGATATTAATCCGGACCTTGGCTCATCGCCTTGACTGAGAACACGAGCGTGCCCGCGCGTGTAAATGACGAAGCTGCATCTCAATCCCTTGTCGCTGCTCAGAAAAAAAGTTGGACAATAAGATCTCCCAGCTACATTCTTGCATTCTGTCGCAGATCTATACATGACAAAGTTCTGGGCCCGTGCGATGGTGTCCTTGGAACTCATTATAACGTTGGTCAGCCAAGCCTGATTGCACTTGCTTTCACGATCGAGCGAGAGCGGAAGGCTTACTACGACCAACTCGAACGCCACCAAAAGACCCTGGACGTCACACCATGGCTCGTTTGGTTTGCTGAGACGGTCCTTACAGCACAGCAGGTAACGCTTGAACGAGTTGGTTTCTTTATATCCAAGACGCATTTCCATGACCGGCATCGTGATCAGTTCAACGCTCGCCAAGGCAAGGTAATTGCCCGTTTGTTCAAAGCTGGTCCAGATGGGTTCAAAGGGGGATTGAGTGCGGAAAACTATATCTCGATCACCGGAACGTCGCGCGCTACCGCGACGCGGGATCTGCAGGACCTGGTAGAGAAGGGGGCTCTGACCCGAACCGGTGAACTTCGGTACACACGCTATTGGCTAAAGCTGAACGGGTAGGGGGCTGAAGTACGGCACGAAGGGCGGGAAGCAGACATTCGCTGCACGCGCGAATATCAAGCCAGTCTCGCCAAAGCTGTCATTCAAACAGCTTTGCTCGGCCGAGTTCGATCAAAGACCGGCTAGCAGCATTTTATAAGACAAACTGCAACCGAACGATTCTTCCTGCGACAGCGAGGGTCGTCGTACTATGTGTTGATGGCGCGCACTTCCGGTAAAGGATCATTGTTGAGCTGCGCGTCTATTTCCTTCAGCAGGTCATCTTGCTTCCCTAGCAGCGATGTTAACCTGTGGATACGTTTTCTAACGAGGGGCAAATCAGCAAGTGAAGGAACTTCAAGGCGACCCTGATCGTATCGATACTCCTCCATCAGGGCAGGAAGCGCAGCCACAACTCGCTCTCGGTTAGCCAAGCTCAAGCGTTCAGCGGAAACAAGATCGCCGATCAGATGGAGTGCATTGCTTAACCCAGGTTGGGTGCGCTGTTCGATGGCGTGCATCAAGAGTTCAACAATCGCGACGCTATTCTGACTCTCGAAAGCTTCACCTTGGGTGTACTGCATCATCGCGACATACGCCGGGTAGACACGTTCTGGGTCTCGGCTGGCCAGCGCTAGCCGCACGAGCGAAAGTGCAAAGCTAGCATGTTCAGGAAAAAGCCGCTCAATCTGGTACGCAACCGCTACCAGTTGAGGCAACCTTTGGTAGCTTTCTTTGGTAGTAAGGCTCAAACTAATGTCTTCGTCAGCGATTGTTTGAGGGGCAATCCTTGGCAGAAGCGTTCGCGCCAGAACTTCACCAATTTCACGCGCTGTAATTCGATTAAGGCCGGTATCGCCGGACATTGCTATATCGAAATCAGATCGCCCTTCCATGCTGGTCGGAGTCCAGTCAAGACATGCAGAGATACAGGACGCTAGCGTTGCCTCGTCTAGCAGAAAGTCTCCAATTTTTAGACCAATTCTGAGGTTCATCAGTAGATCATGGCTGACGCTACCTTGGGCAACAGCATCGATGATATTCGTTTGAAAAAGTTCTAATGCCCGTTTGCGGTCGGGCAGTTCAATAAATAGCCACGGATGCAAATCAGTGTCGGATGGCCATCCACTCTTACCCGTTCTATTCCAAATTGCGTCTCGAAGAGCGTTCGCCTGAAGCTCAGAGAGCTTTTCTGCCTTAAACAAAATATGAAGACGCCGAATTGCGCGTCCACGGTCCCGCTTTTGCCCATCTTCTACGTGAGAGATCAGTTCGTCTATGCGAAGCGAAGTAGACATTGATATTTTAAGACCATTCGCATCTTGATCAGAGAAAGCATCGATTGGCTCTGGCCAATCGCGTTCAATCGCCGTTGCACCACCCTCGGCTGGGAGCTTAAGGTCAATGGCCGCGAGTAATGCACTTTCTCTTTCGGCTAAGGTCATCGCCTCAACAGCCGATTCCATGACCGAGTTGCTTGCAGCATAACCGCCCCACCAAATGGCTGGCTTTTCGAGCAACGAAATGGCCCACAGAAACAAATCCAACGCTTTCTTAGATTCCGCACGGATGACAATTCTTGCCAACACCTCCAGAAGGAAGGCGAGATGATTGTTCCCGTTTCTGGTGTCACTCAAAGCTCGCAAACGATCTACACGTTTCTGAATTCCCTCAAGCAATTGCTCGATAGCTTCCATACTTAGCTGCGCGACCTTCGTGCGCGGCAACACCCAATCGAGTATCTTTTTGTCCGACCCACGATAGCGAGCCAAAAATGTCATTAAGTCGTCTTCGTCGGGATTTGTGATAGCCCTATAAGCCGTTTCGAAACGGGTGGAAAACACGTCAAAGTTCGAAATGGTCTCAGGTGCGCCTGTGCGCTCTATGAGTTCAAGCAATCCATAGAAGGGGCATTCGTCATCCCCACTGACGCGGATTGTGCCGTCAGGTCTGTAGCTGCCGGGTTTAAAGGATAACAACCAAGGTTCGCTATCCTTCCTATTGCGGTCAATCCGCTTAGTGGTCAGACTATCATAGCGCGAAATAGTTTCCCATGGGTCTGCTTTGGCACCAAGGAAACGCATGCGTGTTTCGTCGGTTTCATCATCTGGGAAGCTGTAAGGGTCATCGCTCAGCGCCGATTTTGAACAACGATGATAGTGCGATGCCCAACCTTCCAACGAAATGAGCCACGCAGACTTTGGATCAGCGACTTGCTTTTGTCTGATCCGCAAAAGCGCAGCTTGATATAGTTCGGCAGCATCGCGGTGGTGATATAGAGTTGCCAACAGACCGGCGCGCCGCATCATCCAAAGCGGTTCTTCAGATTTAAGGCTATTGGCAGCTGTCAAGACTGCAGCATCATCCCACTGCAAGAGGGCTCGCTGACCAGTTTCATAGGCATACGCAAGTCGCCCTTCTTCGCTGGAGATAGCTTGTAGCCGCTCCATCCAGACGGCCCACTTGGTCCAATCCTGAAATCTACGCCATTCCGTCGCACAGGCCACGCATAAGGCGGTGCGCTCAGGTGATGAGAGATTTGAGTGTTCAGCTTCGTAATGTTGGTCTGCTTCTTCAAGGTCGTTCTGGAAAATCCAGATACAGGCTGTTCGATGTCGCCAGATTTTTTCGGCCGCAAATCTCAAGTGTGCTTCAGGCGTTTCAGGACCTTTTTTCAACGTCGGCAAGCTGTAGGTAAGTGAATTCGTTTGTCGAACTGGACCAATGATCCAACCAGGGTAAGACATGCGATCTCTGGCCCATGTCTCTGCGACTTCTTTTCTGCTCGCCTTCTCGTGATCTGGTGCGTTCGGAGGCGCTGAAAAACGATCCGGTGACTTCACCCACTCGAATGGGGACGACGGTTTGGCAATGTTTAGAGCTTCAAAAAAAATCTCAAGTGCTCGCTCGTGCTTTTCGCTGCTGTGGACCGCTTTGACCAATGGTCCCAAATCAATAGGTGTCACGTTTCGTGCTTCGAGAAGGGCTCTAGCGGGTGGCGTGAGGTTCAATGAGCCAATTAGCCTAATCCGACGTGTCGATGCTCCCAACGTATCGCGAGCCCAGCCGCTCCAAGCAAGAAAGTTTGGGTCAACACCAGAAAAACCTATGAGACAAAGTTCATGTTCAAGCATGACCTGCTGAGCAAGATTTACAAACGGAGCAAATTTTACTGGATAGGTGCGAAATTCGTCCTCTGTAAAAATGAACGGCTTGTGTGACGGCAAAGACCCGTGAAGCTTGATGATGCGCGGAGTTGCTTGATGCGCAATATCCTGCACAGTCCTGACGCAGCTATAAACACGATCAGGTGTTTCGGGCATCGTTCGCTCAAGCAGTGTATCCCAGTTTGTGGTCAACACGTCCTGCCACGGTAATTCTAGTAGTTGTTTATGCAAGGGACCCGGCGACCACCGTTCGTCTGGCACAAGCTCACGGATCAACCGATCTAAACCATCCTCTCCATGAAGAGTTTGATATTCCTGAGCCAAGCGCAAAGCATCGGGTGCATAACCCGATTTGTACCCTAGCGCGATCTCCATACGAGACTTGAAATCGCCCCACAGGGGTGGGGTCGGTGCTGTCGGCTCGCGTAGACAGGCTCTACTAAAACCCGAGCCGACCATAACAGCTGCCTGCTTTTCCCAGAGAGCCTTAGCGAAACTCTCAAATGCTGGAAAATCTGGAAGTCTATCGAAACCTTCAGGCCAGTTGCCGTTCGAAATGGAACTCAATGTCTCGCCTCAATTAGATCCATTAGCAGAATAGCAGAGGAAGTAACCACGGGCTACACGCCTATCGCGAGTGTCCCGCGAATGTCCAGTCTGACGGGCTGCACCGCTGCATTGTAGACGGCTGTCCAATGTCGGCTTAGGGCCGTTCCATGCAATGGAGTGTGGTGCGTAGGGCTTGGCTTTCGCCGTGGACTGGGACCTTCAGACCATGCACCAAGCATGTTATCGGATTGATGACCGGTGACCTGATCTCACGACCTGCTTCATCCTAGCCTTCAGCGGCGTTATCCTCCGGTTCGAGCTACATTGAAAGGAGCTGCCCAATGTCCTTGTTCTCAAAACTCTTCGGTGGCGGCGAAAAGTCTGATCCACAGCCGGTCTCTTACAAAGGGTTCGAGATATTCCCTGACCTGATGACTGAGGGTGGCAAATACCGCCTGTTGGCCCGTATCGAAAAAACTATCGACGAAGATCGCAAGACTCACACAGTGATCCGGGCGGATGTCTTTGAAAGCCGGGACCAGGCCGAAAGTTTCAGTATCGCCAAGGCGAAGCAGGTAATTGACGAGCAGGGTGAACGCATTTTCGGCCCAGGAACCCGGTAGCCTGAAACCGGCTCCACGATCAGTGGGTACCAAGAAAGCGGCTTCTTACAAGTCACCGCCGTGTAGTTTCCAACCCACAAGTACGACTCCAGTCCCTTCACGCAGAAAAGGGCTTTCCATTCAACGTATTGGCCAACCAGGCGAGACAACCAGTTGGCAAACCTCACGCATACAGGTGAATCTCTAGTCGAAGATGACGCAATTGTACGTGCAACGGTAGCGAAGGTCGGTGCCAGATTCTATTGAGGATCAAAATCTTTCTTAAAGAACTGATCTGGCAATGTTATTGGACAGACGCGCTGAATTCGCCGACAATCACATCATGGAGCTGTCAGCAACCACACCTGCCCACCTGATCCATGTGGGCCCCCGACGTCAACATGGCGCGGTTCTATGGAATAGAATGGCAGCCGACGCTGTTTGGCGAAGTGTCCGTCCTTCGTACCTGGGGACGTATTGGGACAAACGGGCAAGCCATGATGGTGACGTATGAAGACGAAGCCCAGGCCAATGAAGCGCTCCAGACACTCAAAAAGCAAAAGCGCCGTCGAGGGTACGTTCCGGTCGGTGAGTGACTTCGGGTTGTAATCTGTTTCCATAGTAAATCCCGAGCCAGTTGGCTCGTGACCGGGCTCTAGGTTTCAGCCGGCATGCCGGCTTCCACCCAGAACACCCCAGCATGATCTCCCTGAAGCGAACTGCCAACTCACGCGGGGAAAGCTCACTTTCCTTCAGGGCCAGGTCCTTGATCTTCTCGCGCACTGGCGTGGGAATGCGGTTCCAGACCCGTGATGGCTTGGGACTACGATCCTCAAGCGCCTCAGGACCACCCGACGGATACCGGTCATACCAGCGATAGAAGGTGGTCTTCGGGATGCTCAGCTTTTCCAAAGTGCGCTTGGTCGGCAGATGCGAGCCTTCGACGAGGCGGATGATCTCCAGCTTTTCAGACGCAGGGTATCTCATTCGCTGTCGTCCCCATCCGCGATCATGCTTTTTTTGAGTAGGCGCAATTCCAAGGCCTGTTCGGCAACCACCTCCTTCAGATCACGGGCTTCCCGTCTCAGATCCTTCACTTCGGTGGGAGTTGCCGCGCGAGCCGTGTCGCCTGCCAGACGTTTCTTGCCGGCTTCCAGGAATTCCTTGGACCAGCTGTAATAAAGGCTCTGCGCGATGCCCTCTCGACGGCACAGCTCCGCAATGCTGTCCTCGCCCTTCAGACCGTCCAGCACGATCCTGATCTTCTCTTCTGCGGAGTACTGTTTGCGGGTCACACGGCGAATGTCTTTTACGACCTTCTCACCGCGGCTCTGCTTGGTTCCGGTCATGCGCTTCGTTTGATCCACTGGATCAAACGCGTAACGCTTTGACCTATCTCATCTCCACTCCTTGGCGGTTACGACGAGCCAGAAAACCTCTCTTATCAAATCGACCTAAACCGTCCCATTGGTGCTGACGTCAGACATACAGCAGTAGTTGATCATCCTAAGTATTACATTTTCAGTTGGTCCTGTATCCTTCGCTGTTCCCGTGCAATCGTACAATTTCCGCTTCTTCGATTGATGCAATACCATGCCCCAGTCTTGTATCGACGAACTCCTTGGCATCAAAACGAGTTGCCTCACCCTGAATCACCACTGGTTCACCGTCGACGACCGTGGCAACAATATCGGCTCGGTCATAGTACCGAACCAGTTCCCAAGTGAAGTCCCAGGAAGGAAGTACTTCCGGCCCAGTTTGGTTTAATATCAGGAAATCTGCACGGAGACCTGGTTCAAGCGCGCCAATTGTCTTGTCGAGCATGGCAGCGGATGCACCTACGTGGAAGGCTGCGTCCGTCCAACGCCATGCGGCACCACATGAAAAATCATCCCTCTGAATCCCATACACTAGTCGTTGGCCCGTTTCCGCTGCATCTATCATACGAAATCCATCATTTCGCGTTGCATCGGATCCCAATCCAACCCTAATTCCCGCTTCGATGAAATCTAACACCGGCGCCACATTGTTTCCTTTCCAGAAGCTTGCGACTGGATTGTAGGCGACAGCGGTGTCGGTTTCGGCCATCATTCTGATTTCTTCCGGGGTTGCGAGTGTCGCGTGAGCAATCAGCGTCGTTGGTCCCAGAACGTCTAAGTCGTGCAGAAGTTGCAGTGGCCGTCTACCAGTTGCCTCAATCGAGGCGTGCACTTCAAGTGTATGCTCGTTTGCATGGATCTGAAACAGTATCTCTCGCTCCCGGCAGAAGTTCGAAAGCGATTGAATCATTTCCTGACTGTTTGACTGCACAGTTCCGCAGGCCAGTGACGGGTAAACGCGCGGAAACGGGTCACATGCCTTGATATGCGCTTCGGCGATCTCAATGGCGTCGTCAATAGTGCTGTTTGCATCCGGTGTTCTGGCGGATGTTTCGAAGTTCTTCAAATCATACGCACCGGTTGACGACACAAGTCTAATCCCAGCGTCATCGGCCGCTCTGTGCACTGCATCTGCGATCTCTGCATTTCTGACGCCGTGTTCCACAATCGTGGTCACACCCCCTCGGAGCGCCTCAAGAAAGGTCCACTTTGCTCCATCGTAAGCGCTTTCAGGGGTCGTTGCAGCCTCCAAGGGCAACCAAATTCTTTTCCACATCTGGGCAGGTTCGCCGCCAGTCAGAGCCTTGGCAAAAGGTTCTATGACGTGGTGGTGAACATCAATAATCCCAGGTGTTATCGCCACGCGTCCAAGATCGAAGATGGGTGACTGACCCCTGTATTCCTGTTGAGATCCTGCAAAAGTTATCACACCATCTTTTACAGCGACGATCCCATTCGTGATCGGTCCGCTTCGGAGCATTACGGTGTTGGCTCTGAGTGCGTACTCAGAGCCAAACGCTTTCAAATTGACATTGTTCATTTGAGTTGAACGCGCTCTTTGTCAATGCCGCCAATGAACTGATCGGCAATGTAGCTACGGAACAATGCCTCGCTTGCTGGCTCCGTGATCACTCCATTCCGATTAATCCATTCACCCTCCTGCACCATCAAAGGAAGAAGCTCGGCATTGATGGCCAGTTCATATTTATAGTCAGGCAGTTTCGCTTGCACGGTCTCCACCGTAAGGGCCCCGCCGGTCGCTTCACTGATAACCCGAACAGTTTCCGCATCGTCTTCGAGTAGTTCATCGGCTGCGATCAAAGCACGCAGAACGTTTACGACGCCCTCCGGATTGTTTTCGGCAAATTCCTTGGACGCGCAGATAACAAACTGACCGTTGTATTCGGGTGCTGCAACTTCACCATAGCTGTCTCCAAGCGCTTGCTGGGCCATCGGGTAAAAGAAGTCAAACATCACTGCCGCGTCAACATCTCCCCGAACCAAAGCGGGCACCATGTCACCGGGGGCGACGTTGACCATTTCTGCTTCGACACCTGCAGCGCCAAGCACCGTCTCTGCAAGAAACTGCATATTTGTTCCCATCGTGACACCGAGTTTCCGACCCTGTAGATCAGCAACCTCGCTTACACCCAAACTCGTGTTGAAAATAACTCGGTTGCCGGAGAACACCGTTGAAGAGGCCAAGAGAACAAAATCCTGGTTTCGCATTGCTGCTGTGACCGCAGGCAGCTCCGCCAGCGATGCAATTTCCGCGCCGCCGTTCAGCAACGCTTCGAGGGCCTCACGACCTGTCGGAAAAGTCACTGATATTGGATTGATGCCGTTTGCTTTAAACAGCCCTTTATCCAATGCCATAGGGATCTGGGGGGATGCCGGCCCGGGTGTCCATGCGATCCGAACGTCGGTATCTGCAGCAAACGCTTTCGTTGCGCCGAATGACGCAGACAAAGTCGCAGCGGCCGCAAGCGATGAGAATGTACGGCGATTAATCATAGTTGGTTTAGTCATGATGCTTCCCTGTGTTTTGGAGGTTAGTTAAGGTTTTGAGCCGCGTCTTCGGCAGCTTTTTGGGGATCCAGTAGATGACCCAAAACTTTCGCACGTACGGCCAGCTGGTTCTTCGAAGGTTCAGTAGCCGACCTTGGACGTTCGTCCGTCAGATCGAAGGTATCCACGATTCGTCCTGGGCCCGGTGCCATCACGTGCACACGATCCGCCAAGTACAGCGCTTCGTCGACGTCGTGAGTAACAAACATCACGGTTACTTTGTGACGATCCCATTCCTGCAACAGAAGCTTGTGCATCGTTATGCGGGTTAGCGCGTCCAATGCGCCGAACGGTTCGTCCATCAGCAGGACTTTGGGTGTCGCAGCAAAGACCCTTGCGAGCGCGACACGTTGTTTCATTCCTCCTGACAACTCACCGGGATAACGCTCTAAATGATCTTTGAGACCAACTTCATGCAATGCTTCTTCAGCACGGTCACGCCGTTCGGATTTTGATAGTCCGAGTCTCTTTAATGCAAACTCAACGTTGCCTAGAGCGCTGAACCATGGGAAAAGCGCATATTGCTGGAAGACAACCCCTACATCAGGAGTGGGTTTCGTGATAAGATCACCGTCAACAGTGACGCTGCCACTTGACGCTTGATGAAATCCCGCAATCATATTCAATAGCGTGGATTTGCCGCAGCCAGATGATCCTACAAGTGCGGTGAAAGTCCCAGGCTCCAGAACAAAACTCGTTTCAGAGAGAGCAAGAAAGGGTGATGCACCCTTAGCTCCATACGTGACGCTGGCTTTGTCCACAACCACGCGACCTGACAATACTGGCTCTGTCATAGCTGCTCCCAATGAATTAGTTTACGCCCGATAACCACCATGGCGTAGTCCAGCATCGCGCCAAGAACGCCGAGTTCTATTAATCCGACGAACATCCGGTCAACGCGGATAAACTGGCGAGACTCTTGCAAACGATATCCGATCCCGCCTGATGCACCCGTTAACTCAGCGGCAACAAGGCTCAGAAATGCTACGGCAGCAGCGAGCCGGAACCCGGCCATTATGTGAGGCGACGCAGCAGGGATAACAACCTCGACGAACTCCCTCATTTTCGAAGCGCCCAGCGAACGAGCGGCTTTAATGTAAGTAGGAGCCACGAGTGACATACCGTGGTGTGTGTTTAACCAAACGGCTAAGAAAACCGTGTACGAGATCACAAAGTACTTAGAGCCCTCACCGATGCCGAACCAGACGATTGCAATTGGTACGAGTGCAATTGCCGGTATTGGGCGAAACAACGTCAGCACGGGGCTGATTGTCACGTTTATGACATGTACACGCGATGTCAGCAGGCCAACCACCAGACCAAGAATCGATCCAATGCAGAAGCCGATTGCAACGCGGCTGAGAGAGATTGTTAGATCTGACCACAGTACCCCTGCGGAGGCTAGCTCGATTGCTGCCTTCAGAACCTGTGGAGGTGGTGGAAAAAACAGGGGATTCACGATGCCAGTGTAAGATACTATCCACCACAGCCCGATAAATGCCCCGATAGAAAGAGTTGAGATCAGTGTTTTGCTCATACGGTTAGGTCTCTCCTATTGTAGTTGTGAGATGAAGCCCACGAGGGAGGCTAGAGCGCTGAAAAACAAAATTGCCAAAGATATCCTCTTTGCCCGGTTGTCTGAAACTCGTTTTGCCAACCGCAATCCAATCTCCGTGCCTAGAAAACTCACTGGAATGCCTAGCCCGATCAAAAGTAGAGACGGTGTTTCGTAGACTTTCGACCATAGTCCTGCCGCGACTGTGAGGATCCCGCTTATTGGAAAAAACGCGAGCATTGTTGCTCGTGCTACGTCGCGATGCCCGTTGCCACTGAGAATAAAAAGTATGATCGGTGGACCGCTCATGCCTGTTGACCCATTGAGGAATCCCGAGACTAGCCCTACCGGAAATGCGAATGGTCGATGAGCCCCGCTTGCGGGGCGGGGCGGTTGTCGCCAAATGGCCACGACGCTTGCCATTACAAAGCAAGCCACTAATGGTCCAATCAGCGAAGCCGGTATCAAGTTCAATGAGAATAGACCCATCGGTAAGCCGAGAGCTGCGCCAAGGACAAGCTTGCTCAATAGAGAGCGATCCAGCGCATGCATGATCCTGGGAATGAAAGGTAGGATGTTGAAGAACTCGATTGCCAATATGACAGGGATTGTTGTTTTTAGTCCGATAATCAAACTCACCAAAGGCACAGCCGCCAGCGAAAATCCGAAGCCGCTGAACCCTCGCAAAATGGCGGCCATCAGGATGAACGCAAGCACGGCGGAAATGTCGAGGAATCCGCTTATTTGCATCCAATTCTCCACTCGCCGCAATCATCGATTGACACCTGGCGCAATTGGCTGACCTCTTTGAATGCTGATTTCATAGCGGAAGCGATCCGATCTATAGTAAAGAAATTCAAAATCTACCGGGACACCTGCTCTGTCGTAGGTCAGGCGCTCGATTCTCAGCACCGGTGATCCATCAGTAAGCTCGAGTAGATTGGCAAGTTGTGCGTCGGGCCTTGTGGCTTCAATACGCAAGCGCGCATGTCCCAAAGGACAATCAAGTTCGTCTTCCAAAAGAAGAAAAACATCTCTTGAGGCAAGATCCATCGTTGCAAGGGGTCTGCCGTATTCGACTGGAAGATAACTCACATCAACGGAAACGGGCTCTTCATTTAGGAAGCGAAGTCTGCGCAGCTTTACCACCGGGTCTCCGATAGCAATTGGTAAATTTGCGGCAACGGACGCGTTCGCAGGCTCTTCTTCGAGCGACAAAACCTCATTTCGTGTTCTGTGCCCATATGCCGACATTGCTTCATCAAATCCGGCAAGAACCGAAACATTTTGAGTGGCCTTCGTTTTGGCAACATAGGCGCCTTTTCCGTGAACTTTGATGATGCGCCCTTCGATCTTTAAGTCATCAAGCGCTCGTCGAACGGTTATCCGACTCACCCCAAAAATCTCGCAGAGCTCAGTTTCAGACGGTATCTTGCTTCCTTCAGGGAACTCGCCACTGCGGATCTCCTTTCGCAAGGCGCGTGTCACTTGGGCGTGGAGAGGGGTTGCGGTCGCTGGATCGGACATTCTCGGGTCATTTTCGCTGCTATCTTGATAAGTTGTTATAACATGTTATGACAAGTTGCAAGATGATTTCGTACTGTCGACTGTCGGCCGACCATCGTCGACCTGCGTCAAAATCTCCACACGTTTCAACTTACGCTCGCTCGTCAAAACCCATCGCTGTGAGCGACACTTGAACTGCGAATCCTATTCCTTCCGTGGGTGGGGGTACCGAAGCCGAAGCCTGGATCGACCCGGACAAAGAACCGACTTTCTACAGGCGCCAGGAGAGCTCTGCCCAGAAGCTTGGAATTTTAACCCGCTATCGACGCCATAGACAGATACATGCACGGGTTCGCCCGACTGGCCGTAAACCATCGACGTGGGTTCATAATAGACACTCTGACCTGGCGTGCGACCCCCCGGTGGGGCGGCCGAACTCGGGGCGGACCGGGGTGAGCTTAAAGAGGTCCATCGCGAGGGTGTCGCAACGCTGGTCAAGATGCGGGATGCCTCTCGCAGGTTTACCCTAACAAAGCGCTTGCTCGATCACACAGCGATATCCCTGAAGGCAAGTTAATTGCAGCAAGAAGACCTTGGGGGCACCGCAGCAAAAGCACGCTTCGTCCGCGATCTGTGAGCTCGGCGCGGCTCGCCTTTTGCCCTTGCAGCGAATATCTTGTGTGGATGTCTCCTGCACAGCAAGACATTTTTGAGCCGATCGGGCGTCGGTCAGATGCGGTCGTGTGTCCGGCCTGTTAGCACAGCGCACGCGGCTGCTGGCCCTGATGGTTTCCGCTGACCAAATCCCAAACGGCAATACGGACAACATGGTGTCCCAGACATTCGACGGGGTGTCTTGGTTGGCGGGTTGACATTGCGCCATCATCTCAATGGTCTTGCGTCTCTTATGTTCCTTTTGTCAGTTTATGCCGCGTGGGATTGGTAACTGTAACGACCTGCAATCATAATCGTCTCGACCTGCAATCATCCTGATTTTCGGCCCGAATTATTTGCATCTATTGAAGGGGTCAAACCCGGATTATCTGCGAATGAACCCACATTATTTGCAACCAGCCTGCAATCATCGAGCCGAACCCAGATTACGTGCGAACGGCAGCCCGGTAGGAGAGCTTGGGTTGCTTGGGTTGAAAGATTGCTGCGCAGCAATGGCCGTTCGCGGCGCGGGTCATGAACTCGAAAGACGCGGGACAAAACCGACCTTGTATTTAGAGAGATTTGACCAACCGATGAAGTTCTTGTTGATTATTTCCAACCACGCTCATTCCACTTAGCCCAGTCGCAACAAAGCCTTCTCTTTCCCAGAAGGCACGGCCCTTTGGATTGATGGTCATTACTGCAAGATACAGGTTTCTGGCTCCGCCTGCTTTTGCAAGTCCCTCCACATGAGAGAGAAAGGTTTTTCCAATGCCCTGATTCCGCGCCCATGGGCCGAGCATCATAAGGCCGACATAGGCGTCACCAAGCTCTGGAAACCCAAAGAACAAATCGGCGATACCTGACAAACGTTCATCTAAAAACACACCCAAATGACGTGTCTCGTTCGGATCGCAGTTTGGCGGAATATCGTCGAAAAACTCTTTTGCTTTTTCGAGGCCAGGCGCATTTCCTTCCGCAGTTTCCCAATAATCTGGTGCCTCAGCGTAGAATGCTTCAACTCTGCTCAGGTCAGACCCTATATCAAGATTTCGTACTGTGATGGTCATGGCAAATCTTCTCCGAGCTTTTCCCGACGTTCTGGCCCGGCTTCCGGAGGTTGTCAATTTGGGCTCTCTCGTTGAATCCGCCGCGCAGACCACCAAGGGCTGGACTGCGGTAAACCGCCTTTGGGCCGCTTAGGAAACGAGGGTTTGACATCCGCAACCCACTTTGCAACAGCATGTCTATGCCATCTGGTTTCCAACCTCAGACCTATGCCGACCCAAAAGACAATGGCGGGTTCATCGAACCGGTGACCCCGAGCGATACCATGCGGTTACTGACGGCCTATATGCGCACGGATATCATCTCCTTGGTGCAGTACGCGGCGCGTCACCTCTATGACACGATGGACCAATCGCCGATTTACTCCGTGGTAATGGCACTCAACGAGGTCTTGAAGGTAACGGTAGAGAAAACCCCAGATTACACGCTGACCCGAAACCAGTACCATGTGGTCGAAGGACACCGATTTGATGTCTTGGCTGACTACGACCACGACCTGCGGTTAATCGCTCACCACCTCCAGCGCCTGGAATTGATCATCGCCGAGATTGAAGAAAACATGAGGTGACTGGCTAGAAATCGGATCAGAGCTATCTGGTCTAGCTGGTCCAACCGCCCCGGATCACATTACGTGCGAACGGTGGCAGTTCGCAACTCTGCGGACACTCAGCAAGTATCCGCAGCAAATCGTATCGCTTGACTACGCAGCTTGATCCATCTGAATTTCGCCGTTGTGCAAAAAGCAAACTTTGTCGAAAGCAGAAAGATCGAGTGGGTTGGGCAGCCTAACATCCGACAGGTCGGGCATGGGCTTGTCGCTAAGATCGAATGAGCGATCAATTTGCGAGATCATGGCGCAAATTGCGCCTGTAGCCTTCACGTATCTGCGTAGAGACCTGATCTGGTCGTCAAGGCTTGGATTGGTGCGCTTTTGATCCAGGAGTTGGAGATAATCAACCACGACAACAACGGGTTCACTAAAGAGTTCCAGGCAACTGATAACGTAGTCCGCAGACACCTCGTCTGACGTATCAACTATCATGGGATTTTGCTCGGACTTCGAATCGATCCCAAGAGCCGAGAACCGATCTTCAACGTCTCGTTCGTGATAATCAAGCGTGAAGAAAAACCCTTTCCGGCCGAGTTCTATTGCCCTTGAGGCCAATTCGAGTCCTAGAAGAGTCTTGCCATGGCCAGGTCTTGCGCCAACAAGGATCAGGTCTCCGGGTGCCAACTGCGATAGGATGGTCGTAACCGGCTTTTTTGTTGATGAAGACGATGCAAGATGGCTCCAACTTTGGAACCCTTCTTCAATGGCCTTTTGGTCGAGTGCCTCGTGCAAAGGGATACTTTTCTGACGCGCCAAGAGTTTGGCTTGTCGCTTCAACCGATAGATTGGAGCGGATAAGTGCATGTGCGTTCCTTCCTCTTTCGAGCCGCCACAGCAATCCCTCCTTATGCACGCGCCCGAACGAGACAGGTTCAAATTCGCTTCGCTCTGCATTTCAGATGCTTCCCGGATGGAGGGCGGAGGCCCGAGCAAGGCCCACAACAACCGTGTCTGATCCGGTCCTAAAATTCAACACTGAAAAACCGACACTCGCTGCGCGCTGAGGAATTGGGAGTTAGAGGCAGAGAGAAATGTATGGCGTTCAAGAAACGAGGGTTTCCTAGACGGCATACGACCGAGGTTTGTCCATCTTGATATCGCTTGATAATTTTGTCTGTTTACCCCGTCTGGAAATCACCGTATGCATTCGTGCAATCGAGTTGATTATTCAGACGGTTTTCCATGCTCATTGGCTATGCACGCGTATCGACCGAGGATCAGAGCCTTGCCTTGCAGCATGATGCATTGCGTGCCGCAGGCTGCGAGCGGATTTTCGACGATAAGGTGAGTGGCGCCAAAAGCGAGCGCCCAGGTTTGACCAAAGCCTTGGAACAGCTTCGGGGTGGCGACACCCTGGTTGTCTGGCGGCTGGATCGGATGGGGCGGTCTCTTAAAGATCTGATCGCCCGCGCCGAAGAACTGAAGAAAATGGGCGTCGGCCTGAAAAGCCTTCAGGAATCCATCGACACCACATCAAGCGGTGGTCAGCTCATCTTCCATATGTTCGGCGCACTGGCCGAGTTCGAGCGCAACCTGATCCGGGAACGCACACAAGCTGGTCTAACGGCGGCACGGGCACGCGGGCGCAAGGGCGGTCGTAAGAAGGTGTTGGATCACAAGAAACGGGCTCATGCCGTCCAACTCTACCATTCCCGTGAACACACAATCCCGGAGATTTGCAATCTGATGGGCATCTCACGGGCCACGCTCTATGCCTATGTTGATGAGTTTGCCGATGGCAAATAGAGGCATCCGCATTCCGGCCGAGACGCTGTTGGCGTTGAGAACCCGGTTGGCTGGACTGCCGTCGCGATCAGCAGCTCGGCGGGAGGAAATTGGCCGGATAGCGGATCTCTTTGGTGTCAGTTCGTCCACCGTCTATCGCGCCCTGAAATCACTGCATCAACCCAAGGGCCTTCGGCGAGCTGACCGTGGCAAGCCACGTGGCATCTCTGAGAAAGACATGGTGCGATATTGCGAGATCATTGCCGCGCTGAAAATACGGACGAGCAACAAGAAGGGGCGGCACCTCTCGACCAACCGGGCCATTGAGCTTCTGGAAGAACATGGTGTGGAAACGCCGGATGGTCACGTGCAGCCTGAGATGGGCCTGTTGAAACGTTCAACCGTAAATCGGTGGCTGAAAGATTGGGGTTTTGATCAGCCGCGTATGACACGCGCAACGCCAGCTGTCCGGTTTGAGGCCCGCCATTCCAATGCCTGCTGGCAATTCGATATCAGCCCGTCAGATCTGAAGCACATTGCGCAACCAGCCTGGGTGGACCCAAAGCGTGGTCAGCCGACGATGATGCTTTACAGCGTTGTGGATGATCGCTCCGGTACATCCTATCAGGAATACCGCTGTGTTTATGGCGAGGACGCCGAAAGCGCGCTGCGTTTCCTGTTCAACGCCATGGCCCCGAAGGAAGATACAGAGTTCCAGGGCATTCCCGAGATGATTTATCTCGACAACGGCCCCGTTGCGAAAAGCCTGGTGTTCCAGACTGTGATGGAACGGCTTGGCGTGGATTGGAAAACCCACATGCCTGCCGGGTCTGATGGTGCCCGCGTCACCGCTCGATCAAAGGGAAAGGTTGAGCGACCCTTCCGAACCGTGAAGGAAGCTCATGAAACGCTGTATCATTTCCATAAGCCTGAAACCGAAGCGGAAGCCAATCTCTGGCTGAGGAACTTCATCAGCAAATACAATGACAAGCCCCACCGCCGGGAACAGCACAGCCGGATTGAAGATTGGATTGCCAATCTCCCAGAGACCGGCATCCGTGAGATGTGTTCCTGGGAACGGTTCTGTGCCTTCGCGCGCGAACCGGAACGCCGCAAGGTCGCGGCTGATGCGCGGGTGTCGATTGATGGCGCATTCTACGAGGTCGATGGCGATCTGGCGGGCGAAGAGGTGCTACTATGGTGGGGTCTGTTCGATCACGAGTTGCTCGTGGAATGGAATGACAAGCGCTATGGTCCTTATCGACCTGAAGGCGGGCCAATTCCGTTGCACCGGTATCGCAAGCGAAAGCCGTCCCCTCGTGAAAAACGCGCCGAAGCGGTGGCCAAGCTGGCCGAACAGATCAGCCTACCGCGCGCAGCGCTGAGTGGCTCCGGTTTTGAGGTCGCCCCGGCTGAGGTGGTGCCCTTGCCCAAGGTCAAATTCACCGATCCGGACCCGTGGGGACAGATTGCTTATGAAAACGAGCTCAGTGCGCGACGGGGCATATCCTATCTTCTGGATCGACCGTTGGCGGAGCTTTCATCGGAAGACCGCACTTTCGTCGGTGAGCTGGTCGGCCGAACACTGAACAAGGCCGAAATTGAAGCGGCCATCAAAGAGCGTTTCCGGCGCGGGAAATAAGAAAGAGGGACGAGCAGGTGTTAAACAGGCAGGTCATGCAGCATTTCCACATCGAGCGTGTGTGGAGCCAGGCCGGGTATTTTGAAACCGAGCGGCTGGTCCAGTTCCGCGAGGATGTGATGGCTGCCATCATGGCCGGGGATCTGATCGCCATTTCCGGCCCGGTGGGCGTTGGCAAAACCGTGATGATCAATCGTCTTCAGGATCAGATCACCGCGGACAAGAAGATCATAGTGGCACGCAGCCTGTCAGTGGATAAGCCCCGCGTCGTACTGCCCGCCCTGATCACAGCGCTGTTTCTCGACATTACTGGCGATCCGGACATGAAGGTGCCTACCCAGCCTGAACGTCGGGAGCGGCTGCTTCAGGAGGCTGTGCGAAAAGCCAAGAAACCAATCGCTCTCTTCATCGACGAAGCCCATGATCTGCACGGCCATACGCTCAACGGGCTGAAACGACTGCGGGAAGTCATCAGTGCCGGTGGCGGTTCGCTGTCTGTTGTCTTGGTCGGCCATCCTCGGCTTCAGAACGACCTTCGCCGGGCCACGATGGAAGAGATCGGCCATCGGACGACAAAGTTCGAATTCAGCAGCATCGGGGATGAACGCCGGGAATTTGTATCCTGGCTTCTGGGGCAGTGTCTCGCGGATGACGTTGACCCATCAGATATCTTTGAAGACGCTGCACAGGAGTATCTTGCGGAGCGTCTATCTACGCCATTGCAATTTGCCGAGCATTTGAACCGCGCGTTCACCGATGCCTACCGCATGGGCGCAGATCAGGTCACGCGTGACATCGTTGAAGAAACCATCTCGGTCGGGTTCGACGATCTTGATGCCCGATTGTCCCGGATCGGTTACAGCCCCAAGGCGCTGGCCGATCTTACCGATACCCGCCTGCCCGAAATCCGACGCTTCCTCAAAGGGCAGCTGGACACGGACAGGACCGACGAACTCTCCACCCTCATGCGTAAGGCCGGGCTGCCGATATGACCATGAAATCTGAACTGTCTGATAACGAAGAGCAGCTATTGAGCGATTTCCTCGGCCGGGTGAAAGGTGGTGCAATCCCGAATATTGAAGCGCTCGACGGGTTCTTTGCCGCACTGGCCTGTTGCCCCGATCTGGTCATGCCAAGTGAATACATGCCCATTATCCAGACCGGTGAGACTGATGACGGTGATCTCGACTTCGAAAGCATGGAAGAAGCTGAGCAATTCATCGAATTGGTCAACCGGCACTGGAACCATGTGAACCAACAGCTCGATTCAAAAGAGGTCTACCTGCCGCTCCTGTTTGAAGATGAGCAGGGGAAGGTTCGGGCAAATCATTGGGCCCAAGGCTTCCTACTGGGCACCAACCTACGGCCAAATATCTGGCCAGAAATCATGGATGACGAAAACGAAGGCGGTGCCATGGTGCCAATCTGGGCGTTGGCCTATGAGCATCATGAAGATCCGGAGATGCGCCCCTATGACGAACCCATATCGGATGAAAGAAGAGAAGAGCTGGTTGTCAGCGCTGCCGCAGGCGTTATGCGGATGCACAGGTACTTTCTGAAACAACGCAATCTGTACACGCCGCCTGCCGGGACATTCACGCACCAGGGCGGGAAGGTCGGCCGAAATGAACCCTGTCCTTGTGGGTCCGGTAAGAAATTCAAACAGTGCTGCGGGCGGCGCTCTATGTTGCACTAAGCTCGTTCGCACGTAATCCGGGTTCAGTCGGATGATTGCAGGCTGGTTGCAAACAATGTGGGTTCATTCGCAGTTAATTTAGGTTTGATGCCTCGGATAGATGCATTTAATTCGGGCTGAAAATCACGATGATTGCAAGCCGAACCGATTATGTTTGCAGGTCAGTACACCTAGCGGTTCCTACCTTCACGTAGGTGTCTACGTGAAAGGAACAAACGGAACACGCTGTCTATGCTCGGCCAATGAAACCAGCTCAT
>NZ_JBQFZS010000018.1:0-34081 GCF_056542385.1 Ruegeria sp. AD2(2025)
CCACCGACACCGACCGCCAACACCCCCTCCACCCCCAGTCCCCCGCCTATATGATCTACACATCAGGCTCGACCGGAACGCCAAAGGGGGTGCTGGGCACGCAGCTGTGCCTGGCAAACCTGGCCGACTGGCAGGCGAACGATTACCCGCAAAATGCCAGCCGCGTCGGACAGACGACCAACATCAGCTTTGATGTGTCCATCCAGGAGATCCTGTTTTCGCTGGCCTGCGGCGCGACGCTGACGATCCCGCCCGAGACCGCCCAAGTCGGGACGAGCGAGGCGAGGCGATGGCTTGCCGAACAGCGGGTGCGGAACATTTTCCTGCCGACGTCGCTGATCAATCTTCTGGCAGAGAGCATGGCGGAGCCTGGGGCCGAGACCGTCGTGCTTGGCGATATCTTCCAGGGCGGCGAGCCGTTGAAGCTGACCAAACCGGTGCGCGACATGATGGCGTCCGGGCGGATCGGGCGCGTTCACAATCACTACGGTGCCTGCGAAACGCACAACTCGACCGCCCATACAACAGACGCCGAGCACCTGCCCGAGGGGCCTCTCGTCCCCGCGGGTAAGCCGATGCAGAACGTTCGGGTCTATGTTTTGGATGACGCGCTGCGGCCCGTGCCGCCCGGCACCGTGGGCGAAGTCTATTCGGCCGGGGCAGGGCTGTCGCGCGGATATCTCGGCAAGCCAGCGCTGAGCGCCGAGCGCTTTGTCGCCAACCCGGTGGAGGGTGATGGCGGGCGGCTCTATCGCACGGGCGACACGGGGTATTTCGACGCGCGGGGCGTCCTGACCGTACTGGGCCGCGCGGACCGCCAGATCAAGATCAACGGCGTCAGGGTAGAACTGGGCGAGCTGGAAGGCATCCTGCAAGAGCATTCGGGCATCCGCCGGGCGATTGCCGCGACGCGCAAGAACCGGAACGGCGACGTCATCCTGATCGCGTATTACCTGCTTGAGGAAGGTGCGCAGATCACGCCCGACGCGCTGCGCAGCTTTCTGCGCCGGCGGCTTCCAAGCTTCATGCTCCCCAGCCAGATTTGCGAGATCGACGCGATCCCGCTGTCTCCGAACGGCAAGCTCGACACCGCGAGGCTGCCCGTGCCGGACGATCCGCCCGCCCCCAAGAGACGACCGGCCACCGAGGACGAACACCGGCTGGCCAGGGTGTTCCGCGATATTCTCGGTCTCGATCACGTCGACATGGACGACGACTTTTTCCAACTCGGGGGGCATTCGCTGTTGGCGATCAAAGCCATCAACCGGATCGAGCAGGTCACGGCAAGGAGCATCACCGTCAGGCAGTTTTTCACGGTGCCCACGGTGTCCGGTCTGGCCGAGGAATTGAAAACCGCCAAACGGGTGTCGCGCCCGCAGTTGGTCAGTAATTGAGGAAAGGCGATGAAGATGGACGCAAAACACATGACGAAAGCGCCGCATTCAGAGGAATTGACCAGCCAGGGGCCACAGACGCAGCTGCACAAGCTCTGGTCGGCCATGCAGCTGACCCGGTCCGAACGCATCGCCCGCGGCCAGATCTCGCGGGAGAGATCGGCGACGACGCTCGAAAAGGTCCTGAACCTCTCGTGCGGTTTGGTGTCGAAACCCGGGCTTGGCGACCACGTGGGGCGGGCATCGCCATCGGCCGGGGCGCTCTATCCGACGGTGATCTATACCCTCGAACTGCAGGAGGAGGAGGGCGTGTTTTTCCTCTACCGCTACGTCGCGGCGACGGGCGCTACCGACCGGCTGTCCGTCACCATCCCGCAGGCCGAACTGGCCGGACGGGTCGGCCTGCCCGAAGAGGCGCGCATGATCTTTCTCTTTGCGGCGGATGTGGAGCGGTCGATGCGCAAATACGGCCGCAGGGGCATCCTTTATGCAATGCTGGATACGGCGCACGCGTTTTGCAACCTCCAAGTCTTTCTCAATTCGGAAACGCGGCGGTCCTGGGTGCTCGAGGATGTGCCCTGCCAGATGGTCCAGGCGCTTGCCGACAGCATCCCGGTTGCGCATCTGCCCATCACCGCCCTGGCAACGAGCGACGGATTTCCCTGGAAGATCAGGCCGGCCCGCGCGGGCGATCCGGCAAGCCCGGTCTGGAGCATCGGCAAGGGCACCGAGTTCGGGTCGCCCGACTGGGTGGCACGTAATATGTTTTCGGGCGGTGCGGGGGGCGTCCGGCCCACGGCGGAATTGCTGGTGAACTGGCGCGATATTTTCAGACGCAAATCCGCAGAGTGCTTTTCCGGCCGCGCAATCGAGCTGGACCGCGTCCGCGCGATCCTGCGCGGCCTCGAGCCGCTCAACGGCTTCGACGGGCTGGAGTTGCGGCTGGCCCTGCGCCGGACGGAATACACCGCGGACCTGTTCCACGTGTCCCTGTCGGATGGCGCGGTCGTGCCGACGCGCAGCTACAGCACCTGGGACATCGTCGACACCTGCATGGGCCAGAGCTTTCTCGGCGATGCCGGCGCGGCCTTGGCTATCTACGTGCCGGAACACCGGACCGGGTTCTTCGAGGACCCGGACGCGTTCCGGCGTTCGGTGGTCAATGCCGGATACCTCGCCCAGCAGATATACCTCAAGGCGGCGCGGGAGGGGCTCGGGGTCTGCGCGATCGGCGGCTATTCGGAAAGCGATGCGCAACGGCTCATGAAACTGTCTGCGCGCGAGCCTGTGCTCTATCTCGCGGCGCTTGGAGGAGAGAATTCCGGCGAGGAAAAGGCCGACCGGGGGGCGATAGCGTTCTCGCACGGGGAACGGACCGGTTCAGCAAAGGGTGTGCAGTAGATGCCGCCGCAGGCTCCCGACGGCCTTGGCGCACGCCGGCAGATCGTGATCTGCGGCGGGACCTCGGGGTTGGGCCTGGAATGCGCCAGGGTCTTTCTGGCGCAGGGCTGCACGGTGTATTGCGCCGGGCGCACCGAGGCCAGCCTTGCGCGGGCCCGCGATGCGCTGTCGGACTTCGATGCGCTGCACCTCTTCAAATGCGATCTGACCTCGGCCGCAGGCCGTCGCGATCTGCGCGACGGCGTGGCGCAGGTGACCGACGGGGTGGATGTGCTGATCAACAGCTGCGGCACCATAACCGGCGACGGCTTCGCGCAGGAGGCCGAAGCCGACTGGCGGCGGGTCATGGAAACCAACCTCTTTGCCGCGGTCGATTGCAGCCGGGATTTCCTTGGCCTGCTAAAACGGCGACCGCAGACCTCGATCGTCAATATCTCTTCGGTCTGCTCGCAGCGCCCCTGCGTGTCGTTTTCCTATTCAGTGTCCAAGGCGGCGCTGGACATGGCAACGAGGGGTATGGCCAAGGACCTTGCGGCGTTCGGCATCCGGGTCAACAGCGTGAACCCGAGCGTGGTGCCCACCAACCTGCAGAGATCCGCCGAGCTTCTAACCACCGACGCGGCCTATGACGCCTGGCTGGAGGACATGCTCCGCCTGCATCCGCTGGGGCGGCTGGGGATGGCGATGGATGTGGCCTCGGCGGTGGATTTTCTGACCTCGCCCAAGGCGGGATGGATCACCGGGACGATCCTGAATGTTGATGGAGGGCGGTCGCTGACCTGAGGGATCCGGACCGACCTTCGGTTCCGGTAAACGTGGATGCGCGTAGCAAGGCATGGACATGGCTCGAATGTATCAAACCCCTAGACTGAACGGCGGCGCGGGCGACGATGTCACGGGTCTGGCCGGGGGGCAGACCCTGAACCAAGTATTCCGCGCAGGGCTGGCAAGGACGAGGTGCTGCACACCGCTTCGGATGCCGGCGGATTTCGCGGATGGCGTTACCGCCCATCCCTGTGCCCCGCGACCCGGTGCCGAGGTGAATTTCCGGACGCTCGCGGGCCTGCTGAACCGGCTGGATCAATCCGTCTCGAACCCAGCGCTGGACGATGCTCTGGGCCGGGGGAACGGGCCGCTCGGCGCTTTGGCCCGCAGGCTGGCCGACGCCTTTGGGGCGGTATCCGTAAGGCACGCGCCGCACGGCTCGAGCCTTGCCAATGTTACGCTGCTGCTGGCGCTCAACACTCTGAAGCCGGGGCGCCTGAAACTGGCCGTCGACCGGAGCTGCCACAAGAGCCTTGTGGCCGGGCTTGCCCTGGTCGATGCCGAGATCGTCTGGATCGAGCGCGACACCTCGCCGGTCTGCGACATCCCGCTGCCTCTCAATGCCGCCAGCCTGCGCGGCCTTCTCGAAGCGCATGGCGATCTGGACGCGGTCTTTTTCACGTCGCCGACCTATGAGGGGTTCTCGTGCGACGCGCCCGGCGACATCGCGGCGCTGTTCGCGGCGACCGGCACCCGGCTAATAGTGGATTCCGCCTGGGGCGCGTTCGAGGGGCTTTTGTCCGGCGCGGGGTTCCCGCAACCCATGGCGCCCCATGCGGCGGCCAGCGTGGTGTCCGCGCACAAGAAAGGGGCGGGTCTGTCCGGGTCCAGCTTTGTGACCTTCAACGACGCGCCGCTATGCCGCGCGTTCGAACGGTTCTGCGATCTGGGACTGGTGTCCACCTCGCCGAACTTTCTGAGCTCTCTCGTGCTGGAGCACAGCCTGGAATACTGGGCCTCGCCGCAGGGGCGGACATGCGCCGCGCGGCTGGTGGCGGAAAGCCGAAAGTTCGGCGCGCGGCTGGCGGGGATCGGCGGGGTCAGGGTGGTTGCCGGGCGCGATTTGGGCGCGGGGATAGCAGGGGATCCGGGCCATGTACTGGTCGACGTCGCGGGGACCGGGCGCAATGGCCGGCAGGTGGCCGACGAGTTGGCCGGGCGTCACGCCATCGACATTGAAATGGTGATCGGCGACAAGATCCTGTTCCTCTTCGGTCCCGATCACATCGGCACCTGGCCCAGCATCGTCGCAGCGCTGCAAGAGGCCTTGGCACGTCTGTCGCCGCGAGCCAGCCCGCCCGAGCGCGTCGCCCCGTCGCCGGTCGCGGGCGACTGGCAGGGGATGCAGGCCGCCGTGATGCGGCCGACGCGCCAGGTTCTGCCGGAACATGCCGCGGGCTGCATCGCCGCCGCGCCGGTGTCGGCCTATCCGCCAGGGCGGCCGCTGATCCACCCCGGCGAATGCTTTTCAAGGGACATCGTCGACTACATCGTCGCGCTCGAGGCGCAGGGCGCGCGCCTGACCGGCGTGATGGGCGCTTTGAACGAGTTTGGCTTTACCGTCACGGATGAAACGTCATGAGTAAACAGCAGGAGAACATTGTGAGCCAGTCCGACACCCCCCAAGACCAAGGCGAGATGCAGGCCACCCTGCCCAAGGGAACGCTTGCGGATTTGTTCGCCGCGCAGGCCGACAGAACACCCGAAGCGACTGCGCTGGTTTTCGGCAACACCGAGATGAGCTATGCCGAACTGAACAGGAAATCGACCCAGCTTGCCCGGATCCTTCTGGGCAAGGGCGTTGGGCCGGAATGCGGCGTCGGTTTGCTGCTGCCTCGGCGGCCCGAGCTGATCGTTGCCATCCTCGCTGTCGTCAAGGCCGAAGGCTTCTATGTGCCGCTGCATAACACCAGCCCGGACATCCGGTTGACCGATATGCTTTCGCAGATCGGACCGCGGGCTGTGATCTCAGATCAAGTCGACCGTGCCGAAGGAATTGCCCCCGACGGATGCGCGGTCTTTCATCCCGACAGCCTGGCTGGAGGTAACGAGCCAAACCGTGCTAGCTTCGCGAGGGCGGACGGGCATTCCCTAGCCTATGTGATGTTCACGTCCGGTTCGACCGGCAGACCTAAAGCAGTAGCCATTACTCAAGACAATGTCATCAAGTTCGCCCTAGACAGTCAATGGAAAAAAGGGCGCCGAATTCTCCTAACCGCACCACATGTTTTTGATGTATCGACCTACGAGATCTGGAGCACCCTCTTGGGCGGCGGCACTGTTGTCATTCAAGAAAATGATCTGTCGACGCCTGAAGATCTGCACGCTGTTTGCAAAGAGCACCGAGTGGATCATATTTGGCTGTCAGCTGGGCTCTTTTCGGTATTTGCTGAATACAATCCCGCGGCCTTTCGGCCGGTGCGCGACCTAATAGTCGGGGGAGATATAGTGTCTCCGCATGCGGTAAACCGCTTACAGAAAGCGGCGCCAGGGATCAAAATTACTAACGGCTATGGGCCGACAGAATGCACAGTGTTTTCAACATGCTACGAAATTCCAAAAAAAGTGAATGTGAGTGAGGCCATCCCTATCGGCTCGCCGATTGGCCATGCTCGTGCGTATGTCTTGGACGGAACGCTGCGCGAGGTAGTCTGCGGCGAAGCCGGAGAACTTTATGTGGCGGGCGAGGGGCTGGCGCGCGGCTACCTCGGGGCGCAGGCGCTGACCGCTGAGCGCTTTGTTGCCTGCCCCGACGGGCCGGCGGGGTCGCGGATGTACCGCACCGGCGATCTGGTCAGATCGCGGCCCGATGGCGTGCTCGAATTTCTGGGTCGCGCCGATCAGCAGGTAAAAATCCGCGGCTTTCGCATCGAACCCGCCGAGATCGAAGCGGCCTTGCTGGCCATGTCCGGCGTCACCCATTGTGCCGTCGTATCGCGAGAGGATCGCCCGGGCGACAAACGGCTGGTGGCCTATGTGGTGGCGCCCGATTGCGATGCGGCTGCGCTCGGTCAAATGCGGGCCGGGCTTTCGGAAAGCCTGCCGGATTACATGGTTCCGGCGGCCATCGTCGCGCTTGACGCGCTGCCCTTGACGGTGAACGGCAAACTCGACCGCGCCGCCTTGCCCGCCCCGGTCTACGAGACGCAGTCCGATACCTCCGCCGCGTCGCCGCATCAGGAACTTCTGGCGGGCATTTTCTCGGAGGTTCTCGGGGTCGACGGCGTCGGCCCTGAGGACGATTTCTTTGCCCTGGGTGGCGATTCGCTGTCGGCGACGCGGCTTGTAGGGAAAATCCGCGCTGCGACGAACAAGGATATCGACGTTCGCACCGTGTTCGAACATCCGAAAATCTCGATGATCGACGCCTGGCTGCAAAAAGCCGAGATCAGTACGCGGCCCGCCCTTGTCAGGAAAGGCGCCACCGCATGACATCGTTCGAAACCCTACCGGCGCCCGGTCCCGTGGGCCAGGCGCGCCGCAAGACATCTATAGCTGTGCAAGACCAGGAGGCCGCATGACACCGCAAGACGCAATCGCCCGAATTTCCGACACCACCCAAAATTCCGACATGGTGCGGGCCCTCTTCCTAGCCGGCAGCTATGGATCGGGGCTGCAGGACGATTACAGCGATCTGGATTTTCTCGCCGTCGTCGCGCCTGACCAGGCCGAGCCGTTCAGTGCCCTCTGGCGCGAGGCCGTCGAGCAGGTCGGCCCGGTCGTGTTGTGGTGGGACCGGCAGGTCAAGGGCATGCTGCTCAATGCGATCACCGAGGATTGGCTGCGCATCGACGTGGTGGCGCGCGACGCGTCGCAGCTTGTGGGCCATGCGCGCGATGGGTTGAAGCCCCTGTTCGACAAGGACGGCGTGACCGCCACCTTGCCCGAGACGCTGCCGGGCCCGCAGGTCAACCCGGCGCGGCTGTTCTACGACATCCAGGAGTTCATCCGCATCATGGGTCTGCTGCCGCTGGCGGTGGGGCGGAACGAGATGGTCAACGCGGTGACGGGCCTGTCGCATCTGCGCCGGATGCTGATCGAGCTTCTGATCGCGGAAACCGATGTCGCCAATCGGGGCGGGGCACTGAATCTGAACCGTCTGATCACGCCCGAACAGAACGCGCTGTTGCAGGCCTTGCCGCCGCTCATGCCCGAGCGCGGGGCGATCATAAAGGGGTATCTGGCCTATGCCGAAGCCTTCCTGCCCCGCGCGCGCCGGGCGGCAGAGCGTCACGGCGTCGACTGGCCGGGTGATTTCGAGGCGGCCACATGGGCGCATCTGGAACGGGCGCTCGGGACCTCTCCGGCGCAGGCCGCGCTGACGGCCTGATGCAGGATCAGGCTTTGCATTCTTTCGGGATCCAAGGGGTGAGACATGTTTGAAAACATCGAAAACTTCCGCGACCTAGGCGGTGTGGCCGGGCGCGACGGCCGCGCGGTCCGCATCGGCGTGGTCTATCGCTCCAGCGATCATTCCCACGCCACGGACGAGGATCTGGAACATCTCAAGGCGCTGAACATCGGCGTGATCGTCGACCTGCGCCGCCCGCTCGAGCGAGAGCGCGCGCAGTCGCGGCGCCCCGAGGGGGTGCGCTATGAGGTGATCACCTCGGACATCCCCGAAGAGCGGCTGGACTGGGCCGTCGCGCTGAAGGAACTGGATCACGTCGACCGGTCTTGGTTCGACCGCGAGGCGCGGGCGTTCTATGAAACCGGCGCGACCAATCTGCGCTACGTCGATCTTTTTGCGCGGTTCTTCAAGGTGCTGGCCGATTCGGACGCGGCGATCCTGACCCATTGCGCCGCCGGTAAGGACCGGACCGGGATGCTCTGCGCGCTGACCCAGCACGCCGTCGGGGTCCACCGCGACGATATCCTGAGCGAGTTCACCAAGACCAACGATCCCGCCCGGATCGCCCGCGGCAAGCCGCGGCTGAAGGCCTGGCTGGAGCGGACCAGCGGCCATGACGTTCCCGACGACGCGCTGGACTATGCCATGCGCGTGCATCCTGAACACATAGATCTGATGTTCACCGGTCTAAAGCGCGAATTCGGGACGGTTGACCGCTATCTGGCAGAGGTGCTGCAGGTCGATCCCGGGATGATGTCCCGGATCGAAACGCGGCTTCTGCACTGACACCCGAAGGGATTGAGGGCAGCACGCGATGGATGAGCCGACGATCACCGCCTATGACGACGACGCCAATCGGACGGCCTATCTAGCGCTGAAAGGCCAGCACAAGGCGCATCCGGCGCTGGCGCATTTCATCTCGCTCTTGCCGGAAAACGGCCGAGTGCTCGACCTTGGCTGCGGCGTCGGCGCCGAGGCGGCGATCATGCAGGACCACGGCTTGTGGGTCGATGCGGTGGATGCCTCTCAAGGCATGGTTGACTGCGCCCGCGACACCCATGGGGTCGACGCCCGCAAGGCAAGTTTCGACGATCTGTTGGAACTCTCGGATCTTGATGGTGTCTGGGCGCATTTCAGTCTGTTGCACGCCGCGCGCCAGGCCTTTCCACAGCACTTGAACAGCATTTTCGACGCGCTCAGACCCGGGGGGGTGTTCTATCTCTGCATGAAAAAGGGCACCGGCGAACGGCGCGATGGGCTCGGGCGGCTCTACACGTTTTATCAGGAGTCCGAACTGGTGGACTATCTGATTCGGTCGGGATTCGAGGTCGTGTCCAAGCACGAGGGTGAGGGCACGGGCCTGGATGACGAGATCATCTACTGGATCATGATTTTCGGGGTGAAGCCGATGGCGGGTTAGACCGGGGCCACTCAGTTCGGCGCGTGTGTAGCGCAGGTGAAACGCGGTTTGTTCCATAGGCGTTCCCGGGCTTGGGCGCGCCTCTATGCGTGTTTAAAAAGTATAATAAATTCAATTTCTTATATTAAATTCTAGACTGGCGGTTTATCGCTTAAAACCACCTTAGCGGGTTGCAATAACAAATTACTCGCGCAAGGATAGAATCTGCGATTGTAAGGCACAGCACGTTTCGCCAGTGGCGGTACGCCCTAGCGACTGACCGAAAATCCTGCCCGAGACCCACGTTGCGGAGGGACCAGATGAACGCAATTTTTGACAAGATCGCCTTTCAGTACGACGAAAACAGAGGCGGCGAGACCCGTGGCGTGCAGTTCGCGGAGGCGATCGAACCTTTCATCGACAAGAACCGGCGGGTGCTCGAGATGGGCGTCGGGACCGGCGTGGTAGCCGGGGCGCTGCAAAACAAGGGCTACGATGTCATCGGGCTCGACGTGTCGAGCGAGATGCTGAAATTCGCCGTCGACCGCGTGGTGGCGTTGGTCTGGTCGGACATGAACAAACTGCCGTTCCTTGACGATTTCTTCGGCTGCATCTATTCGGTCTGGGCGCTGCACCTTGCCGACGACATTTCCACCTCGCTGGCCGAGGTGCGCCGGGTGCTGAGCGACGGCGGCTGCTTCATCAATTGTTCGGCCGCGAACGCCCAGGTGTCCCCGCCCAAGGACCCGGCGGGGAAGATCGTTGCGGACATGCAGCTGCAGCTTTCTGGCCCGCAGCTGACGCGCGATTCGCCTGAAGAGCTGGAAAAGCTCTGCACGGAGGCCGACTTTGTTCTCGAGACCGTGGTCAATCTGTCCCACACCTACCAGACGTCGGTGTCCGAGGTGATCCTACATATCGAGCGCGGCGGCATGTCGACGCTAGTCAAGGCCTCGGACGCGCAGCGCCGCGACATCATCGACCCCGCACTGGCCGAGCTCCGCAAACTGCCCAACCCCGACGATCCCATTCTGCGTGACCGCGTGCATCAGTTCGCCGTCCTGCGCGCCGTCTGAGCCATGACTGTCGCAGCGTCATCCGCGCTGTTTCTGGCGCTGGAGGTTCGTGCGTCTTTGGCCGACGATCTGCTGCGGCTTCAGAGGCATGTGGCCGACCCGCATTGGGTGCCTCGGGCTGCCCTGCACGTGACCATGCGGTATCTGCGTGTGATCGAGGATCACGCCGGCCTGATTGCGCGTCTGGCCAGTGTAAAGGCCCCAGCCTTCGACATGAAAGTGTCGGGGGTCGGGCATTTCGATCTGCTGGACGGCGCGGTTGCGCTCTGGGCGGGGGTCGAACCGGTGCCGCAAATGCAGAACCTGCACAATGCGCTGGACCGGATCGCGCTCGACATGGGGTCCCTGCCGCCGACCCGACCCTGGAGGCCGCATATCTCTCTTGGCTTCCGGCCCGGGATGCACCCCAGCGTGACGCGGTGGGAACAGGATCACCGTGCCCTCGACCTGCCCGCAGCCAGGGTATTCGGTTTCGGCCTTTACACATCGTGCAAGCTGCCCGCAACGGGCGGATACGAACGGCTGGCTTGGTTTTCGCTTCAGCGGGCCGGGGCTGTGTCCGCCGCGCCGGATCTAGTCGATCTTTCCTCCGCTCCTGGCACGGAACTGCGGGCCGGGGAGACATCTTGAACCGCGCGGTAGACCTGATCGACCCGTTGATCCCGGCGCAGACCCCGCCGCCGCGGGGGCTGCTGGCCTTCTTCGGCTGGTCGCTGAAAGGGGCCTATGGCGCCTTGGGGCTGTCGGCCCTGATCTGGACGCTGGCCGGTTTCCTGGAGGTCGCGAACGCGCTGCTGCTGGGGTATGTGATCGACCTTGCCATCGCCACCGACCCGGATCACTTTTTCGAAACACATATGCTGTTCGCGATCGGCGTATTTCTCTTTTTCATACTGCTGCGCCCGCTGGTGCTGGGCGCGTCCTCGGCGGTGAATCTCATCGTGATCGCGCCCAACGTGCTGTTGATGGTGCTGTTGCGCCTGCATCACTGGACCATGGGCCAATCGGTCGGGTTCTTTGATTCCGAAATGACCGGCCGGATCACGCAAAAGCAGCTACAAACCTCGCGCGCCCTCGCAAGCGTGGCGTCCGAGACGATCTATCTGGTGTTCTACGCGCTCGTGTCCTTTTTGGGGGCTGCGGTCTTTCTGGTGACGGTCAGCTGGGACATCGCGATTCTGCTGACCGTCTGGCTGGCCGCCTATCTGGCGCTGATCTGGTGGTACATGCCGCATCTGCGCAAGAAATCCGCGCGGCGGGCCAATGCGCATTCCGCGCTGACCGGGGCCATTGTCGACACTTTGTCGAACATGAAGACGGTGACCCTTTTCGCGCGGGGCCGTCATGAGGTCGAGCGCGCGGGCCGCGTCGCGACCTCTTACCGCGAGACCGCCATCGATTGGGGCAAGACCGCCACCTGGTTCCGGTTCCTTCTGACCGTCCTCGCCGGCAGTCTGCCCGTCCTGCTAATCGGCGCCAGCGTCCTGCTGTGGTCGGACGGCCGCGCGAGCGAGGGCGACATCGCCGCGGCGGGCGCGGTTGCGATCCGTGTCGCGCAGATGACCGGCTATATCAGCCACACTCTGATGGGCCTTCATGCGTCGCTGGGCGAGATCGAGGACGGCATCGCGCTTTTGACCCAGCCGCACGCACTGCGCGACGCGCAAGAGGCGGCGCCGCTGCGCGACCCGCGCCCGCGGATACGGTTCGAGAACGTCTCGTTCGGCTATTCCGGTGGGGCCGGGCAGGGGGTGCGCGACATCAACCTGACCATCCGGCCGGGCGAAAGAATCGGGATCATCGGCCCATCGGGCGCGGGCAAGTCGACTTTGCTGGCCTTGCTATTGCGCATGGTCGATCCGGTTTCGGGCCGGATCATGGTCGGGGATATGGATATCCGCGACATGACGCAGGAAAGCCTGCGCCGGAATATCTGCGGGGTGCTTCAGGATTCGGCGATCTTCAGCCGCTCGGTGCGCGAGAACATCCTCTACGGCCAGCTCGACGCGACCGAAGAGGACATGATCTATGCCGCGCGCGAGGCCGACGCCCATGATTTCATCCTGCAGCTGGAGGACGGGTTCGGCCGGGAAGGCTATGACGCGATCCTCGGCGAACGGGGCGCGACGCTGTCGGGCGGGCAGCGGCAACGAATTTCCATCGCCCGCGCCCTGCTGACGGATGCCCCGGTCGTTCTGCTGGACGAGGCGACGAGCGCGCTGGATTCGCAGACCGAGGCGACGGTTCAATCCGCGATCGACCGCCTGCTTGCGGACCGGACCGTGATCGTCGTCGCCCACCGGTTGTCGACGATCATGCGCATGGACCGGATCATCGTCCTGTCCGCCGGCAGGATTGTCGAGCAGGGCACGCATTCGGAATTGCTTAAAAAGGGCGGGGTCTATGCGCGCTACTGGTCCCGGCAGCGCGACGATATGCAGGGGCCAGGGGTCCTGCAGGGGCAGGCGGTGTGACTTGGCCTTATGCCAGAACGGCCCCCGGCTCACAGGTAGGAGTATAAAGTGACCCGGCATGATTCCGCAGGTATTCCCGAGGACGACGTCGCCGAAATCAGGGAAAGATATCGGATCGAGCGGCTCAAGCGGCAACGGCCCGCCGGGAGCGAGACCTACACCGACCTGCCGCCCCGGATGCGGCGGCACAGGGCCGCTCCGGCCGCGCGCGCGCCGGTGTCGGACGTCGTGACCGCGACCGTCATCGGCGGCGGCCTGTCGGGCTTGGTGGCTGCCGCCAGGCTGACCGAGACCCAGTGTGGGCCGGTCCGGATCGTCGAGAAATCCCCGGATTTCGGCGGTGTCTGGCATCGCAACACCTACCCCGGCGCGGAATGCGACACCGCCGCCATCGTCTATATGCCGCTGCTGGAGGAGACCGGCTATCTGCCGACACGGAAATACGCCTCGGGCATCGAAATCCGCGCCCATTGCCGGCGTGTGGCCCGGCATTTCAGGCTGGACCGGAACGTGCTGCTGAGGACCGAGGTCACCGCGCTGACGTGGTTGCCCGATCAATCGGTCTGGCTGGTCGAAACCGACCGGGGCGACCGGTTCCAATCACGGTTCGTTACCCTTGGGCTGGGGCAGTTCCAGACGCCGAAGATCCCCAGGCTGGCCGGGATCGACTCCTTCGAAGGGCATATGTTCCACACCTCGGAATGGGATTACGACTATACCGGCGGGGATCCCACGGGTGCGCCGATGGAGCGTCTCAGGACCCGGCGTGTCGGCGTGATCGGAAGCGGCCCCAGCGCCATCCAGAGCATCCCTCATCTGGCCCGCGCGGCGCGCGGCCTTTTCGTGGTTCAGCGCACGCCCTCGGCCGTGAACGCCCGGGGTAACCAGGCCGCGCCCGAGCATTGGCGCGCCTGGGCGCGGCATCCGGGCTGGCAGCGCGCGCTGATGGTCAACTACATCCAGTTCCGCAACCCGCTGATCGACGTCGAAGACATCGTCGACGACAACTGGACCCAGATCGCCGCCCGAATCCGCAGCCGTCTGGATGCGGTGCCGGCCCAGGACCGAACCGAGGAGGTGGTGGACCGGGTGCAGGAACTGGCCGACATTGACAACATGGCCGAACTGCGCGACCGCGTGGCGCAGATCGTGCAAGACCCCGCGACCGCACGGGCGTTGCAGGCTTGGTATCCGCAATTCTGCAAACGCCCCTGTTTCCACGACGACTATCTTGAGGCCTTCAACCGGCCGAACACGCATCTGATCGACACCGACGGCAAGGGCGTCACCCGGCTGACCCGCACCGGTGTCACCGCCGCCGGGCGCGACTTTACGCTGGATTGCATCGTCTTCGCGACCGGTTTCCGGAACACCGTGGGCGGCCCGGTCCAGGACGCGCTGACTATCCGCGGACGGCAAACCACCCTGCGCGAGGCTTGGGCCGATGGGATCCAGAGCTTTCAGGGCGTGTTCGTGCACGGCTTTCCCAATCTCTTCGTCATGCAGCCGGCGCAGGGGGCGAATCTCCTGTCGAACATCACGCATAACTCGGTCGACGCCGCTGAGACGATCGCGGCGGTGGTGCGCCACAGCCATACGACCGGCGCGGCGGAGATCGAGGTCGACGCCGATGCGCAGGACCGCTGGCTGGCCCGGTTGCGGCAAGGAACGCGCCGTCTGGCGATGGCCGATTGTACACCGGGGATCTTCAACAACGATGGCGATCTCAGCGATCCGGCGGTCGGCTGGAATGTCGGCTATCCCGACGGCCCGGCGGAATATTTCCGCTACACCGCACGGTGGCGCGGCGACGGGCGGTTCGAGGGGCTGACGTTCCGCCGCGGCGCGGGCCGGAACGACGTAGACGCCGCGTCCGAGGAAAGCAGCCACCATGACGCGTGATCCGTTCTTTCACAGCGGCATGCGCGAAGTGCAGGACCGGCTCGGCGGACGGGCCGTCGCCGATGCCATCGAACGGCATTTCGTCGCCGAGGGGCTGAGCGCCGAACAGGCGGAGCTGGTGTGCGCCTCGCGCGTCTTCTTCATCGCGACAAGCTGGGACAGCCATGTGGATTGCAGCATGAAATGCGGGCAGCGCGGTTTCGTGCGCCACGTCGCCCCCGATACGATCGAGTATCCCGAATACAACGGTAATTCGATGTACCGCACCTTGGGGAACCTTGCGCGTAACCCGCATTGCGGTCTGCTGTTCGTCGATTTCGAGAATGGCGGCAACCGGCTGCGGATCGGCGGGCGGGCCGAGGTGCGCTATGATCAGGGGGCACTGTTGGCGCATCGAGGCGCCTGCGCCGCCGTGCGGATCCGGGTCACCAGCTTTCCCAATTGTAACCGGTATCGCCCGCACTTCGACGGTTCCGATCACCAGACATACGATCCGGCGGACGATGCGTTTTGCGTACCAAAGTGGAAGACTCTGGACGAAATCGCCCCTCATCTGCCCGAAACCGACCCTCATTTCGAGGCCGTGGCGCGGGACCGCGGCGGCAAGGCGGATGCTTCATGACCCGGAGTGAGGCATGTGCGGAATAGCGGGCGTCATCGCCGCCACGCCGCAGCGCGGGCTGGAACACGCCGTCGGGCGCATGACTGCCACGCTTGCGCATCGCGGGCCTGACGGGGGCGGCGTCTGGGTCTCGGGCAACGGATGTGCGGCGCTGGGGCATCGCCGCCTGTCGGTAGTCGATCTGGACGATCGCGCGGCGCAGCCCATGACCGACGCCACCGGGCGCTTTGTCATCAGTTTCAACGGCGAAATCTACAACTTCCGCGCCTTGCGGGCCGTGCTGACCGCAGCCGGGCACAGCCTGTCGACCCAATCAGACACCGAGGTTCTGATCGAGTCCTTCGCCCATTGGGGCGTCCACCGCACACTTGCGAAGATCGAGGGAATGTTCGCCTTTGCGGTCTGGGACGATGCGGCCAAGACGTTTTACCTGTGCCGTGACCGTTTCGGCATCAAGCCCTGTTACTGGCGGTTTCACAAGAGCACGCTGTCCTTCGGTTCCGAGCTGAAGGCGCTTTTCGCCTATGACGACCGTCCGAAGGCGCTGAACCCTGCGGCCATCGGACATATGCTCGACTTCGATTATGTGCCCTCGCCCGACACGGTGTTCCAGGGCATCCGGCAACTGGCCCCGGGAGAGCTTTTGGTCATGCGGCGTGGTCAGGCGCCCGAGGTTTCGGCCTATTGGTCGCTGGAAGAGGAGCGCAAGGCGCGCAACGGTGCGCTAACCGGGTTGTCGGACGCTGCGCTCTTGGAAGAATGCGATGCGCTTTTGCACGGGGTCATCGAGGAATACCTCGATTGCGACGTGCCGACCGGTTGCTTTCTGTCCGGGGGCATCGATTCCTCGCTCATTTCGGCGGTGGCATCGCAGAAGCTGTCCGCACCACTGCGGACGTTCTCCATCGGGTTTTCTGAGACCTCCTGGGACGAGAGCGACAGGGCACGGGCCATTGCTGAGCACATCGGGACCAAACACGAGGCGCTGACCCTGACCGGGGCGATGGCCCGCGATCTGGTCGAGGCGATCCCCGAGTTCTACGACGAGCCCTTTGCGGATTTCTCGCAGCTGCCGACGCTGGCGGTCAGCCGTCTCGCCCGGGGCGAAGTGACGGTCTGCCTGTCGGGCGATGGCGGGGACGAGCTTTTCGCCGGGTACGACCGGTATCAATGGAGCCAGAGCATCTGGGCCTTGCACCGGCGTTTGACGGAACCGGTGTTTGACGGGCTCGCCGCGTTATGCGGCGCGGGGCGTCTGGGCCGTATCAGGTCGGTCTTGCCGCAGCATCTCAGGGACATCGCCCGCCGTCTGCCGGAATTCACCACCTACGGCCCCCCGCCGCAATCGTTTCCCGATTATTACCGCAGGATCATGCGCAACGCGCCGGACAGCCTGCACCGCGATACCGAAGGGGCCGAATCGGTTTCCCCCGCCCACTACTGGATCGAGGGCGGGGGGCTGTCGCGGCTCGATTCCATGCAGATCGCCGACATGCGGCATTACATGGGCGACGGCATCTTGACCAAGGTCGACCGCGCCAGCATGAGCGTCGGGCTCGAGGTGCGCATTCCGTTCCTGAACGAACGCATGGTGGATTTCGCCTTTGGCCTGCCGATGCGAAACCGGTTCGGCCGAGGCGGGCTTCGTGTGCTCGAGAAAGAACTGGCATACCGATATGTCCCCCGGACGTTGCTGGACGCGCCCAAGATGGGGTTCGGCTTTCCCGTGGATAGCTGGCTGCGGACCTGTCTGCGCGACTGGGTCGAGGACCTTCTGTCAAACGACAGCCTGTCCGGCCTTCCCTATGTGAAGGCCGCCGAGGTCAGGAACTTGTGGGGTCAGCATGTGTCGGGGCAGGCGGATTGTCACTGGCAGCTTTGGCCTGTGCTGATCTATGCGCAGTGGGTGCGCCGCTGGCGCGCGCGCATCGAAATGCCGTGACCACGGTCACGGCATTTCAGGCGCTGTGCCGGGAGAAACGCCGCGCCCTTGCCTCAAATCTCGAGGAACGACTGCGGCATCTCGACCATCACCGAATAGGGCGCATGCCCGGCGAGGCCGAATTTGACCGCGCCGAGGCTGCTGATCAGCATCGCGGTTTCGTCTGCGGTGACGTCGCAGGTCTGCATCATCAGATCGCTTGTGCCTTGTACGGCCATGTTCACCGCCTCTTCCATCGTGTCGCCAAAGCCCATGCAGCAGACCGAGTCGTCGTTCGTCACGATGGGCTGGCTGACCTTGATCCGCTCTTCCTTGGTCACGCGCAGAATGACGTTCACTGCGCATTCGACCGCCGACGATGCGACCTCGCCAAGCCCATGCAGGGCGTGGCCGTCGGCCAGGGTCAGCAAGGCGCCTTCGTGGAACACGGGAAGATAGACGCAGGCTCCCTTGGTCACCATCGAATTGCCCATGGCGCCGCCGAACCTGCCGTTGTGGTTGCTCTTCACACTCCCCGATTCCGGGGCAACGCCGATCCGGCTGATCATGGGGCACACCGGCAGGGTGATGTCGTCGCGAAAGGCGATTCCGTCGGGCGTGATCTGCATGTGTTTGCGCACGAAGGGGCTGACCTGCCCTTTCAGCGGGCCGCTATCTGTGACGACCACCCAGGCATCGGTCGAGGGAAGCTGGATATCGACAATCTCGACCTTGATCGAATCGCCCGTGCTGACCCCTTCGATCTCGATGGGGCCGGTCATGGTCGTCAGCACTTCCATCGGGACGGGGCTGTCGCATTGCGAGACGCGGTCCTGGGTTTCAACGGCAAACGGCTCGCCCAGCTTTGCCTTGAACAGCGGCTCATTGTCGGCGCTGTAGCTTGTGCAGACTTTGAAACTTTCGATGACGTTCATGGCAATCCTCTCCATCTGGTTGGGTGACGTCCCATGGTATATACCATAAGTAGTATGTTGTGGCGATATTAATCCTAAGGTTGTATCTTGTTGGCGGATTGATGCCGTTTAGGCGCCCGGATAACCGGTGCCCGATACTGTCGTCAGATCATGGGCGACAGCAGAAACGGAAAGAGCCCTGTCGTCTTGCGCCGCAGCCATGGCGAAAAGCGGCCCTGGCGGATGTGCAGGTTGCCATAATCGGGAACCAGCCCTTCAGCGGCGAAATCCGTCCGGAGTCGTTCGACATCCAACAGAAAGGCGCTCAGGGTACGATCCACGGCTGGGTCAGAAAAAAGCGCATCGAAACAGGGCATTGGCATGGTGGCGAGCGGGCAGAGAACACCCAGGCCGGATGCGCCGGCTTCGGCGATGGGGGTGAAATTCGGTACCCTCAGCCGATTTCCGTAGCTCGAGACGTCTTCGGAAAACGGCAGGAACTGATCGCGGCCGACGAAATCCCGCGCCAAAAGCGGGGCATCACCGAAAGCTTCATGCCAGTAGAGCACGCTGCTTTTGGTTGGGTCGAGCGTGCATATATGCCGGAGCGATGGCAAGGTGACCAGATTCAGCGACACCTCGAACGGAAAACCCGATGGCTGGAGCTTGTAGTTGAGGATACCACCTTCGGCAGCCGCCGCAGCGTCGGCGAAATAGGCCAGGCGGTCGGGCGTGTCGCCGCCCTCCTCCATCTCTTGCCCGCCGCATAGCGCCGACAGGTCGATCGGCCCGTCGGGGGCGACCAGAAACAGGTCGATGTCCGAGGACCGGCTGGTCGAAAAAAACGCGCCGTATCCCAAAGAGCCCATCACGTAGCCCGCCAGGAAATTCGGGCGCAGCGCTTCGGCGTAGCCCCCATGCAGGAACCGCAGCATCGCGATCGTCGCCCCTATGGCCTCGGCCAGTGGTATATCCGCCGAGCTGCGCAGTTCATTGTCCAGCGCCAGCCCGGCCGTTTCGAGCTGATCCAAGGCCGCCGCGATGTCCTGCGTCCGGCCATACCGCCAATACCCGTGCAGCACATATGCGGCGATGTCAGCCAAGCGCGCGCGCTTTTCGAGTTCCTCTGGCCAAGGCAGCGCTTGCAGCCAATCGGCAGCGTTCGTGTCATGAGCCACCGCGCGGATCGCGAGATGTTTCGCGACGATATCATTGAGCGCGAAAGACGTGAGAAAGGATCCGAATGGCGTCACGGGCAGAACTCGCGGAGCAGAGGGGCGCATCTCGCCCGGGTTGTGTGTGTAGTCTACGACTCTACTCAGAGATCCCGCAAGAGTGGGAAACCGCCGTCGCGCGCAGGCGGCTTTGGCTTAGGCGAGAGCGGTCCCTGGCCGTCGGCTGATTTCTGCCAACGAGCGAGGGGAATAGTCTTTTTTCGGGAATTGCACTTTACGTACATTACCTGAGGTTGCATTCTTGATTGGCCAGAGTCAGGCTAATAGTTCATGGAGGCAAACCTTGATCCACAGAGCTTTTCTCGAACGAGCGACTGAAACTCCGAGTACTCCCGCCATCTATTACAACGACATCAAAGTAACTTATGGCGACCTGACGGCCCGGGCAGGCCAATTCGCGGCAGCGCTGAGGGCGACGGATGTCCGGCGCGATGACCGGGTTATCGTCGCACTTGATCAAGGTCCAGATCAGATCGCGGCTGTTATCGGTGTCTTGCTGGTCGGTGCGGTTTATGTGCCGGTCGATCCATGCCAACCCGCCCTGCGCCTGGCTAAGATCGTTCAGCAATGCGACCCAGTCGCCGTCATACTTGACGACACGGACAAGGCAGTCTGGGCGCCAGATGCCGCGTGGATCACGCCGGGGACTTTACCTGCGTCCGGACCGGTCGATGAAGAGACACGCTCAGACAACGACTTGGCCTATATCATCTTTACCTCGGGCACGACGGGCATACCCAAGGGTGTCGCGGTTTCGCACGGGGCGGCATGGAACACGATTCAGGACATCAACCGTCGCTGGTCGGTCACCGCCTCCGACCGCACCCTGACGCTTTCGGCACTGACCTTCGATTTATCGGTCTACGACATCTTCGGGCTTCTGGCCGTCGGCGGCGCACTGGTCATACCGGAACCGAAACTGGCCAGAGAGCCCGCAGAATGGCTGCGGCTGCTCCGCGAGCACCGAGTGACCCTGTGGAATTCGGTTCCTGCGCTTATGGGGATGATGGTAGGATACCTTGGCCGTATGCCCGAGCGGATCGAGGGGGCTGAAATTCGGCTGGTAATGCTGAGCGGTGACTGGATTCCGCTGAACCTGCCGGATCGTATCCGCACTGCCTTTTCGCCGGATTGCCTGGTCTCGCTCGGCGGTATGACCGAAGTGTCGATCTGGTCCACCTTCCACGACATCGAAGAGGTTTCACCGGAATGGACAAGCATCCCCTACGGTCGGCCGCTGTCAGATCAGACGGTGCACATCCTGAATGAGGACATGCAGCCTTGCGCCGATGGGGACGTTGGGGAACTCTGCTTTGGTGGGCGTGGTCTGGCGCGCGGTTATTGGGGCGATGCAGACAAGACCAAGGCAAGTTTCGTGTCGTCAGAGCAGTTCGGACGGCTCTACCGCAGCGGCGACAACGGGCGGATTCTGCCCAACGGAGAGATCGAGTTTCTTGGCCGCCGTGACACGCAGGTCAAGGTCGGTGGCTACCGGATCGAGCTGAGCGAAGTCGAGGCCGCCTTACTGGAACATGACGGTGTGTCGGAAGCTGTCGCGCGGACTGTGACCCCTGGCGCGAATGCCGAAGACCGGGCTCTGGCGGCCTTCGTCGTCGCGCACAACGGCGATATCGACCTTGCGGTCTTGCGGCAATTTCTGCGGACGCGGCTGCCCGACTATATGATCCCCTCCTACATCGAAACCCGGGATGCATTACCGCTGACCGCCAATGGCAAGGTGGATCGCGGGGCGCTGTGCATTGGCGACACCCAGACCGTGGGCGGGGGCGCGTCGGACCCTCTCGTTGCGATGGTCGCATCGGTTATGAGTCAGCCGGGTCTGGGGGAATACAGCAACTTTTTCGACCACGGTGCACAGTCGCTGGTGCTTGCCCAGATGGTCGCCCGGCTCCGCGAGGAATTCGGGGTAGAGCTGACCCTGCGTGAGCTGTTCGAGAACCCGTCGGTAGCGCAATTGCGCCCGCTGGTGACCGACGGCACGCGCCGCAGTACTGCATTCCGCAGGGTGTCCGACTACCCGCCGAGTGCGCGAGCCTCGTACAACCAAGAGCAGGTCTGTTTCCTGACCTCCTTTTTCCGCTCCAGCCGCGCCTATAACTTCCAGGCGACGCTGGAATTCGTCGGCGATCTGCACATCCCCAGGCTGGAACGCGCGATTTCCGCGGTCATTGCCCGACATGAAATGCTACGCAGCACGATCCACCTGACCGACGAGGGCTATTGTTCGGAAATTCATCCGCCCTACGATTTTGAAATTCCCTGCCACGATCTGTCAGACCTGCCTCGGAAAGAGCAGGACAGTATTTTCCAGGATATGCTGGACGAAACGCTCGACACCGTGTTCGACGTCGAAGCCTTGCCCATGCTCAAGGTGATCGCGGTCAAGCGGTCCAATACCGAATGGTCGCTGATCCAGATCGAACATCACGTTGTGCATGACGGCTGGTCCGTCGGTCGGCTTTGGCATGAAATCCAGGAAATCTATGTGGCCGATCTGGAGGGCCGAGAGTGCGAGCTGCCGGAATTGACTGCGCAATATCAGAACTTCGTCGCGTGGCAGCGGGACCGGCTCGAAGGCGGCTCCGGCAAGACCGCATTGAAAAACATCGCGGCGTCGCTTGATGGTGCGGCACTTGATGTGCGGATGTCGGAACGCCAGACCGAAAATACCGAGCTTGGCGGCCACAACATCCGCCAGATTTTGCCTGAGGACGTGGTGGCGTTGGTGCGCAAGCGCGCCCGCGAACTTCGGGTGTCAGACTATGCGGTGCTGCTGACGGTTTTTGCCAGTTTCATCGGCGATCACGCCGGAGCAGATGATTTCTGCGTCGGCGCGGCCGCAAGCGCCCGGACCGAGCGTGAAATCGAACCGTTGATCGGCATGATCGTTAACACGATCCCCGTGCGCGCCAACCTCAAGGGTGCCGACAGTCTGGCCGAGATGGTGCCGCGTATCCATGCCGCGCAGATGGACGCTATGCGCTATCAGGACGTGCCGTTGGTGATGATCGTCAAGGAGATGCGGGTCGCGAAAACTCAGGGCCGCAACCCAATCTTTCAGTACGGCTTTGGGTTCCACGACTCGGCGGTTCCGGATTTCGACTTTGGTACCGCGCAGGGGCGGCTGCACGAAGAGCAGAACCAAACTGCGAAATTCGACATTAACGTTATCGTTATCCCGCCCGTGAAAACGCGGCCAGAAAATCATGCCCGCATTCTGTGGGAGTTTTCGTCCCGCCTGTTTACCGAGGAAGACGCAAACCGGTTGTCTGATGATTACGTCCAGCGCCTCAAGGTCGCCCTGCAGGCGCCACGGGCAGCATTCCGGCACGGGACCAGAGCGCTAGAGAATCAGTAAGCGCCGCGTATGTACAGCGCGGCCAGCAAATGCTTTCGATGGTTAGAGATCAGGCGACGGCGTAACGCTTGCGGCCTTTGATCCGGTCCTCGATCTCATCGCGGAAGTTGCGGACTAGTGCCTGGATCGGCCAGGCGGCGGCATCGCCTAAACCGCAGATGGTGTGGCCTTCGACCTGCTTGGTAACGTCGATCAGCATGTCGATCTCTTCCAGTTCGGCCTCACCGCGCACCAGACGCTCCATCACGCGCATCATCCAGCCGGTGCCCTCGCGGCAGGGCGTACACTGACCGCAGCTTTCGTGCTTGTAGAACTTGGAAAGCCGCCAGATCGCCTTTACGATGTCGGTCTGCTTGTCCATGACGATCACGGCGGCGGTGCCGAAGCCGGACTTGAGCTCGCCCTTGAGATAGTCGAAATCCATCAGGGCGTCGCGCATGTGCTCGCCACGCACCAAGGGGGTCGAGGACCCGCCGGGGATCACCGCTAGAAGGTTGTCCCACCCCCCCCGAATACCGCCGCAATGTTTCTCGATCAGTTCTTCGAAGGGAATCGACATCGATTCCTCGACAACGCAAGGGTTGTTCACGTGGCCCGAGATGCCGAACACCTTGGTCCCGACATTGTTCGGACGTCCAAATGAGGCGAACCATTCGGGGCCGCGCCGCAGGATCGTCGGCACGACTGCGATTGATTCCACGTTGTTCACAGTAGTCGGGCAGCCGTAAAGACCCGCACCCGCCGGGAACGGCGGTCGCATCCGGGGCATGCCCTTCTTGCCTTCGAGGCTTTCCAGCAACGCGGTCTCTTCGCCGCAGATATAGGCGCCCGCGCCGTGGTGCAAGTAGAGGTCGAAATCCCAGCCGCTGCCCGCGGCATTGCGACCCAATTTGCCGGCGGTATATGCCTCGTCGATGGCGTTTTGCAGCGATTCTCTCTCGCGGATGTATTCGCCGCGGATGTAGATATAGCAAGCATGCGCGCCGATCGCGAAAGACGCTATCAGGCAGCCCTCGATTAGCGTGTGCGGATCGTGGCGCATGATCTCACGGTCCTTGCAGGTACCTGGTTCGGATTCGTCCGCGTTAACCACCAAATAGGCCGGGCGTCCGTCGCTTTCCTTGGGCATGAACGACCATTTCAGACCGGTCGGGAACCCCGCGCCGCCACGACCGCGCAGGCCGGAATCCTTCATCGTCTGGATGATCCATTCACGCCCGTTCTGCAAGATCTTGTCGGTGCCATCCCAATGCCCACGGCTTTGCGCTCCTTTCAGCGACCGATCGTGCATGCCGTAAAGATTGGTGAAAATCCGGTCAGAGTCTTTGAGCAAGTTATTTCCTTTCTCAAGGCCGCGGGACCGCTTGAAAAACGGTCCAAATTCTTTGGTCTACTAGACCAGAACACCCCTCGAAGCAAGGCGATTCGCCCCGCAGAGGCGGCCTGCCACAGGGCGGTGCGGGATGGTCGCCGGGGCCATCCGCGGCGCATGGAGTGGCGGCGAGTACTCGCCGAAAGCCCCGTAAAAGGAGAATTAAAATGTCAAAATTCATTTTAAACTTGCATGCACATCGACCGCTTCTAAACTGGAGGCTGCATGACATCAGACAGGAGGGTTTCGATGGCGAACCCATTTGACGACGAGGCTGGTGAGTTCTGCGTGCTAGTCAATCACGAGGAGCAATACTCCCTCTGGCCGGTGCGATGCGAGGTTCCCGGGGGGTGGAACACGGTCTTCGGCCCCGACAATCGGGAGGCCTGCATGGACTATATCGAGACGCACTGGACCGATATGCGCCCCAAGAGCCTTCGCGACCATTACGAAGCGTCCACGGCCTGACCGGGGACCAGGCCCGGGGCCAACCATGATCGTCGAAGAGCGGCAATACAGCCTCGCGCCACGGAACAAGTCGGCGTTCTGGGCGAATTATCTGGCAGCCGGGCTCCCGGTGCAAACCCGCTTTCTGCCAGCGCCGCTCGGCTTTTTCTTCGTCGATCTCGGGCAGACGTCGTGTTTCGTCCACATGTGGGCCTACAAGGATTACGGCCACAGGGAAGACTGCCGCGACGCGCTCGAGCAATGCGAGGCCTGGCATCGCTACGTGACATCGGCCCATGCCTATATCGAAGCCATCCATATCCGAATTCTGAAGGCTCTGCCGAACGAATATGCGTTGCTTGGCCGGGCGGTGCCGGATTTCGACAACGTCTGACGGCCGCGCAACTGCCAACCGAACTGCCGGAATCGGTGATCGCAACTTTGAGGTGATGCACTGTTAGGCGGAAGAACGCAGCCAAGCACCCGGCTGGCCTCTGAATTTCCATTCAAAATCAAGTCACAGGCAGGTTTCCGCCACGCTTCAACGGGTCTGTTGACTTTGCTCCTTTTGATTGTGAAGCTGATGCACGACTCTTTCTTAGGTTGCTATGCGCGCTGGGTAACTGCGTTCCGATATCAAAGCCGTAATCACACAGAGACGAGGGCAAGATGACTTTAAGCCTATGTATGGTGATCAAGAACGAAGGCGATCTTCTGGGCTTCTGGATGCCCGGTGTGCGCGATCTTTTCGACGAGTTCGTCGTGGTCGATACCGGGTCCGCCGACAAGACCATCGAGGTGCTCAAGATGGATTACGGCGCGCGCGTGGTCGAGCTGCAGCCCAACAGCAACGACCCGTTCATGATCACCCATGCCCGCAATGTCGCCATATCCGAGGCGTCTTCGGAATGGGTTCTTGTCCTGGATGCTGACGAATCGGTCAGCCGCTCGGATATCCTGAAACTGAGAGAGGAAATCGAGCGCGGCGAGCAAGGTGCCTATTTCCTGGTTTGGCGTAACCGCAGAAACGGGACGATCTTCGACGATTACAAGCTCGTGGCGTTCCGGCGGGACTCGGGGATCCTGTTCGAGGGCATGGTGCATTGCAACACCCAAAGGTCTGCGCGGCGTCTAGTCGTCAGGACCGGTTTTCTGACCGATGTCGTCATCCATCATTCGCTCGACGGGTCCAAAACCTCGCGCGAGTGCCGTTCAAAACGGCTGGAGCGCTACATCGCGCTGGAGCCCGACAATTGGCGGTATCAGTGGTTTCTGGGATACGCCTATTTCCAGAACGGCGATTTCGAAAAGGCCGTTCCGCTGCTGCGCGACACCTGCAACGCCATGTCCGAAGACTTTCCGGTGGAATGCCTCAACGCGCATTTCGTGCTAACCGATCTGAATGCCCGCAAGGGTACTCATGACAAATGCTTCCGGATCATGAAGCAGGCCAAGATGTTCTACGACCAGGTCCGCGACGATTTCGAAGTCCGGGTCAACCATCAGATGAACGGCTGGATCGACGACACCCGGGCGCTCATCGACAACCACGAACTGGAAAAGGTAAAATCCTATGAATTCGCCTACTGATCTGGATGCGATAACGCCGGAAGAGCTGACCGAGAACACCTTCGGATCCTCCGATCCGTTCTTTCGCAAGGAACGCGGCGAGTATCCGACCCAAGAAGAACAGCAGATGTGGCGCGACGAATACGAGCGCCGCGCGAAAGAGCTTCACAAGGGGCATTTCCGTCAAGAGCTCGAACTGGCTTTGGCCCTGCGCGAGAAATACAAGCCGACGACCTTCGGCAAGATGAAGGTCTATGACGCGCTGCGCATGCTGGCCGAATGCATCGACCCCACCGACACCGAGCTTTATTGCGTCGACCAGCTGGTACACGCGCTGCAGGTGGCCAACGGGATGGAAGAGGACGGGATCACCGACGAATCCCTGATCATCACAGCACTCATCCACGATCTGGGCAAGATCACTGAACTGGTCGGGGAAAAGCCGGAATACGTGAACGGCCCGAACGAACCGATTGGCGAGAACGAGCCGGGCTGCGGTCTGGACAATGCGATCTTCACCTGGAACCATGACGAATTCGCTTATGAAAAGCTGAAGGATCATGTCCCCGATCACGTGGCGTGGCTCTTGCGGTATCACAGCCTGCGGTTCGACATGTCGCGCGACCTAATGGACGACCGAGACCGGGAATACTATGACAAGTACCTAGGCGTTTTCCGCAAATACGATCTGGGCACCAAGTCAATTTTCAAACTGCCGACAAAACGGCTGGAGGATTACCGTGAATTGATTGAGCGGCATTTCCCCGAAGAGATCGACATCTGATCCATGCAGGACGCTAAAGCTACCCAGCAGCCCGTGCGGCACGAGGACATTCCATTGACGGGCGCGGCGATCGAACATCTGGAGCGGCGCGACGTATCGGCCGCCCAGCTGCACTACAGCCTTCGGAAATACACCGGCGATCCCGGCGAAATCGCGGCGTTCGCGGCGTTTCTGGAGCGCTGGCCGATGTATTCCGAAGGGCCCGGGCACAATGAGACGAAGCGCGATATCGTCGCCTGCATGGCCACGGCGCGCGATCTGGTCCCAGGTCTGGGAGCGCAATTCCGGAACAGGCTGGCCGGGCGACCCGTGTTGCAGGACGACGACCTCATCGCGCTGAACGACCTGTGGCAAAGCACGATCATGGGCCTGGACCCCTCCGATTATGCCGACGTGGCGCCCCTGCTGGATACCGTGACCTCCTTTTTCACGACCCGCTCGGCATCCTTCAACTTTTCGGCGGTGAATGCCGCGGTGAACGATTTGCGGCATGTCGTCGAAAGCTATCCGTTCTCCGATGGTAGCCTACTGGCCGCAGGGCGCAGGCGGAATCTGCACGGCGATGTACTGATCAACCTACTGGCCGATCCACGGCCTTCGATGCTGCATTGCATCCGGGTTCTGATTCACGAACGGGGTTCCGGCGCGCGCGACAGGCACGAGGCGGCCTCGGGCAAGAGGATCGTCGAGGATCTGCTGCGTACCCGCCCGCCCTTCAGATCCATCCACCGGATCGTCGAGACGCCCGCCAGAGAGATCGAGAAGACCATCCGCGTCGATATCCTCGAATGCAACGCGGAAAGGGACAGAGGGCTGGGCTTGACCTTCGGGTTCGGGCGCCACATCTGCCCCGCAGGCACCCTGATATCGGACTCGCTGCACGCGCTCTGGGCCGCGTTACAGGAGTTCTGGCCCGCGCGGCCGGTGGCCTATACATGGCAGGGTATTCCCTGCGACCGGGCCAACCCGCTCCGCGAACAGCGCATGGTTTTCCATCGGGCGGGCTGAGGCGAAAGCCTCAGCCGACCAGACCGCTGAGCTCCCGCCACACGGCGATCACGGTCAAACTTGCCAGACCCTCGCCGACAGGGGAGGTACCGCCCGTGTTTTCCCGCAGAACCAGCCCACATATTCGGCACAAATTTAAATCTTCAGTATTTTCGAGTAATTTCAGCCGTAGGCACTTCAACTGTCGGCTTGAAATGAGTTCTGATTACAGTTTGGGGTAGTTGTTGGCGCGCAGTGAGCGCGTATCAGTTTGGAAATCAACTACTGCTAGAACACAGCTATTGTCTCACACCACCCAAGTCTATCCGCCAAAGCCAACACAACATAAAATGGATGATTGCCCAACGTCAGATCAATTTTTTCCAAGCGTAACACATTGATAGGCGGGGTGCAGCTGATGTTTTACCTTCACCTTCTGAACTACATCGTCACTTACGTCGAACAAGCCTGCAACAGTCTTGAGATCATCATATTTTACAATCGGTCCCAGCCGATCAAAGTCGCAGCCTGCTCGGCGCAAAATTCGCTCAACGTAGACATCGTAGACCGAAATGATCTTCTTCATTCCTGCCGCCTGCGCGGTCGAAAAGAGCCCGTAGAGAAGTTCCCGCGTCACCAGATTGATCCCTTCCGATCCAAATTCTGTCGCTGCTTTGGTATCAACACAAAACCGCGAGCTCTCGAGAATGAGTGGGTGCCGAATAATGCCGGATTCACCCATTACTTCCGGGAAGACATCAGACAGCATGTGCGGCCCGATGGTCGGCAAGAGGCGCAATGAAGCCAAAAGCCGCCGCGTCTCTGAAACGACGCAGATATAAAGTGGATTCATGTCATCAAACCGGTCTTTCTCAAGACCATTCTCCACCGTAACACGCCATCCACGACGCTCGCTAAACTGGCGCGCGCGCAGACGATACATTTGCTCAAAAATGTCTGCGTGAGCTTCGCGTTCTTCTTCAAAAGCTGCAAGAATCATCGTTCTCTCCGTCAAAGATTTCCTTCGACAGAACATTGCTTTGAACGATGGGCGCACACATATCCGTAAAATTACGGAGGTAGCTTCAAGTCTTGGATAAAGTGATGTAATTGCTGGGGCGATTTTCCGGGCGCTATTCCATCAAGACTTTGTCTTACAAGGCTTTTGCAGTGCGCTAATTGAACACCTTTTTCAGTAGCGGGTCTGCAACCTGGATGAACGGATCTGCCTGAATGTGTCCTGCCGCAATGGCTCGAGCGACAGCCTGGACCTTTGTGCAGGCTTGTAACTTTGCGGCTGCATTGGCGAGGTGGGTTTCCACAGTCCTCTCGGAAATACCCAGTATAATTGCTGTGTCTTTGGAGGTTTTCCCCATTGCGGCGCATTGGAGTGCATCTTTTTCTCTGGCGGTAATTTGAATAGCGTCAAACTGAGCTACGCGCGCGGACTTTTCGAGTACAGCTTTGTGCAAGAGGTAAGCAAAGTAGATGACGTCAGACTTTATGCTATGAAGGTATGCTGACCAGTCAGATTGACCAATCTCAGAGTTCATGGAAACCAGCGCAGTCTCGCCGCTGGGACCGCGAACCGGAATGGTGACCCCTTGGTCAGATACACCGAACTCCATTGCCTCGCCGAAGAACTGTTGCGACTTTCTGGTCGGTTTTGGCACCATCATCCAATTGACGGGCAGAAAACTGCGCATTCCCGCCCAGACGATTGGATCAATTTCATCGTAATTCATTGCGAAGTAGTGGCTTTGCCATTCTTTGGCATAGGTCGTCAGCAGCCTGCCTGGGCTGCCGGTCACAGCCTTACTGCTGAGAAAAAAGTAGGTGATGTTGGAGAACCCAAATTTCGCTCCAAGTTCGGTCAGGAACGCAGTTTCACGTCCGGGTTTCTGAAACTGCTCTAGGTTGTCAGAAAAGTACTCTGAAACGACACCGATTTCCATTGCTTCGCACCTGTTCACCGACTCATTTGGACGCTATTTTGATCGGTTAGCACGTCATTGGTGTCGCGTGCGACGTTAAATAGCGCCAAGCGTGTCAAATATCAGTGATACTGAGAGTTCTCGGCATGGTTTCGCCCATAGCTTGTGCTGATGCTGAGTGCGTAAGCTGTTCAACAAGAGCGACAACAAGAGATCTCCGCTTCTCGTCCAATGATAAGAGCTGCTGAAGCATGCTCAAGCAGTCATCTGTAAGCCGCAAACCCTGCAACTCTTCAGATGTGTCAGATGGAAAGAAATCTGCAATCGGTATCTGCAATTCGCGTGCCAGCGTGAGAAGAGCGTCCGCTGGTATGCGGTTAAGGCCCAGCTCATACTTCTGGATCTGTTGCGGGGAAATCGACAAAACCTTCGCGAAACTCGCTTGCGTCTGTCCGTGCATTTGCCGGGTCATCTTCAAGCACTGACCCAGTTTATTTATGTTGTGTTCGCGCCGTTCGCTCACTGCCGTCTATCCTCATCTCAGAAAGGAGAACCGGCGCAAGCCGGACGTCAGCGAGACCCCCGGCCTAGACAGGGGAGCGTGGATTTTGGGTCAAGACCTTGGACAGAGCCACACCATCCGGCCAAGAAACGACCGGACAAGCCTGCCCAATAGCGTACCGAATGGCCGCTAGGCACTATCTCTTTTCCAGGGCTCGCTGACTTCCCCGCGCGGGTGCACCCGCGATGGGGGGACACTAGCCGCGAAATCTGTTTAGAATCAAGAGGGCAGGCTCGCTATCCGTGAGCAAGTACCCGTGCTTAGGGGTGGCCTAGGCCTTAATCAGCTCTGCGCCTGGGTCTTGCGATAGTGTCTTGTCAAAGGTTGCCAGACTCGAACAGCGCGCGTCCGTAGCAGCCAGAACGATCATTCGATCGGAAAACCCAGCGCCACCATTGGCGTAGCGTGAGAGAGCCAATCCAACACGATCTGCTTCCTCTATCACCAGATCACGAGATGCCAGCAACCCTTCGATGGCTGGCACGATCTGGGTCCTAGGCATCTTGTAGGCCCGCTCCAGAACCCAGACGAGTTCCACGATTACCTCCCGGCAGATGAAGCCCTGGTCTTCTTCGGTCAGTCCTTCAACGAGATCGGCCGCAGCCTTTCCCTGCGCCTCATCGTCCTGAACAAGGAATCGCACAAGAACATTGGTATCGAGCGCGATCATTCCGTAGCGCCTTCGGCGATGGCCTCATCCATCTGTTCCAGACTGATCGGTGACTGACATGCTTCGGAAAGAATGCCCTTGAGCCGTTTCGCAGACCCGACCCGGAGGATCCGCACCTCGCCACCATCGAGGAGAACATACCTGATCCGGTCCCCCGGTGAGAGGTTCAGTGCGCCGCGAACATCTTTCGGCAGCGTCGTTTGGCCTTTCACGGTTATCGTGGACTCTTGCATGGCACCCTCAATTCAAAAGCTGTACTTGCCTTACACATACGACAACTGCATTACTTTTTCAATCTTCACGCCCGCTTCTTCCTTTCGACCTTCCCTCAAGCCTACGGCGCTCAGACAAGCCAATCAGGCTTCCTGCAATGTTTAACCTGCCTAAGGCGTGCTTTCGGGTCATCGCTCGCAACAACCCGCCCGGATTGCGAACAGGCGTAACCGGGTGATCCCGGTTTGCATCGATCACCAACAGACAAAGCGTTGTAAGGTGTTGGCCCATTTCATCGACGGCCGCATGATAGGCGGATTCGTTGATGCCAAGAGGATGCAACACCCCATGGGCGCCGTGGATGAAATCAATCTCTCGAAGATGATCGCGCTCGGCCTTGCAGAAGCTCACATGGGCTCGAAGATTGGGTGACGCCAGTTCAAAGAGCCGATCAAGGGTCATGTTTTTCAAGATTTTGAGGTTGTGCGCATCCTCGGATCCCGCAGACTTGCTTTCTAAGCAATGTTCACCGCCATGAGGCGGTGAATCAAAATTATTGCTGTCCGGGGACGTGTCCCCGGTCCGCTTATCCACGGGAACGTTACAGGTTACAGAGTTATTTTCAGTTGTATCATGTATATATCGCCGGAAGTTTTCTTCCGCCCGACCGGAAGACTCCTCACACAATAAACGGATGTCATCCAGATCCTTTGAGGCCTGAAGCGCTTCTTGGTAATGTGCTTCCAACGCCTCTAAGGAGGGATAGGCCGAATATCGCGGTGCCCAGCTGACAAACTGATCCCGGATACGACAAAGACCCTCGTGATCCGGTTGCTCGGGATGCAACTCCATCAGCCCCTTTTTCACCATTCGTCGCAAAGCGCTGCATTTCAGGCGCAAGGTTTTGCGGCGCCGTTCCTCACGTCGGAACTGGTCGCGCAGCATCTCCAGATCTTCGATCCTTTCAATGAGGGGAGAAAAACTCAGCCCCTGCCGGTAGCCGTTCCCATCGCTGCGTCGACTGCCATTGGCCGAGACATTCTTGGCAATAAAGCCAAAGACGTGTTCCAGCGCGTGCTCATCGTTGCGCACCGCCCGGTCTGTTTTCCCAAGTGCGATGGCGAGGTCCGTTTGCATCTTGCTGCAGATTGGCTCGACGGTGGGATCCGTCCAATCCTTCGGTCGCGTGTAACGGATCATTGTGAGAATTGTGCGCAAAAGCGCATCTGACATTCCTATGTACTTGCTGACATCTGTCAGAAGCCCTTCGACATGGCTTCGGTAAAGCCCGGGCAGTAGCGCCGGATAGGTTTCCGGGGCCGCGTCTTCGACGCAGCGTGCCTGATTTTGATACATCTTTCTGTCCTGCTCGATTGAGCAAGCCGCAAACCACAGGGCAATATTTTCTTGATCGCGCAAGCGCGTTTTTTCTTGCCTGTTCTGAAAGAGGGGTGATAGAATCGAAGCCGAATAGATTGATGGCTTACTGAGGACTGCCGTCCTTGGTACTGATACCCCCCGTAAAGGTTTCCGCCTTGCGGGGGTTTCCATTTCTTGGGGTCTGAATTCTCCTTCGCGTCCAAACTATGTTTCGACGGGCATGGTATGGGGATTCGGTCATATCGCCAATTGTTGTGGTTAGTCTGTGATCGACCACCACAAATTGCGGTTAGTAGTTGACCACCTCATAGCCATGATTACCTTGATAGTCTGTCCATTCGATCCCAACCGCGCGCGTGTAGCTTGCCGGTTCGCAAGAGCGGGATGGGATCACCCAGGCAGGAACAGGCGCAGGTGATACGCGCCGCCAATGGAAGTCTCCCTGGGTGCCATAGGTGCCCAAGGTGATGTTTGATCGAACACGGCACTCCTCGTCGCGGCCATATTTTCGATGGCTGTAGGACATCACGTTCCAAACCTTGATCGAACGCACATAGTCAAAATCCGGCCCGGATATATCGATGTCCGCGGTTCCGTTTGCATTCGAGATGTCCTGCGCCAGATGCAGCAAAGCTGAGCGTGCTTCAGAGCTGGTTTCCGTATACAGGGCCGGGAAAGGGGTAGGGGGCTCCTCACCGGATTTGTCAGAATCCGATACGTAGTCGAATGTCGGCTCAGCTTGATATTCAAGCGCCAGTCGCCGCAAGGTCTCCATGAAGGGGGAGGGCACCCGCGGATTTGATGCGGCTCCCATTGGGCAGTTCCAGATCTGCAATGGTGGCTCTATGGGCCAGGGCGTGATGCGGCGGATGAACACGGCGCGGGCATGCGCGCATTCAGCCGAGGCTGGCCATCCACCTGACAAGCACAGCAGGATTGCGCAGTCCACCGGATAGGCCTCAGCTCTTTGAGCGGGCAAGGCAAGAGTCAGACCTGTGGCAAAAGCCAAGCCGGACATCAGTTTGAGCGGAATTTTCATGGAACCCCTTTTCAGATAACGCATTCAGAATCTCGCGTTTGATGTGGTTATCTGATACAGTATTTATTTACTTGACTGCAAGTATGGTGATTTGTAGTAGAACATCCATAATCGGAACATGGCTGTATGCGCGATTCCGAATATGGGTTAATGCTGCGGGATATGATGGTGTGATGACACCTTACTGCCGGAGCTGAGACATGATCGAAATTCAACCAGTCCTTTTGTTGG
>NZ_JBQFZS010000019.1:0-24097 GCF_056542385.1 Ruegeria sp. AD2(2025)
ATATGGGTTAATGCTGCGGGATATGATGGTGTGATGACACCTTACTGCCGGAGCTGAGACATGATCGAAATTCAACCAGTCCTTTTGTTGGCTGGCTTTAGGAAGGCTTTGGCCGCCGGAGGGGTGATCGAAATCGAGTGCATCAGGGATGCCGAGAAGATCGGCAACATGTGGCATGGTGAATGGCGGGCGCATGTTCTTGTAAAGAACGGGCCAGCGCACCATCGCATCGCCCTGGGTGTCAGCCGGACACAGGAACCGAAAGTCTTCAAGACCACGACAAGTCTGATGACCTTCGGCCATGAGCACGACGTCGGTTTCGTAACCATTCCCATGCGCGCTGGAACCTCCGCGGAGTGGACGCGCGATGGCGTGGGAAAAGAGAAAGGTTCAAAGCCGTAAGGCAATTTCGGGATGCGTGCCACAGGCGGGCAACCACCGCACCTTCTTCTCTTTCACGGCCATTACAGGTGTCAACGAGCCTCGCCGGGCTGATTGCGGCACAGCGGGCGGGGCAGGGGGCGCTGCCCGATGACGCTCTGTCTTCAAGGCCAAGTCCTTAGCCCCGATACTGACACGGATCAGCGCCGGCTTTCTCAAGCACATGGCGCAGGCATCCGCGTCGAATGCCGGTGTCGCGTCCCCGCGCCGGAACTCTACATCGCTGCCACAGCCAGCAAGTTCATCGTCAAACGCATGCCCGGGACTGGTCCTGACCATGCGATGACCTGCCCATTGTATCTGCCGCCAGAACAGCTGTCGGGATTGGCCCAAGTTCTGACGTCGGCGATCGTTGAAGACCCCGATGATGGCACCACAACGCTGAAGCTGGGTTTTTCGTTGCGCAAGAACGGAAAAACGACCCGCGCGCCGGAGCGCACCGATACTGAACCAACTGAGGCCAAGGCAGCGTCACGTAAACTGACACTGACAAGTCTACTGCACTTCCTGTGGCACGACGCGGACCTGAACAAATGGTACCCGGCGATGGAAGGCAAGCGGTTCTGGGGCGTGGTCCAATCCGCCCTTTGCCGTGCGGCAGCTGACAAGATCGTCAAAGGGCAAGACCTGTCACGCATCCTCTACGTGCCGGAGTATTTCAAGCCGGATCAAAAGGCGGAGATCGCGTCGCGCCGGAACCAGTTGTTTGCAAACCTGCGCCCAACGAACAGCAAAGCCACGCCCTGCGGTTTGGTCATCGCCGAACTCAAGGCCGTCGAACCCACAACACATGGCGCGCGGTTTCTCTTCAAACACGCCCCGGATTGCGCTTTCTTTGCGGATGCAGAGCTGGCCGACAAGTTCGAACGGATCTTCGGAGAACGCCTGCAAACCGTTGAGGCCATCGGTTCTGGCCATGCCGTCGTGATCGCCAGCTTTTCCATCGCCAAGGCGGGATATCCGGTCCTGCAGGAGATTGGCATGATGTTGGTGTCTCAGAACTGGATCCCGTTCGAAACCCTGCGCGAGTTGGACCTCCTGTCAGCTTTGACCAGAGAGGGGCGTGCCTTCCAGAAACAGATGCGCTTCAACCTGGCCAAGGATGCACCGATAGCGTCCGCCGTACTGCTCGACACACCGAACCCGGTCGCGCTGTTTACGACTCATAATGATACTTATGTTAAATATATCAATGATTTAGCAGAAAGCGCAGACGAACGCCGCTTTGACGTCTGGCAGTGGATCGACGGCGATCCGATGCCTGCGTTCCCGCCCAAAGGTGCGGTCTCCTCCGGTGAGACAAGTCCCGAACCGGAGGAAAACCGGAGCCTGCACCACGGGGAGAAAGGTGTGGCGCAAGTCACCCGCCTGGGGATGGATGCGGGCGGGTTCTCTGATCCTAACAACCCAAACGCGAAACCACAAACCCTCGGAGGCCCAGACTCATGAGCGCTTTAAAAGGTATTGGTCTTGCTCCAGATCGGCCTCGGTTCGCGATGGGCGCGCTTGGTCTGGTTTTCTTGAGTTTGGCTTCGCCGTCCATCGCATTGGCGCAGGATGACGAAGCCGCAGTTTGTGCGGGCCGCGATGGCCCGCTGATGAGTGGAGGGCGCTTGCTTTGCGCGACCGCCCCCACCCGCACCTGCCTGGAACCCGCATTCCGGGCAGGTGCAATGGTTTGCCTCGCATACGAGGGCCACGCCAGAGAGGAACAGGGATCGACCTCAAACGCAAGTCAAAGCGCGCGCGGAGAATGGGCTGGTGAAGCAGAACGCGCCGCGAAGCGACATGGGGTTCCGGTCCCATTGTTCTACGCCCTGATCGATCAGGAAAGCCGCTGGAACGCGCGCGCGGTCAGCCCCAAAGGTGCGTTGGGCTTGGCGCAGCTGATGCCGCCAACGGCGGACGCGCTTGGCGTCGATCCTCATGATCCGGTTCAGAACCTCGAGGGTGGCGCGCGCTATCTCAAGGCGATGTTTCTCAAATTCGGCAACTGGCGGTTGGCGCTTGCTGCTTACAACGCCGGGCCCGAGGCCGTGGAACGCTATGCCGGCGTCCCGCCTTATGCCGAGACCAACCATTACGTTGCAACCGTTCTTGAAGGGGCCGGGTTTCCGCCCGACGCCTGATCCATCTCATCCAAGGAGACTACAGACTTGAAACACAATCCTCAAAATGTCGCATTGCTGGCGCTGCTGGCCCTTGTGGCGTTCGGCAGTCCGGCTTTTGCTCAGTCGCTGTTTGATGCGCCGGTCTCCATTCTGACCCAGATCCGAACCTTCGTGACCGGGGCCAACGGCATCCTGCTTGGCGGGGCGGCCGTTGCGCTGGCCGGGATTTCTGCAGCCAGCCCGCGCGTGCCGGTCACCTGGGGCCAGTTCTTTGTCATCCTTGTGGTTCTTGGCATTTTCTATGGTGCGTTCGGGATTGCAGAAGCCATCCAGAGCGCTGCGGCCTGATGAACGACGACGCCCGCATATTCCAGGCGATCACCCGGCCCTCAGAAAGGGCCGGGATGCCGATGAGTTTCCACATCTTTGCGCTCAGCATCCCGCTGATGCTGTTTATCCTGACGCAGGGGTTTCTGGGGTTCTGGGCCTTGCTCACCATCGTACCGGCCTATGGCCTGGCGCGCTGGATTGTGAGCGTCGATCCCTATCTGCCGGATCATCTGGCCGTGATGGGTGAGTGCAGGCTCTTCACTCCGAACAAGCCTCATTGGGGCGGCAATTCCTACGCTGGGGACTGAGATGAATATGCACCCGGAAGTCCAAAGGGCCCTGCCCTCCGCACGACGCGCTGCGCGGGAAGTGCCTGCCAACACGCATATCCCCTTCGTGCGGTTCCTGCCGGATGGGACATTTACAACCCGCAACGGGGATTTGGTGGCGGTGCTGGAGCTCGACGGGTTCATCCATGAGACCGCGGACCGTGCCTCGGTGAAGACCGCGAATGAAGCGCTGGCGCGATTGGCTGCCGGGTTTGAAGACAATCGCACGGCGTTTTACAGCCATATCATCCGGACACGCGTTTCCCTTTCCGAAACCCTCCCGCCTGTCTCCGGGTCGGTCTTCTCCGAAAAGCTGGATCTTCACTACAGGGCGCAGCTGGACCGGGATGAGACGTTTCAACTGCGTCATTTCCTGACTGTTGTGCGTCGTCCCTACAGCAGCGGCAAGCGGTTGATCGATGCAGGGTTGCGATCCCTGCGCACCACGGCCTCTGATCCGGCGAATACTGCCACGCGCGCCAAAAACCGCGAAGCACTTCATATGGCGGCGGAACAAGCGGTACGGGATCTCTCGGTGTTTGGCGCGCGACGCTTGGGTGGATCACCGGCAGATCGCAGCCGCACCTTGTCTTTCCTGTCGATGCTGCAGAGTGGGATCTGGCGACCTGCCCCGGCGGTCTGGACTCATCTGGCCGATGCGGTCCCCAATGGGCGGATCACGTTTCGCAGAAACCATGTGGAAAGCCTGTCCTCGGGCGGCGACATGGATCGGTATGCGGCCGTCTTTGCGATCAACGCCTATCCTGAAAAATCCAAGACCTTTATGTTCGATGATCTGCTGGGCGAACGCTGCGAGTTCATCGCAACCCAGTGTTTTGCCCCGCTTGATCGCGTCAGTGGCGGCACCAAGATCCGCGATGCCAAGCAGGGCATGAAAGATGCGGGCGACGAAGCTGAAAGCCTGCAGAAAGACCTCAAAGAGGCACAGGATGCCGTGGCCTCTCGTGCCATGTCTGTCGGGCGGCATCATTTCACGGTTGCCGTTCTGGGTGAGACACGGGCCGGGATGGAAGAGGCTGCGACGCGGGTGAACTCGACCTTGACCGGCGCCGGGTTGCGGACACGGCGCGAAGACATCGGGCTGGAAGCGGCGTGGTGGGCACAGCTGCCCGGTAACTTCGCTTATCAGGCGCGGTCCAGGAAACGCTTCGTGTCAGACCGCAACTTCGCGGATTTCGCAAATCTGCATTCCTGGCCAACCGGGTCACGGGACAGATTGCGATGGGGTGGACCTGTGGCTGCTTTCCGAACACTTGGCAGCACGCCTTATTGGTTTTCCTTCCACCGCGAAGGGTCTGACAAGAACAAGGGGCCCGGAACAACGGCGGTGTTCGGGTCGACCGGCGAGGGCAAAACCCTGCTGATGAATTTCCTGGTCTCGAGCTGTTACCGCCTGCCAGAACCGCCCCATGTCATCGCCTTTGACAAGGATCGCGGCTCGGAGACCTTTATGCGCGCCATTGGTGGCACCTATCTTGAGCTGAAACCCGGCATGAATCTCGGCTTCAACCCCTTTGCGGTTGCAACCGATGAGGCCGGGATAGAGTGGATGGAAGGGTTCATTCATCGCCTGACCGGCGCAGACAAACTCACGCCTGAACAGGAACGCCGGATTGCCACCGGATTGAGGCGGCTGGCATCGGGCGATCCGTCTCTGCGCACCTTCTCCGATTTCGCGACAACGCTGCGCTCGGTAGATGATGCCGCAGCGCCGGTGCAACTGCTCGATACGCTCAGCAAGTGGTTCGGGAGTGGCAGTCGCGCCTGGCTCTTTGACAATACTGAGGACAGTTTCAGCCTCAATCAGGCGGTCACGTGTTTTGACATGACCGCCCTGCTCAAGGCCTCGGATATTCGTCTGCCGCTGCTGGACTATCTGTTCTACCGGATCGAGCGCAAACTGGCGGAAGGCAAGCCACTGATCATCATGATCGATGAGGCCTGGGCGCTGTTTGATGATCCCAAATTTGGGCCGCGCATCCAGGACTGGATCAAAACCATCCGGAAGCTGGATGGCATTCTGGTCTTCATGACGCAGGAGACATCCGATGCAGCAAAGTCGTCGATCTGTGACACGCTGATCCAGTCCACGGAAAACCGCATTTTCTTCGCCAATCCCAAAGCGGATCAAAAAACCTATGTCGATGCGTTCCGTCTCACCGAGACAGAATTCGAAGCGATTTCCTCCATGCCCCCGAAATCACGTCTGGCTCTGATCAGTGACGGCTCCGGATCGGCAATTGTGTCCACCCGGCTTGAGCTGCCTGAGCCCTTCTACAAGGTCCTGTCCGCCACAGGCGACAGTCTCGCCGAGATGGATCAGCTGCGCGCAGAACTTGGTGATGACGACTGGCTCGATGCGTTCATGACCTCCACTCAAACAGAAGAACACGCCCAATGATCCGTAAACCCGCTCTCCTTCTTTTCGCCCTGCCCTTTTTGGGCGCCTGCACCATCGCGGGTGATGTGGTGAACCCGCCGCGCGAGCTCAAAGCCAGTTGCAATATCGCCGATGCCGAGCCGGTCTCGCAAAACGGGCTTGTGACCACCCTGCCCCTCTGCGGCGGTAAATTCTGCTCGTGATTTCAAAGGACCAATCCATGAAACATTTCCTCAAGACCGCCGCGACGGTTGCAACCCTTTCTCTTTCCGGGATTGCAACCATCGCCACTGCTCAGGGCGTCCCGACCTTCAGTGCTTCGGAACATGCCGAACTGATCGCGCTGCTGAACTCCAGCGGCGAGTTGGTACAGCTGGACACGCAGATCCTCGACAACGCGCTGTTGCAACTGAACGAGCTGCAGGAGCAATTGCGCCAGGCGCGCGCCACCCATAACTCGATCACCGGCGCGCGGGAGCAGATCAGCGGCCTGTTCAGCGGCGACATCACCCCGCGCAAACTCGCCAATTCCCTGACGACGCTTTCCATGACCGGCAATTCGGTAAACCGCCGTCTGGGAAACCACATGCAGTCCCTCAGAACCGAATTCCAACCCCTCAGCGGATTGCAGGTTCTGGGGCGTTCCGAGGAAGATCCCGTCACCAAGTCTCATGATCTTGTCTCCGGCGCGAGCCTTGCCGGGCTGGCTGTAGCCGAAGAGGGTTTTGCGGGCGCAGGCGAAGCCATGGAGCGCTATGACGGCTATCGCACCCAGCTGGGCGGAACCGATGATCTGAAAGCCAGCGTCGATCTCAATTCCCGTATCGCCATCGAAAACGGGATGATGCTGGCCACGCTCTTGCAGACGCTCTCCGCACAGGGACATTTGGATGCGGCCATCGCCAATCAGAGCTTGCGCGGTCAGGAAACCGTAGCCCGCCAGGCATATAGACCTCAAGGAGACAACTGATGCGTTTCACGACCCAGAGCCTTCTGATCGCCGCATCCGTCGCCACGTCGCTGGCGGCATCTCAACCAACCCTTGCGCTGACCGCTGACGAAAAACGGGAGAAATCCCGCTTATTGGATGCTCGCCGGGCGACCCTGACGCGAAAGGATGCCGAACTCAGATACGCGTTTGCCGAAAAGTGTGAAGCTGCCTTTGAAGCCGGTGAGCCAATGCCGGAACGGGACTTTCGCATCACCGAAGAAGTCTCAGTCGACGATGATTTGCTGGTTATGACGGTCGAAGAAATTTCCGAGCATTACGGCATCGCGTCGAATGCGAAGAGAGCATCTGACAGAGCCTGGAAAGCCTGCGTCCTGAAATACCGAAAAAGGGATGAGGGGTCATGAGTATCCGGGACTTCCTCGTCGGCACCGATGAGAGCTTTGACAATCTCATCAACGGCGGTTCGCAGGAAGTGTTCCAGGCACTTGCGACCCCAAGCGCTGAATTCCTGACCTTGCTCGCCGGGGCAGCACTTGCGGTTTGGGCGATCACAGCGGGGTTCAGAGGCAGCTTTTCTCTGGATGGTTTTATTACCTTCGCGTTCCGGTTCACCCTATTTTACCTCGCGGTGTCCGGTGGTGCGTTGTGGACGCAGTATATCTTTCCCTTCATCACGCAGTTTCCGATCAATGTCGGCAATACCATCATCAGTCGGTTTGGCGGCCGGGGGGACTCAGGGGGTATAGCGACTGCGTTTGCGGACGTGGCAGACACATCTTTCGACAATATTACGACGGCGCTTGGCTCATATGGTGTCACGGACTACATCACCGGTGACGCTCTCGGCGTGTTTTTGTTTGCCCTACTCGCGGCAATTGCGATCCTGGCGATGGTGGTCATAGCCCTCGCGCTGCTCGTCGCCTCCAAGGTTCTGCTGGCGATTTTGCTTGCTATCTTCCCTGTTATGGCCGTCTGGGCCTATCTGCGCAGTTCGGCGGAAATCTTCAATGGCTGGGTGCGCGGCATCACCATGCTGGTGTTGTTCCAGGTTCTGCTCTTTGGCGTGATGGGGATCTCGCTCGCAGCCACGCAGGAAGTATCCCAAGCCGTGTCGGATGGTGTCCGATCTCAGATCGACATTCCTTTGGAAATGTTCAAGCTCGCCGGCATCAGCGGCATCACGGCCGGATTGCTGCTGATCTGCCCAATGATCGCGCAGCGGATCGGTGGCGCAGCCTTGAGTCTCGGGGAATCCCAGATCAGGGGTGCGGGTGAGCACGGGGTCAGGCTTCTGGGTGGTCGACTGACGGGCAGTGATGCAGGCGGCAACGCCTTGGGCGATGTCTCCAGACAACGTGCGGGTGCCGCCAGCGAAGCCGATGGGCTTGGCATGTCCGAGGCCGGAAACCAGCGCGTCCGGGACTCCGTCAGGCGCGGCGCAGAGCGTATGGCAGAAGAAAGCCGCAAACGCAGAAGCTGATCCAATTCAGTTTAGAAAACACTGGCGGGCTGGCCCCGCAACAGACGAGGAGCCCCCAAATGCAGCATGCGACGGCAGAATTTGCGCCCGACCCGCGCGGGCCTGATAGCTACGATCTCGAAACCCCGATGCTCGATCCGACGAGCATCCATGATGGCCATGATCGCTGGGAAGACGAGCTCTACCTTTCCATGAAACGTCGCGCGCGGCTTGCCTATGTCGTGGCCGGGATTGGTGCATTCATTGGCGCGATGGGCGTGGCCGCTGTGATGGGCTTGACGCCCCTGAAACAGCTGGTGCCGCTGACCATGACCGTGGACAAACATACCGGGCTGGTCAATGTGGCATCCCGCCTTGGCACGCTCAGCCTCGATGACGATGAATACGTCACTCAGGCCCTGCTCTTCCAATATACGCGGGATCGCGAAACCTATGATGCACAAGATCAGCGAGCCCGGCTGAATGGCGTCTATGGGATGACCTGCGGAGGTGCAGCCCAGGATCTGGCGGCGCTCTACACAGAGGCTAACCCGAATAGCCCAATGAACATCTACGGCCGCCAAGGCCGGGTCGATGTGCGCATCCGCTCCGTCACGCTACACGGTGACCGGCAGGCGACATTGCGCATGACCAAGAGCGCGCGCGCGCAACCCGGTGCGCCAGTGGCCGAGCGCAACTTCGTTGTGACGATGGGATATGAATTCGACCGGACCGGCACCATGACGCTGGAAGAACGATGGGAAAACCCGACCGGCTTCTGCGTCACAAATTACCGCCTGGATGAGGAGGCCCGATGATGCCCCGTTTCCTCTTCACGGCCCTTTTGGCGCTTGTCTTATGTGCAACATCGGCAACGGCAGAACAGACCGGGCGCGGTACACGTACCGATACCCGCATTCGCACGCTGACCTATCATCCAGATGATGTCTACAAGATCGACGCCTTCACCGGTTACGCCGCCACGATCCAGCTGGAAGATGGCGAGGTCATGGTCGATGAGGTGCGCGGTGATCCCAAGACCTGGGACTTTATCCCAAACACGGCGCGGGATGGGTTTGTCATCAAGCCGAAATACGCCACCCCACAGGCCAGCAACCTCATTCTGGAAACCAATCAGCGCACCTATGTCTTCCTGCTGCACGCACACAAAGGCGGTGCACCCGGCAATGTCGGATTCCTTTATCGGTTCAATTATCCAGATCAGAAACGCAGCGTCCGACCCCGACAGCCCACCACGATACAGGCGGCTTACAACAGCTCCGGCCGTCCTCAGAACCTTGGGTACAGCGCAGCTGGCGATAAGTTGTTGCGGCCCGAGATCGCATTTGACGACGGTCGGAAAACCTATCTGCGCCTGAAACAACAATCTGCTCGGCCGTCCGTTTTTGCCATGGATGCGAGAGGCCGTGAGCGGTTGGTGAATTCCACCGATCTGGCCGATGGTACGATTGTTGTGACCGGCGTCTATCCGCGCCTTGTTCTGCGCGATGGGCCCTACGTGGTCTGCGTGTTCAACAACCGGCTCTATGAGATCGATCAGAACCGCGATCCCGATAAGCCACAACGACAGTTATCGTCCAACCAAACCGGGGAGGGTCGCTGATGTCGGACCAGAACAAACTCCTGAACGACCGCATCGAAAGCGCGGATGAGCCGGGCCGACGCATCAATCTGCCCATGATCGCTGGTGTTGTTGCACTTCTTGGCTTCATCGGTGCGGGCATCTGGATTAACAGCCGTGGTGGTGAAGACCAGCGCACGAGCCTCATCCCCGAGATCACTGAGACACCGGACCCACGCAATCAGGGTGGGTCGCTGTTTGGCAATATTCCAACCGAACCGATGCCGGAGGTTGAACCGCAACAAGATCCGCGCGTGGCGGCTCTGGAAGCGGAGCTAGCAGAGCTGCGCAAACTCATCGCCGCCGCGGGTGAAAAGACGTCAGCTGAGTCTTCTGATCCCTCCCCTGCCCCGGACAGCGCTTTGGACGCCGGCGCGCTGGCGGCTTTGACGGAGGTGTCCGAGAAGCAACAGGCCGCAATGGATGCGCTGCTAAAACGGCTTGAGGATGACCGGCTGGCGGCAGAGCGCCGCCAACGGGAGTTGGTCGCACGGTTGCAAGCCAGCAGGCCAGTTGGAACACCCGGTCAAACCACGGCGGCTCCTCCCGATGCCAATACCGAAGCTCAAAAGCTCGAGGAGGCGCGCAAGGCGGAAGAAGAGCGGTTGGCGCAACCACTGTCCAACAGCCTCGGTTCTGCCGGCGGCGCGGCACCTGCAGGTACTGAGTCCAACACCAGCACAGGCAATGACTTCCTCGACGCCGCCGCATCGCGTTCTGTACAGGTCGCGCGGGCCGAAAAGTTGAAAGATGTGCATCGCCTCGTCCCGCAGGGCCGCACCATCCCGGCCATTCTGGAAACGGCGATCTCCTCAGACCTTCCCGGCCAGCTGCGGGCGCGGGTCAGCCGCGATGTCTGGTCAGCAGATGCCACGACGATCCTGATCCCGCGCGGCTCGACACTGATCGGTGAGTATTCGTCCGACATCTCGCTGGGTCAGAGCCGCGTTCTGGTGGCCTGGAATCGGGTCATCACAACGGATCAACGCTCCATCATGATCGGGTCGCGCGGCGTGGATGCTCTGGGGCGGGCGGGTGTGACCGGCAACGTTCAACATCATTTTGGCCTGAAATTCGAAGCGGCCTTCTTCATTTCGATATTCACGGGGATTTCCAACATCGGCAGTCGGACCTTCAACAACAGCGACAATGGCAGCTTTGGGGAAGGCTCGAGCCAGTTCGGTGATTCCGCGAGTGAACCCCTCGAAGAATACCTTTCGATCCCGCCGACAATCTGGGTGGATCAGGGGGAGAACATCAACGTCTTTGTCTCGCGGGATTTGTATCTGTGAGCCGATTTGGGCCGGGAAAGGGAGCTGAGCATTCCATCTTACCATCGGATGGGACAGGGATGATTTCAGCGAGGTTCAGCATATGACCACCATCAAAGCCAAGACGCATATTCCCTATACGATTGCGATCGCGGTCCTGAGTGTCCCCCTCTGGGCCGCGCTCTGGATCGCGGCGAAGGTCTATGGCGACATCGATACCTGGCGGCCGTGGTTGCTGCTCAGCCATTGGAACACCCTTGCGCCACATCTTTGGGACAAAGCTTTGTGGGCGGGGCTGACCGGGGCAGTCGCGACCGGAGCAGCCATGGCCTTTCTCTTCGGCGGGATGGTGTTTGGCGTGACGGCGACAGATGCCCATGGGGATGCACGGTGGGCAACAGACAAAGAAATCCGCGCCGCGAAACTGGTCAGCGATTGGGGGCTTGTACTGGGCAAACAAGGCAAACCTGAAAAGAAAGCGCCCCATCTGCGCGCCCATACGGATGATCAAGGCACGGTTTTGGTTTCAGGGCCGCCGCGCTCCGGCAAAGGTGTCGGCATCATCATCCCCACTTTGCTGGACTATCCCGGCTCGCTAATTGTCTATGACGTCAAAGGCGAGAATTATGAAACCACCGCCCGCCGCCGCCTTGCAAAGGGCGATACCGTGCGGGTGCTTGCCCCCTTCGACGTGCAGTTTCCCAACAACCCCGAAGGCTCATTGGTCGGTCGCTCCCATGTCTTCAACCCGCTCGTCGAGATCGGGCAGATGGCAGATCTAGAAGACCGGCTCGTGCGGATTTCTGAAATCAGTTCAGCCCTGCTCGCACCCAAAAGCACCAGCGGCGCGGAAGTCTCGCTCATGGAAGATGCGCAGGAAATCTTCAAGGCGGCCACGGCCGTTGTGTGCAACGAACCCCTGCCCTCGATCGGTCGTGTGTTGCAGGTTCTCACGCCCAGGGTGAAGGGCGAAGATGAGGTACCGGATTACAAGACCATGTTTGCCGCGCTTGCATCCCGCGCCCCTGATCCGATTTCCAATGGTACCCTGCTGCGCATGGCCGGGCAGGATAATAAACAGCTCGGCATCTATCTTTCCGTTCTGATGGGCGGTGGCCTCAACGCCTGGAGCAACCCCGCCATTGTCCGCGCCACCCAATCCACGGATCGCAACGACTTTGATTTTGCGTCCATGCGGTGGGAACCACAAACCTGCTACATCTGCATCCCGGAAGCGCATAAACAGGTGTCCCGGCCCCTTGTTCGTCTGTTCGTGCAATGCGCCATCAATGCGTTACGCCGCCGCCTGATGGCCTCGGGCGAGGACTTCCTGCCGGTACTGTTCATGATCGATGAATTCCATTCGCTCGGGAAAATGCAGGGTGTGCTTGATGCGGTCACCACCCTGCCCGGCTATGGCGGCCGTCTCTGTCTGGTGGTGCAATCGCCGGCCTCCCTGCGCGAACATTACGGGCCCGCAGGCGAGGAAATTCTAACCGAAAGCTCGCATCTGCATGTGTGGCTCACGCCCAATTCAGAGGAGACCAAAGCAAAGCTCTCCAAGGCGCTCGGCAACAAGACAGTCACCCAGAAATCCGTCTCGGGCCGCAATTGGTCGAAGGATCCCAGCCGGTCGGAAAACTGGTCTGAAAAAAGCCGGGCCCTGATGACACCCGAAGAGATCGGACGTCTCGGTAAGGAAGAGGTCATCATCACCGGCAAGGGCATGTTTCCGATCCGGACAAACCGGGTATCGTTCTTCAGAGATCATCGATTCAAGGCGCTGAGTGACGGTCAGAACGGAAAGCCTTGGCCGGAGGTTCCTGTGGTCAAGGATCGTGTTGTGACCCGGTATGATGAGGTGTTGGGCAATGTCATCACCTCCGAAACTGAAGAGCTTGACCCGGAAGAAGAACAAACCGTCCAGAAACAGCCCTTGTCTGAGCGAGCGGCCGTATCGGAACAACCGCCTGAACCGAGCATGTCCGCGGTGCCAATTGACTATGGGTATTTCGAGGACCCAGGCCCACAAGAGGCTGGCGAAGACACCCAGGAAGACCAAAAGCTGAACAAGGTGATGGAAGTGGTCAAAGCGCCCAATCTGGCGATGAATCTTGGAGATCTTCTGAACCTCGCGCCGATCAATGCTGATGCTGAAAGCCACCTTGCCGAACTGGCACGACGTTTGTCGCCCGACGAGTTGGTGAACAGGTTGACCCCTCTGTTTAACCCACCGGGCAAAGTTGCATCTTAAAAGAAATCTTGCTGCACCCGGTTTGATGCGATCGAAACAACAACCCAGCTGAAGGAAGCAAACCCATGTCCTCCGCCGTGTTTATTCTTGAGGTCCGCCCGCGCGAAAACCTCGAGGGCGAACCGGTCACTTGGGTGCTGGTCGAAAAAGAAGAAGATGTCAGTTTCCACAAAACCGACGGATCTCTTATCTCCGCGGAGATCACCCTTCGATACTGGATCATCGGGAATAGCCAGTTGAAGGGTTTTGGGGCAGATGGCCGCTTCGCAGGAAAGATGAGCCACTATGGTGGAACGGTTTCGCTAACCGGCGGGGGTGTTTTCCTCGATCCCGAAAGCTTGCGCGGCTCAAGAGTTGGGACGTTTCTGATGAATGAAGTCGTCCAGTGGGCCAAACAATGGCCGGACCGAAAAGTCGAGCGGATTACACTGAACAAAGACATGGGGACACCGACCAACAAGGAAAGGCGAAACAGGTTTTATGAACAGTTTGGCATCGCGTTCGAATATTCAGATCCGGACCAAAAGGGAGGCGTTTCCAAGCCGATGACAACTGATGCGCTGCAAACCGTCGAAGGCTGGAAGCAGAACGTCACCCTCCATGAGGTGCGCGGCTATCTTGAGAACATGATCAAGGAAGCGCGACGGGCTGAACTGGATATAAAGCAACTCTCGTTCCAGAATGAGAACCTTCAGCGCCGACTGAAAGCTGCGCAAGATCATCCCATTCGGTGGATGTTTGGCGTTCTCTCGTATCGGCATGTCCAGAACTTGTTGATCTGGGGGCTGTTTTTGCTTGTGCTGTTTGTAGCTTTTTATTGGAATGGCGTTTAGGGAGAGACAAAGGCAATTTGAACAAATGACAGACGCATGACGAACCCCTACCCACAAGGCAAGGCATTGGCTTTGCTTGCATATGCTCTTGACGTCGATTCCGACGACACCATTAGTCGGGAAGAGCTGGATCGGTTGGTCGATGAGGTGTGCGAAGATGGCACTGAACGCGCGCGGCTGGTTTCTGTTCTGGCAAATCCGAACAATGCACAACTGCCAGCTATCCTCGCTGAACTGCTATCCTCACGTCTGGATCGTCTGAAAGACACATTGGAAACTCTTGAAGATAATGACGCAGTTTATGGAGTATGGAGCCAAAGAGTCGCAGGCGGTGGCTTGTTGGCCGGTATCGGCTTCACTGTGACAAGCGTCGTGACAGGGGGCTGGGCCGTTCTGGCGATAGGCGCCGGGATCGTTGCGAGTGGCGCCACATCCGTTGGTCGCTCGAACCTCAAGAAACAGACCAGGGCGGCTCGCCGTGCCGTCGAGCAAACGGAACGGGTTATCGAACAAATCAAGGGCAAATAACACTGAAAGCATGAATCAGTGGAAAAATCGACAACAGACCATATATTGGTCACAAAGGAGATCGTCAGATGCTTGAAGGTTTGAGTACAGAAGTGATCCTGTCTCTTGCAGGTGCCGGCGTCAGCGTTCTGGCGTTGGGCGGCATCGCTATGGCGTTGAGATCCAAACCTCGAAAAGGTGATATTGATGTTGAGGCTTTGGTGCGTAAAGCGCCTTATCATCGCCTGCACAACGTCGTCACACTTGAGTAACCTCCCCGGACTGGAATTGTCAGCGCGGTGCTTCGAAGGATATTCTACTTCGCTGCCCGCCGCTTTGCAGCTAAAGCGTGAGCATTTTGGACGAGTACAGCCTCCGCTCATTGACGCTCTCGTGCGTTCCACTCCCTAGATTTAATGTTACATTATATTGAAGGGCGGGCCAGTTCAGATTGGACACGTCGTTCGTTTGTTACCCGGGATTATCAGGGGTCAGAAGCCGCAGGGGTCTTGATGACAGGCGTTATTGAAGAAGCTAAGAGCAACGGATTGGCACAACTGGAACTTTTGGTGGATTCCGAGAACCTGCGTACTTTTGCATTCTACAAAAACTGGGATTTAAATCCGTGGCACGCCTGACTGACAGTGTCAGGATCGACGGCGAGTCGCGGGATGACGAATTCCTGATACTTCGACTGTGATTTTTCAGAGGCAAACTCTATGGCAGTAACAATTCGACCGGCAACACTATCGGACCAATTGCAGTGGGCCGGGTTATTCAAGGCATATTGTGATGTCGGCAGGGTGGCTCAGTCTTCTGAGATGAGCAATCAGGTTTGGGCCTGGATCCACGATCCTGCGGCTCAAACCCTGTGCCTCGTCGCCGAGGATGATGCCGGGGATCTTGTCGGGTTCGCCCATTTTCGGCCCTATGAGCGACCGATATCTGCAACTGTCGGAGCTTACATTGACGATGTGTTTGTCGCACCTGCTGGCCGGGGCCGGGGAATTGCCGATCTGTTGATCCGGTCCATCGGAAACTATGCCAAAGAGCAGGGATGGGATGTTGTCCGATGGATGACTTCTGAGAGAAACTACAGGGCACGATCAGTTTATGACCGTCACGCTCAAAAAACTGATTGGGTGACCTATCAGTTGGACATCTGATTGGTTAACGCCGGAGGATCGACATGTATAGAATGAAGCCCGGTGTCAAAAAGAATCCGGAACGGCGATGGGCATTGCCGGACCGGCTCTTCTTCGGCAACGGTGCATGCCACATTCTGGCCGGCGTGTATTTGCAGCTCAAACCGCTTGAGGGGTTTTACGCCGAGCGGGTTGTCCCGGCAGAGGGTTTCGCGGGGAACCACATCTTTGTAACGGATGGCGCTATCGCCTTTGACTATCACGGTTACTCTGTCCGGAACCGGCTACTGCAATACTACACAAACAACTGGTCTGGCGAATATGCGCAAGGTTGGAATTGCAGGTTGGAACCTGTGAATTTCAACCTACTGGACACAGCCGATCTGAATGCCCGCAAAATGCTGGGGCCAGACCAGTATCGCTATGACCCGATTGCACGTGCAAAGGCGTATCTGGGACGGATTGATCACGTGACAAATTCAACGAAAGCACGGGAGCTAAGCCGGGCATGACCAAATCAGACACAACCGATCAGGACGTCGCCGACCGCTGGAACGCCAATGCGGATCAGTGGACAGCGGATGTTCGGGCCGGATACGACACCTATCGGGATCTGTTCACGTGGCCCGCATTCCAGGACTTTCTTGGCGATGTTTCAGGCCTCGATGTGGTAGATTTCGGTTGTGGCGAAGGAACGAATACCCGCCGATTGGCTGCGGCGGGTGCGCGGATGACGGGCATCGACCTGTCTGACCGACAGATTGCCCATGCCCGCGCCGCCGAGGCGGACGCACCGCTGGATGTCTCCTATTACAAAGCATCATTTTCGCAGCGCACGCCGTTTCCCGATGGGTCGTTTGATCGGGTTATCTCTACGCTTGCTCTCATGGATGGCCCTGATCTGCCAGGCACCATGCATGAAGCCTTTCGTTTGCTAAAGCCTGACGGCATCCTGGCCTTCTCTGTCCTGCATCCATGCCATATTTCACCGGGGCTGCGCTGGGAAAAGAACCAGCAGGGAAACACAACTGGTCTGGTCGTGGACCGTTATCATGACAGGACAGCTTTCACAGAAGAGTGGCGATTTTCAGCGCGGTCTGTTTCGGGCTCCAACGCCAAGTCGGCAGACCCTTTCCTGGTGCCGCGATTTCCGCGAACGCTCTCAGACTGGATCAACGCGGTCTCTGATGCAGGGTTTATCATCGAGCAAATGGAAGAACCTGTTCCGGACGCCAATGCGATCCGTCAACAACCCCGGTTTGCCCGCTGGCGAGATCAAGCAGCGTTTCTGTTGATGATCCGCGCGCGCCGACCTGCCAGCAGCACGTCGGAAAGGACATGACCGTGTCTGTATGCCTCGCCGGTTACGAGTTCAGCGTCTATACGCGTATGGCCCGTATGGCACTGATCGAAAAAGGCGTTGAGTACACCTATGAGGAAGTGAATCCGTTTTCAGACAACCTCTCTTCCGATTTTCTTTCCCAGCACCCGTTCGCCCGGGTGCCTGTGCTCTCGCACGGCACGTTTTCGATCTTTGAAACAGTTGCCATCACACGTTATGTAAACGCTGCATTTGCAGGCCCGGAACTAGAGGGCTCCGATCCCAAGCTACTCGCGCGCATCGGGCAGGTTATTTCGATCATAGACAGTTACGGATACTTGCCCCTGATCCGTAAAGTGTTTGCCCATCGTGTGTTTCGTCCGGCGATAGGTGAGCCAGCCGACGACCAGGTGGTTGCCGAAGGCGTTCAGGAAGCTCGCTCGGTGTTGGCAGCACTGAATGCAATTGCGGCGGAAGGGCGTGTTCTGAATTCTCAAACCTTCACACTTGCAGACATCCACCTTGCGCCGATGTTGGCGTATTTCAGTCAGGCAGTCGAAGGTCTTGATGAATTGGAGAGGCATTCAGCACTGGTGAACTGGTGGGAAATGATGTCAGACAGGCCGAGTCTCATCCAAACCGATCCGGCATTGCCGCGAGGCGCGTCGTAGGTTTGTCCCCGAACTTTCAATCCAGACTGGACCATTTGATGTCTGCCAACCACTGTTTTGCCGCCATGATAGACGCTCGCCCCGTTTGGTCGACATGCGACAACAGCCATACATCGCGAACGATCGGTTTTCTCTGACCATCAACTAAAAGCGCACGGAGCCGGTTATCGCCATCCGCGATTAACGATGGCAGCAGTGTTTTACCCAGACCGCTAGCCGTCGCTTCTAGCGCAGTTTCGACGTCCGCCACCCGAACATTGGCTCGCCGTGTTTTAGACGCAGACGCCATTTTCTCCATCCATTGTGCCTGTGGCAGGCCGGTGCTGGTTTCAGCGTAGGTAATCCAGCCAAGGTTTATTACCTCATCCGCTGGGACCTTGCGACCAACATATGCGCCAAATCCCAGCTCACCCAGTTTCTGAGCCTTGATACGAAACCCACCTTCGTCCGGTCGGGCGAACCGCAGAGCTAGATCCGCCTCGCGTTTTGAAAGATCCAGATTGTCAGAGCTTGGTACCAGTTCGACTATCAATTGCGGATGCCGCCGGGCAAGCACGTCAATTTGGGGCACGAGAACGCGATTAATAATGATCGGGACAGAGGTGATCCGGACCACCCCCGACACTTGGTCCGCCGCCCGATCTGAGCGTATCTGCAGTGCCTGATTTGCGGACTCCATGGTTTCAGCGTGGCTGAGAATGTTCAAAGCAGCATCGGTTGGTTCATATCGCCCCACAGCACTGCTTAAGAACAGTGATACGCCAAGATTGGATTCAAGCGCCCGGACCCTGCGCGCCACGGTCGTTTCGTTCACGCCCGTCGCCTGCGCAGCCGCTTTCAGCTTGCCGCAGCGAAACAGGGCCAGGAAATATCTAAGGTCATCCCAATTTGTGCTCTGCATTTTTGCAGATTAGTTCGGCACAATAGTTGATTCAATCGGCGAAACTGCTGTGCATAAGTGATGCTGTTCCAAACGGGAGAGCAACTCATGAAATTCATCATTCTTTTCGAAGATGCGACACGGGCCGACCCTAACATACGCAAAAACCACATGGCGCAGCACCTAAGTTTCCTCGAATGCCACGCGACCCAAATTGAGGCTGCCGGTCCCCTGTCCGATCCAGAAAGGCAGGGCCGTGATGGGCTTTGGTTGGTCGACGTGGATTCAATTGATGCCGCGGAAAGCTTGGTTCGGGAAGATCCGTTCTGGGAAACAGGTTTGCGCGCCTCCTATTCCATCATTCCCTGGAAGCAGGTCTTTTCGGCAGGATCGCGGCTAGTCTAACACTTTCGATGGTCACGACGACTGAGGAATACAGTCGCCGGATAGCCCAAGAGCCAAGATATCTTTGGCATGTCGCTGCGCTGAACAAGTAGCGACCTCTGGAAGAATGGCATCATAGTTTTCGTAAATAGGCCCAGGACACATATCCCTTGAGCTGACGCACGCGATCCAGCGACACTCGGCACCAACGGGTGCCCCCGGTCTGTTCGCAACTGTGAACCCGCAGAGTGGTTCCATTAGGGAGCCCAACGATCACTATATATCCTGTACCTGGCCCAGCACGCATTTTCAGCATGTCACCCTCTTGGACACCGTAAACTTCGTATCGTCCAAGTGAGGCAGCCATTGCAGCCTCAGTGCTCACAAAGATCTCTAGTACAAATGCCGCCAGTGAGAAGATGATTGCGCTACGCATCGGGTTATCCTGCTTGTTGCCTCAGACACCTTCTTAACGAGCCAGTTCAACAAGAGGAACAATCCTAAGGCACAACATTACAAAGCCGAACTGCATTCGGTGCCTATCGACTGGCCAGAGCAAGAACCACGACACCAGCCAGAATGACGGTTGCCCAGCTCAGACGGTGGTTCAACTGACCTTCGCCAAGCAACAGGCTTCCCATCAGTACCGTCAGCAGAACGCTCAGCTCACGGATCGGAGCGACGAAGACGACCGGGGTGAACGTCAGCGCGATGAGGACCAGAATATAGGCAAGCGGATTAAATACCGCGATGGCCAGCACACCCCATTTGTGCTGCTTCCATATGTCCCGAACCAATGTGCGGTGGCGCAGGGCCAGCGGGGCCAATAGTACCGTTCTGCCCACGCTGGACACGTAATCCAAGAGTAACGGCGGGATCATCAGCGCCGAGACCGCATAGGCATCCCATGCCGTGTAGCTTCCGATGAACAGACCGGCCACCAGACCGAAACCGAGCGAGGGCAAAGCACTGCCACTGGATCGGCGAAACCCGCCTGTCAGCATCAGGACACCAAAGATGATGACCGCGCCGCCTGTGGCGATCTGCGGCGTGATCTGTTCGCCCAGAAACAGCACAGCAAAACAGGTGGAAAGCAGCGGCCCGGTGGCTCGTGCCGTCGGATAGACCAGCGACAGGTCTCCCTTTCGATAACCGATCTGCAACAGCAGGAAATATCCCAGATGCAGGGCCGCGCTGCCCGCGATGAAGAACATTTGTGTGGCATCGAACAACGGAATACCCGCCCCGATCCAGACCGCCAGCGGCAGGTAGATCACCACCGACAGGACCGAGAACAGCCAGACCAGCTCCGACCCGGCATTGATGCGTTTGACGAAGAAGTTCCAGGTTGCATGACAGAATGCGGCTGTCAGGACGAGCGCGAAGCCAAGGATGGACATGTATTTTACCTCAAAGACGAGTTTCAAGCAGACGTGCGTAAGCACGCCCGTCCATCCCCCCTAGCTTTCTCGTCTTTAAGGTGTCCGCCCGTACACGGGCTCATAACGGCGCTCGGTCCAGACCTGATAAATCAGCGGAACCCTAGCCGCACATGGATAGGCAAGAGCACCCTACCATCGAAGGTCGGGCTGTAAAGGCCTGCCTTGCGCACCAGACGCTCGCCAAATAGCGTGAAACCAGTACTCCTTTGAAGCTGCTCATTTTTTGAAAGGGATGATATGGACCCGTTTCTGTTCGCCGCATTTGTGACTACGACCTTACTGTTTGTCGCTGTACCGGGACCATCTGTGGCCTTTGCCTCGGCTCAGGCTGTGCGCCATGGGACGAAGGCGGCGACAATCACCGTGGCTGGCGATGCCCTAGGTACGGTGGTTCACATCAGCGTCGCGGTCTGGGGGCTGGCAACCCTGATCGCGATCTCTGAAACAGTTCTGCCATTCCTGCAAATTGCGGGCGGTGCCTTCATCATCTACATGAGCATCCAGTCCTTCAGGGCCTCTCGCCATCCAGTCAAAGCGCCAGCGGCCACCAACCACCGCGTCACCTTCTGGGCGGGGTTCTTCGCATGTGTGACCAACCCCAAGGCCATCGTGTTTTTCGTGGCGCTGTTCCCGAGCTTCATCTCACCGGATCACAACATCCTGCTTCAGAGCGTGGTCTACGGGGCCATCTTTCTGGTCCTCGACGCCGTTTCAATTCTTGGCTATGCGTTGCTGGCGATGCACGCGGTACGCAAGGCGACGTCCCGCTGGCTGAATGTCGAGGTTCTCAGCGGCCTCGGTCTGTTCGGAGTGGGGGTTGGAATGATAGTCAAAGGCTATCGCGCTATTCCGTCGAACTGATTTCATGGACCGCATTCTTGTTTCCTCATGCCTGCTTGGCCAGCCTGTCCGCTACAACGGAACGGAAAAGAAAACTGATCACGCTGAAATTCTTGCTCGCTGGCGGCATGAGGGCCGCATCATTCCATTTTGTCCTGAAGTGGCAGTCGGTTTTCCGACACCGCGACCACCTGCTGAAATAACCGGAATCGGCCAAAGCCCCCTGCTTCACAAGCAGGGTAAAGATGTACTCAATGGAGACGCCCGTATCTTCGAAAAATCAGGTGGTGATGTGACGAGTTTGTATATTGAGGCAGCCGACAAAACAGTCGAACTGGCAAAGCTGTATGGATGCCTTCACGCTGTCCTGACGGACGGTTCACCATCATGCGGATCAAGCTTCATCTATGACGGCACATTCTCGGGAACCAGGATTTCCGGAATGGGAACAACCGCGACGGCGTTGCGCGATGCGGGGATCTGTGTTTGGTCGCAAGATCAGATTGCTGAGCTGGACGCAAAGCTGCAAACACATACTGAGACTGACCCTGCGTAAGAGGAACCCATTTTTAGGGATGAAATCAATGAAACAGGCGCTGCTGATCGTCGATGTTCAACCTTGCTTTGAACCGCCTGCCTGGCTGGTTGAGAGAGCAAGCATTCTTTCAGCGTCCTTTCCGTCAGTCGCGACCGTCGAACGCCATGACGAAGGCATCGTCCCGTTTCAAAGACAGCTCGGTTGGCATCCTGCGAAGAACGATCAATCTCTGGTCGCGGCAGATCATGTGGTGATCAAACATGGGTACCGACCAACGCCCGAAGCCATAGAGTTGCTCAGGAGTTTCGACCCGGATCGTGTTCTGGTTTGCGGCATTCAAGCGGAAACCTGTGTTTTGGCGGCCGGATTTGCGCTGTTTGACGCTGGTTTGCATCCAACCATCGTCGCCGATGCTGTTGTCGGTTCAAGCCTGGATCGATCCGGGCAGCTTGGCGTCAGGTTGTGGGAGCATCACTTTGGCCAAGTGGTTCATTCGTACAAAGAGTTAGTTGCATGAGCCGCTAGGAAAATGTGTTACGTGAACGAGGAAAGACATGAAAAAGATTGGCCTGATTGGTGGGTTAAGCTGGGTTTCAACCGCCGAATATTACAAGCGCATCAATGAAATCACACAAGAGGTTGCAGGGGGAGTGACTTCAGCGCGCATCGTTTTGGAAAGTGTGAATCGTCAAGAGTATGTCGAAGCCGTTATTGACCGGCAGGATGAAGCAGCCGCTTGTGCGCAGATCAGGCGATCAGCGCAATCTCTGCAAGCTGCTGGCGCGGACTTCATTGTCATAACCTGCAACGATGTTCACCGCTTTGTGCCAGACCTTCAGCCTGATCTCGACATCCCGTTTCTGCATATCGCTCAGGTCACGGCCGAGGCGATCACCGCCAAGGGATTAAGCAAGGTTGCACTCCTGGGCGTTCGCAAAACAATGGAGGGAGATTTCTATCCCGATGTTTTGGCGCATAGTGGCGTAGATGCGGTCATCCCAAATGAATCTGAAAAGCAGTTTATCCACGACAGCATCTACCAAGAGTTGGTACAGAACCGCTTTCTAGACGAAACGCGAGAGGGGTATAATCAGGTCATTTCATCCTTGGCCGAACGTGGTGCCGACTGCGTTGCGTTGGCATGCACCGAAATCCCGTTGCTTCTTGCGCCCGGAGAGTCTCCGATCCCGGCTTTCTCAACGACAGAGTTGCATTGCCAAGCAGCCGTGCACAGGGCGTTGGACGGCTAACGGGGATCGATTTAAAAGCACGTAAACAAACTGTTGCTCAAATCCCTGATAGAGAACATAGTATGAACATATGAATTGGTTTGAGGCAAACCATGCACGATTTCAGCACCTATCTCCCCGGCGTTCTTCTGGCCTATTCGGCCTTTCTCTTGGGCATCGCTAGCCCAGGCCCCAACATTCTTGCCGTGATCGGAACATCAATGGGCGTCAACCGCCAATCTGGGGTTTCGCTTGCCCTGGGCGTTGCAGTTGGGTCGTTTACATGGGCGTTGCTGACCGTGTTCGGGCTTTCTGCCATTCTGGCAACCTATGCTTCGGCGCTCCTCCTGATAAAAATCTTCGGGGGCCTGTATCTGCTTTGGTTGGCTTATAAATCCTTCAAGTCAGCAGCTTCAAAGCATGGCATAGAAACCACGGAATTGGCTGGTGGACGGCGAACGCCATTCGGGTATTTCCAGCGCGGCTACATCATCCAGATGACCAACCCAAAAGCCGCTTTGGCATGGATCGCCATTATCTCGCTTGGTTTGCAGGAAGGTGCGCCCCTCTGGGTTGGCGCTGCCATCGTTATCGGCACATTTATCATGTCGATTGTGATCCATGTTCTTTATGCAGTGGCATTTTCCACTCCAGTCATGGTTCGTATCTACGGATCAGCTAGGCGCGTCATTCAAGGCGTTCTGGGCACCTTCTTCGCCTTTGCAGGCCTGCGTCTGCTGACCAGCCGGAGCTAAGCAATCATGAGTTACACCAATCCAACCGCCAAAAACCTGAATGAAGGTTTCGCCGTCGCCATCAACATTGTTGCCAAGGAAGGCAAAGGGGATGCTGTAGCGGAAATCCTGCAAGGCCTGATTGAACCAACTATGGCTGAAGAGGGCGTGAAGTTCTTTGTGCCTTACCGCTCACCTACCGATCCTTTGTCATTCTTCATCTATGAGCTTTATGTCGATGAAGCGGGCTGGGAGGCACATAACAATGCCCCCCATTTTCTCAGCGTGGTTGATGAGCTGGTTTCATTGGCCGAGCATAGACAGCGTGTTCCGTTTGTTCCTTTCACGTAGACACCTACGTGAAGGTAGGAACCGCTAGGTGT
>NZ_JBQFZS010000020.1:0-23214 GCF_056542385.1 Ruegeria sp. AD2(2025)
CCGATGCGTCTCAACCGTCTCTCCGGCCAGTCCAGCCACCGTCTCCGGTAAGCTCCAGCACCTCAGCAGCGCCGGTGAAGGGCGTTCTAAGTATATCGCCGGGAAGCCGCAAGCGGAAAAAACGAAAATTGGTGAAAAAACTCTGTTTTTCTGTTTTTATATTATAAATCAAAATCTTAAAAGATCATCACTATGATCCACCTCACAATCAGCAGCACTTTCGGCGGCCAAATTGCGCAGCAGATGGCTTATTCACACAGTTACCCACAGACTCGGCTGCGAGTCAGGCGGAATCGGCTTGTCGGGACCGGAACAGCGCAGCTGGCACCGGCAGCCGCAGGGACAGAAGGCCCAGAATGATCGCCAGATAGATCAGCGGCTCAATCTGAAAGCCCTTCGCCAGCATCACGTAATGCAAAGCCCCCAGAATCGCCGCCACATAGGTCAAGCGATGGACCTTGCGCCATCGCGGGCCCAGACGGCGTACCGACCAGTTGTTCGAGGTGACCGCCAGCGGCAGCATCAGGACGAACCCCGCCATACCCACCGTGACATAGGGCCGCTTGACGATGTCGGCCCATATCTGGCTGGGGATTTGCACATCCAGCACCAGCCAGACCAGCAAATGCAGCGATACATATGCGAAAGTCAGCACACCTATGGCGCGGCGGAACTTCATCAGGTTCAGCCCCGTAAAGCGCCGCAACGGCGAAATCGCCAGGCCCAGAATCAGAAGCTGCAAGGCCAGCTCGCCAAACTGATGTTCCAGCGCTTCGATCGGTTCGACTCCGAGGCCGCCGGTCATGCCCAGATAGAACAGCCACGGCGCGGGCAGCGCGCCCAGCGCGTAGACGGCCCAGACAGGGATCCGGCGCAGGATGTCGTTGAGGCGTTGCATGATCTCAGTAGTTTTCGGCCAAATCCATACCTTCGTAAAGGCCCGCGACCTCGTCTTCGTAGCCGTTGAACATCAGGGTCGGCACACGCTTGGCGAACAGGCCGCCGCCGATCATGCGCTCGGAGGCCTGCGACCAGCGCGGGTGGTCCACGTTGGGATTCACGTTGCTGTAGAAACCGTATTCCCGCGGTCCCGCCATGTTCCAACTGGTGGGCGGTTGGGTATCCGTCAGGGTGATGCGTACGATGGATTTGATGGACTTGAACCCATATTTCCAAGGCACAACCAGGCGCAGAGGGGCGCCGTTCTGGTTCGGGATCGTCTTGCCGTAGATGCCCGTCGCGATAAGGGTCAGCGGGTGCATCGCCTCGTCCAGACGCAGCCCTTCACGATAGGGCCACTCCAGCACCGGATAGGCGACGCCGGGCATTTCGTCGGGGCGATAGGCGGTTTCGAAGGCGACATATTTCGCACCTTCTTGCACACCCGCCATGTTCAAAAGGTCGGCCAGTTCGAACCCGTTCCAGGGCACGACCATTGACCACGCCTCGACACAGCGAAAGCGATAGATGCGTTCTTCGATGGTCATTTCGGACAGAATGTCCTTGAAATCATAGTCTCCGGGGCGGTCGACCAACCCGTCGATGGTGACGCTCCACGGTTCGGTCACCAGCGTATGCGCGTATTTCGCAGGGTCATCCTTGCGGGTGCCGAACTCATAATAGTTGTTGTACGAGGTGATCTCTTCCCACGTGTTCGGCTCGGGCGTTCCCGCCGCCGCGCCGGGTCGCGCCAGACCCGCCAGCCCCACACCTGCCAGCCCGGCCATCACCTGCCGCCGGTTCAGAAACGCCGCCCTTGGGGTGACGTCGGCATGTGTCAAAGTGTTGGTCCAGCGGTGCGCCATGTAAGTCTCCGTAAACAGTCTGCCTCGATCTAGAGGTAGTCCGCTCATAACACAGGGCCAAGGTAACGGGCGTCACGATTGAGCGACGGGATTGTAACGTAAACCGCGAATTGTTCGATTTGTACCACCGCCCGGGGGCGGATCTTCCGAAATGTACAATTTTGAAACCACCCATCCAGCGGATCGGGGGCTGCTTTTCCGTTCTGCGTTCCGGACGATCTGAGTCAGATTCTGAACGCCCCGGTCTGGGCTCAAATTCGGGAACGACAATACTGAGGGCCTTATGAATGCCTTCCGAGGAGTTTCCCAAAATGCACAAACTGATCTCTGCCCTTGCCGTCGCCGTTGCCATGACGGGCGCGCAGGCGTCCGCTCAGGAACTCGCTGATATGAGCGATCTGGAATACGCCCATATCGCCTATACCGCCGACAATATCGACATCCGTTATGCGCATCTGGCGCTGGCTCTGTCCGAAAACCCCGACATCCACGAATTCGCCAACACCATGATCCGCGACCATACGGCGGTGAACGCCGCAGCACTTGGGCTGCTGGAAAAGCTGGGGGCCACTGCGCAAGACAATGCGTTCAGCCAGACCCTGAACGAAAACGCCGAGAAGATCATCGACAACCTGTCGCAACTGCGCGGGGCCGAGTTTGACGCCGCTTATGCCGCCAACGAACTGGCCTATCACCAGGCGGTGAACGAGCTGGTCGAAAACACCATGATCCCCAATATCGACAATGCCGAGGTGAAGGCGCTGTTCGAACAGGGCCTTGAGATATTCAAGGCGCATGAGGGTCATGCCGAGGTGATGGTCGAGTCGCTGAACTGATGCGGCGCGCGATCTCACGCCGGACGGCTTTGGGCGGCGCGGTGGCCTGGGCCACCGCCCTGCCCCTTGGCGCGCGCGCGGCTGACGGCCCGACGGTGCATGAGGTGGCGATCAAAAGCTTCACCTACGAGCCCGCACTGATCGAGGCGCGGGTCGGAGACACCATCCGCTGGACCAATCAGGACATCGCCCCGCATACCGCCTCGGCCAATGACCTGAGCTGGGACACGCAAAAGCTGAAACAGGGCGAAAGCGCCGAGATCACCGTCGAGGCCGGAATGGAGCTTACCTATTTCTGCGTGTTCCACCCGCATATGACAGGGGCGATCCGGATCATCTGACGCTTGCGCGGGGGGGGCGAAGACGGGGGCTGCGCTGCGGGTCCTTTTTTGGTGGGAGCCTGTTCGCTCGTCTTCTGCAGGGGGTATCAGATATCCGATCACAACAAGGCACAACTCCGTTGCCGACCACAAAGCAATTGCGAACTACAGCCGTTATCGGACAGGCCGATCAATGACGAACGCCAGTGGCAGACATGAATGATTGCTGGTCAGGCCGCGTTTTGACCGCGTGCTGATCTCGCACGCGACCGTGAAAGTACGTATTCTTTCTCTGGCTCAGGATGCCCGCGCAGATCCCTGAGTGGAACGGGGTGCTTCAACCGACGGTCTCTGAACAAAAAATCCAGAACTTCATCGAGCCAGACCAAACCAGAACGCCAGAAACACCAGCGCAGCGCGCGACGAATGGAGCGGTCCTTGTGCAGCATGATACGGATCAGCGCCCGAGGTCGCAACGAGACAAACATCTCAGTCAGCTTAACCCAAAGAAATACACGCCAAGCCGGAATATGTGGTGTCGACAGAACCTGATGCCGGTAATCCCACTTGGACAGGTCGGGTTGTATGACACCACGGCCTGCGATTTCCGCATAGAACGGTGTCCACCGATGCGGGGTCACATACATGGCGTTGATAAGGTCCGGGTCGTAGAACAGGATTTGACGAAGCGCGTTCCAGTAATCCTTGTCGGTTTCTTCCTCGAAGCCGACAACGTGCCCCATCATCGAGATAATCCCGTGTTCGCGGAGCAGGCGCACGGCCTCGCGATCCTTCGCAACCGTCGAACCTTTGCGGATCAGAGCCTGCGTCTCGGCGTCAGTGGTTTCCATTCCCATCAGAAAACACTCGAACCCAGCCTTCTTGTAAAGGTGCAGTATATCTGCGTCGCGGACAATGTCGTCGGCCCGCAAAGTCGCAAAGAGCTTAACGTCCAAGTCATGCGAGATGAGGGCTTCCAAGAAACGTCGGAGCTTCTTTTTTGATGTGGTGGGGTTTTCGTCGGCAAGATCCACGAACCGGACGTCATGTTCTTTGTGAAGCCACGCAATCTCCTCGGCCAACCGCTCTGGCGTCCGGTAGCGCTGTCTGGTCCAGAACCCCCTTTGCCCGCAATAGGAACAAAGATGCGGGCAACCGCGCGACAGTTGGACCAGCGCAGACCGGCCAAGCCCCCAGCATCGGTACAGGTCCCAATCTTCAATCAACTCCCAACCGACCCGGAATGCATCCAGATCGTGGATCGGCTGGGGCGTCGGCGTCAGAACTGGCTGCCCGCCTTTTCGCACCGCTATTCCGGCGACACCTGCCAGATCCTTCCCCGTTTCGATTGCATTCAGCAAATCGACAATCGTGGTTTCGCCTTCGCCGCGCACCAGAATATCGATCTGCTGTTCTTCCTGAAGGATTTCTTCGGCATGATATGTCGGATGGACACCGCCATAGATAATGGGCACTTGCGCAAGAGCACCTTTCAACGCGCGCGACATCCGCATGGCCGTAAGGTGCGCAGGCGTCGAACCTGAGTGGCCCGTCAAGATCACGTCTGGCTTCCAGACCACGGCTTCTGAAACAATCTCGCCGATTTTCATGTGCCGCACCTCGGCATCAATCAGCTTTGCCTCGTGGCCGGCATCGACAATCGGCCCGCCAATCGACAAAAGTCCCAGCGGTACTTGCTCGCCAACGCCAAGCTTGCTGGTCACGGCCCGGTAAGGCGGATTAATCAATAGAACTCGCATCTGTGGCCCCACGCTACTCAATCCAAAGGTGATCGAAATTCTCCGGGATGCCAATAGGTTTTTAGCTTTTTGACCGCGCCGGGGTAAGCGCCGACATTTACTGATCGCGTCACATTCACCACGTTGGCCCAAATTCGGAAAGCAGACCTGCGGATCACCGGACTGGCCGGGCCCTCCACCTCCTCTTCCCCCAAACCCACCACCCCATTTGTTTCAGAATCTCAAATTCCCTCGACGCGATGTGAGTTGGCAGCGGCCCCGTAGTCTGCGCAGCATCTTTCATGCATCATCAGACAGGACATTCGTCATGACACTCAAACGCCGTCACTTCGTGAAGCTGGGGCTTGCGTCGGCCGCCGCGCTTTCGCTGGGAGCGCCCGCCGCCTTTGCCGGAGACAAGAAACGCACCGGCAGCCTGTCGGGCCGTCGTGGGTATAACGTCAAGGGCACGGTGACCGTGACCGGGGATACCGTTACGCTGCAGGGCGACTATGTCTTTGACCCGGGCAAGAACCCGCCCGATATCAAGATCGGGTTCGGCAATGGTGAAAGCTATGCCGAGGGGTCCAAGATTCACGACAAGCTGACCGTCAAGAAGGGCGAGGCATCGTTCAAGATTCCCGCCGGGATCGACACTTCGAAATACAACGAGCTGTATATTTATTGTGAGCAGTTTACGGTGATTTTGGCGGTCGCACCGCTGAGCTAAGTTATCGGTCGCAGGATCTGGAAAGCCGCCCGCCGATGTGGGCGGTTTTTGCGTTCGGGACCCGCGGGGGCAGAGATGTACCGTCAGGATTCCTTTTTCGATTTGACCGGCTGGGGACAGGTGGGGCTTGCCGCGCTGAGCCTTGGTCTTTTTGTCCTGATGGTGGCTCTTGCACGGCGGCTGCTGCGCCGCGGGCCGCTTTGGGCGCGGGTCTTGGGGGGCCTTGCCCTGTTCTGGCTGTTCGTGTGGCTGTCGCCGCAGATTTACTACACCTATTACCGCATGATCATCCCCGACCTGCCGCTTCAATGGGTGATCTGGCCCCCGCGCGAGCCGTTCAGGCCGTTGCAGATGCTGGTCTTCTCATACCGCCCCACGCTGAGCGCCCACGGGCAGGGGATGCTGGGCTGGGCCATCCTGCTGGCGGCGGCCCTGCCCCGCAGGCCGGTGCGATAGGCGCTTGGCGGGCCTTGCTCTTATGGCGTGGCTGCTGCAGATTTACGTGTAAGGCCATCTCAGCGTCGGGCCAACCGGGCTGTGGCCATGCATGCGGGAGGGCTGCGCCATGACATCCACGACCTCAGGTCCGCCACAGCCGGACAACCTGACGCCGCAGCAACCGGCCGTGCCCGAGGTCAACCGGATCAGCGCCGAGGATATCTCGGCCGCGCTGAAGGCCGGGTTTGCCGATTTTCTGGCCCGCCCGGTGCTAAGCGGTTTTTTCGGCCTGTTCTACGCTATCTTCGGCATCCTGTTTGTCTGGTGTCTGGTCTGGCTTGGCAAGATCTGGATGATCATTCCCGCCATCGTGGGCTTTCCGCTGATCGCACCGTTTGCGGCGGCGGGGCTATATGAGATGTCCCGGCGGCTGCAGGACGGAACGCCCTTTGGCTGGGCCGACATCCTGACCGTCATGGCCGATCAGCGCAAACGCGAGATGGGCTGGATGGCCTTTGTCACCCTGTTCATTTTCTGGGTGTGGATCTACCAGATCCGGCTGTGGCTGGCGATCATCCTGCAAAACGCCTCGTTCTCGGATTTTGACGGGTTTCTGAACACCGTGTTCTTCACGCCGCAGGGCTGGGCGTTTCTGGCGGTCGGCACCTGCGTCGGCGCGTTCCTGTCGGCGGTGCTGTTTTCGGTCACGGTGATCGCCATGCCGATGCTGCTGGAGCGCGAGACGAATTTCGTCTCGGCTATGCTGACCTCGCTGCGGGTGGTGGCGGAAAGTCCGGTGGTCATGCTGGGCTGGGCGGGGATCATCTCGGTCACGATGCTGCTGTCGCTGGTTCCGGCGTTTCTGGGCCTGATCTTCACCCTGCCGATCCTTGGGCACACCACATGGCACCTGTATCGGCGGGCCGTGCAGCCGATTGGGGAATAGCCGCTCGCGCCTCGGGTCGATGACACGACCTATCCCCCGGGAGCGGGGTGCCGAAAGTTCCCGCCTCACCACGATGCCGAAACTGAAACTTTCAAAGTTTCAGGGGAGGTTTCTTTGAAAGAAACCTCTTGCGCCCTGCTCTGCAGCCTTGCGAGCATCAAAATGGCAGGCCAAAACAAAACGCCCCCGACCTGGGTCGGAGGCGTTTCAGGACTTTCTCGTAGCTGCGCTTAGCCGCGCTCTTCGATGATCTCAACCAGATGCGGGATCTTGTTGACCATGCCGCGGACCGAAGGCGTATCTTCCAGTTCACGGGTTTTGTGCATCTTGTTCAGGCCCAGACCGATCAGGGTTGCGCGCTGTTCGGCGGGGCGGCGGATCGGGGAACCGATCTGCTTGACGACGATGGTTTTTGCCATGACTCGCTCTCCTTACGCTTCGGCTTCAGCCGGTGCTTCGTCCCGCTTGGGCAGGATGTCGGCAACTTTTTTACCACGACGTGCGGCAACCGAACGCGGGCTCTGCTCTTTCTGCAGGCCGTTGATGGTGGCGCGGATCATGTTGTACGGGTTCTGAGAGCCCAGCGATTTGGACACAACGTCCTTGACGCCCAGCATTTCGAACACGGCACGCATCGGACCACCGGCGATGATACCGGTACCTTCAGGCGCGGTGCGCATAACCACTTTACCAGCGCCGTGACGGCCTTCGATGTCGTGGTGCAGAGTCCGGCCTTCGCGCAGTTGCACGCGGATCATCTGACGCTTGGCTTGTTCGGTCGCCTTACGGATGGCCTCGGGTACTTCTTTCGCTTTACCCTTGCCAAAGCCGACGCGGCCTTTCTGATCGCCGACAACCACCAGAGCGGCGAAGCCAAAGCGCTTACCACCTTTTACGGTTTTCGACACGCGGTTGATTGCGACCAGACGATCTGCAAATTCCGGTGCTTCTTCACGGTCGCGGCCACGGCCCCGACGGTTTTCACGTTCTGCCATTTGGCATCCCTTTTCTCATGTGGCGTTGTGACGCCGTTTTCTTCAATCGAAGTGGGCTGGAAGCCCCCCGATCATCGAGGCGGACATGGTCCGCCTTCAAAGCAAGATGGGTGCGAGCACCCATCCTACGGTTCTTGGTCATGTAGGATGGGTGCTTGCACCCATCGCCACATCAGATCTTCAGACCACCTTCACGCGCGGCGTCGGCTACTGCCTTCACCTTGCCGTGGAACAGGAAGCCACCACGATCGAAATAGGCCTCTTCGACGCCTGCCTTCTTGGCACGCTCGGCGATGGCCGCGCCCACTTTGGTGGCCGCTTCGACGTTGTTCTTGCCAACGACGCCCAGATCTTTTTCCAGGGTCGAGGCCGAGGCCAGGGTCACGCCACGAACATCGTCGATCAGCTGAACGCTGATGTTCTTGTTCGAACGGTGAACCGACAGGCGTACGCGGCCCGCGTTGACTTTGCGAAGTTTGTTCCGAACGCGCAGGCGGCGCTTCAGAAACAGGGTTCTTTTGCTGTTTGCCATTGTTTGCGTCCTTACTTCTTCTTGCCTTCCTTGCGGAAGATGAACTCGCCCTTGTAGCGGATGCCCTTGCCTTTGTACGGCTCGGGACGGCGCCATTCGCGGATTTTGGCCGCGACTTCGCCCACCTGCTGCTGGTCGATACCTTCCACAACGATCTCGGTCTGCTTCGGCGCGGTGATGGTGACACCTTCCGGAGCAACGAAATCAACATCGTGGCTGTAGCCCAGGTTCAGCTTCAGGGTGTTGCCCTGCATCTGAGCCCGGTAACCAACACCCTGGATCTCCAGCTCTTTTTTGAAGCCTTCGGTCACACCGGTTACCAGATTGGCAACCATGGTGCGGCTCATGCCCCACTGCTGGCGGGCACGCTTGGACATGCCACGAGGGTTGATTTGCACAACGTTGTCTTCGACCGACAGCGTGACGTCATCGGTTGCGGTGAAGCTGCGGGTGCCTTTCGGACCTTTCACTTCGATGGTCTGACCCGACACAGAGGCGGAAACGCCGCTGGGCAGCTCGACCGGTTTTTTACCAATACGAGACATTGCAGACCTCCTTAGAAGACGGTGCAGAGCACTTCGCCGCCAACATTGTTGGAGCGAGCGTTTGCGTCCGACATCACACCTTTCGGAGTGCTGACAATCGACACGCCCAGACCCTGACGGACCTGCGGGATGTCATTGACGCCCATGTACACGCGACGACCAGGTTTGGAAACCCGCTTGAGTTCGCGAATGACAGGGGTGCCTTCGTAGTATTTCAGGCTGATTTCGATGGCCGGATGACCGTTTTCACCGGTCGTCGCCTCGTAGCCACGGATGTAACCTTCGTCCGCCAGCACGTCCAGAACCCAACCGCGCAGCTTTGATGCGGGGGTGGAAACGGTGGACTTGCCGCGCATTTGCGCGTTGCGGATACGGGTGAGCATATCGCCGATAGGATCATTCATATCTATGTCTCCCTTACCAGCTCGATTTCACCATGCCGGGGATCTGACCAGCAGAACCCAGCTCGCGCAGCGCGATACGGCTGACCTTCAGCTTACGGTAGTAAGCGTGGGGACGACCGGTCAGCTGACAGCGGTTGTGCAGACGGGTAGCCGAGCTGTTGCGCGGCAGTTTCGCCAGTTTCAGACGCGCTTTGAAACGCTCTTCCATCGGCTTGCTCTCGTCATTCGCGATTTCTTTCAGCTCGGCACGCTTTGCGGCATATTTGGCCACCAGGCGTTCGCGCTTTTTCTCGCGTTCGATCATTGCTTTTTTAGCCATGTCTCAATCCTCCCGGCGCTTACGCGTTGAACGGCATGTTGAACGCTTTCAACAGTGCCTTTGCTTCAGCGTCGGTGTTCGCTGTGGTGGTGATTACGATGTCCAGGCCCCAGACTTCATCGACCTTGTCGAAGTCAATCTCGGGGAACACGATGTGCTCTTTCATGCCCATGGCAAAGTTGCCACGACCATCGAAAGACGGCTTCACACCGCGGAAGTCACGAACACGCGGCATCGCGATGGTGATCAGACGATCCAGGAATTCGTACATCCGGTCGCCGCGCAGGGTGACTTTGGCACCCAGCGGCATGTCTTCACGGACGCGGAAACCCGCAATCGACTTTTTCGCCTTGGTTGCAACGGCCTGTTGACCGGCAATCGCAGTCAGATCCTCGACAGCAGCTTTCGCTTTCTTCGAGTCTTTGACAGCCTCAGCACCACAACCGATGTTCAGAACGATTTTTTCCAGCTTGGGCAGCTTCATGTCGTTCTTGTAGCCGAACTCTTCTTTCAGAGCGGCACGGATGGTTTCAACGTACTGAGCTTTCAGACGCGGGGTGTAGGTTGCGGTATCAAGCATCGATCACGTCCCCTGTGGTCTTGGCGAAGCGGACCTTTTTGTCACCTTCCATGCGGAAGCCAACGCGGGTTGCTTTGCCGTTCTTGTCCAGCAGAGCCAGGTTCGACAGCTCGATCGGGTTTGCCTGAGGCAGGCGGCCACCCTGGCTGTTCTGGGTCTGGCGGGTGTGGCGGATGGCGATGTTGATGCCATCGACAACAGCTTTACCGGCTTTGGGGTCAACCGAGGAAATGGTTCCCTCTTTGCCCTTGTCCTTGCCGGCCAGCACGACGACCTTGTCGCCTTTGCGGAGTTTAGCAGCCATGATTACAGCACCTCCGGAGCCAGCGAGATGATTTTCATGAAGTTCTTGCCGCGCAGCTCGCGAACAACGGGGCCAAAGATACGGGTACCGACGGGCTCGTTGTTGTTGTTCAGGATGACGGCGGCATTGCGATCGAAACGGATCGCGGTGCCGTCTTCGCGACGGACTTCTTTGGCGGTGCGTACGACGACGGCCTTGCGGACGTCCCCTTTCTTTACGCGGCCGCGCGGGATGGCTTCCTTCACCGAGACGACAATGATGTCGCCGACGGAGGCGTATTTACGCTTGGAACCACCCAGGACCTTGATGCACTGAACTCGGCGTGCGCCGGAGTTGTCAGCGACATCCAGATTGGTCTGCATCTGGATCATGTGGTTTCTCCCGACCTGTGGGGGCTGGTCTCGTTAAATCCCCCAGGGTTTCGACAAATGGAAAATCCCGGGGGCTTACGCCTCCAGAACCTCCCAACGTTTCGTCTTCGATTTCGGCGCGCATTCGATGATGCGTACAGTGTCACCGACCTTGAAGGCGTTCTTTTCGTCATGAGCCCGGTATTTCTTGGACTTACGAACGGTTTTGTGCAGCAGCGGGTGCTTGAAGCGGCGTTCGACCGAAACGGTCACGGTCTGCTCGTTGGCGTCGCTGGTTACTACTCCGGACAGGATACGCTTGGGCATCTGATTACTCCTCGGATGCCGCAGCAGCGGCCTTTTCGTTCAGGATGGTTTTGACGCGGGCAGCATTGCGGCGGGCCGCTTTGATGCCGGCTGTGTTTTCCAGCTGACCGGTTGCCTGTTGAAAGCGCAGGTTAAAGCTTTCTTTCTTCAGGTTGGCCAGTTCCTCGCGGAGCTGGTCCGGGGTCTTGTCACGCAGTTCTTGGGCGTTCATCGCCTTTTTCCTTTGCTCAAAACACCAGAAGGCCCCGTACACGGGTCACCTTTGACCTGGTGGATGAATGATAGACATACGAATCGCCCGACAACGCCGGGAGACCGCAGGATGCCGCCGTATAAGGGTTTGGGGGGTGGGTGGCAAGAGGAAGTTTGGGACAACAGGGTTGATGCGATGCAAGACACTTGCCACACTATCCAAGGCAAGTTTTCAAGGCCGGCATTACAGAGACAACCGAATGAATTTGAGAAAACCGAAGTTACACTTCATAGCCCTTATCAAGTTGATTTTTGCATTAGGCGCTCTTTGCATTCGCGCTTCCGCTGAAGACACCGCCAGATATTCGACCGGTAATAGATTCGAGGACCCAGGGTATTCGACGGTTCCTTGGCAACCTTACGACAGAAGCAATTCATTTGTTTGGGTTGCTGAGACATGCCTTGGCTACTTCGAAACTCGAGATTTAGAGTTGTTAGCTCCCCTTCCATCTACATTCGACAAAAATAAACGCTTTGAGATTCTGGCACCTGACCAAAGTGCACGATTGCAGGTCTTCAACTTTCCGTTCGACGAATACGGAGTTTTTCGGTGCAATAGCACCACGTATCCAGAGATAGAAAGATCATCTGAAAACATCGCCGAAATCGAGAAATGGATAAACTTGAGACTTACCAAGTCAAGCAATTGGGTTGGTACGTTTGATCCGAGTAATCCGACCATATTCGGAGACAAGTTTCGTAATGAGGAGAGAAAGGCAACGATCAGAATTCAACATGATCGAGACAAGCTGTCGTTTTCACTTTCAGCTGACTATTTTGGCCCACCAATTATTTTTGATGAATTTCAATGGTAGCGTCGACTAGGTCTAAAACTACCGCGAAACTTGGTGGGGCTCCGCCCGTTCGCCCCTCAATCGCTACACCGGAGCGATTGCCGCTGTGCGGGCCGGGGCTCACTCCCACTTATAGTTGAAGCTCACCGAAATCCGCTCATCCTCGGCCATATTCATCGGCACCTCGTGGCGCAGCCAGCTTTCCCAAAGCAGGACGTCGCCCACCTGCGGCTTCATATAGATGAACGGCTGCAAATCCCGCCGCCCGCCTTTCAGCCGCGTCGGCGCGGCCATCATGCGTCCAGAACGCGGGTCCTCCAGTTTCAGCGCACTCGCCCCCTCGGGCATGGACACATAGGTCGTGCCCGAGATCACGCTGTGCGGGTGCAGGTGGCTGGAGTGCATTCCGCCTTCGGGCAGGATGTTGATCCAGAGGTCCTCCAGCTTTAGCTCGCCCTCGCCCAGATCGAATTCCAGATCCTTGGCAAAGGCCGCGACGTGCTGATCCAGCGCCGCAACCAGATCGGCGAAGATCGGGAAGCGCCAGGGCAGATCGGTCAGCGAGGCATAGCTGGTATAACCGGGATAGCCGTTCTCTTCGCACCATTCCTGCCCGGCCTCGTCATCCTCGGCAATGACAAGGCAAGAACTTTCCAGTTCCTCCGCATCGATCTTGGGATCGAACTCGGACAAAGCTGCGCGATAGAGACGGGTAACGAAGAGTGATTCAATCTGTGCCATGGGCCGGGCATACCCCAGCCCTTTCGGCAAGGCCAGCCGATTAGCTTTTGACGGGCCCTTTGCCACAGCGCGGGATCGGACGGCCGCCATCGGCATAAGCAAGGCACAGCACGATCTCATCCGGTTTCGGCGCGTCCGGAATGTTCAGCGTCATCGTATCGAAATGGTCAAACGACCAGGGATTGTCCTTGTGCCCCAGCGGCAGATCAATCGCGCAACCCGGTGCGCCCAGTTTGGCATTTGAGGGTATGACCGCCTCACCTCCACCGGCCGCCGCACGCATGGAAGCACCTAGTTTGGGGTGGATCACCGCTCCGCCCTGTTCAAGATCGCCGTTCACACCGATGATCGCTGCCTTACCGTAGGATACCGGCGCACCGTCCAGTTGCGACAGCGCATCAGCCACAAGGTCCGGGCCCAGAAGGGCTCCGATCTCGAACAGCTCGGACAGATCATCCGCATGACGCCCGGCCAGAGGGTTCTGTATCACGGCCAGCGCCGCAACCCGGCTGATCGGCTCGCATGGCTGGCCCAGTTGGTCGGTGGTTATGACTTCTTTGACGAACATCTTTTTGCGTAGCTGGACCATAGGACCCTCCCATTCCTGCAGGCTAACGTAGGGGCGACGCAGTGAGACGTCGACTGTTTTGACCGGCTGGCAGATCACAAGAGGTCGACCCAAAAGAAAAACCCCCGTCGGTGTCCCGACGGGGGCTTCAAATTGTAGGGCGGGGTTTTACCCCACCGCCTTACCAGTCTTCGCGGATCACAACGCGGGTCTTGATCGGCAGCTTCATCGCGGCCAGGCGCAGGGCCTCGCGGGCGATGTCGTCATTGACGCCGTCGATCTCGAACATCACGCGGCCAGGCTTGACCTTGCAGGCCCAGCGGTCGACCGAACCTTTACCTTTACCCATACGAACTTCGATCGGCTTTGCAGTGACCGGAGTGTCGGGGAAGATGCGGATCCAGACGCGGCCCTGACGCTTCATGTGACGCGTCATGGCACGACGTGCAGCTTCGATCTGGCGTGCGGTTACACGCTCAGGCTCAAGAGCTTTCAGGCCGTAGGTGCCAAAGTTCAGATCAGAGCCGCCTTTGGCGAGACCCTTGATCCGGCCTTTGTGCATCTTGCGGAATTTAGTACGCTTTGGTTGAAGCATATCTTTCCCTCCTTAGCGACGACCGCCACCAGCACCACGAGGTGCAGGGCCGTCCTGGAGTTCCTGTGCTTTACGGTCACGTGCCTGCGGATCGTGCTCCATGATCTCACCTTTGAAGATCCAGACCTTGATCCCGATGATCCCGTAAGGAGTCATCGCTTCGGCATGTGCGTAATCGATGTCGGCACGCAGAGTGTGCAGAGGCACGCGGCCTTCGCGGTACCACTCGGTCCGTGCGATTTCGGCGCCGCCCAGACGACCAGCGACGTTCACCCGGATACCCAGGGCGCCCATGCGCATGGCGTTCTGAACCGACCGCTTCATTGCGCGGCGGAACGAAACACGACGTTCCAGCTGCTGAGCGATGGACTCGGCAACCAGCTGCGCGTCAAGCTCGGGCTTGCGCACTTCGACGATGTTCAGGTGCAGTTCGCTGTCGGTCATCCGCGCAAGCTTTTTGCGCAGAACTTCGATGTCTGCACCTTTCTTGCCGATGATGACACCGGGACGAGCTGTGTGGATCGTAACGCGGCATTTTTTATGCGGACGTTCGATGATCACACGGGCAACACCGGCCTGCTTGCACTCTTTGTTGATGAACTCACGGATCTTGAGGTCTTCCAGCAGAAGATCACCGTAGTCCTTGGTGTCGGCGTACCAGCGGCTGTCCCAGGTGCGGTTGACCTGCAGGCGCATGCCGATCGGATTGACTTTATGACCCATTAGGCTTGCTCCTCAACTTGACGCACCTTGATGGTGATCTCCGAGAACGGCTTCATGATCTTGCCGAAACGGCCACGGGCACGCGGACGACCGCGCTTCATGACCAGGTTCTTGCCAACCCATGCTTCGGCGACGATCAGCTCGTCAACGTCCAGGTTGTGGTTGTTTTCGGCATTCGCGATTGCGGATTGCAGGCACTTTTTGACGTCCTGCGCGACACGCTTGTTCGAGAAAGTCAGGTCGGTCAGAGCCTTCTCGACTTTCTTGCCGCGGATCATTTGCGCAACCAGGTTCAGTTTCTGCGGGCTGGTGCGAAGCATGCGGGTTTTCGCCATTGCTTCGTTTTCAGCCACGCGGCGGGGGTTCTTTTCCTTGCCCATGACTTACTTCCGCTTCGCTTTTTTGTCTGCGGCGTGGCCATAATAGGTCCGGGTCGGCGAGTATTCACCGAACTTCTGACCGATCATGTCTTCCGAGACGTTTACGGGGATATGCTTCTGGCCGTTGTACACACCAAAGGTCAGACCCACGAACTGGGGCAGAATGGTGGAACGACGCGACCAGATTTTGATGACTTCGTTGCGGCCCGACTCGCGCGCTGCTTCGGCTTTTTTCAGCACGTAAGCATCGACGAAAGGACCCTTCCAAACAGAGCGAGACATGGATTAACGTCCCTTCTTCTTGGCGTGCCGCGAGCGGATGATCAGCTTCTGGGACGCTTTGTTCTTGTTGCGGGTACGCTTACCCTTGGTGTCCTTACCCCACGGCGTAACCGGTGTACGGCCACCCGAGGTACGACCTTCACCACCACCGTGCGGGTGATCGATCGGGTTCATTGCAACACCACGAACCGACGGACGAACGCCCTTGTGGCGCATACGACCGGCTTTACCGAGGTTCTGGTTCGAGTTGTCGGGGTTGGACACGGCACCAACGGTGGCCATGCATTCCTGACGGACCATGCGCAGCTCGCCCGAGCTCAGACGGATCTGAGCGTAGCCGCCATCGCGACCAACGAACTGGGCGTATGTACCGGCCGCACGTGCGATCTGACCGCCTTTGCCAGGCTTCATCTCGATGTTGTGGACGATGGTACCGATGGGCATGCCCGAGAACGGCATTGCGTTGCCCGGCTTGATGTCAGCCTTGGCGGATGCCACGACTTTGTCACCAACAGCCAGACGCTGCGGAGCCAGGATATATGCCTGCTCGCCGTCTTCGTATTTTACCAGTGCGATGAATGCGGTCCGGTTCGGGTCATATTCGATCCGCTCGACGGTTGCCGCGACATCAAATTTGTTCCGTTTGAAGTCAACGATCCGGTAGAGACGCTTTGCGCCACCGCCGCGGCGGCGTGAAGTGATCCGTCCGGTGTTGTTCCGGCCGCCCGATTTGGTCAAACCCTCAGTGAGAGACTTGACCGGACGTCCTTTCCAAAGCTCCGAACGGTCGATCAGCACCAGCCCGCGCTGGCCCGGCGTCGTCGGCTTGTACGACTTGAGTGCCATGCTTTCTGTCTTCCGTTTAGCAAGTGCGAGGCGTTGCCCCGCTATGTGATAGGCCCCCGTAGGTGCCAAGGGTATAGGGCCCCGAAGGTCCCCGGTTACAAATATCAGAGGCCCCGGAACGAATCCGAGGCCGCAAGATTGGGAGCGTTTAACAGGGTTGGGGGTGGGTGTCTATAGGGTTTATCGGCAATCCCCAGCTAGGTTGAACTTCACCTAATCAAAACCGAATGAACTGAAGTCGTTTTGGGATATCTGGTCGAAAAGCTCCCTGACTATATCGGGATTACTTTCGCAAGGCTTGCCCCCCGGAACTAAGATCCTGACCACTACGCGATCGTCTACAAGAACCTCAACACCCGTCCCATCCAATCTTTCTCGACCGTCGAGCCTATCTGTTTTAATCCGCAGATACGCGCCGTTTTTTCGTCCATCTGCCCCACCGGCTCCAATCCAGTTTTTTTCACGAATGGACTGTTCGCCGGCGATCAAATCAATCAGTACGCTGCATCCATCTATGTTGAGTGTTGTGCTTGCAGCCGGACTAACTACAAGGTCCATCATCAGAATAGAGAATCCCTGCGGCGCTGAAACAGATGGATGTTGGCGAACTTCATGTGCCTTGTTCGATTCCAGAAATGGAATGTTGTTTGACAGTGCATCAGATTGAGCTTTCAACGAACCGACAAACCTCTGCATAGCGCCTTGATGTAGAGCGTAGGTCTCAGAGGTTATTATATCAGCAATCGTCATTTCGAGTATTGCTTCGCCAAACTCGTCTATTAGATCGAAACCCACGTCTAACGCGTTTTGGTCACGCAAACCACTTGCCCAAAACGCAAGCTCATCTCGATAACACCCTTGCAAGTCCACAGACACCCGCATCAAGCTCCACGTGCCGTTCCCATAGAATCGAAACAGATCAGGTTTTACTCGCCCATCGGCAATCCCCATTTGCTTCGACTCGATAACGTCACAAAGCAACTTTGAATGACTAGATTCGAGAGCAAAATTCGCAGAAAGAACCTGATGCCCCTTGCTGCATTTCAGCAAAACCATGGGTATCGCACGGAGCGCTGCGACGTGGGAAGCCTCTTCTTGGTAGCTTCTTTCGCAAACCCAACCTTCGGCGACAGAAATCCTTGCAAGCAGGTCTTCTTCCAGAACTGATGCGAGTTCGGCAACCTCATTTGCTGCGGCTGAAACTTCGTTTCTAGAGGCGACCGCTATTTGGTCTTCTTGAGCGAGAAGACTGGTGGCCAATACAACAAACAATATCGGCCAAATCGAAAATAAGAACCTCAAAACAACTCTCCGAACCATGTCTCGAACCCCAATAAATACAAGTTCCTAATCCTAAACCAAGCGCTCACCCCAAAGACCGCCTGCGGCACAGCGGCTCGGACTCCACCGCGATCCGCTGCTTGAGCTTGATATGCCCCAGCACCTCGCGAAAGGCGCGGTGTTTGGGTTTGCCTTCCAGATAATCCGCCAGTTTGAGCAGGTTGATCGGGTGCTTCGCAATCAATGCCTCGATCCGCTGCACCGCGTCGTCCAACTCATAGTGATCCACGTACTGGCAGGCCACCTGCGTGGGCGTCAGCAGGCAGTAGTCCTTCGGGCGTTTGTCAGTATAGCGCGCGATGTCGAAAGGCGACGCGCCGAGGGCGTGGAACTTGGGGATGTGCACGCGCATATCGGCCTTGGCGTGCTCCAACACCGTGCCGGAGGTCTGGCGGAACCCCAGCGGACCAAGCTTGCCGACCACATGCTTGCGCATCGCCGGAGAGATCATGTCCACATCCGCCCGGTCGTATTTCAGATCATCAAAGACCGACAGCAGCCCCAGCTTTTCATCGGCGATCTCAAAATAAGGCTCAGCACTAAACGCCCGCATCTTCTCAAGCACCTGCGCACGCACCGTTTCAGGGTCTGAAACGAAATCGGCCCCGGCGGGTTGAACCGCCGAGGCCGTGAATGCTCGCAGTAAGCGTCGGATCAAAGACCGGTGCTCACGTCGATTGTGTTGCCCTCTTCCAGGGTCACATATGCTTTTTTGACGTCTTTCCGGCGACCCAACTGGCCGCGGAACCGCTTGACTTTGCCTTTGGTCACGGTGGTGTTCACCGCTTTGACCTTCACACCAAACAGCGCCTCAACGGCCTCTTTGATCTGCGGCTTGTTGCTGTCGATCGCCACTTCAAAGACAACCGCGCCGTTTTCGGACGCCATGGTCGACTTTTCGGTGATGACCGGCTTGCGGATCACGTCGTAGTGTTCTGCCTTCGCGCTCATTTCAGACGAGCCTCCAGTGCTTCGACAGCCGCTTTGGTGAGCACCAGAGTGTCACGCTTGAGGATGTCATAGACGTTTGCGCCCATCGACGGCAGGATATCCAGACCTTCGATGTTTTTGGACGCTTTCAGGAACCCTTCGTTCACGGTCGCGCCGTCGATGACCAGAGCGCGTTTCCAGCCCAGGTTTGCAACCTGTTTGGCCAGAGCGGCGGTCTTGCCTTCGGCTTCGGCACTCTCGATCACAACCAGCTCACCTGCCTTGGCTTTGGCCGACAGAGCGTGACGCAGGCCAAGCTTGCGGAACTTCTTGGGCAGGTCGTGGCCGTGCGAACGCACGACGGGGCCTTTGTAGATACCACCACCACGGAAGATCGGCGCGTTACGGTCACCATGGCGTGCGCCACCGGTGCCCTTCTGGCGATAGATCTTCTTGGTCGAGTAGCTGGTTTCCGAGCGGGTCTTGACCTTGTGGGTACCAGCCTGTGCGTTGTTACGCTGCCAACGGACCACACGGTGCAGAATGTCCGCGCGCGGTTCCAGGCCGAACAGATCGGCGTTCAGCTCGATGTCACCGGCCTTGCCGCCGTCCAGTTTGATTACATCAAGTTTCATGCTTCACCACCTTCCGCGGGAGCTTCTTCCGCAGGTGCTTCGGTTGCAGCCGATTTCACAGCAGCCGGGAAAGGCAGGCCTTCCGGTGCTTTCTTCTTCACGGCGTCCTTGACGGTGACCCAGCCCGATTTCGGTCCGGGAACGGCGCCTTTGATGAAGACCAGGTTCCGGTCGGCGTCGGTTTTGACGACTTCCAGGTTCTGCGTGGTTACACGGGCAGCACCCATGTGACCGGCCATCTTCTTGCCCTTGAACACCTTGCCCGGGTCCTGACACTGACCGGTCGAACCGTGCGAACGGTGGCTGATCGAAACACCGTGCGAGGCGCGCAGACCACCAAAGTTCCAACGCTTCATCGCACCGGCAAAGCCTTTACCGATCGAGGTACCCGAAACGTCAACTTTCTGACCTTCCAGGAAGTGTTCTGCCGAAATCTCGGCGCCCACATCGATCAGGCCATCTTCGGAGACGCGGAACTCGGCCAGCTTACGCTTGGGCTCAACCTTGGCAGCGGCATAGTGACCGCGCATGGCTTTCGAGGTGCGTTTTGCCTTGGCAGCACCGGCGCCCAGCTGAACGGCGGTGTAGCCGTCTTTGTCAGCGGTGCGCTGTGCAACAACCTGCAGGTTGTCCAGGTGAAGAACGGTCACAGGGATCTGCTTGCCGTCTTCCATGAACAGGCGGGTCATGCCAACTTTTTTTGCGATAATACCAGAGCGCATTCTCATACCCTCCGATTACGACTGCAGCTTGATCTCGACGTCCACACCAGCAGCGAGGTCGAGCTTCATCAGCGCGTCAACGGTCTGGGGGGTCGGATCAACGATGTCGAGCAGACGCTTGTGCGTGCGGATCTCGAACTGGTCGCGGGATTTCTTGTCAACGTGAGGGCCACGGAGAACCGTAAACTTCTCAATCTTGTTCGGCAGCGGGATCGGGCCGCGCACGTTCGCGCCGGTCCGCTTGGCAGTATTGACGATCTCTTGCGTGCTGGCATCCAGAACGCGATAGTCAAATGCCTTCAGCCGAATACGGATATTTTGGCTTTGCATAGATACAGCCTTTTATCAGGCGTTGAGGTTGAGAGGAGGACAGACGCGCATCGCCAACCCTCATCGAACCCAAAAGGCGGGAATCATCCCGCCTTGACGTTCTTGTTGAGAACTCGCGCGTACTACAGGGGGAAACGGCATGTGGCAAGAGGTAAACTCAAATCTGCCACCCGGTGGATTTCCCTGATGGCTTCGACGTTCGGAATAACTTAGTTAGCAGCCCGATCCCCCCGTGGGTTGCACGTCATTGCCACCTCATGCACCCATCGCCGAATCTGTTTTATCGGTCGCTCAAAGCAGCGGGCAAAGACGATACCAACTGAAAGTGAGCCGAACAGAAGTACTAGGTCTCTGCCGACGAAGTCCACCAGTGCCGCGTCAAATAGATGCAGCGCCGGGTAATGTGTCACGTAGATTGAAAAGCTGGCACCAGCTAGCCAACGCACCTGTCTCGCGCCTGGCAGATTTTTCGGATTGAGAATGGCAATGCCTGCCACAAACATGAAGGAGCACAGACCGATCATGAGATTCCACAGAAACTCATCCGAGAACCCGAGAACCGAGCGGGCGTCCGTAGCCCCCAATGCCTCGGCGGTCGCGCTGGCCAAAAACTCAGGAATGCCGAGAAGATGCCCGGCCAAATAGCCCAGAGGCGCTAAGAGGACCAAGACCCAGCCAATTTGGCAATTCATCTTCCCCGGGCCGCCGGAACTTAACCAGCGCCAGAGCACAACTCCGAGCAACCAAGCGGGCATCAACAGCAGGATATTCAGCCCTACAACTGCAGCAGCGGTAAATAGTATCGCGACGCGCGCAGTACCCCGAGTGAAAAGGGCGCAGCCGAAAAGGATGTAGTAGGCCGCCTCGTAGCTTAGAGACCATAGCGGACCATTTGTACCCAGACGTAGACGTCCGAACCCGGACCATTCATTCGAAAAAGTTAGTCCACGCAGCAAGAACTCGCCCATCGGATGCGGTTTGTAGAAATCTGCGGGATACGCCTGCGGGTCGATCCAATAGCCACATGTATCAAAAAGCAGCGTCAGGATCAGGGCGGGTATCATAACCGAGAGCAGCCGCGTCATGCGATTGAAAGCGAACCGCGAAGCGGTACGATCACGATCTGCCGCATATGCGATGACACACCCTGAGATCACAAAGAAAACGATGACGGCGTCGCTGCCGACGTTCCAATCCCGCAGAAAGGCGTAGCGACCCCCGGTAAACCGGGGGTACGCGAAATGGGACAGAACTACGGTCAAGGTCGCGGCAACCCGCATGACATCCAACCAGAGGGACAAACCGCGTGCCATTTCGCTATTTTCGCCGGGCGGAAGCATCTTGCGGCGCGGTTTTGAACTCGATCCCCGTCGCCTCCTCGAAGCTTTCTACAAAGGGGCTGAAAAATGCGTCTTTTAACGTCCCATGAGGTTGTTCGATCGGCCTGCCACTGGCGTCCGCCAGTCCAAATTCCAGTGCTTCACGGCCCTTCGGAATGTAGAGTGTCCCAAACATCCAGTCCCAAATGGCAAAGACTTCGCCATAATTTTTGTTGAAGTGTTTCTTGGCTCTGGAGTGATGAATCTGATGTTGCGCAGGGGAAATGAAGATGTGCTCAATCACTGGCCCATAGCTCAGCCAAACATGGCTATGTCGAAGGTTCGCGCCCAGCAGGTTGAACAGGAAGTAACCCGCATTGGCACCGCCGATGGTCAACAGATCAATCTTGCCGATCAGCAGAAACAAAGCCAGCGCCTGAGCCACGCCCAAGCCGACGCTAATGATAATGTTCCGGATCAACAAATAGACCGGATGGTTCCTGCTGACAGTTATGGGCGTCATAACCTCGGCTGAGTGATGCACGGAGTGAAATGGCCACAATATCTTATTTTCGTGATGTAGATAGTGCGTGCAATATTTGCAGAAATCCGTGACGAGAATTATGATCAGGGTCGCTGCCGCACTTCGACCCCACGACATTGCCATGGGCTGAAACGGGGCATCTTGCAAAGATATCAGTTGATCCAGCATAAAGTTCGCGACAACCGGTATGAAAAGAACAGCGCCGAATAGCCCGACAGCTCCCAGTAGCAAATTGAGAACAAAGAGCTGTATGTCGACGATATTCGACCGATGAAGGTAAACCTCGCGCGGCAGCAGAAAGCGCACGAAACTTGAAGGGCGCCCCCGGAACATCCAAATGGCGTAAACCATCAAAACCGTGCAGCACAGGTAGAGCACCGCAAGACGAGATTCAAAGCCCATAAATGCGCCCGCGAACGCCGCCCAAATGTTGTTGACCAAGTCCAACTGCAAACCCCTTATTCGGATTATGGTACGTTTCTCGCTCCTTTTACTTGGGCACATTGAACGCAAAATGCGTAAAAATGATGGCAAAACAGCCTCAATTACTCCAGTATCCTGAGGGAAATCTACCATTGTTGGCAGCGGTAGCTGCATTTTCTGACAACCTGCCACCAGTTGCCGAAGACAGTTGGCAAGGCTGTCTGGCATGGAAGCTAAAATGGCCTCCCCTGTTTCACCGATTGGGTCCGAGATTATTCGACGAATAATCTCAAACTCTGCAGAAATGATTTTCAAACAAAAAAGGGCGTCCCTAGGGACGCCCTTTCCGTCTGATCATTCGCTTGCGCGACTTACTCGATGATTTTCGACACAACGCCGGCGCCGACGGTGCGGCCGCCTTCGCGGATGGCGAAGCGCAGGCCGTCTTCCATCGCGATGGGCGCGATCAGCTCGACGGTGAAGCCGACGTTGTCGCCGGGCATAACCATCTCGGTGCCAGCCGCCAGGGTCACGGTGCCGGTCACGTCCGTGGTCCGGAAGTAGAACTGCGGACGGTAGTTCGCAAAGAACGGGGTGTGACGACCGCCTTCTTCCTTGG
>NZ_JBQFZS010000021.1:0-12028 GCF_056542385.1 Ruegeria sp. AD2(2025)
GCTCGCGTAGCAACCATTGGTGCATATTTGCCAACCCATCTGTTGAGAGTGGCAGCGTCGACTCACACACCGCGTTCGGCCATGCGCGCGCACGCCAACTGCGTCATGCAAGGCAAATGCCAGTTAAAGCATCCGGATGGCGCCGATCTGCTCGATCGCCTCGTCAAAGAAGGCGCGATGCGGATCGAGCTTTCCCTTGGCCTTCGTGCGCTGGTGCTGCATAACCTTCCGCTCGGCGGCTGGATGTCTGGAGAGCGGGGCCTCGCCGCCCATTCTGGCAGGCAGCAGGAATCCAAAACACCCGTAGAAACGGCGCTGTCACGAGCCTGCAGCTGATGAACACTATGACTGGATGTGTCAACGACAACAACCTGGCGAAACCTACGACGGATGTGCGGAACGATTTTGAATTTGCTACCGGTCAGACAGTGGATGCAACTAAGCCACAAGCTCGGAACCTAGATGCTCATTACCTTTCAGATATTTAAGTAACCCGAAAAGCTGTTGAAAAAAACCCATACTCTAAAGCTCAACAGATCAATGAGTGCTGAGGTTGGGTCTTATGTTGAGCTTAGTGTTATTCGGGTTGGCGAGTGTCATCTATGAAGCAGGACATATGTGGACGGTGTTCCTTATAAGTTCTGAAGCTACATTAGCCATTCCGGTCCCGAGTACACCAAGTTTTTTCTTGGCCGTTATGACGATTGTGAAGCTTCTGAGCAATGTTCGCAATCGTTGTCAGAGCCCTGACTCCCCCCTTTCTAGATTGCGATCAAATCATAAGCGCCGTCCGGTTCAGAAAACCAGAGCTCTTCCCAGACTGGAGGATGGGCTGGTCGATCAATTGTTTCTTCGCACCCAATCCTTGGGATGTGGCCAATCACTCGATGAATGCCATAAGTCAATCGTCTCAGCGAGAATTGGATAGCAAATGTTGAAGCCCAAGGGTGATGTTTCCTCTGTGATTGGCAGGTTGAACAAACGATTTGGCCTGATTCAAAGACACATCATCACCATTCCGCCCGCAAACGCTGAGACCTACCCAGACGATCAAACACCTGGGTCGGATCAAATCAACTTTTCCATGGCAATAAAGGAGCTAATCATGTCGTTGGACATCTCTAAACTAAGTGAAATCAAAGGTATTCTGGGGGCGTGTCTGGTCGACAGTGAAACCGGCCTTATACTTGTCTCAGAAGGCGGTTCCAAGTTCGATTTGGAAACTGCAGGTGCCGCGAATGTTGAAGTTGTCCGTGCAAAGCTGCAAGCAATGGAGGCACTGAAACTCAACGATACAATCGAAGACATTCTGATCACACTGGGCAAACAGTTTCACCTGGTTCGCCCGTTGGAAAAGAGCCCCAACATATTTGTGTATGTCGCACTGGATAAAAAGGCTGCAAACTTAGGATTGGCACGACTGCAAGTCAAAGCGGTCGAAGAAACGCTGAGCCTTTGATCCGCGTCCGTTGCTAAGTGGATCCGGCCTTCTGGATATGGTTGGATCCATTTGACGGCGAGTTCGGTAACTCTGTGCGACGAAAACAACAGTGATGCTGAAGGTGTGAAAATGAAAATACTGTTTGCTGAAGATGACAGGAAGATCGCTGACTTTGTCAGTTCAGGCTTGCAAGAAAATGGCTTCAGCGTAGAGTGGTACGAAGATGGTCGAGATGCGCTGTCTTACTGCCTTTACAATGAATGTGATGCAATCATTCTTGATCGAATGTTACCAGGAATGGATGGGCTTTCAATTCTAAAGGCGCTGCGGGCTGCCCGAAAGCAAACGCCGGTTTTGTTCCTGACATCGATTGGAGATGTTGAGAACAGAGTTGAGGGGCTTACCGAGGGAGCGGACGACTATCTGGTTAAGCCCTTTCATTTTTCGGAGCTTTTGGCGCGTTTGCACAGCATTATCAAGCGACGCTCTGCAGGCGTAGCTACGACTGAGATTCACGTCCACGACTTATCGATGAACCTGCTTAACAGGGTCGTGAAACGGCAGGATTTGACAATAGACTTGTTACCTCGCGAGTTTTCACTACTGGAAGTACTGATGCGGAATTCCGGGCGGATCGTGACACGTACTATGCTTCTGGAGCAGGTCTGGGACTACAACTTTGACCCAAATTCAACTGTGATTGAGACTTACATCAGCCGGCTTAGGGCAAAGATTGACAAGCCCTTTGAGACGCCTCTTCTGCACACATCTCGAAATGTTGGGTACAGCCTCCATGCACCGCGCTAATATATTTTCCGGCGCCCCGTTCCGGACGGCTTGTTACGCAGCTTTGGTGGTCTGGATCATCACTGCTGTTTTTGGCTACGCAGCCTATATAGCGCTGGAAGACGAGCTCCGCTCCAATCTTGAGCAGCAAATTCTTGAAGAAGAAACTCTACTCCATGAAATTCTACTGGACGGTGGAGCAGAAGCGGTCCAGCGGGCAATCGAACACCTGAACAACCCTCACCGGACAGCGCTTCATATGATCGCCTTGTTCGACAAACACAATGCCGTGCTTGCGGGATCAATCGCTAAAACACCCGAAACGAATGGCTGGCACGAAGTGGATCCGGATTTCGTGGAGATTGGTGGGGCTGATCCTGTATATCTACTTCGCGCTTCCGAGTACCTTGGCTATCGCACGATCGTCGCACGTAGCCTGACATCACTCAATCAGGCATTAACAGTGCTTTCGGAAGGGCTATTGCTATTAACGCTTTCGGCAACTGCCACTGTTTTGGGGCTGGGCTATTACGTCAGCTCTCAGAGCTATCGCAAACTCAAACGGATCGAACACGCTCTCGATCTAGTGTCGCAGGGGAACACCGATATTCGGCTGCCGGTTTCCAGCGCGAATGACCAGATAGACCGGGTTTCCCGCCTGATGAACCACCATCTGGACAGATTGTCGAGCCTGCTTATCAGTACCCAAACAACGGCCGTCACAATTGCCCACGATTTGAAGAGACCCCTGTCTCATGCGTTTCTGGCACTGCAGCAGGTGTTTAGCGAAGTTGAGTATGGCGGAGACCCGAGACCAAAGCTCAACGAACTGGAATGCGAACTGAAGCGTTTGAGTGCCGTCTTCGACACGATCCTGAGAATATCGCGGATTGAGGGCAGTGGGCGTCAGGACCACTTTTCGACAGTTAATCTAACTGCGTTGGTAGAAGATATTGTGGAAACCTACTTCCCGGTGGCCGAAGATGAAGACAAGGCTCTGTCGGCGGATTTCAACACGGATACTGTCTTGATCCGCGGCGATGAAAGCATGCTTAAACAGGTGCTGGTCAACCTGGTGAACAACGCGCTTCGGTATTGTCCATCGGGCTCGTGGATCAGGGTATCTCTGGTGGCGACATCTGATTCTGTGGAACTGATCGTGACTGACAATGGACCAGGAGTTCCCAAACCACAGATCAGCAAGATCTTTGATGCCTTTTACAGAGTGGATGCCGCTCGATCCGAGGTTGGAAACGGGTTGGGTCTGGCGCTCGCGAAAGCGGTTGCAATACGCCATGGAGCAACAATCATCGCAGAAGACAATGAGCCGGGCCTAAGGGTTCGAATGAGATTTGAGCGGACCCCGATAGCCGCTTGAGTGCACATTGCACGAAAACTCCGCACCGGGCATTCGGCAACCCAAACAAACACGTAAGCCGTTTCTGGAACATAAGGAAATTCCATGACAAATAGAGCAATACACTTAACTACGACGATGTGTGCGTCTGTTGCTCATGCCGAAGAAACAGAGTTTAAATGCACATCGGTTGTATCCAGAGAAGAAGTTCAAGTCTTCCAGAACCGGGATCTCTCGGAAGCTTGCCTGATTGTTCAAGGCGCATAAGGCATGGCCTCAGTTGCACATGGACTGGATGGAGTGACATTCATTCATATCAAGTGACGAGGTCTGGGCCTAGGCGCTACACATTCTAATCATGATCTACGAGTTATCCACTCATGGGGCGACGGCAACCGAAGATCACGGACGCTGTTCAAAAAGTGAGTAGCTTCTTGTTCTCGCTCGATCACCAACGGAACAAAAGGTCAAAACCTTTCGAATATTTAAGATTAGTGAAAACTCGGTGAAATTTCCTCTGCACAAGATGTTGCCATGGTTGGAGCTAAAACAAAACACTCGGCTGAGGAAGCACTTGCACCCCTCCAAGGGGGTATCACCGGTACCGTGAACACACACGGGCCACTCACTCGTAAGCAAGCCGTCCTCGGCCTAAGCAGCGCTCCCCTCCACCCCCCTGGAAGGGGGCGCTGCAGGTTCACCAAAATCGGTGTTCTTCTGCGTCCCATAGTCTTGTTCAGAACCCGTTTGAATTCAACCCGAGACTAACCGGAGAGACTACTTGACAACTGCAGCAGTTTCCGTGGCCTAGACCGTTTCCTAATCAGAGTGAACAGAAACATGGTGAACATCGAATCTTATCTCAAGAAACACACGGAAGCTCTGGTTAAAGATGTTGGTCTCACAATCGCATGTGAAACCACTTGCAAGTCCAAAGCAACACTAGGCCGGTATTACTCCGACAATGCCGAGCACGTAGATCGGTTCATGCCCCTTGACACAATCGTACAGCTCGAAAGCTCTGCTAGTTATCCGCATGTAACTTCGGCATTGGCCGATCTGAAAAATATCAAACTCTCATATAGTGGGCACAACTCGATCGGCCCGCGTTCTGGAGGTGTGCATTCAGATGTTATCGCGTTGAGCCGGAGGTTCGGCTTACTGATAGCCGAATACCAAGTGTCGATTGAAGACGGAGTCATTACAGTGACCGAGGCCAAGCGTTTGCTGAAGGAAATAGCCCGTCTTCAGCGGGTTTTAATCGAAATGAAACTGAACCTTGAAGACGAATGTGTTAAATGATGCAAGTAATCCCCTATCCCGAAGTGTCAGTTGCGGCCGTAGTCGATAACCCCCTGCCCAATTGGGACACCGCTAACGCCAGTGAGGCCCCCCCAAACCTAAAGCTTAAAACGTCTCGGCAGTCGACGGCTTTGCTACATCAAACAAAGATCCGTGAGTGACATGGTCTTTGGCTTGTACCGGCAGGCGGTGCCAACAATAGTTGCCAGAAGCAGAATTGGGGAAAGGACCCTAAGAATATGGAAGTGTTTTGGAACGAAAATGACCGGATGCGCAATCTGGCGCAGGACGGCTGCGATTTTCGGGCGCTCAAGCTGTCCCAATGGCGCGACGGACAAACCTGCCCCACGGTTCAAAACCCTGCTGGCGAAACCCTCAACGTAACCATGATCCCGATTAACGGCGAAGCGCATGTGCTCTATTGGAAAGGGAGCTCTGTTGCGACGGGCCTTGTCCCGAAGAGATGCCCAAGGGCCCATAAATTACGCAAGGCAACCGAGGACGAAGTCGCGGCATTTCTGGAGGCCAAGGTCGCTATTGTGTAGAAACCACGCCAATCAGGCCGTCCTGTCTCCGCGATCACGGATTTGATGGGGCCTCCTCCTTTCTCGCCTCCCCGCGTTGACCCAGAAGTGGGACTAGGGAACTCCATAGTCTTGCAAAAAACGGTCTCAGTGCCATTTTCCTCAAAACTTGGAGATGCGATGAAAGTCAGCCTTTTCCCCGTGAACCAGACGCAGACCATCCTTTGAAAATCAGGTCGGATTAGTAAGGTGGAGCCGTTCACTGACCGGCTTTTTCTTCGAAGATCCCGTTAGTGTTGCGATCGCGGACAAGCGAACAAAAAGCACAAAAGAAAGCAGGAAAAGCCGATGTCCATAAACCTCTTCGGAGCCTTTCGTACCGATACGACAATGACCAATGCCGCGGCAGGCTTCGGTACATTTGGCTCAACATTTGAGATCAGCGCCTATAGCCAGATTACCATCACGGACGGCATAGATGGCACCATCGTCGATGGTGACAACGTCGTAAACGAGACTCCAAATGACCCAACCCAAACGTATCTGGGCAATGCGATTTTTTGGGACTACACAATTCAAATCAACGATGGCACCAACACATACGAGATTGGTATTGTTGACTACGATATCAACGGCGATGGAACGAGCAACGGTGTCAATGCCGAAGATGGTTTCTTCATTGCCTTCATTGGCGGATCGATCCCGCCACTCAACACAACGTTGACATTTGGGCCTATCCTAGACAACGGTCCCAACGTTGATGTTGACACACTTGTCCCATGTTTTACAGCGGGCACGAAGCTTGAAACGATCGATGGCCCCCGCCCCATTGAATCCCTCAGCGTTGGTGATGAAGTCCTGACATTAGACGATGGACCTCAGCGCATTCGATGGATTGGATCCCGGAGTTTGAATTCTGAAGACCTGACATTGAAACCCAAGTTACGGCCAATTCGGATAAACGCGGGCGCGTTGGGTGATGGGTTGCCCTGCCGTGACCTGCTTGTTTCGCCGCAACATCGAATGCTTGTCCGGTCACCGATCGCAAAACGGATGTTCGGTGATGATGAAATTCTAATACCTGCGCACAAGCTTGTCGCCTTGCCCGGTGTTTTCGTTGATGACAGCACTCAATCGGTCACATATCTACACGTGCTGTTTGACAATCACGAAATAGTCTTTGCAGAAGGCGCACCAACGGAAAGCTTGTTCACAGGACCAATGGCGTTGAAGAGTGTCGGCGAGGAAGCATATGAAGAAATTCTCTTTCTTTTTCCAGAGATTGCGTCACCAGACTACTCACCCACTTTAGCACGCTACGTCCCACCTAAAGGCAAACAGATGAGCAATCTGGTACGGCGCCATGCACAAAATCAAAAAGTACTGGTCGCATAGCTGTGATACAATGTCCTTATTTGTATCGGAATCCGGTCGGAATCACGTCAAGGTCGCTGCGACTCTTACCTTGTGACCCTTTGCAAAACGCTGCAACATCGTTCTGATTTTTGGCTCAACAATAATGAGGTAGATCATATGCTTGGGCAGTTTGAGATCTTCGAAGACAAGGCTGGGGAATACCGGTTTCTGCTGAAGGCCGGTAATGGCGAAATCATTCTGGCCAGTGAAGGCAATGTTCAAAAGGCCAGTGCGGAAAACGGTATTGCGTCAGTGAAGACAAATGCCCCCAATGACAACAGGTACGAACGAAAGGAAACCAAGTCGGGTGGATACATGTTTAACCTGAAAGCCAGCAATGGGCAGGTCTTCGGAACAAGCGAAAGCTATCCCAGCGCGTCCGCACGCGACAATGGTATTGAATCCGTCAAGCGCAACGCTCCTGATGCGCGTGTTGAAAATCTAACCTAGTCCAGACAACACACGCGGTTTGTGCCTATCGCCCGCCAGCACCGGAGGCCATCATCTTGATGGACCAAAGGCCAACCATGTACTAAATTTGGTTTTGTCGCAAATTTCTTGGAAGGCAACGTAGGTTGAGCAGGAGAGTCGATTATCCTGCCAATTGCGCAAACTGTTGAAACGGACGGAGTCCAGGGTGGATTGACCCGTTCGGATCATGTTGACCATATCAATCCCTGCGAGAGCGGATGCCGCTGAATCAAAAGATTTAAAGCCGAGCATGGGCCTGATCCTACGTTTGATAAAACGGTAATCCTGTTCAATAATGTTATTATCATGAATGAGCTCGACGCTCCAATCGGAGGTGTTGAAGGCCTTGATGTGAATTAGAATTGATCCACCGGGATTGGGGCGTTGGGAGCACGAATGGCGGGCAGGCCGAAGTATCTCATGAGCTGCGATCTCGGGTTATTATCTGATCACCCCTTCGACTTGCCCGGTTGCGCTGCGAGCGCGAATCCGTAGTTGTCGTGTGGCCCGCTGGCTCCTTTGGTTACTGACCTTGGAAAGGAGCCCATCATGAAGATAATTGCCCTTGATGTCCATCGCACTTTCGCTCAGGTGGCGATCCTGGAGAATGGCAAGATCCGGGATGCCGGTCGCCTCGAGCTTGAGCAAGCGCACATCCTGAAGTTTGCAGAGCGGCTGAATGTAGAGGACGAGGTCGTTCTGGAAGCGACAGTCAACACAAAGGCCATAGTGCGGCTGCTGTCACCCTTTGTAAGCCGTGTTGTCATCTCAAACCCACTGCTCGTTCGTGTCATCGCCTGGACCAAAGTCAAGACCGACAAGATCGATGCAAGTGTTCTGGCGAAGCTTCACGCCAGTGGCTTTCTGCCAGAAGTCTGGATGCCGGATGAAGAAACGGAACGGCTGCGTCGGGTCGTGGCTGAACGGGTGCAGCTTGTTTCCCAGATGACTCGCCTCAAGAACCGCATCCATTCGGTGCTGCATGCCAATTTGATCCCGCCGTACAACGCGTCTCTCTTTACTAAGCGCGGGAGGAAGTGGCTGGAGTCACAACCTGTCGCGCAAGACCAGCGCCGTGTCATCCTCCGCCATGCCGACGAGCTGGACCGCCTCGGTCTCGAGCTAAAACAGGTCGATGAAGACCTTGCGCAAACAGCGCTTCAGGAGCCGCGCGTGAAACAGATGATGACAATCATCGGCGTGAACATGATCGCTGCTTTGAGTGTTCTGGCTGCTATTGGCGATATCGGGCGCTTCCCGTCTCCGGAGAAACTCGTCAGCTATTTCGGTCTCAACCCCCGGGTGCGCCAATCGGGAGACAAAGCTGCCTATCACGGCCGCATCACCAAGCAGGGTCGGTCACATACGCGGGCGATGCTGTTGGAAGCAGCATGGTCAGTCTCCCGTACGCCAGGACCACATAGAGCCTTCTTTCGGAGGATCAGAGAAAAGCGAGGCAACCAAATCGCAGCGGTGGCAACAGCACGCAAGCTGACAGTGGTCATCTGGCACATGCTCTCCAAGGGCGAAGAATACATCTGGAGCCGTCCCGCTTTGTTGGATTGGAAGCTCAGAAAGCTACAACTGACGGCTTGCTACCCGTCTCACCGCGGTGGAAGAACGAAAGGCTCAGCTGCCGACTACAGCCTCAAATCAGTACGTGATCGGGAAAGAGAAGCTGTCGGTCACGCGGAAGCGGTTTTCCGGAGTTTCGTAAAAAAGTGGAAACAGAAGTCTCCGATGGCAAAGCCCGTCGCACCTCAGTAGCTCACCCAAAGACAAGGGCGCGGTGCATCAAAAAGTTCTTGTCAAATACATCCGTGAGGCATTTCCGCCTGACCATTTCGATCGGGAACGGGCAGCCATAGCTTTTGAGCATCTTGTTGATCGCCTTGATCCCAGCTGTATTGGCACCACTTTTGTCAATGACGATCTTGCGCGGTTGACCGTTCACCTCAAGCGCGCGGGCGAAGAACCTGGTCGCTGCGGCTTTATTCCGGCGCTCGGACAACATGAAATCTAGTGTCTTGCCGTGTTTGTCGATCGCTCGGTAAAGATAAACCCACTCTCCCTTCACCTTCACATATGTCTCATCCATGCGCCACGAATGGTCTGCGGGACGCTTTCTATACCGCACTGCTTCAGCAATGAGGCCTGCAAATCGGCCGACCCAACGATTCTGCGTTGCATGATCCAGTTCAACGCCACGCACCGCCATGATTTCTTCCAGATCCCAGTATGAAAAACCGTAGCGCAGGTAGATGAAAACCGCGTGCAAGATCACGTCTTTCGGAAAATGCGCCCCCTTAAATGAGATCGTCACCGCCTGCTCCTGTCCAGTTCCAGTGCGCGCTGCCAGAAACGCACTCTGACTGACAGGTAGGGGAGAAGTTTGCGACAAAACCAGACGGGACATGCCTTGCCCCATCAGAACTTCAACCTGCCGTAACTTCGAGACAATCTCTTCGGGCTTCGATCTCTTGTTTGCCATTCGTAGTCCTCCGTTTCCTAAACATAACGGTGGAACAGTTCAGTTGGGGAGGCTCTCACTCGTTATTTATCGGCTATGGGTCCAGAGTCCAGAAGGTCTAGTGTAGGCGTCATCGAGGAAGCATTTTTCTTCCGATTTCGATAAACAACCGAAAGCCAGATCTCGTTGCACGGAGGAACTACTGTTCATCCGCGATGGACAGGTCCAGCCAAATCTATGCGTACAAATGTTCGGATGGCCTCTCCAAACCATGGCGGGGCCGCGAATAACTAACCCTAGATCTCCCTACACATTCCAGTTACCATATATTAGAATTGATCTAAATCAAAGGATCAAATTGACGCCTGCCTCAATATCCAAACAACGCGCGACTTACTTTGGAGAATAAAATGTCCAGTAAACTGACGCTTGCATGTGCGATATTTGTTATCGGCAATCAGGCGGCCATCGCCAGCGAGTTGCGCGAGACCGCGCTGGAAACTTTCAAGCCACTGCCGTCCACCGTTCCGGCGGTAAAGGACAACCTGATAACGGATGCAAAGATCGACTTGGGTAAAGCGCTTTTCTTCGATCCCCGCATGTCGGCCTCGGGGGTCTTTTCGTGCAACAGTTGCCATAATCTGGCGACAGGCGGGGATGACAATCTGGAGACCTCGATTGGTCACGGGTGGCAAAGGGGGCCGCGCAATGCGCCGACGGCTTTGAATTCGGTGTTCAACGAGGCGCAGTTCTGGGACGGGCGAGCTGCTGATCTGGCAGAACAGGCGAAGGGGCCTGTGCAGGCCGGAGTGGAGATGGCGAACACGCCGGACAACGTCATCGCCACGTTAAAATCCATGCCGCAATACGTGGACTGGTTCGAAACGGCGTTTGCGGGCGAATCCGATCCAGTGACTTTCGACAACTTCGCCAAGGCCATAGAAGCGTTCGAGGCCACTTTGATCACGCCCGCACCTTTTGATGCCTGGCTGAACGGCGACGATAACGCAATGTCTGACGTCCAGTTGGCGGGCCTTGAGAAGTTCATGGATCTGGGTTGTTCTACTTGCCATTCCGGCATCAATGTCGGGGGGCACGGTTACTATCCGTTCGGCCTGATCGAAAAGCCGGGTGCCGATATCTTGCCCGCGGGTGACAAAGGGCGCTTTGCCGTCACCGAAACGGTCGATGACGAATATGTTTTCCGCGCCTCGCCGCTGCGCAACGTCGGCCTGACAGCCCCCTATTTCCATTCCGGAAAAGTCTGGAATCTGAAAGTTGCCGTTGAGATCATGGCTGAAAGCCAGCTTGGTGAAGAGATTTCTGATGAAACCGCCGCTGAACTGGTTGCGTTTCTGGACAGTCTGACTGGCGTCCTGCCGACGGTGACCTATCCGGTTCTGCCCGCCGAAGCCGCGACAACACCGCGCCCTTCCGGGGACGTTTTCTCAGAGTAACTGACAACCCTGCTCCCACACGGAAGAGAGGCGGGCACCACGTCTCTCTTTCGACACCTACCCGCATGTCTGTGTTGACGTTCTGTCCTTTGACAGACAACCGTCGTCCTAAAAGGTCCGCCAAGACTGGCACCGCAATAGGAATATCAGTCAAAGGATTTTAGGGAATTTTCACGGGTTTGTTGATTTTTTCAACACTGTTTTGAGGGAAACCGAGAAACGCTACCGCAGGAGATTTCTTCATGGCTCTTCCAATATGGAACGGCGCTGTTCTGTAACGGCTGGAAACCGCAGGCCCGCGCAATAACGTTGTGTCCGTCGTCAAGCATTTCTGATCCAAGAAGATCTGGCTCTACCGTTTCGACAGGGGGAAGCTCTGCAAAATATAGCGACACTTCAGCCGCTGCATGTAAGCCATGATCTATCCGGAGACACGGTATCGAAAACCTGTGCATCACTTGGAAAAACAAACCACGGCTGCGCACTTCGTGCAAACACGTGATGGGTGGATTTCAACCAGCTCGTATCATCAAGCGTACCCGGCTTCAGGCTAAGTTGGTCAGCCGCATTGCTGGCATGATGGTGAATCCGAGTGCCGCAATCTCGGTAAAAAGAGTTCGTAAAGAGTTGTCCGTGATCCGCCCGACGTAGAAAGTTTTTCAGTTCACCAGCAATGATTTGGGAATCACATGAATGAATGCGCATTGCCAGACCGCTGAGCCTCCCCAACTGAACTGGTCCACCGTTATGTTTAGGAAACGGAGGACCACGAATGGCAAACAAGAGACCAAAGCCCGAAGAAAT
>NZ_JBQFZS010000022.1:0-9470 GCF_056542385.1 Ruegeria sp. AD2(2025)
GCCCCGGGAGAGTAGGTCACCGCCAAACCTAGTAAAAGCCCACTCAACCTCTCTAACACGATGAAACGAACACGACCCGGTCTCAAGTAGCGTAAGCGATAGGCCAACAAACGGTCTCAAGCAGCCGAATAGGCGGTAGACCAACGCTAAGTGTCGCGGGATGGAGCAGCCCGGTAGCTCGTCAGGCTCATAACCTGAAGGTCGCAGGTTCAAATCCTGCTCCCGCAACCAATATCTCCTCAACGAAAGCAATGTATTAAGAGTCAGTGTAATCGGTAACGCGCTTGGCGTTGGCCGCGCTGGAAGCGCTGTGGAAGCAAGCGGTCGCGGATAGCCGCCGGTTCTCAGCTTCATGATCAGCTTCATCCATTTGCAAAGAGAATGCGTGCCGACGTCCGATCGTCGGAAAGCCTCCCGAACCGGACAGCCTCGCACCGTAATCTGATGCACCGCGTGGCGCTTGAACGTAAGCGTTGCATGTAGCCCCACATTTAGCACCTGATTAGGTCAACGAGATCAGTTTATGATGCCTCCAAAAGGATACAGGCATCATGAATTCTCAAGCTTTAGGTGAGCTCGCCAGTGACCAAAAAATCGAAAACGTCTTCCATGCCTACGGTTACTCAATTCCCGTTGGGAAAGACGGCCGTCGTCTGTGGACCCGTAAATTTAAAGATGAAATGGGACAGCGTATGAGGGCTGGTCGTTTATCTGTTGACGAAGTAGCAAAGACCTGTGGTGTAAAGCAGGAGACTGCAGCCAGGTGGAAGAAAACGTCCGAGAAAAAGGCGTCAGGTCCGCATTCCACGTTAAAATTCAAATCCAAACCGTCGTTTGCTGAGATTAAAGTCAGCTCTCGTGAGCAAACTGTCCCAGTCGCGTCAGAAAACATCATCTTCAAGCGTGGTAGCTGCGAGGTCCTTTTTCCCGCCAGTTACCCACTTGGGAAACTGGCGACACTGATCCGAGCATTTGAGGGCGAAGTATGATTACACCGTCCGGGAATTTTAAGTTCTACGTAGCGACCGAACCTGTGGACTTTCGCAAAGGTATGGATGGTCTAGCGTCTATCGTGCTGAACGAATTTGACCTCGACCCCTTTAGCGGTGCTGTGTTCATTTTTCGCTCCAAACGTGCAGATCGGCTCAAACTCATTGTTTGGGACGGAACCGGGCTCGTGATGACGTATAAGCGCATCGAGAGCAAAGGCTTCGTGTGGCCAAGACTTCGAAACGGTATGATGACCATGAGCAAAGCGCAGTTTGAAGCGCTTTTTGAAGGTCTCGATTGGAGACGAGTCGTTGGTGCAAGACCGTTCAAGCCTACTGCTGCATGAGTTCTGACAAGGCGTTGGGAATGGAAGAGAAGATTGCAAATCAAATTCACGACTTGGTGCAACAACTGCGGGAAGTGACAGGCGTTATCGATGATGACGCTATCGTTCGCGACGCACTAAAATTTCACCTCGCCAGCCTGAGTGACAAACAGAGCCTTCGTGAGCGCATGCAACTGATCCAAAGGAAAGTTGAGGCTCTTGGTGAGCTAGATGAGAATTTTGATTTCAAGAAGTTTCGTAACGAAATGTTGGACGACGATTAGCTCCGAGCTGATCAATCAGCGCGCAGCTGTAGCAGATAGTAATTCTAAAAATGCGGACGATTGATGCAACTCCGTTAGTGCCTGGAACGCGGACTTTGTTGCCGTTCGGTGTTTGCTTTCCAATGACCTGACACAGCCCAAAGCAGAATTTAGTTGCTCTACCGCTGGTTACATGTGGACTGGAAGGCACAGAATTTTCCTCGGCCTATCCCTTGAGTCGTAAGCCTCAGTCGCGCTATCGAAAGGCATAGAAAACTCCGCGGCTCTGCAATTTAGTAACGCGGACGCGGCAGGAGCATTGATCGTGGGAGAGGCGAAAATCAGAAGTCGTCGGCGGCAAGAGATCCTTTCCTCACACCCTCGGTGCATTTATTGCCCCAATACCCACGCAAGCACGCTCGAGCACATGCCGCCACGAGGTCTTTTCAAAGACAAACAACGTTCAAGTGGCTGGGAATTTCCCGCATGTTCAGATTGCAATGAGGGAAGTCGCGGAGCTGACGCCGTCGCGCAGATGCTGTCATTGATCCAACCTTTCGAGGAAGATGGATGGCAGTTCGAGCAAATGAAGAAGGTGCTGCCATCAGCAAAGAAGTACGCACCTCGCGCCTATCAAGAAATCAGTTCAAATAATAAGGCAAAGTCGTGCTGGGTTAAAAGCCGTGGATTGCTGAGGGATGTGGTCGAGGTCACAGTGGATGGTCCAAGTACGGTGGCGCACTTAGACGCATTCGCAGGTAAGATGGCTTTAGCTGCGTTCGCAGAACTCACAGGGCGACCGATAGAGCTTGATGGCACGCTGTTTACGCAGTGGTATTTGAATGCTGGCCTCAGTCAAGAGGCCTACCATGCCCATCTAAGAATCCTGCCAAATTTCTCTAAATTACAGCAAGGCAAAAAGACTTCGGATGGCCAATTCTGGTTGCACTATAACACTGATATGAAGTCGATCATTGCAGCGCTTATTGTTTTTCACGGCAACTTAAGTGTCATGACCATTGCCTCAGATGGTGAACCTTACAAGCAAGCACTGGTTGAGTTCTTAGGCGACATTTCTGGACCAAACCGCCCGGGGTCTCGGTTGATGCATCCCATTGATCTGAAACTTAAGACTCTACGAGATATGTGACCGACACAAGATTGGAGCAGACATCCGCTGCGCCTAACGCTATCGTCGGTTTTGGATCGTTCAAAGGTCTGTATCACATGGCTCCGCAAAGTTCGATTTCCTGCGCATTGGCGAAATCGGTGCTGACTGAAGCATCGGTTATTCTGGGCTCAAAGCAGACCTCCGAAGGTCAACAATAAGGAGCAGAAAGTGATTTTCACGAGGATTGGTTCGGTCATAGCCTGGGTGCTAGTCGCCTTAGGGGCATTTAGGACGGCACTCGGATTTCTCCTGGCCTTTGGTGCGGATGATAATGAAGCCGCTGCGCGCGCCTTGTTAGCTGCGGCGAACACCGGTGAAGCCATCAATGAAGGTATGCTAGCAATACTCGCTGGTGTCGTGGTGGGAGTTCTTGTCGAAATCAGTAAATCTGTAGCTCAACGATAAGGAGCTTGGCCTTGGTGAAACCAAAGGACAAACAGCATCAAATTTCAGATGAGCTTGCTCTGATTATGCTGCGACATGACTTTGATCTGAAAGGGTTGACGGATTTTATTTCTGAAAATCATCAGCCTGTTATAGCGGCATGGACCAAGAAACTGAGGCACCGGGATTACCTCGCGCACCGCAAAGTTGTGCGAAGGGAAGTTCTTCGGCTTAGATGGGAGGGTGTTCCGCACAAAAAGATTCACGAAATCCTAGATGTGCCGCTTTCTCGGATAACTGAGATCAAAGCCGAAGAGATGGACAAGATCTGAAAGGCTTACACGCGCAATCCTGAAAGTGTGCATGATCTGGCCGAAGAGTACCAGCTTACAGCAAACGATATATTTGCCATCTATCAGGATAGGCAGGAGCGTTGGGAGGCTCAGGAAGCGGAATACTGGGAACGTCAACAGGAGCGCTGGGACGAAGAGGAAGAACTCTACAACGGTTAGTTCACTAAAGGGAGCGCTTTAGACGCAAAACGCCGCCCTGCAGGGCGGCGTCACGGTTGTCTTTCAGGGAAATACTAGGAAGCTTGTGCTTCGTGCCACTCTTCCCCTTCGAATTCGAAGATACGGTTCTCCAGACTTACGATCTTGCGGTCCAGCGTCGCGAGATGCGCCAAAAGCTCGGCGATCCGACCCTCTTCCTTGCTGTCGAGGTAATACGCCTTCAACAGGTTCTGAACCGGACCGGGAATCGTTTTGGTTTCCCCAGTTTCCCAGCGCGCAAGCGTCTTCTCAGTTGTGTCCAGAATATCCGCAAGCAGGCGCTGCGACAGGTCGAGTTCGATTCGCAGGAATCGGAACTCATCCTTGGTCATCGGAGATGGTCTGCTGACGATAGACATAGCTATCGCATGGTGCAGTTCATCCGCGTGTTCGATGGACACGACGACGCCGCGCGGCGTCTCAGTCATGGTCACGCCATTCGCCAAGAAGATGTTTGGCAGACCACTTTCAACGTAATGATATCCTTGATCGGTCATATGTCTCATCCTTTCATCAGCCCATTCATTCGGACCAATGCCCCTCGCTTTGCTTAAGTTGTGCGTCCGACCGGGTAGGTCGTCACCACCGTGACGGTCATCACGCCGTCTTTGATGGCACACACAACAACCAATTCAACTCCTGCCGCTACCCCTTGCATTTCGCCGACCCAATCGGCGCAGTCGCGATCCCAACACGGGTTCTTTCTGAGCGAACCGTTCAAAATCGCGCGTTGAACCATGCGGGGCGTGATGTCTCGCTCGCGCATCCGCTCAAGACAGTGCACGGTCGGATTGACCATGTGCAGCATCTTGGCATAGTTCTTCACAGCGCTCTCAAACGCCTGCGGAGTCATTAGTGGTATGGGTTCGGTCGATTTGGTCACACACCCCATATTGAGGGGTTACGACGAAATGTCAATCAGTTTCGCGGTCGCATAGTTAACGAATCGCCAATGAAATAAGGCGAATCTGTGGCGCTCACCAGATGTTGTGCGTTTTGGCAGGTAACCCTCAAGGGGCAGCCGGTGCGGGTCTTCTCGACTGATCGCTCCCATTTGCCCTTACAATAGCTGTGTTTTCAAAGGGGTACCTAATTCTTGGATATGCTCTGCTGTTTTAGGCAGTTCACAATAAGGAGCCAATGTCGGCTGTGCGGACAAAGTGAGCTTTCGCCGCTACTGCACGAATGGCCGCTTTCAAAAATATTGGATCAGCTGCCGAACCTGTCCGCCTTCGCCTGCGACTCAAGCCAATCTATGAACATGACAGCTTCAGCGGAAGGATGATCCGGCGTCAGCGCGACATACTGCTGACCCGAAGGCCGAAATCCGAACGGGGCGAGCAATCGGCCAGCCGCAATATCATCTCGGACGAGAACCTCCGGCGCTATGGCGACACCGAGCCCGGCGGTCGCGGCTTCCAGCATGAAGTAAAAATGCTCAAACTCCTGCCCGCCGGACAAGATAGGATTTCCAGTTGCGCTGCACCACTCGGTCCACGCGGCAGGCCGGGTCCGCGTGTGAAGTAGAGGTAGAACCGACAGGTTTTCCCGCATGACCGACCCAGAGGGTTCCAGAAGAGTTGGGCTGAGGACCGGCCCGACTTCATCCGCAAACAATTCGGTCACATTCGCTCTGTTCCAGGGGCCAGGCCCTACTCGGATAGCAACGTCGAAGCGGTCCCGCGCGAAATTGACCGGCGCATCATCGGCGGTCATACGCACATCGACGCCGGGATGCGTCTCGCGGAAATCAAAGAGGCGCGGGATGAGCCAACGCATCGCGAATGTGCTGAGACAGGACAAATCAAGCGTCCGCTTGTCTCTGCGCTGCACCCGCAGCACCGCAGCTTCAATACGGTCGAGAGCGTCCTGAAGAGCAGGCTGAAGATCGCGCGCGGCCTGGCTCGGGGTGAGTTTGTTACGTGGCCCATCAAAGAGCGAAACGCCGAGTATCTCTTCAAGCCCCCGGACCTGTCGGCTGACGGCACCATAGGTCACGCCCAACTCTTCGGCAGCCAGCTTCATCTGGCCATGCCGCATTGTCGCTTCGAAGGCGCGGAGGGCATTGAGGGGTAGTGTTCCACGCTTCATGTGCGTTTATCTCACTTTATTGCGGAAAAAATATCGTTTTTCATTATATATCGACGATGCGATAAGTGTTCATGACACATGAATACTCCTTCCGCTTCGTTGATACCACCATTCCGGACACGATCACTTGCGATCATCTGGCGCTTTGGTATCGCAACCTTGTCACACGCCGCGCTCTGTCCCGCCTTACTGTGGAAGGTCTGCGGGATGTGGGGATCAGCGAAGCGGATCGCATTATCGAGACCGCCAAGCCGTTCTGGCGCTGAGGCATGGAAAACCATGTCTTCGCAGCCGTGCTGGTTGCCGCGTTTCTGCACGCGGGCTGGAACTCGGTCGTGAAACTCGGGTTGGACCGGGTTTCGACGGTTCTGCTGCTCGCCGTTGTTCAGGCCCTGATTGCCATACCGATCCTGCCATTCGTCACCCAACCGGCGACGGAGGCGTGGTCCTGGATCATGGCAGCCGCCGTGCTCCACACCGGATACAAGGTTTTTCTCGTTCAGGCCTACGCCCATGCCGATCTGAGCCAGGCCTACCCTCTGGCCAGAGGCACCGCCCCTCTGATCGTGACGCTGGTCTCGGTTGCGTTCCTCGGTGTATCGCTCGATCCGGTTTCTCTCCTTGCCATCCTTTGCATCTCCGCAGGCATTCTTGTTATGGCAGCGCGCGGATCAACCGATGGCCGAATGAGAGGAAAGGCCCTCTTCTACGCCATGGGAACGGCAGGTTTCACGGCCAGCTACACGCTGGTGGACGGAATCGGCGCGCGGATCGCGGGCACGTCATCGGGGTTCATCCTCTGGATGGTGATCGGGGATTCGGTTGGTATGGCTGCCTACACTCTCTGGACACGCGGGCGAGCAGCCTTTCCGGCTGTTCTGCCTGCTTGGAAGACCGGAGTAGCAGCCGGAGCCATGTCGCTCGGCTCCTACTGGATCGCCGTGTGGGCATTCACACAGGCTCCAATTGCACTAGTCGCGGCGCTGCGGGAGTCGAGCATCCTCTTCGCCGTTTTGATCGCAGCATTCGTCTTGCGTGAACCGGTGAGCGGGTGGCGTTGGGTTTCGGCCCTGGCGATTGCCGTAGGCGTCGCGTTGATAAAGGCATGAAACCTATAAATCAGTCTTTCGTGCGAAGCGCAGCATTCTGCAGAATGGGCTCAATATTGCCGTTCTCTGCGGTCTGCGTTGTTGGCCGGTCACAGTCCAAACCGGACATTCACCAGCGAGTATTGCAACTTCCGAGATGCGGACGAACCCGCCTTTTGTTCGCGCGGCTATTGCTGACGCAGCATTTGTTCGCAGGCGCGGCGCGCCTGTCGTTGCGGCGCGGCAAAAATCTCCGATCCGGTCATTCGCGGGTGTCAATTCCGCTCGAACCGAGATCGACCTTTCACCGCGACTTAGTCAGACCATCGAGGTGCGGACGAACCGGACTCTCGCTGCGGGTGAACGAGCTTCAGCTCTAGGCATTTCGGCGTAGGAAGTAACCTCACCGCGATTTCGAGACCGCAGCTTAGGATACTACATTCAAAAGCTGTTTTTCTTGCTCGGCGCTCAGCCCGCAAATCAGAGCCTTCCCACGCCTTGTGCGATCCCATCTCAGGAGGGGTTCGAGTGTTTCCCGCAGGGGCCGGGATTTGAGACCTGCATTTCTGGCGCGACCGGCATCCACTTCGAGAAAATGGCGGAAAGCAGGTGCCTCGGGAGCCATAAGAGGCACATCTGTCCAAGGCTCGGCGCCTGCTTCCAAGAATACATTGGCAGAAACCCAGTGAATTTCACCCGCTGATGCTGTGGTTTCATGAATCTCGTTGAGTAGATCCTGCATCGCCATGACATCGCCGTTCACATTCCAGATGCCGCCGAGGTCGTCTTCGGCACAGAGCACTGCGAACCTTGCTGCGTCACGCACATCAAGCACCTGAACAGGGCGGTCAGTAGGCAGCGGTGCAAACACTGTTGGGCTTTTTGAGCGCCCGGCTTCATCAATTCGCCGAACCCACCAAGTAAGTCGGTCGGTATAGTCTCCTGTGCCGACGATTAAACCTATCCGCAGCGCAGTTGCTCTGTCTCCAAGTTTCTGTTCTGCAACCATCTCGCAAGCGCGTTTCAGCGGGCCATACGATGGTCCGTAGGCAGCAGCAGACCCACGGTCTTCAAGCAGCACTGTGTCTGCCCGTTCGAAATCAACTTGGGTCGCCTCTGGCACTTCAGCGGCTTCAGTCAGTCCGGGTTTGTCGTAACAACCATATGTCGAAAGTGATGAAGCGAGAACGTAACGCTTGGGCTCATTGTCCAGTGCATCCAGCAAAGCTGACACCGCATCTGGCGTGAATGCACAGGTATCGAAGACCCAGTCGAAATGTCGCCCCTTAAGCGCGCTCAAGCTTCCATGGCGATCAGCACTAATGACTTCAACACCTTCCGAAAGTGTTCGCGCGGTAACACCCCTAGAAAGCACAGCGACCCGATGACCACTCTCAACAAGCGCGTCAACAATCGCACCGCCAAGGAAACCCGTTCCACCAACCACAAGTCTTTGAGCATCGCTTTGCACCACCAATCTCCCGAAAGTCTATTGAGCGATCAATCGCACCATATGAGACATTCGCTGCGCCGCCAACGCCGGGTGACTATGGGCTCGATCCGAACCACTACTGCGGATGGGCTGTAGGTCCGATCTGGATTGGCGAACGGCATGTGCCGCCCGCCAACATAATTCAGATGTCGATTTGTTCGGCGATACTCAGGGCGTCTTCAAGTTCGACGCCAAGGTATCGGACAGTGCTGTCGACCTTTGTGTGTCCAAGCAGCAATTGAACCGCTCTGAGATTTCCCGTTTTCCGGTAAATTTCTGCCGCCTTGGTCCGGCGCAGCGAATGGGTGCCGTATCCGCTCGATTCCAGCCCAATCGCGGTCACCCAATCCCGCACAAGTCGGCCATACTGGCGGGTCGAGATATGCGGGCGGTCATGAAACCGGCTCGGAAACATGAAACGGCAGCCCATCATTTCCGGCGATTTGATCCACGCCGCAATCGTATCACGCGTGTTTTCGGAGAGCTCGAACTGAACGGGCCGGTTGGTTTTGCTCTGGATTACGGACACCCTCTCGCGAACGCGATCATCCCTCACCAAATCGATGACGGCCAGTTTCACCAAATCGCATCCACGAAGCTTGCTATCAATCGCCACGTTGAACAATGCGAGATCGCGCAGGTTGCCCGCCAGTTCGAGCCGCGCGCGGATCGCCCAGACCTGTTTCGGCAACAGCGGTCGTTTCTGGCCGATGATCCGGCCCTTGTTCCAGGCTCTTCGTTTCGAGGTGATAGCGGGAAGTTGGACTCTTGGCATAGTGGTCCCTCCAATCCTCCCGCCAGGCCCAGACATCAGCACCGCGCCGACGCCTGAATTTTACCATCGGTTTGAATGGCCGTTGTCCGATTGCCTTTTTTGTTGAGAAACGCCGCGAGCATTGGGCCGGTCTGAGCCCAAACTGGGATATGCAGACTCAGATCATCATCGTATCAAAGCTTGTATCGTGCGTACTCGAAGTCCATATACGTGAGGCTTACGTTTTTCTTTTTCGACCTGCTGTCTCCTCAATTCGGCGTTCAGTCTTTCGATTCAGACCGACCACGCCGAGTCGCCGCAATGATGCGGGCGGCAAGTATTTGGAGACTTCCACCATGGC
>NZ_JBQFZS010000023.1:0-8935 GCF_056542385.1 Ruegeria sp. AD2(2025)
TTCACCAATACACTTTTGTGGTTCTTAGCCAGCATAGAGTCAAGGAAGTTTCCCTCGTCGCAATGGGAGCACCGCTACGGCTAGTAGTATTTGAAACTGCCGGTGACCAAGGTTCCTGGTGAACTACCGAAAGAAATTGTCTGGTATTAGTTTTTCGTTGTGTCGATTTGGGGCCAGGCTATCAGCGGGTGGCAGTTTAAGTCGGCGTTTCAGTTGCCGGGCCTGAGTGCGGCGAAAGAGGAGTATGTGATCAAGGCTTCCTCGTAACTAGGAATGACTGGCCGGACGACATTGGCTGTCAGGCGGGGATGTTCGCGCCGCTTCTGCACAAGTACCCGCGGCGCGATCAAATGGCCGCTCGGTCCCGTACCCTGTAAATTGCGCCTGTGCCGAGAAATCTGTGCTGCGAGCGCACGCAACAAGATTTTGACACTTCCGCTCAGGGCTCGCTACGTCCCCCCCTGCGTAAAAGAACTAGAACCGCTATGGATTGGCGACCGACAGCACCGATCGCCAAACTGTCTCAGATGTCTATGCGCTCTGCAATGCTTAGCGCGTCTTCCAATTCAACGCCCAAGTATCGCACGGTGCTATCGACTTTTGTGTGCCCGAGCAGAAGTTGGACCGCGCGGAGATTTCCTGTCTTGCGGTAGATCTCAGCTACTTTGGTTCGGCGAAGCGAATGCGTGCCATATCCGCTCGGTTCCAATCCGATTGCGGTCACCCAACCTCGAACCAGCCTGCCATACTGGCGCGTCGAGATGTGTGGTCGATCATGGAATCGGCTTGGAAACATGAACCGGCTAGCAAACATTTCCGGCGATTTTACCCATAACAATACAGTTTCTCGCGTGTTTTCCGTCAGTTCGAATTGAACAGATCGCTTAGTTTTGCTCTGGATCACCGAAACACGCTCACGGACGCGATCGTCTTTGACAAGATCGGTCACAGCGAGTTTGACCAGATCGCAGCCGCGTAGCTTGCTATCAATCGCGACGTTGAACATTGTGAGATCACGCAGATTTCCAGCAAGTTCGAGCCGTGCACGGATCGCCCAGACCTGTTTTGGGAGTAGCGGTCGTTTCTGACCGATGATCCGCCCCTTGTTCCAAGCTCTGGGTTTTGGGGTGACTGCAGGTAGTTGGACTCTTGGCATATTTTTCACTCCGATCCACCCTCCGCACCCAAGCAACAGCACCGCGCTGACCACCGAATAGTACAAGCGGCGTGAATGCCTGCTGTCCGATTATGAATACTGGCATGGTTTAAGTGTGTGCATTCGGCAGCTTGAGCCCGTATCGCCACACAGAAAAACGGTTCGAATCCAAACCGCGCATGCGCTTCGTCTTCAGCACCGATTACCGATCGGGTTCCAGGTTAAAAGGCCCGGGTCAGCGGGCTGGGTCAGCACCAATAAGATAAAATGAGATTTGATCAGAAAAGCTGGTAAGACCGTCGTCAGGTTATCAGCGACGCCGAGCTAGCCCGGGGCTTACCGATACGCCATTTCGCCACGCGTTCAACCCCTTGCAGCGTCGACAAATCCGCTCTCCAAACCCTTCGCTCCAGAATGGAGTTCTGCAACGAAGACATGGGCGTTCTTGCGGCACGTCATTGTGGGCGCGAGCCATGATCGTATCTGCTTCGTTGTCGGGGTCTTCCATCAGTTCTTAGCCTCGATTTCTGTTTTGGTTTATACAGCGGCTGGAAAAGAAAGTTTCGAGCCCTAAGCCTTGAGATTGAAGGAGCTGCCTGGTTCAGACTGTCCGATGGGACGGCCTGTAATCCGAGGGGTTTTATTAGGACGAACCGGCATTCCTTCGTTCTCAGCAGCTTGGACAGCGAAAGCATACCGAGAACCGCTTCCGCATCCTCGCGGTATGGTTCGTTGATCTGATGATCCGTCGTCTGCCTCAGAAATGAGCGACTCCGAGTAGAGGTGCCGAAGTTGAGTCTCAGACACACCATCTGCTTCCATGATCAATTGCACCATCGGATCGGCCAAAAGCTGGCCGAGCAAGAACTGCGACAACTGCTTTGAAGACAGTTTATCCTTTGCGCGGGCTCTCTCCAAATCAGTAAGAGAAACGGTCAAGGTACGCGCCAGACCGGGGTGAGATTTCCGTGGATGCAGACAGATTAACACCGATGCTTTCCAGGCTTCTGGGTCCGAATAATCTGGTGGTGCGGAAAGCTCAGTTTCTATGTCGTATTCGCCTGCCGGGAGTAATTCGTCGAAGCCAGGGAAAGAAAACGGCCTGGAAAAGACTGCGATTGTCTTGCTGATTATCTGGTTCATTTGGGTAGTTCTCCTTTGCTGATACTGCTCGCTCGGAGATGCAGACAAGAACAAGCCACCCACTCCCGGCAGGGTATTATCAGTTTTGAGGTTTAGGCTTTGATTTTTCGGGGACGACGTCAGGCGCTTCAGACGTAACTTCTTTTTTCGGTACGCTCGCATCGTTTTCCTTTAGCGCGGCAGCCGCTCTGGTCGTCAGGTCTTTGAAAGACATCATTTTGATCCTTTGATTGTCCGCAACACCCACGAGCCCAGATGGGGTGTGAAAAGTGAATGCGGCTACGTCCAATATAGGGATTGGGTGCCTCATTTACTACGTAGAGCCGTAGAATATGACGGATGGCTGAAGCAGAACCGAGGCGGCGGCACCTTGGCGCGCTACCTTCGATTCGAGTATGGGCGATCAGTGTTCGCTGCGTTGCAGTCAACCAAAGCGCTATCACCATGGAAGACCTTTGCTACATCGGGCGCAGCCATGCAGCGCGAGAGCGCACTATAGTTCAATTTCAGCTTCACCTCGCCACCAGGGCGAAGCAGACAATTGGTGTTTTCAACAACGATATGATCACTGGTGGCTCCGACGAACGTGACGCCAGCAGGGAATATTAGACCCGCCGCATCAGTGTCCTGGAGTCCGATCGCAAGGATCGACCGAGTATTCGAAGGACTGTCTAAAGTCACACACTGCATTGAAGGTATAGGATAATTCAATTGCAAGGGATTTGGATTTGATTTGGTCTTCGTTTCGATCACTTCCGCCCAAAGCGTGAAAACATCTGTGTAAAGCCCGTCGATCGCGTACCCCGAAACGGGATCGGTACCCAGCAGGATGGCCTCACCCAGACGCAGGTTGTTGATTTTTCCAGTCGCCCCCTTGCCAAGCGCCCATGGCAAACTGGCTGAGCCGCCGCCTGACACTGTTTCCAGAGCGGGTCCATTTGCAAGTTCGGTGCCGACGGCAAGCGACGAAAGCAATTCTATTGCTCCTGCAGAGGGTGCCACATGACCCAGACAGGCAAAATTTGCACCAATCCCCTTCAGAGAAATCCCTTCCATTCTAAGAATTTGAGACACAGTGCTTTCAATGTGTTCAGGCAAGATGCCTTCCCGCATATCCCCCATTTCCACCATCAGGATAATATTGTGAGTAATGTTCTTTCCCAGCGCACTCATGGCCAGGCTTGCGATAATGTCCATCTCAGTGTTGAAGCTGACATCGCAGTTATCAAGGACTTGCGCGACCTGGCTCAGCATGGGCGTTCGGATCAAGGATATAGAGCACGAGATTCCAGCATCGCGCATACGCATGATATTGCTGATCCGCGCGTCCGCCAGCCCTGTCGCGCCACCTTCAAGCATAGCATTCGCAATCTCAGGATGACCGCACACGGCTTTTGTCACACCTGTCACCGTAATGCCGCGGGGTCTAAGGTGGTCGACCAGGAACCGTGTGTTGTACCGAATTTTGTCCAGATCAACGTCGATACGCAGCTTGCTCATTCAATCGTCGTAGCACGTACGGGTTGCAAGCGCGGAAAGGCAGATAGAACCATATTCACCAAGTTTTTTGGAGGACGGTTCAATGCGTCAGTGACCGGGAGATACAATTTGCGGTTATAGTCTGTGATGGCCTTTGAAATCTCAATATCATTCATTCCTTCATGGTTGATCGTCATGCCAATTACCTCTGTGTTCGCAAAAGCCTCGATCAGGGTGATTTCATCGCAAGGGTCGGGCATAGTCATGTTGGGGAAATCACATCGACGTTTTCGTTTAGGCGCGTGTTGAAGAATAACTGCATGTGGTTGACTGCCTCGCAGAATGAAGGCTGATGTGCAAAAGGCCGGATGGCTTAGCGCGCCCTGGCCCTCGATCACTATGACATCGGGGCGCTCACCTTCAGATGCTGCAACAACAGCACGCTCAAGTTCGCCACAACAAAATTGCGGCGGCACCGAATCCATCGCAACGCCATACTTGGCGCCCTGCATCAAACCTGTCTGGCCGGTGCCAACTAAAACTGTTTTGATCCCATGCGTGTTAAGTGCGTTTGTCAGGATTGTCGCGGTTGTACGCTTTCCAATTGCACAATCGGTGCCGAACACCGCGATGCGGATCGCCTGGACGTCTCCAATACTGCCATCTAACAGGCGCAGGTCGGGATTTGGCCGCGGCTTGCGAATGTCGCGTATCGTGACATCGTGAATTTTGGCAAATCCGGCGAGCTCCTTGTCATCGCTAAGAAATTCATGCAGCCCACTGACGATGTTCATTCCGAGCGTTATCGCATCCACAACAACTTCGCGATCCTCAAGGGACATTCTGCCGCTGGCCGGCGCCATTCCGTAAATAAAAGTGTCGGGGATCGTAGCTTCATTAGCGACGGCGGCATCAAGATCATCGAAGATGGGAACCTGATTTGCGATATTATCAAGCACTTTGCCACTGTCACAACCGCCATACGTGCTGTCAATCACCGAAAGAACGCGATAGGCCTGTGAATGTCGAACGAGACCATTAGCCGTCTTGCCATCGATCTTTGCGAAGTTTCCTTCGCAATACACAATTGCAGTCGGTGTATCTGTCACGAGTGTCTTGCGGTGAAGCTCTGGAAAAACTGCTTGTTCAGGCGCCAGCTTTTGCGCATCGCTGGCAATGAACTGCTTGGCATCCGACGCAATGGGTACGGGTTTCATATCTGTTCCTTTTTAGAGTGTGAAACGCGCGTCCTTGGTAAGGACGGGCAAAAATTGTGAAGTTTGGGAAAGTGGGCTTTCTGTCTGAATTCTCACTGGTTCAGTACACACAGCCCTTCTGATCGATGATAGTTTTTGTGGCATTGCCACCCATTGCCGGATCGGTCGATATGGGCATTTGCCGGTAGCTCGATTGCATTGCAGCGATCACCGGACGCCTCGTAACCACGTTCGCATTTCCATCCAACTCCATGGATCGCGTCATCGTAGAAAGCATTTTCAGGCACAAACACGGCATCGCACCTTCCGTCGCGCTCAAAATATCCACGCTCGCACGTCCACGGACGCCCGCTGGTTGATGCGTTCAGAAAAGCATTTTCCGGAACTGCTACTGCCACGCATGCTTCTCCGTCGATTTCGTAGCCACGGTTGCAACGCCATGTAGATCCATAAGTGCTGTTCGTCAGATAAGCATTTTCCGGCACCACGATTTTTTGGCAGCTATCGTCTACTTTTGTGTACCCCCGCAGGCACCGCCACCTCTCACCTGATGGATCGAGATATCCACCCTCAGGCACAATCACTTCAGTGCATGAGGTGCCGCCAACTTCAACAAAGCCATGCATACATGCCCACCCTGAGCCATAGGTTCTGTTTGTAGGGTAGGCATTTCCCGGCACGACAATGGCCACGCATTCTTCGCCTTTCAACCGATAGGACAAATCGCATTCCCAACCGTCGCCATACTTTTTGGGATGCGCGTTATCCGGGATCGAATTTGTTTCGGCCGAGGCGGGACTTGATGAGATAAAGGAGCCCGTCAAGCAACTGAAAACGCCAACAAACAGCGCCGTCATAAAGTGAGAGTAAAACCAGTGCTGATTTTTTCGATTTGTCCTGGTGCAAACGGCGTTGTCCGAATGTTGAGTGATTGAGTTACGATCCATCCAGGTTCAGCCCCTCAATGCAGGCCTGTGCCAGATCTTTATTGGGGGTTTGGGATCCCGGTACCGTTGCCCAGCCTGCCTCCATGACGGCATCCTTCCGCTTGAAAGAAGAAGCCTCTTTGATTGTCGTTATTTTTTCGGCGCGTTGGGTGTCAGTTCTCGCCATGTCGACGCAGATCGGAACCAACGCAGCGATTACATTGTCGCGGGACATGGCGTTGGCCATCTTGTCCGCGTTACTGCCGGTCATCCATCCACCCCAAGAAAATCCAACGACGCCTACGAAAACCCCTCCGATCAGGGCGCCGTAGATTCCGGGTTTAAGCCATTCGGGCGTGTTCATAATCTATTCCTCCTGCGGGGAAAGCGCCGCATCGCTGTCATTGTTAGATGTGGCCAAGGTTTGGTCTTGCTTGAGCGCCAGTTCAAAATCTTCTGGGTCAATTGGGCGCATTTCCGTGCGGCCTGGCTTGCTGCCTTTGCCCTGAACTGTCAGGTAGGTTCCGGTTCTGCGATATGCTTCGAAACTCGGGCCCTGTAGTAGTTCTTCAACAACAACTACTTCATACTCGCCTGCAGGAAGTTCATCCGGGTAGCCGGACAAAGAGAACGGATTTGAAAACGTCACCAAAGAACTGGACGATCTCGTGCTCACCTTGGTCCTCCATATAGTTTGTTGGATCTTCCCCGCGCAGTCTGCCGCGGTACACGCTCGTAAGCGCTGCGGTAGTACTGGCGTTGTAATTTAGAATAATGTGCAAATGGCAGACGCGCGCTGATCGATGTTAGTCTGCGGCCAATGACCTGAGATTTTATTGGAATCTCAAATGCATTTGGTGCCCGAGGATCAGGTACTGCCAAAAATTGACTAACCTGCGTCAGTGCAACGATGTTTGGATTCCGGCAACGTGATGTGTGTTGGCGGGATATTTGCTGGCGTGTTCTTAACGAGTAATTGAGAAGCGCAGGAAATCCAGTACCGCAATCGGACTGTATTTATCTTGCGCTTCTTTTTCAGTGAAATCCAAAATCTGCCGAAGCGAATGGCGTCTCTAACCAGGCAACTATCATCAAAATCCCGGCATCGCCGAAGGGGTGAACCTATTGCTTCAACAGTGGCCCGGCCTGATCCAGATAAGTGGGGTCAAAACCGGCCAACGTCACCAGTCCGTCATAATCATCAAATGCCACTTGCCCGGATTGAAAAGTAACCAGCCCCTTCTCCCGCAGTTGCCGTAGGACACGATTAACATGTACGGCACTCAGTCCCAGTGCATCGGCAAGGTGGTATTGTGTCAGTGGGCAGGCGTATCCCGTCTTGCTTGCCATCCCGACCTGAGACAGCCTCACACCAAGTTCCAATAGAAAATGCGCCATGCGCTCACCCGCATCTCGCCGTCCTATGTTGACCAGGTGCTCAACCACCATCGCTTCATCTCGAGAGACCGCCCAAAGAACTGCTGTCGCCAGCCGGGGCGTTTGCGCAAATGCTTCCAGAAGATCATCCACTGCCACCTCAATGGCTTGGATTTCCATGATTGGTTCTATGCTGTGATCCGAGGTGTGCAGCAGAACGCTTCGCAAGCCCAGAAAGTCACCCGGTATTTGGAAATCGACTATCTGACGCGACCCGTCTGTCTGGGTTTTGTAGGAGCAAACCCAGCCCGAGGCCAGAATGTAGGCCGCCTGCTCTGATTGCCCTTGATGCACAAGGTCACGTCCGGCTTCAAAGGTTCTGCGACGCTTGTGCAGGCGTGCCAATACCGCAAGTTCAACCTCAGTCAGAGCGACGAAGTTTGAAAGCTTTCGGGTGAGTGGACTATTTTTGATAGTGCGCAAGTGTTCTTCCTTCATCGATGAGCAGCCCGCGAAACTATCCGACGCCAAGACTGCTTTCGATCAGTTAAGTATACAGCAATCTATGCCAGTATGGTGCAATTCATCGTGGCGCTTCCATGCTTGGACGCCTGTTAGAAAAGGACGTCTACCATGGCTGACCGGCAAGACCATTCAGGAATGGCCGCACTCTCAATTTGTGAAGCGCTTTTGCTTGCAATTAAAGATCGTGAGCTTCTGCCCGAACATGAAATTGTGGGAGTTCTGCATGACGCAGCTGCTGTCCACGAAACAGCGGTCGGCAATAACGATGAAAAGGACATGCACCAGGCCGCCGCTGTTCTGATAAACAAGATCATTGCTTCCGGCTATCGCGTTCGGCAGTAACGTTAATTTCCTGTCAGAAAAACAAGATTACGCTCGTCAAAAAAGCATAACAACAAATAGAAGCACTATTGGTGCTTCATTCCCGATCAATTCAAACACGAAGCAAGAACCAAAGATCCAATCTCTGCAATATCTCATCTTAATGAAAAATTCCACGACCGCGAATTACTCCCTCTTCCCCGCCACCTGCATGAGCCACAACGAGAATTTGCTTACTGGCTGAAGGCCCGCATGGCCTGTCCTGCTGCACTGCCTGCGACAACGCAAACGTTGGCTTTGTTCGGCGTCTAAGTTGCTGATCCTATGTGCCTCGAAACTACAGTTTGATAGTATCGCATCATCATAGCTTTGAATGACCGGTCTGGCGACAACAGCTGCAACGCAGCGATGAATGTGCTGCGACAGCAAATCAATGCTGCGTCAGCAATTGCCGCAATCGCACAAGTCCGGTTTGTCCGCAATTCCGTAGTCCAAACACCTTGCAGCTAAGGTCCCTAGTGAGCCCGACCTGTACCTTTGATTTTTGTGCTGCGCGCGCACGCAGCGGGAAAATCGCTGCAATTGCGAAGTTGCGGACGCCGCTGCGCGGCGGGCAAACCGGTCGTTGATGTTCGATGCGGCGAAGATGGACCGGCCAATAAACAGGTCGCGAACGAAGTCGCCTTTTGATTCTCCTCTAACAGTGTTCGGCTTCGTTGCGCGGCCGTGTCGTGACGAGGGTGCGTCCTTGACTCTTCACCGGCTAGGAACCACAAGTGTGCATTGGTAAG
>NZ_JBQFZS010000024.1:2500-5978 GCF_056542385.1 Ruegeria sp. AD2(2025)
TAGCACACATAGTGAGGAGGTTTGATTAGGGATGTTTCCTCGTCCCTCTTTGAATATCCCGGCTGAAACGAACAGAGTTGTCCAAGTCAAGTACACTAACCCGCATGATCTGACGATCATGCATGTCTTCTATTCTCCATGCGGGGCCGACCGACATCGGCAGCATGGGTTCCAGGATAGGAGGCGGGAAAGTATGCTTTTGGTTCAGGAAAAGGGGTTGGTTGTTCCAGCTTCCGACCCGTTATGGACTTGCTTCGCAAGTCCAGTCTTTCTTTTTCTGGATCAAATCAAGCGCGAGAAGGGCGTTTGGTGAATGCCTTGGCAGCAAGAGGCGATGAAAGACGTGATACTCTGCGATAAGCCATGGGGAGCTGAGAATAAGCTTTGATCCATGGATCTCTGAATGGGGCAACCCACTTGAAAGCTTCATATTGTTATCTTTGATAATCAATATGTCGCTTAACCAAGTACTTAAGACCTGAATACATAGGGTTTTAAGAGCAAACCCGGGGAACTGAAACATCTAAGTACCCGGAGGAAAGGAAATCAATTGATACTCCCCTAGTAGCGGCGAGCGAACGGGGACCAGCCGAGCCAGATAAGTGACTAGAACACGTTGGGAAGCGTGGCCATAGCGGGTGACAGCCCCGTATAGGAAGCTTTGATGGACGTATTAAGTAGGGCGGAACACGTGAAATTCTGTCTGAAGATCGGAGGACCACCTTCGAAGGCTAAGTACTCCTTGCTGACCGATAGCGAACCAGTACCGTGAGGGAAAGGTGAAAAGCACCCCGACGAGGGGAGTGAAACAGTACCTGAAACCGAACGCCTACAATCAGTCGGAGGATCCTCGAGATCTGACGGCGTACCTTTTGTATAATGGGTCATCGACTTGGTCTTACGAGCAAGCTTAAGCCGTTAGGTGTAGGCGTAGCGAAAGCGAGTCTTAATAGGGCGCATGAGTTCGTGGGATCAGACCCGAAACCGAGTGATCTAGGCATGGCCAGGTTGAAGGTAAGGTAACACTTACTGGAGGACCGAACCCACATCCGTTGAAAAGGATCGGGATGAGCTGTGCCTAGGGGTGAAAGGCCAATCAAACTCGGAGATAGCTGGTTCTCTGCGAAATCTATTTAGGTAGAGCGTCATCCGAATACCCCGGGGGGTAGAGCACTGGATGGGTAATGGGGCCCCACAGGCTTACTGATCCTAACCAAACTCCGAATACCCGGGAGTACTAGATGGCAGACACACTGCGGATGCTAACGTCCGTAGTGGAGAGGGAAACAACCCTGACCTACGACTAAGGCCCCCAATTCATGGCTAAGTGGGAAAGCAGGTGGGACGACCAAAACAACCAGGAGGTTGGCTTAGAAGCAGCCATCCTTTAAAGATAGCGTAACAGCTCACTGGTCTAAATAAGTTGTCCTGCGGCGAAGATGTAACGGGGCTCAAGCCATGAGCCGAAGTCTAGGGATGCGTAAGCATCGGTAGCAGAGCGTAGTGTGACATAGTCTCATTCCTCCTTCATGCCTTCGGGCAGATTGGAGGAGAGAGGCTTTCGATGAAGCCGGGGCGTGAGCCATCCGGTGGAGAGATCACTAGTGAGAATGATGACATGAGTAGCGACAAAGAGTGTGAGAGACACTCTCGCCGAAAGTCCAAGGGTTCCTGCTTAAAGCTAATCTGAGCAGGGTAAGCCGGCCCCTAAGCCGAGGCCGAAAGGCGTAGGCGATGGGAACTAGGTTAATATTCCTAGGCCAGGAGGATGTGACGGATCACAGGTGTAGTTCAATCTTATCGGATTGATTGGGCTGCTGAGTGGTTCCTGGAAATAGCCCTCCATCAGACCGTACCCTAAACCGACACAGGTGGACTGGTAGAGCATACCAAGGCGCTTGAGAGAACGATGTTGAAGGAACTCGGCAAAATACCTCCGTAAGTTCGCGAGAAGGAGGCCCGGTTCCTAGGCAACTAGGGGCTGGGGGCACAAACCAGGGGGTGGCGACTGTTTATTAAAAACACAGGGCTCTGCGAAGTCGCAAGACGACGTATAGGGTCTGACGCCTGCCCGGTGCCTGAAGGTTAAAAGGAGAGGTGAGAGCCTTGAATTGAAGCCCAGGTAAACGGCGGCCGTAACTATAACGGTCCTAAGGTAGCGAAATTCCTTGTCGGGTAAGTTCCGACCTGCACGAATGGCGTAACGACTTCCCCGCTGTCTCCAACATCGACTCAGCGAAATTGAATTGCCTGTCAAGATGCAGGCTTCCCGCGGTTAGACGGAAAGACCCCGTGCACCTTTACTACAGCTTCGCACTGGCATCAGGATTGTGATGTGCAGGATAGGTGGTAGGCTTTGAAGCGGAAACGCAAGTATCCGTGGAGCCTCCCTTGAGATACCACCCTTCGCACTCTTGATGTCTAACCGCGGTCCGTTATCCGGATCCGGGACCCTGCGTGGCGGGTAGTTTGACTGGGGCGGTCGCCTCCTAAAGCGTAACGGAGGCGCGCGAAGGTTGGCTCAGAGCGGTCGGAAATCGCTCGTTGAGTGCAATGGCAGAAGCCAGCCTGACTGCAAGACTGACAAGTCGAGCAGAGTCGAAAGACGGCCATAGTGATCCGGTGGTCCCGAGTGGAAGGGCCATCGCTCAACGGATAAAAGGTACGCCGGGGATAACAGGCTGATACTGCCCAAGAGTCCATATCGACGGCAGTGTTTGGCACCTCGATGTCGGCTCATCTCATCCTGGGGCTGGAGCAGGTCCCAAGGGTACGGCTGTTCGCCGTTTAAAGAGGTACGTGAGCTGGGTTTAGAACGTCGTGAGACAGTTCGGTCCCTATCTGCCGTGGGTGTAGGAGACTTGAGAGGAGTTGCCCCTAGTACGAGAGGACCGGGGTGAACGATCCACTGGTGGACCAGTTGTCGTGCCAACGGCAGTGCTGGGTAGCTATGATCGGACAGGATAACCGCTGAAGGCATCTAAGCGGGAAGCCCCCCTCAAAACAAGGTCTCCCTGAGGGCCGTGGAAGACCACCACGTCAATAGGCCGGAGATGTAAGCGCAGTAATGCGTTCAGTTGACCGGTACTAATCGCCCGATAGGCTTGATTTGATCCAGTAATGGAAAGACAAAGCCGAAAGCATACACCGACCTTGACAATGGATAGCGTCGTAGCACCTAGCCGCGATGTTGGTTGATTATATAACCGAGTGGCAACGCGCCTTTTGCAAGCAAAAGACGCTGCCTGCCACTCGTCGCTTTCTTGCTTTGCAAGAAAGTCGACGTGGGCTTTTCCTCGGTTTGGTGGTCATAGCGCAAGTGAAACACCCGGTCCCATCCCGAACCCGGAAGTTAAGCACTGCCGCGCCAATGGTACTTGGGCTTAAGCCCCGGGAGAGTAGGTCACCGCCAAACCTAGTAAAAGCCCACTCAACCTCTCTAACACGATGAAACGAACACGACCCGGTCTCAAGTAGC
>NZ_JBQFZS010000025.1:0-4579 GCF_056542385.1 Ruegeria sp. AD2(2025)
ATTTCTTCGGGCTTTGGTCTCTTGTTTGCCATTCGTGGTCCTCCGTTTCCTAAACATAACGGTGGACCAGTTCAGTTGGGGAGGCTCAGCGATGCCCACCAGAAGAGTGATAAGCGCTCGTTTGGCACTTTGAATGACACCGGGAAAGAGGCGTTGATTCTCGCCAGAAGCAAGACGCGTTAGAAACGCAACGGAAGCGCGCAGGTGTTTGTGAGTGGTAGAGTGTTCGAAGAACTGGGTCGATTTTGCAATCCGCTCGCATACACTGTCTCTTACGAGCGTTTCACCCAATACAGTCTCAAAGGCTACTTTGTCGACACTCACAAGGCAGAATCCGGTATCGGCCTCTGCTCTGAAGTCGAATGACGTTCCTGGCGGTATGACAAGAACATGATCACTGTTAAAGCTGAACCCGCCAAAGGTACTATCCAAATTCCCATTAGTAAAGAAAACAAAGCCGTATCGATCTTGTGGTGATGCCCCCCACTGATCCAATCTTTGGTTAAAGGTCTCGAAATACAGACCGAGCTCTGAATCGACATTGATCGTTTCAAAACGCCATTCGTCGAGAGCTGCGCTCATCTATAAGTATTTCTGATCATAGCCCGTCAGACAGGCCGCTTGCTCGTCGATATTGCAAAAAAGTGTGTGTGCATCGCAACGGCAGTTGCTTTTCGCCAATCAGATGTGCTTTCGGGTCCTGGTCAGTTATCATTGGGGTGCTTAGAAAGCCTCAAGTAACTGCCTGCCATTTTTATGGTGACGCATCGCAAGTTTTTTTATGCTCTTGCCTCTGCTAGGAATGAAACGCGCTGGAACTGGTAGGAAGTCTGGCTCGCAGATCTCCGGAAAAAGCTCTTCAATTTCTGCCCGAGCTTCGGGTGAGATAGCTTTATGAGCTTCCGGCCCGATAAACAAGCTTTCTGTCGGCGCACCGTTAGAATAGATGACTTCGTGGTTATCGAAGAGAATGTGGAAATACTCAACTTCTGACAGGTCATCAGCGACGTCGATACCCACTATGCCAACCAATTTGATTGCTGGGATGAGCGTTTCGGTGGTTCCAAACATGCGTTCAACGATTTTGGACCGCACCAGAATACGGTGTTGACGGGAAACCAAAAGATCTTGCCGGGGCAAGCCGCACCCAAGCGCGCCTGCTTTGATACGAACAGGACGCAATTTCGGATTAGACTGCAACTCTATGGGTTGAATTTTACGAGACCCAATCCAGCGAATGGCTTTTGCTGAACTATCCAGTGTCCGCACGCGGTCTCCTACAATTAGATCTTCCACGGGGATGTCGTGCTGGTCACCCGTCTGGATCAACGTACCGGCCGCAAAACAGACAATCGTATCGTCGATGTTAGTGTAGGCAATTGTTCCATCGGAATTGATAAGGGAAAGTGTGCGGTTAGTATCGTCGAACAGCCAAGCCGGCGGAGGGGACGAAAACACGAACAACTGTCCAGGAGGATTTCCGGCAGTCTGGGAAAACACCTCGAAGATGTCATCAAAGGTTTCCCCTGTATCGTTGTTGGTCATTCGATAGAGGCCGCGCGACCGGACGGTGTCTCCCACGTTTAACTCGGTGATGTTGGAGGCAATGATCCTCTGATCGCCGTTTGTCTCGAATGGCGGAGCTTGTTCGATATCGTCAAAAATCGTGTCTCGAAACCCGTTGTCATCTCGAACGGTGACGGTGCCGCCAAATTGAAACCCGTTTGTGCCTCCGATATTGGCAAGGCGATAGATTCCAAAATCAAAGTCAGGCATTTATCGAAGCTCCAATGATTAAGTGTCAATTCGAAATGAGTTGGTGCTATTTCCTCAGATACTTGAGCGTAAAACCCCGGTTGGCGTGGCAATCACACTGTCCACGGCGCTATTGGAGCGCTCGCAGTCTTTTGACAGCATCCTTGAACCCGTTGAGAGACAAATCAGCCTGCAGGTTCTGACCATTGATACTTGTCATGAGAACAGTAAGCGTCTGGGAGGACTGCAGGTTTTCCATACCATCAGCATCCGGTGCAATATCAGCGACACACCCGACAGTTTGCAGGCAAGTCGAAAACCATCCAACCGGAAGTTCGCCATTCCCGGTAGAAAACCTGACGCCTTCCGCGAGTTGCAGGCCAAAAGGCGTGATCAGGGTCAGCTTGTCAGGATTTGCGGTGAAAACGGCGGAAATGACCCTTTGTTGTGTGTCGGCTTGCCTGAGCTCCTGAGAAACCTGGCAGGCGCGTTGCGCTTCATCGCCTTCGGACCCACTGGCGGTTTTGCACTGCACTGCCCAGACGCCATATGTTTCTGACAGCGAAGTGGGCTCCTGTGCGGACCCAGCACCTGCTGTCACTGCGATCCCGACGGCTGCGAGAAGCGGGCTTACACCACTGGCACGCAAACCTATACGTTGTACCCATTCAGAATTCGATTTTGACACCAAGGTTGCCTCCCAGAGTTTTACCCGAACTCAGACTGGATCCGAGCACGGAGCCAGCGGTCATTTCGGCAAAGATTGCGGAACGCGCGCCATTTGAAGAAAACCATTCGTAAGACCCACCAAGTCCGATTTCGCCTCGCCAGGGGCGGGATTCCTGTATCAGCGTGGTATCGTCTGACCGTACCGCTGTGGTCGCATCGAACAGGTGGAACACATTGGCCGACAGGTAGATACTGCTTTGCGCATCGCTGCGGCCAGGTAATCGATATTCCAGGACGCCGCCCACCCGAAGCTCCGAGGTCGAGCCATCTTCGAGGGAGACAATCTCACCATTTGGTCCGGTGAAACTGTCGAAATCCACGTCATAGTACATGTACTGCATTTCTGGCGTGATCGAGAACGTATCGCTCAATGCAAAGGTCTTGCCGATCTCAAGAGAGGCTGCATAGCCTGAGCCGCTATTATCCTCTGCCAGAGTAGCCCCGTCAAAAGTCAGATCGCTTTCGAAATCCGCATATTGCAGCTGTGCATCGACATACAAACCTGAATCGTCATACCAGGTGAGAGTTGTGCCAATTCCAACTGCGTCGCTGTCGACACTCCCACCGCCAATCGACGAAGATCTGGACAGGGATGCAGACCCGTAGAAGGCTCGGAACCCGCCGACAAGACGCCCGCTCCCGTACTCCCCGAGAAGTGTGTCCATACCCATTTCAAACTTGTAGGTGCTGACGTCATAGTTGGAATCTGACACCCCAAGTTCCAGCGCGGTTGTCGAGATTCTCGGGTCGAGGTCTGCCCTGCCGCCCGAAACCTTCATCCACAAACCGGCATTGCTACAGTCAAAGCTGCCTTGCTGAGCGACGGGCTGAATTGCACTGCCACAGAATGGATCACCGCCAGCCAGCCACGCCCGGCCTTGAACGCGCTGGCTATGGCTCTCGAGCGTGTTCAGAGCATTCAGGTTTTGCGGGTAGGCTTCATAGACCAGGTTCGATGGCAGGAACAGGCGCTGCAAGAACCACTGGGACCCATCCAGGACAAGCCCATATGCAACCCCACCAAGATCCAAGGTTCCGCCATCAAGCTGAAAATCGCCCTCAGAGGTAGTGCCCTGAACGTCGACGAGAAGTATGTCATTGCCGCTGGCCTTGCCAGAGGAGATATCCGCGACAAAGATCGTTGTCCCGCCTGCAACGACATCACCGGAGACCACCAGCGTATCAGCCGTGTCACCTGAGGCATCGACGTCAATCTGCAGCGCCCCATCGCCGGAGTAATCGCCACTCACCGTAAGCGTGTCACCTGCAACATCATCCTGAAGACTGATCTCCCCGGCATTGCGGATATTCCCGATGACGTTGATCATCGACACAGACCCAGAGGTGTTTTGGTACCTGCCACCGGCAAGTGTCACCAGATCACCGGTCAGGTCGAAATCACCCCAGTTGCTGATGACACCATTAGCCCCCGCGATCATCCCGTGCCCGGGCCCACTGCCAACAGTCAGGGTCGGGCCAAATTCAACTGCGCCGTCCACAACCGTGATCGCTTCCCAGTTTTGGAAGGAAGATCCATCTACGGTGCCATCCCATCCATCGAACAGGACATTGTCATCCGCTCCAGCCCCACCATCAACCAGGCCGGATAAACCCGACAGATCCGCACTGTCAGTGAAGGTCAGCGTGTCATCGCCATCGAGCATGTCGATAGTTCCGGAGCCGGTCAGGATGCCCTCAACGTCGAATGTGTCAGCGCCTGTCGTAAAGGTGAAAGCACCTTCCAGATCCAGCGTCGCACCCGATGCAATGGTTGCCGTGCTCATATCGGAGATCGCAGCACCGGCTGCCACATCCACAGTGCCCGCATTGACATTGACCGTGTCAAACATCGATGTCGCAGGCCCGGTGATGTTCAGCGTCCCCGTCCCCGTCTTCAGCAGGGTCTCAAAGCCCGTCACCGCACCGATGCTGGCCACGCCGTTTATCGCAGTGTTGAAGGTGTCCGTGCCAACGCCGCCATCGACTGTGCCGGTCACCACCGTGCCATCACGGATGGTGAACATGTCATCGCCCGTCCCCAGGGAAAGGGTTCCGGCTCCGGTATCAAGCGTGCCAGAGACATCCAGCACATCCG
>NZ_JBQFZS010000026.1:0-4163 GCF_056542385.1 Ruegeria sp. AD2(2025)
CCGTCAGTGTCAAAGTTCCAGTGTTGTCCTTTTGCAGGATCTCGAAGTTCACAACCTGTGTACCGTCGAAGGTCTGGGTTGTCGCCGTGTCGACGGCAAATATATCCCCAACTGCGGTATTGGCCCCCCCGTCAATCAGACTCGTGACGGTGAAACCATCGAAGATAGTAACAGTGTCGTCGCCCTCCTGACCCAGAACGGACCCTGGAACCGAACCTGCGATCAGATTGATAGTGTCATCCCCAAGACCGCCATCGATCAAACCAACTGTGCCGGTGGTATTGATGGTGATTGTGTCGCCCGCGTCCGTTGCGGTGCTTGCATCATGACCATCAGCGCCGCCAAAAACGCCATTGGTCACACTGGCATCGCCAAGCACCGAAATCGTATCGGCTCCTCCGCCACCCTCGATGGCATTTGAAACCACAGTTGTGCCGGTGGCGGTCAGGGCCTCGTTGCTGGCCGATCCAAGAAGATCCGCCAGGATGCTGGCGCCGCTCAGAGTAACATCCCCACCGGAGACGTTTAGTGCTGTTGCGACGTTGTTGTTGCCGGTTGCGCTGACACCATTCAGGCGCAGCGAGTCGAAATCCAGGGTGGAATTCACAGCGCTAACGCTTTCCCAACCGCGGATCGTGTTGGTATTTACGCCTGTATTTGCGCCATCAAACGTCAGGGTGTCGACGAAGGTGTCCGTGACCACAAAGTCGTCGCTTGGATCAAGCGGTGTGCCGTTGTTGTTGACAAAATCGTTGAAGTTCGTGCCATCGAGAATGATATCTCCGGCATAGGTCGCAGCGCTGATTACGGCGGTATCGTTGCCGCTTCCGCCAACAAACTGGTTTGTAAGGGTTCCATCCGTCCAATTGAATGTATCATCCCCGTCTCCGGCGCTGATCAGACCATTCAACGTGGCGCCATTCAGATTGATTGTGTCATTCCCGCCAAAGGCCCGGAAAGACGTTGAATTCAGGATTTGACCGCCATTCAAATTGACAGTGTCATCCCCATTGTCCCCTTCAATGCGAACGGTAATGACACCACCGTTCATGGTAAAGATATCGGTATCCGTCGAGAGAGCGTTGGTCGTGCCAAGGAAAACCCTATCTCCGACCGTTCCGGCATCCAGCGTGAAATCGTCGTTGCCCCTTTCAAAGATGAGGCTCCCGCTAAGCGTCACATTGGTCAGGTCGAGTGTACCGCTCTCATCCCCGGCGCCCCAGTTTACCGTGCGCACCGAGCCGCTGATCAGGTCAATCGTGTCATCACCAGCGAAGGCGATTATGTCGGTTCCAATATCGCCCCCGTTCAAGGTGATATTGTCGATGCCATTGTCGCCGATAATCCTGGCGGCAGAGCCACCGTTCATCACAAAGGTATCAGTGTCTGTTGAGACCCCATTTGTGAGCCCCAGATGAATATCACCAGCCACATCTCCCGCATTCAGCGTGAAATTGTCGTTACCCCTTTCAAAGACGAGCTCCCCGCTGACCGTCACATTGGTCAGGTCCAGAACGCCGCCTTCGTCTCCGATCCCCCAGTTAACGGTGCGCACAGATCCGCTGATCAGGTCAATCGTGTCGTTACCGCCAAAGGCGATTATGTCGGTTCCAAGCACACCCCCATTCAAGGTGATATTGTCGATGCCATTGTCACCGATAATCCTGGCGGCAGAACCACCATTCATCACAAAGGTATCGGTGTCCGTTGAGGTGCCGTTGGAGAAACCCAGATGAATATCTCCAGCCACATTTCCTGCCGTCAGTGTGAAGTCGTCTGCCCCACCTCCGAAAATGAGCTCCCCGCTGACCGTCACATTGGTCAGGTCCAGAATGTCACTCTCATCGCCGTTGCCCCAATCTACATTGCGAACCGATCCGTTGATCAGATTGATGGTGTCAACACCAGCAAAGGCACGAATGTCGCCGGCGATCGCGGTGCCGTCGAGCGTGATTGTATCAACCCCATTGTCACCAAACACTGTGCCACCGATTGTACCGCCAAGCATCACAAAGGTATCGGTGTCGGTCGAAGCGGCGTTCGTCGTGCCCAGAAAAACGTGCCGGCCAACGGCTCCGACCGTCAGAGTGAAATCGTCCACACCGGAATTAAAGATAAGGTCCCGGCTGACTGTCACATTGGTCAGGTCCAGAATGTCGTTCTCATCCCCCGCACCCCAGTTGACGTCCCGCACCGAGCCGTTGATCAGGTCGATTGTATCGTCGCCGCTACCTGCATTAATATCACCGGTGATCGCCGTACCGTCGAGCGTGATTGTATCAACCCCCCTGTCGCCGAACACTGTGCCACCGATTGTTCCGCCTAGCATCACAAAGGTATCTGTGTCGTTTGAGTTTGCCCCGGTATTGCCCAGAAAAACGTGCCGGCCAACGGCTCCGACCGTCAGAGTGAAATCATCCGCACCGGACTCAAAAATCAGATCCCGATTGACCGTCACATTGGTCAGATCCAGAATATCGCTCTCATTCCCCGCACCCCAGTTGACGTCACGCACCGACCCGTTGATCAGGTTGATCGTGTCGTCGTCTCCGCCTGCATTAATGTCACCGGTGATCGCCGTACCGTCGAGGGTGATTGTATCAACCCCCAGGTTGCCAAGTACCGAGCCTCCGATTGTACCACCGGTCAAGGAGATCAGATCATCGCCGTTATCACCAATAACGGAGCCCTGAATCTGACCACCATTCATGATAAAGGTGTTCGCCTCTATTGTGCCGACGCCAAAACGCCCCAAGCGCACATTCCCGCCCACGGTCCCCGCATTTAATGTGAAATTGTCAACGCCTGTCCCAAATTCGAGATCCCCGCTGACCATCACATTGGTCAAGTCGAGGATACCGCTCTCATCTCCCGCACCCCAGTTAACAGTGGTCACCGACCCGCTGATCAAATTGATTGTGTCAACACCGTTGCCGCCACCAATGGAGCCGGTGATTGCAGTGCCATCCAGCGTGATCGTATCGTCCCCGCCGTCACCGGCCACAGAACCGCCGATAGTGCCACCATTCATGATAAAAGTGTTATCTTCTATCGTATTAACACCAAACCGCCCCAGGCGGACGTTCCCGTTCACAACACCTGCATTCAAGGTGAAGTTGTCAACGCCTGTCCCAAATTCGAGATCCCCGCTGACCGTCACATTGGTCAGGTCAAGGATGCCGCTCTCATCCCCCGCACCCCAGTTAACAGTGGTCACCGACCCGCTGATCAAATTGATTGTGTCAACACCGTTGCCGCCACCAATGGAGCCGGTGATTGCAGTGCCATCCAGCGTGATCGTATCGTCCCCGGCGTCGCCGACCACAGAACCGCCGATAGAGCCACCATTCATGACAAAGGTGTTATCTTCTATTGTATTAACAGCAAACCGCCCCAGGCGGACATTCCCACCAACATTTCCATCCAACAATGTGAAGTTGTCAACACCTGTCCCAAATTCGAGATCCCCGCTGACCGTCACATTGGTCAGGTTGAGGAAACCGCTCTCATCCCCCGCGCCCCAGTTAATATTGCGCACCGAGCCGCTGACCAGAACGATCGTATCAACCCCGTTGCCGCCAAGGATGTCAGCTCCGATCGTGGTGCCGTCCAGAGTGATTGCATCATTGCCATTCTGGCCGGCAACAGATCCCCCTATGGTTCCGCCACTCAAGATGATGACGTCGGTGCCTCCCGCACCGCTAACGCCCGCGTTGATATTTCCACCTGTGATCTGAAACGAGTTGGCATCAGTCGTCGAATTGACGCTTGTTGTTGTCCCGAGAAAGACACCCCCGAGCACCGTCCCTCCATTTATCTGGATGTTGTCAGAGCCAGCATCACCGCTGATATTATTTGCAGTTGCTGTTGTGCCGGAGAGGGAAATGGTATCGTTTCCCCCGGCGCCGGAAACAGAAGCCCCGGCCGGATCATCCGCATCATCGCACACTAACATGTCGTCGCCTGGTGTTCCTGTGTTGCTCGGGGTACAGGCGGCAAATGTCGGGCTCGCACTGATCATAATCAGGGAGCTAACACCAGCAGCAAGTGCAGAGCCCGTGACCGCAGGGGCAGTAAGAACGTGTTTGCCGCGTTTGAAAATACGACCGCCGCGGAATATGTGACTGGCTTTATTGTTTGTGTGCTCTAATACCATTTACTCG
>NZ_JBQFZS010000027.1:0-3912 GCF_056542385.1 Ruegeria sp. AD2(2025)
TCGGTTTACAACATCAACACCATTCGCGAGGGCGAGCTGGAGTTTGGTGTGGCGCAGTCGGACTGGCAGTACCATGCGTATAACGGCACCTCGAAGTTCGAAGACGCGGGCGCGTTTGAGAACCTGCGGGCGGTGTTCTCGGTGCATCCTGAGCCGTTCACGGTTGTGGCGCGTGCCGATGCGGGGATTTCCAGCTTTGAGGACCTCAAGGGCAAGCGCGTGAACATCGGTAACCCGGGCTCGGGTCAGCGCGGCACGATGGATGTTGTGCTGGAAGCGATGGGCTGGACCATTGATGATTTCGAACTGGCCTCGGAACTGAAAGCGGCCGAGCAGTCGGCGGCGCTGTGCGACAACCAGCTGGACGCGATGATCTACACCGTGGGTCACCCGTCGGGGTCTATCCAGGAAGCCACTACCGCGTGCGACTCGGTTCTGGTGAACGTGACCGGTGACGCGATCCAGGGTCTGATCGACGGCAATTCCTATTACCGCACCGCGACCATTCCCGGTGGCATGTATCGCGGCTCGGACGGGGATACCACGACCTTTGGTGTGGGCGCGACCTTCGTGACCTCGGCGGATGTGTCGGATGACGCGGTTTATGCGGTTGTCAGCTCGGTCTTTGAAAACTTCGACGACTTCAAAAAGCTGCACCCGGCATTTGCCAACCTGAAGCCGGAAGAGATGATCTCGGACGGTTTGTCGGCGCCGCTGCATCCGGGAGCCGAGAAGTACTACAAGGAAAAAGGCTGGCTGCAGTAAGCCGGACCTGATGTGGGGCGCGCCTGTGACGGGCGCGCCCTTTTTGCACACCCGGGGAGCTGGGTGACAATGAGGCCGAAACGGCCCGAAAAGATCGCACAGCGACGGGGAGACGCCTGATGAGTTCCGACACCCAATCCAACCGCCCGCTATCCGAAGAAGAGCTTCAGGATCTGGTGGCCTCGTCCGATGCGGGGGCGCGCAATCCGGCGGGCAATGTCGGGATATTCCTGGCCATCGTCGCGGTGCTGTGGTCGGTCTTTCAGGTGGTGCTGGCCTCGCCGGTCTCGAATATGCTGCTGCCGGGCAGCGTGGTGAACAACTCGCGCCAGATCCATCTGGCTTTTGCGATCTTTCTGGCCTTTGCGGCCTATCCGGCGCTGAAATCCAGCCCGCGTGACTACATTCCGATTCAGGATTGGATCATGGGCGTGGTGGGCGCGGTGATCGCGCTTTACGGTTATATCTTCTACGAAAAAGTCGTGAACAATGGCCTGCTGGCCGATGATGTCGACAAATGGGTCGCTCTGGGCGGGTTGCTGTTGCTGTTCGAGGCCGCGCGCCGTGCGCTTGGCCCCGCGATGGCGATCATTGCGACGATTTTCCTGGCCTATGTGTTCTTCGGCTCCTCCGACTGGGTGCCCGAGGTGATCCAGTGGAAAGGTGCCAGCCTGAAAAAGGCCATGAGCCATATGTGGATCACGTCCGAGGGTGTGTTTGGCATCGCGTTGGGTGTCTCGACCAAGTTCGTCTTCCTGTTCGTGCTGTTCGGCGCGCTTTTGGATAAGGCCGGGGCAGGGAACTATTTTATCAAGATGGCCTTTGGCGCGCTGGGACACCTGCGCGGCGGCCCGGCCAAGGCGGCTGTGGTGGGCTCGGCGGCCACGGGCCTGATCTCGGGCTCGTCGATTGCCAATGTTGTGACCACCGGTACCTTTACCATCCCGCTGATGAAGCGGGTGGGCTTTTCCAGCGAACAGGCGGGCTCGGTCGAGGTCGCCTCTTCCGTGAACGGCCAGATCATGCCGCCGGTGATGGGCGCTGCAGCCTTCCTGATGGTGGAGTATGTGGGCATCTCTTATGTCGAGGTGATCACCCACGCCTTCCTGCCGGCGGCGATTTCCTACATCGCGCTGGTCTATATTGTGCATCTGGAAGCGGTGAAGCGGAACATGCCGACGCTGGGCAACCGCGTGGTCTCGATGGGCCGCACGATTGGCGGCATGGCGATCTTCTTCGTGGGTTTTGCCGGGCTCTGCTATGGCATCCAGTATCCGATCAAGGCGATCATTGCGCTGATCCCCGATGCCTCGGGTCTGGTGCTGTCGGGCCTGATCGTGCTGGCCTATCTGTTCCTGCTGAAACTGGCCTCGGGGGTTGAGGATCTGGTGCCCGATGATCCCAACGCCAAAGAGGTCGAACTGCCGGTGATTGCCGAGATCTACAAGGCCGGTCTGCATTACCTGCTGCCGATCATCGTGCTGGTCTACTTCCTGATGATCGAGCAGAAATCGCCGGGCCTGTCAGCCTTCTGGGCGACCTCGCTGCTGTTCGTGATCCTGCTGACGCAGAAGCCGATGAAGTCGATCTTCCGCGGCGAAAACGACACCGCAAACGCCTTCCGCGACGGGGTTGTCGACCTGTGGAACGGTCTGATCGATGGCGCGCGCAACATGATCGGCATCGCGCTGGCCACCGCCACCGCGGGCGTGATCGTGGGTACCGTGACGCTGACCGGTGTGGGTCAGGTGATGGCCGATCTGGTCGAGTTCCTGTCGGGCGGCAACCTGATTGCCATGCTGGCGCTGGTCGGTCTGCTGAGCCTGATCCTTGGCATGGGCCTGCCGACCACGGCAAACTATATCGTCGTCAGCTCGCTGATGGCCGGTGTTGTGGTTGAGCTGGGCGCGCAGGACGGTCTGATCGTGCCGCTGATCGCGGTGCATCTGTTTGTGTTCTACTTCGGCATCATGGCCGATGTGACACCGCCCGTGGGACTGGCGAGCTTTGCCGCTGCCGCCGTGTCGGGCGGCGACGCGATCAAGACGGGCTTTACCGCCTTCTTCTACAGCTTGCGCACCGTGGCGCTGCCCTTTGTGTTCATCTTCAACACCGATCTTCTGCTCATTGATGTGGGCTGGGTACAGGGCATTCTGGTGGCGATATCCGCGACCATCGCGATCCTGATCTTCACCGCCGGTACCATGGGCTGGTTCCTCACGAAGAACCGCATCTATGAAAGCGTGGCGTTGATCCTGATCGCTTTCGCGCTGTTCCGCCCGGACTTCTTCATGAACCGGATCGCACCGCCCTTTGCGCAGATCGACCCCGCACAGCTGGAGCAAGCCGTGGGCGAGGCCGCCCCGGGCAGTTCCCTGCGTATCGAGGTCGCAGGCCCGGACTTTGACACCGGCAACATGACCGAAACCACCGTGGTCCTGACCATCGGCGACGAGGCGGACGGTGCGGCCCGCATCGACGCCCTTGGCCTGATCCCGCTGGAAGAGGACGGTCTGGTCAAGCTGGACGAGCCGCTGTTCGGCACCCCGGTCTCGGACGAGCTGTCGAACTTCGACTACTACGCCGACGAGCCGGTCCGCATCACCACCGTGCAGGCGCCCCAGAACCAGCCCCCCAAAGAGCTGATGTTCATCCCCGCGCTCCTGCTTCTGGGCCTCATCGCCTTCCTGCAAAGGGGCCGCGCCGCCCGCACCACTGAACAAGAGGTAACACCATGACAAAATCCGTCCTCTGTGCCGTGGACATCAGCAACGGTGATCTGGACGCCAGCGTGTTGGGCCGCGCGGCTCAACTGGCGGACCTCGATGATGCGCAACTGGATGTCGTCACGGTGCTGCCCGATTTTGGCGAAAGCTGGGTCTCGGGGTTTTTCGACGCCAGTTTCCACGACAAGGCGGTCGAGGCCGCGCATGACAAGCTGACCGAGCTTTGTGCCGCAACGCTGGGCGAGGACCGCAACGCCCGCGTCCGCCACGTCGTCGCCACCGGCAGCGCCTATAAGGAAATCCTGCACACCGCCCAGGAAGCCGGCAGCGACCTCATCGTCATCGGCGCCCATAAACCAGACCTCAAAGACTATCTGCTGGGCCCAAACGCCGCCCGCGTGGTCAGACACTCCCAAGTGTC
>NZ_JBQFZS010000028.1:0-3910 GCF_056542385.1 Ruegeria sp. AD2(2025)
ATCGATATTTGCAATTTTACATATGGGGAGAGTGGTTGCAAACGTGTGATTGTTGCGCGCTATTGGAGTCTTGTGATGACGCAGTCTGACCATTTGATTGAACCGCCCAAGATGGGTGAGGCCTATTTGCTGACGCCTGGACCTTTGACGACGTCTTATGCGGTGAAGCAGGCGATGTTGCGGGACTGGGGCAGCTGGGATGATGATTTCCGGGCGATGACGCGGGATATGCGGTCGCGGCTGCTGGCGCTGTTGGGTGAAGGGGCCGAAGCGTTTGACTGCGTTCCGATGCAGGGCTCGGGCAGTTTTGCGGTTGAGGCGATGCTGGCCTCGTTCATCCCGAAGGACGGCAAGGCGCTGGTGCTGGCGAACGGGGCCTATGGGCAACGCTCGGCGCAGACGTTGCAGTATCTGGGGCGCGATCATCTGGTGCTGGACAAGGGCGATTACCTGCCGCCGCGCGGGTCGGAAGTGGCCGAGATTCTGGCCAAGGACCCTGCGATCACCCATGTGGTTGCGATCCATTGCGAGACGTCCTCGGGCATTCTGAACCCGGTTGAGGAGATTTCCGAGGCGGTCTACGGGGCGGGGCGCAAGCTGCTGATCGACTCGATGTCGGCCTTTGGCGCGATTGAGCTGAAGCCGTCCGAGATCCGGTATGAGGCGATGGTGTCTTCGGCCAATAAATGCATCGAGGGCGTGCCGGGCTTTGGCTTCATCATCGCCCGCAAGGATGAGCTGGAAGCGGCCAAGGGCAACAGCCACTCGCTGAGCCTCGATGTGCATGCGCAATGGGCGCATATGGAAAAGACCGGCCAGTGGCGGTTCACCCCGCCGACCCATGTGGTTGCAGCCTTCCTCGAAGCGCTGAAGGCGCATGAGGTTGAAGGCGGCGTTGCGGGGCGCGGCGCGCGTTACACCCGCAATCGTGACGTGATGGTCGCAGGCATGCGCGAGCTGGGCTTCGAGACGCTGCTGCAGAACCGCTGGCTGAGCCCGATCATCGTGACGTTTTTCTGCCCTGCGGACGAGAAGTTCGTGTTCGACCGCTTTTACGATCTGATGAAGGACAAAGGCTTTATCATCTATCCGGGCAAGCTGACGGTTGTGGACAGTTTCCGCGTCGGCTGCATCGGGCAGATGGATGAGCATGTGATGCGGCAGGTTGTATCTGCCGCCAAGGAAACCCTGGCCGAGATGGGGGTCGCCAGCGCGGCACCTCCGGCTCTTGCGCTGGAAGAACGCGCCAAACTGGCAGCCTAATTAACAAGGACACCCCCCAAATGACCATCCAAACCCCCGTGACCGCGAATGAGCGCGTCTATCCGGCCCCCAAAGTGCCTGCCATTGCCATCTGCCTGGACGGCTGCGAGCCGGAATATCTGGAAGTGGCCATCGCCAAGGGCCTGATGCCGACGCTCAAGCGCATCCGCGAGACCGGCACCGACCGTCTGGCGCATTCGGTGATCCCCAGCTTTACCAACCCCAACAACCTGTCGATTGCCACCGGTCGCCCGCCGATCGTGCATGGCATCTGCGGCAACTTCCTCTATGACCCGGAAACCGGCGAAGAGGTGATGATGAACGATGTGCGCTTCCTGCGCGCGCCGACCATCTTCTCGCAATTCTACGAGGCGGGCTATCGCGTCGCCATGGTCACCGCCAAGGACAAGCTGCGGGCGCTGCTGGGTGCTGGGCTGAAGTTCGACGATGACCGCGCGGTTGCCTTCTCGGCGGAACGCTCGGGCGAGACCACCAAGGCCGAGCACGGCATCGACAATGCCAGCGCCTGGCTGGGCATGCCGGTGCCGGAAGTCTATTCCGCCGAGCTGTCGGAATTTGTCTTTGCCGCCGGTGTGAAGCTGCTGAAAGAGATGCGCCCGGATGTGATGTACCTGTCGACCACCGACTATGTGCAGCACAAGTTCGCCCCCGAAGAGCAGGGCGCGCTGGATTTCTACGCCATGTTCGACAAATATCTGGCGCAACTGGATGAGATGGGCGCGGCCATCGTCGTCACCGCCGACCACGGCATGAAGGCCAAGCATGAGCCGGTCTCGAAAGAGCCATCGGTCATCTACATGCAGGACGTGTTTGACGACTGGCTGGGTGAGGGCAAGGCCCGTGTAATCCTGCCGATCACCGACCCGTATGTGGTTCACCACGGCGCGCTTGGCTCGTTCGCTACGGTCTACCTGCCCGAAGGCGCTGACCGGGATGAGGTCAAGGCCAAGGTTGCAGCCCTGCCCGAGATGCTGGAAGTGCTGACCAAGGAAGAGGCGGTTGCCAAATACGAACTGCCCGCCGACCGTATCGGTGACCTGACCATGGTCTGTATCGGTGAGCTGACCATCGGCACCTCGGCGGATCGTCATGATCTGGCTGCCTTGGGTGAGCCGCTGCGCAGCCATGGCGGCTTGACCGAGCAGGAGGTGCCCTTCATCGTCAACCGGGTGATCGATCTGGGCAACGCGCCCGATCTGCGCAACTTTGATGCGTTTTTCTACGCCACAACAGCGGCGGCGCAGTAAGCCATGAAGGACCAGACCGTGTCTGAGATCAGAAACGAAGGGATGCGCATCGGCGGCGAGATCGTCTTTACCGACGAGACGGTGCCGGTTCTCTACCCTTACACCAACGAGGTGATCGGCCATGTCCCCGCGGGCAAGGCCGAGCACGCCCGCAAGGCGTTCGAGATTGCAGCGGCCTATAAGCCCAAGCTGACCCGGTACGAACGCAGCCAGATCCTGCAACGCGCCGGAGAGCTGATCGGTGAGCGCCGCGAGTATCTGGCCAAATGGCTGGTGCTGGAGCTTGGCATCTGCCACCAGCACGCGATCTACGAGACCAAGCGCGCGCAGGATGTCTATCAGTTCGCCGCCGCCGAGGCGCTGAAGGATGATGGCGAGATCTTTTCCTGCGACCTGACCCACAATGGCAAAGACCGTAAGATCTTCACCACCCGCGAACCGGTGGGCGCGATCAGCGCGATCACACCGTTCAACCACCCGCTGAACATGGTCAGCCACAAGATCGCGCCCTCGATTGCGTCGAACAACTGCATGGTCTGCAAACCGACCGAGCTGACGCCGCTGACGGCGCTGACATTGGCGGATATTCTGTATGAGGCGGGCCTGCCGCCCGAGATGTTCCAGGTGGTCACCGGCTGGCCGCAGGACATTGGCGAAGAGATGATCGTCAATGACAAGATCGACATCATCACCTTCACCGGCGGTGTGCCGGTGGGCAAGATGATCGCGGCCAAGGCGGTCTATAAACGTCAGGCGCTGGAACTGGGGGGCAATGACCCGCTGATCGTTCTGAACGACCTCAGCGATGCCGATCTGGACAAGGCCGCGACCATTGCCGTGGCCGGAGCCACCGGCAACTCGGGCCAACGCTGCACCGCGATCAAGCGCATTCTGGTGCAGGACAGCGTGGCGGACAAGTTCGTGCCGCTGGTGCTGGAGAAGGCCAAGAAGATCAAGTTCGGCGACCCGCAGGACCCCGAGACCGAACTGGGCTGCGTGATCCACGACAAGGCCGCGGAAATCTTCGAAAACCGCGTCTATCAGGCCGAGAAGGAGGGGGCGGAAATCCTCTATCACCCCGGCCGTCAGGGTGCGCTGCTGCCGCCTATCGTGGTCGACAAGGTGCCCCATGACAGCGAGCTGGTCATGGAAGAAACCTTCGGCCCCATCATCCCCATCGTCCGCGTACCCGACAACGACGAGCAGGTCATGGCGATCTCGAACTCCACCGAGTTCGGCCTCAGTTCAGGCGTCTGCACCAACGACCTGAACCGCGCCATCGCCTATATCAACGGCCTCAACGTGGGCACCTGCAACATCTGGGAACAACCCGGCTACCGCATCGAAATGTCCCCCTTCGGCGGCATCAAAGACTCCGG
>NZ_JBQFZS010000029.1:0-3184 GCF_056542385.1 Ruegeria sp. AD2(2025)
GCTCGCGCAATACCGTGTGCCCGATGCGAAGCGCAGTGTTTTTGAACTTGCGATCACTGTTGTCCCCTTATTCACGCTATGGGCCCTTACGTGGTTTGCGTTATCATTTAGCGTCTGGATCGCAATTTTACTGGCTGTTCTGAACGCCGGATTTCTGGTCCGCATCTTCATCATTATGCATGATTGTGGCCATGGATCTTTCTTCAAAAACCGCAGCGCATGCAATTGGACCGGCAGGGTTCTGGGTGTTCTTACCGTGACACCCTATGACGTTTGGCGACAAAGCCATGCGATTCACCATGCCTCAACCGGTAACCTTGATCGGCGCGGTATGGGTGACATCCCTACATTGACCATTGAGGAATACTTGGAGCGGAATTGGTTCGGGCGTGCCGCTTATCGTCTGACCCGGAGTCCCGTCTTCCTTTTCGGTGTTGCGCCGATCTATACGTTCTTTGTTCAATACCGCTTACCTGTTGGCTTCATGCGGTCAGGCTGGTTGTACTGGGCAAGTGCGATGGGAACAAACGCCGCAATTGCAGGGTTGTTGGCTCTGATTTTGTGGGCCGGAGGCTTTGAGGTGTTGGCGTGTGTTTTCCTGCCAACCGTGGTTGTCGCGTCGTCAATTGGAATTTGGCTTTTCTACATTCAACACCAGTTTGAACACACGACCTGGGAACGGGAAGAGTGGTGGAATCTTCAGAACGCCGCATTCTACGGAAGTTCTCACTATGCCCTGCCCGGCGTCCTGCGTTGGTTCTCTGGCAATATCGGTGTGCACCATGTGCACCACCTCGCCAGTCGCATACCATTCTATCGGTTAAACGAGGTTTTGCGTGACCATTCTGAGTTGGAAGATTGCCAGCGTATTACTTTATTTGAGAGCCTTCATTGCGCACGATTGCATCTTTGGGACGAAGAAAGACAGCGCTTACTGACATTTTCCGAGGCTTTGTCAAAGGCCAATCCCAACAAAAGTTTAGTGTAGTCTGGCGCGGACCAAATAGGCTTCGACAGTATCACCTCCGAGGGCGCGGATGGCTTCTAGTCGGTGAAGGCCTTCAATCAGCACGAACCTCTTGTTGTCCGGGCGTATCTGGATCGGGGTCTTCTGGCCGTTCTTCAGGATATCTTCGGCCAGCGTCAGAACTTTTTGTTGATCAAGCGTTTTCGCCCGTTTCACAGGTACATAGATCAGGTCGAGCGGATATGGTCTTTTCTCCAACATAAGCTACGTGAGCAACCTTTCGTGCATTTGTTCCGGTTCGAAGTTCGCTACAAGAGCTGGGGCTGGAACGTACGTCATAGACCCGAACGAACAGCGTCGCGCAGTTCCTGATGCATAATCCAAGTTGCTGGCTCATCGTCACTTTCGATGTGAGAAAATGCCAGGACCTGCGCGGCTCCATCATTCTGTGCCGATCCAGCTTCGGGAAGTTCGAGCTCCAGATATTCTGCGATCAATAGTCCGATTTTCTTGAAAACCTTGATGGAAGCCTCGCGCGATTTGTGACCGGCTGCCTGAGACAAGTGACCAATGGTCAGACCGTCCTTGCCTGCGATTGTAAGTGCTTTGAGCATTGTGACCTGCGCAGGGGTGAGCCTGATCTGGCGCAATGCCTCGGCATATTCTCTTTCACTGGGAACGAAGGTGCCGGAGTTTCCCTCCAAACGGCGTTGACCGCTACGCTTCCTGTCTCGTTCTTCAAGAATTTCTTTTAAGGCCTCAATGGCCAATGCTGGTGTTTCGCCGACTGCGTCGGCAATCATTGCTTGCGTTTTAGCCGGTGGCTTGGGGAATGCGCGCGCAACGCTGTTACCGCTCAGAATGCCAGCCTTAATCAAGTACTTTCCAAATTCTACTTCAATCACTCCAGATACGTCAGCGTTCCGCGTCTTACGGACACTGCGGTCCTGAAATGCTCTTTGTTCCAGACCATGAGCTGACATCTTTGAACCGGGAAGGGTTACTTGAGGGGCATTTTTACGCATCAGAGAAACACCACAACAACTATCGCCGCAACAAACACCACTATCGCGATAATCATCTTTACTCTGTAGGACCAGCGATGCGCCTTTTCGGCTTTGAGCATTTTACCCAAGTTTTCGTCAATCGAGTTATGGTTCACGGCTTGGTCCTTCCGGATATTTCAGGCGGTATTGATTTCCACCAACCTATTGTCGCGGCACATTTTCGGCGCACTTGTCATTCTGTCTCGTGAACGGCCGATTGCATTCCCAACCGTCACCTCTTCGATTTAAGTGAGCGTTGGAAGGGACAAAGATCGCAACACACCTGCCCTGGTTCGCGCGAAAACCACGCTCACACTTCCATCCAGAATATGTGTCAGACGCGAGGTATGCGTGATCGGGAACGATCACGAAGTCACAGCCACCTTCCGTCGCTTTGAACCCTCTCAGACACACCCAGCCGTCAGCGCTTCGCCTGTCAGATAAGCGCCCGTTCTCGGGAACTTCTATTGCAACGCACTCCCGGCCCTCTTTGCGAAAACCCCAGTGGCAATGTGCTTCTTGAGCACCAAATCGTGTTTCGACGAACCCGTTTTCAGGCACAAACACTTCTTCACATCTATCTTCGACACGTTGGAACAAGCGATTGCACTTCCATCGATCTCCGGTCGATGCAAGATATGCGTTTTTAGGAACGGCTATTTCCTCACAAAGATCTCCAACACGCTTGAATCCATGGTTGCATTCCCAACCTGGACCATAGGAACTGCCGGTCAAATGCGCATTTTCAGGTGCGTTTGCTCTTTGACACGATCCGTTCTTGTTTTCGAAACCTTCGTCACAAACCGATCCTTCGGCATTGCCTGCAACTTGGGCAGTAAGCGGCGTACCTGAGAGCAACACCAAAAGTGTCGGGATCAAACAAAGAATGCAGCGCGTAAACACGATGAATGACTGATTGAAACGGAGCCTGAGACCTGATCTATCGGTCATTAAGCACGCAATTTACGGGCCATGTGCTGTTCATACGGCGCCTTCTTTCCTAGGTCACGCGGTGACAGGGGCATGTCAGGTGACAGTTGCGAATGCTTGCGAGGAACGAGCTCATAGCGAAGACCCCAGCGAAACCCGTTCCAATGCTGGGGCACATGCTACAATTAGTCTGAAGGCCATTGGGTTGTCGCAACCGGCAGCATCGCGGCGACGAGAAAAT
>NZ_JBQFZS010000030.1:0-2887 GCF_056542385.1 Ruegeria sp. AD2(2025)
TTGAAGACGGGGGTGAACTGGATCAGGACGGCGGCACGTTTAACGTGACCGGTTTGCTCTCCACCGCTGGCACCGGGACCATCAACCTGGATGATGGTGTTCTGAATGCCAACGGAGATATGCTCAATGACGGTATCACCAATCTGCAGGGCACTGGCGATCTGAACCTGACCGGCGATCTGGACAATGGCGGCACTTTCAATGTGCTGGGTGGTCTGGATGCGTTGGATATTGAGAACCTGACCAGCAGCGGACTGTTCAATCTCGATACCAACACGGTGAATGTGAGTGGCACGGCGAGTATTGAAGACGGGGGTGAACTGGATCAGGACGGCGGCACGTTTAACGTGACCGGTTTGCTCTCCACCGCTGGCACCGGGACCATCAACCTGGACGCCGGTGTTCTGAATGCCAACGGGGACATGCTCAATAACGGCATCACAACGATAGACGGGACGGGAGACTTTAACCTGTCTGGTCATCTGGACAATGGTGGTACCTTCAATGTGCTGGGGGGCGCGGCCCCCGCTCAGATCGAGAGTTTCACCAATTCAGGCACAATGACTGTAGCCGCCGGGGCTGGGATCTCTGATGTGAGCACGGCGAGGGTCTTCGCTGGCGCAACGCTTGATCTGGAAGGTGCACTTACTTTTACACCAGGCGATGACACATTTGATGTCGCGGGCATCCTGACCGGCGCCGGAACCATCGACATGCTTGACGGCGATGACATGCTGACCTTCACAGGTAGTGCGGATCTGTCGGGCCTGACCGGTCTCGTTGATGGTGGAGCGGGAATGGATGACAATGTCCTGTTCGATGGTTGGGATGGCACCGTGGACGGTTCCGCTTTTCAGAACTGGGAAGCGATCACCGTTGTGGACGGCGCAGTTGAATTTGGATCGACCCTGACTGTTGCCAGTGGGCCAGGGCACGGGATGATTGCGGGGGCTGGTGGTGTCATCAGCAACTGGGGTGATTTCGACCTGACGGGTGATCTGGTGACACTTGCAGGTGGCAGGTACCAAAACACCTCTGGGTCCGTATCGATGATCAACGTCATTGGGAGCATCCGTAATGCCGGAGCGATCGATCTTCGGGATAATGTGACCGGAGATGTGCTTATGGTGAGCGGCGACTATTCCGGTGATGGTGCATTACAGCTCGATGCCGATGCCACAGCTGATTTTGCTGATACACTGGTGATTGCCGGTGATGTTGTTGCAGGCGGAACAACGATCTTTGTCGCGGATATCTCATCTGGCGAGGCCAGCGGCAATGACATTCTCCTTGTAGACGTACAGGGTGCAACCTCTGAGGGCGATTTTCAACTCGTGGGCGATACCGTTGATCTTGGCGGGGTTGCATATGAGCTTGCCCTGGTTGGGTCCCAGTGGTTCCTTCAGCGCCAGTTTCTGCCGTCGAACCTGATCTATGAAGCCTACCCGCAAAACCTGAATGCGCTGAACACGCTCGAAGGTCACAGCCAGCGCGTTCAGGGTCGGTCGTGGCTAGCTGGCGGTGATCCATTGTGCAACGATGCAATCCAGCCTGAGATCCGGCAGGACAGCCGTGACTGCGTAGAAGCCGGCCTTTGGATGAAGGTTTCTGGTGGCAGGTCAGACCTTGACCTCAACACCTCAACAACCGCGCTTGAGCTTGGCATCTCGGATTCCGAATATGACATTAGCACATTCAAGTTTGAAATGGGCGTGGACACGCTTCTCGGGGAGTATGGGAGCGGCCGCCTTGTCGGAGGGTTCCGAGCTTTCTATGGCTCTGCATCTTTGTCCGGATCTTCGTCGATCGGCGGTGGGAGTGCCGACAGTGACGCAGTTGGGGTTGGCACGACCCTCACATGGTATGACGCTTCGGGTTTGTATGTCGACGCACAGTTGCAATATGCGGATTTCGAAAGCGATCTGTCTTTCGACGGAGAATCCCTAGTCGAAGATAATAGCGGTTCAGGTTATGCGGCCTCTCTTGAGATCGGCAAGACCTTTGCGTTGAGCGATGCGTTCTCGATCACGCCAGAAATACAGTACATGTACTATGATGTTGATTTCGACAGTTTCACCGGATCAAGCGGTGAGATCGTCTCTCTCGAAGATGGCTCGACCTCGGAGCTCCGGGTAGGTGGTGTCCTGGAATACCAATCGCCAGACCGCGGTGATGCGCAAAGCAGCGTCTACCTGTCGGCCAACGTGTTCCACCTGTTTGATGCGACCACCGCAGTGCGCTCAGACGATACCACGCTGATACAGGAATCCCGTCCCTGGCGGGGAGAAATCGGACTTGGTGGGTCTTATGAATGGAATTCCGCAAACGGAGCCCGTTCCGCAATCTTTGCAGAAATGACCGCTGGTTCGGTACTCGGAACCAGCCTGAGTTCGGGCAAAACACTGGGAGGCAGCTTTGGTGTCAAGATCGAGTTCTGAATGGGTTCAAATAATAGGACTGCGTTCCGGCTTCATGAGACAGACTTTGGCAGCCGTCGCTTTTGCACTGACAACTGGTGCAAGCTCCGCACAGGAGCCCAACGCGCTGTCAGAAACCTATGGTGTCTGGGCGGTGCAATGCAAAACCGCCAGCAAAACCGAGAGCGCCGAAACAACACGCACTTGCCAGGTTTCTCAGGAACTCAGGCAAGCCGACACACAACAAAGGGTCATTTCTGCTGTTTTCACTGCCAATCCCGACAAGCTGACCCTGATTACGCCTTTTGGCCTCCAACTCAAAGAAGGCGTCAGGTTTTCTACCGGGACTGGCGATCTTTCGGTTGGATCCTTTTCGACCTGCCTGCAAACTGTCGGGTGTGTCGCTGATATTGCACCGGATGCTGATGGTATGGAAAACCTGCAGTCCTCCCAGACGCTTACTGTTCTCA
>NZ_JBQFZS010000031.1:0-2571 GCF_056542385.1 Ruegeria sp. AD2(2025)
AAGTCGTCCGCAACACCTCGTGCCGATCCAGCACATCGAAAAACGCTCCCTCCAACGCGTCGACATCCAGATCGCCAGAAAGCTCGAGCACTCGGGTGATGTTGTAGAGCGTGTCGCGCGGGGTGTTTCGATAGTGGAACCACAGCCGTGTCTGTTCATACGACGCGGGTGCCGAGGCGGTCGCAACGCTCTCACGGGCCAGTGCCTTGCCGATCTCTTCAGTCAGGCAGGTGCTGATCGCGGCCAGGCTTTCGGGATCACGGAAGAGCTCGTTATGCGCCCCCGGGATGTCGCGCACCTTGAAGCGGCCGGTGCTGACCCTCGCCCATTCCTGAATGGTCTCGGCATTGGGGCTTTGCGAGGCGGACAGAAAGACGACGTTCCCGTCATAGGGCTGCGGCCGGTACATCGCCCGCAACCGGTTCAGCCGCATGAAGAACGCATGGTAGGACGTCAGGTTGTCGAGGGTGAAGCTTGGCGGAAAGTTCGATTTCCCAGACCCCTTGATCTCGTCCAGGATCGTCGCGAGACGGGCGCTTTTGGACATCCCGAAGAAGGGCGCGTCCGCCGCCGCGGCCCAAGCCGGCGCGCGGCCCAGACAGATGTTGATGAATGTCGACCAGATCACCCGGTCAAAGGCCGCGTCGGCGAGATCGAACGGCGTGCGGAACGGCGAATCGATTAGCGCCACCAGCGCAATCCGGCGTCCGCCCGCGTCCAACTGACGGGCGATCTCGAAAGCGAGGTTGCCGCCCATGGAATAGCCGCACAAAAGCAGCGGCGCATCGGGCGCGGTGCGGTCGATATCCTCGGCATACCAGGTGGCCAGATCCTCGAGACGATCGGGAAAGTCATGCGAGTCGTAAAAATCCATGGCGCTGACGCCGAACATCTCGATTGGCTCTTTGCCGGGCTGGTGGCTGGCGTCGAATTTGCTGTAGAAGTTGGCCCCGCCCGAGATCGAATGAATGCAAAAGAGCGGCGGGCTGCTGCCGTCCTGAAGCCGGATCAGGGGCGATTTTTCTGCAGGCGCGCTAGCGCGTTCCGTGCCATTCGCCGCCAGCCGCAAAAGCTCTGGCTTCAGCGCCTTAAGATCGCTCATGACCCGGGCGCTCAGCGGGCCGCGCGGCGACCAGAACCTGAGCTTTCCCTCCTCAACCCAAAGCCGGACACCATCGGCCGAGAGCATCTCGATCAAGTGTTCCGCTGCGGTCTGGCGATCGCCTTCCATCAGATTTCCCCCTGGTGTTCGGTCATCAACCCGCGCATTGCCCTGGCCACATGTTCGACTGTGGGGCGCTCGTAGAACGCCGTCAGAGCCAGCCCCGCGCCCGTCCGGCTGCGGATTTCTGCCAGCGCGACCAGCGCCGAGAGCGAATGCCCGCCGAGATCGAAAAAGTTTTCGGTGACGCTCAAATCCTCGACGCCCAGAACCTCGGCAAAAACCTCGGCCACGACGGTTTCGCGCATGTCGCGTGGTTCCGTCTTGACGGCGAGCGGCGCGCCTGGGGCGGGCAGTCTCTTACGGTCGAGCTTGCCGCTCTTGGTTAGCGGCAGGGCGTCGAGCATGATGATATGCGCCGGCACCATGAATTGAGGCAGGATGGACGAGACGAAGTGCCGGACCACGTCGGGCCGCGGCGCACCCTCGCCTTGGGGCACGAAATACGCGACTATCTGATTTTCACCCTGGGCATCGGGGCGCGCGACGACAGCGGCCTCTGCAACGCCATCATGCCGCATCAGCGCCGCTTCGATCTCTCCGGTCTCGACCCGGAAACCGCGGACCTTCACCTGGTCGTCGGATCGCCCAATGAATTCGATGGTCCCGTCCGACCGCCAGCAACCGAGGTCGCCGGTGCGATACATCCGCGCGCCGTCTGACTCGAACGGGTTGGCCACGAAATGCGCCGCCGTCCGAGCCGCCTTTCCTGCATAGCCCCGCGCCAGACCGCTTCCCGCCACAAAGAGCGCGCCCGGCACATTCAGCGGGCAAGGATTCATGAACGCGTCGAGGATATAGACACGGGCATTGTCCACCGGCCGACCGATGGGCACATGGTCGTGGCTGGTGTCCTCGGCCAGATCGTAAAAAGTCGCGTCCCAGAATTCCGATGCGCCATAGGTGTTGATCACCCGGGCTTCGTGGAAGGTCGCCTTTATTTCGCTGGCCTGACGGTGGCTCAGCTTTTCGCCACCCAGGATCCAGTAACCGACCTTCTTGAGCAACAGATGATCTGCGCCAGAGGCCTTCGCCAGCTTGTGCAAAACCGACGGGACGAAGGCCGTGCGTAGTGCGATGTCCTCCGGCAGATCCGCCACCGCGTCACCGGCGAACAGATCCTCGAGACGGCCTGCCATCACGATAGACTGGCCTATCGTCAGTGAGGAAAACACTTCCCACATGGAATCGACGAAGGAAATCGACGTCTTCATCAGGCTAGCGGTGCTGCCTGTGCCCACGCAATCCCAGGCAAGCCGGTTTGCCAGGCACAGCTGCGTGCCCAGCACCCCCTTTGGCGTTCCGGTCGAGCCTGATGTGTAGATCATATAGGCGGGGGACTGGGGGTG
>NZ_JBQFZS010000032.1:0-2125 GCF_056542385.1 Ruegeria sp. AD2(2025)
GCAGTGACGATGGGTACGTTCTGACAGAGATCAAGAGCGGGACATCTGCAAAGCCCGAACACACTTTTGATCTCGCATTCCAGCGTGTCGTACTTGAGGCAGCGGGGTTCCCCATTGCGCGCTGCGAAGTGGCACATGTGAACCGTGATTACGTCAGAAACGGCGAAATCAATCCGCAAGAGCTTGTCAGCATCACTGACATCACGGATGCGGTGACTGAGCAGCTCGAAAAAACACGCACGCGTATCGATCAGGCATTGCGCGTCGTTGCCAGCGGTACGATGCCTGATCCGTCCCCTGAAAGTGCGCGCCTTAAATCCTGTCCGCCATCAGCACCCATGGAACAGACTAGGTTGATTGCGTAGCGGAGGATTTCAGGCTCATCGTAACCATCAGAGAGTGGAGATGAGAATGAAATCCGGGAAACAGAAAGCGTCAGCAGAGAGAGTTGTCAAAGACATCCGCAGGAAGACACGGCGCCAGCATTCGGCAGAGGAGAAGATCCGTATTGTGTTGGATGGGCTTCGTGGTGAAGACAGCATAGCGGAGCTGTGTCGCCGTGAAGGAATAGCTACGAGCCTGTATTACAGCTGGTCGAAAGAGTTCCTTGAGGCCGGTAAGAAGCGGTTGGCTGGCGATACCGCACGCCAGGCTACCAGCTCTGAGGTGAAGGATTTGAGAGCGGAATCGTCGGCGCTGAAAGAGGTAGTCGCCGACCTGACCCTTGAGAACCGGCTGCTCAAAAAAAGCATGTTCGAGGATGGGGGAGACGACGAATGAGATATCCCGCATCCGAAAAGCTTGAGATCATCCGGCTGGTTGACGGTTCGCACCTGCCGATCAAACGCACACTGGAAAAGCTCGGCATTCCCAGAACGACCTTCTACCGCTGGTACGACAGGTATCTGTCTTTCGGCGAGGCCGGGCTTGAGGATCGCCATTCCCGGCCAGGTAGGGTTTGGAACCGCATCCCCGACAAGGTGCGCAAGCAGATCGTGGAACTGGCTCTGGAAGAACCCGAGTTATCGCCCCGCGAGCTTGCGGTGCGGTTCACCGACACCAGGCGCTACTTCGTTTCTGAGGCCAGTGTTTACAGGCTTCTGAAGGCACAAGATCTGATCACTAGCCCAGCCTGCATCACCATCAAAGCGGCGGATGAATTCCATGAGAAGACTGTGCGGCCGAACCAGCTTTGGCAGACCGACTTCACCTATCTCAAAGTCATCGGTTGGGGCTGGTTCTACCTGTCTACGATCCTGGATGATTACAGCCGTTACGTTGTCTCTTGGCGCCTTTGCACCACGATGAAAGCTGACGATGTCACAGGAACGCTGGAAGACGCTTTGGCTGCATCAGGTTGTGACAGTGTCACCGTTGCCCACAAGCCCCGGCTGCTCAGCGACAACGGCAGCAGTTACATCTCTGGCGAGTTGGCGAAATGGCTGGATGAGCAGGGTATGGATCATGTTCGGGGAGCGCCCAACCATCCGCAGACCCAGGGCAAGATTGAGCGATGGCATCAGACGATGAAGAACCGTGTCCTGCTGGAAAACTACTATCTGCCAGGAGCGCTCGAACAGGCCATCGGCGACTTCATCAATCACTACAACCACAACCGATACCACGAGAGCATCAGCAATCTGACACCCGCCGATGTCTATTTCGGTCGAGCCGAAACAATCCTCAGACGCAGAAAGGAAATCAAACACCAGACAATCCAGAAACGCCGCTTGCTGCATCATCAGAACGCGGCGTAGATTGAAACTACGGCGAGCCTGATCCTCCTAAGCCAATCAAACGCTCGTGTTCCAAATCATTCGATGACGGACACTCTTGAGACAATTTGCTGAGATCAGTGCGGGCGCCGTTAAAACTCGCGGGGACAAAGTGCATGATTTCGAGAGCCTTGCGGGCGACGCTCGAGATGCTGGCGGTTTCCGAAATCATTTGCCCTAAAGCGCCGGCTCCGCCTTCAGCAGCTTCATAGAACAAAAGTGCTAGGCGCTCCTGGCGAGAAGGTGTTGGTTCGACGAGTATCTCCCCTTCTTCCAGTTGGAATACGGCTTCGATACCCCTTGCCAACGCATGCTGGAGCGTAGAAAGAGTATTGGCGGATCTATTTCCT
>NZ_JBQFZS010000033.1:0-1973 GCF_056542385.1 Ruegeria sp. AD2(2025)
CGAGTAAATGGTATTAGAGCACACAAACAATAAAGCCAGTCACATATTCCGCGGCGGTCGTATTTTCAAACGCGGCAAACACGTTCTTACTTCTGCGGCAGTTACAGGCTCTGTAATTGCATCTGCGGTTGGCAGGAAACTGGCCAGGGCACGTTATGGGCTGTTACTATGGGCAGGGATAGGGATGAGCGGGCAAATAACCGAAGTATCCGCCCAGAATGTCACCTTTGACAATGATGCAGGCACTGGCATTTGGGGTACAGCTATAAACTGGGATACCGATCAGGTTCCAGCTGCGGGTGACAACGCCTTTATCGGTGGTGCCTTCGATGTTACCGGATCTCTAACTGATGATATCCGCAATCTTAATTATTCCAGTACGGGCACCTCGATGGTTACTGCCGACGGCTTCGGTATTACCGGTGTACTGACCAATAGCTCAACCGGTTCCATCGACTTTTCAGGAAACACGGGAGGCGCCACCAATACAGGTGCAGGTACCATCACCATTGGTGGAGGAGTAACCGGGCGGGTGATCAGCACCGGCACAGGTGCCATAGATATCGCCGGACAATTGCGGGCCAATGGCGGTGGTGTACGAATTGACATAGATGACGGTGATGTAAGTGCAGGATCACTTCTTAACCAAAACGGCTCTGATGCGTTGATCACAGGGGGCAGCCTGACCTCTACCGGATCGCTCTTGAACTTTAACAGAGGTACAGTACTTCGAGTGTCCTCAGGGGGGACGCTCAATGCCAATAGTGGAATAACGAACCGTTTCCAAGCCCGCCTGCAAGTAGATAATGGTGGTGTTATCAATGTGACGGGAAACATCGCCAATGGTGCTGGTCGGAATCAACAGGGAAGCGTGCTGATTACCGGCGGTACATTGAATGCCGACTCTTTCTCGAACAGCATTTCCTCTAGCTGGACCCAAACGGGTGGTGTGGTCAATATTTCAGGGAATGCAAATATATCTGCAAGTGCTATGCGGATTCAGGGAGGAGAATTCAATGTAGAGAACATTACACGCAGCGTTTTTAATTCCATAAGTTTTTCAGGAACATCCGTCACGAATGTAAGAGGGCGGATCCGCGGGCTTGGTGGAGGTTCTCGTGGATCCATTTCAGTTGCGGGGTCGGCAATAGTCAATGTCGGGTCAATAAGCAATGAGCGTGGCAACACATGGAACCAGAGCGGCGGAGTCGTGACCGTAAACGGTTCGACCCGAAACACGAACACTTCGTTTAACATTTCAGGCGGAGAGCATCATGCCAATGGCGGCTTTGTGACGACAACTGCTGTGACTGTATCAAATACTGGGTTTCTGGATATTGGCAGCAGTGGGATGAATATCAACGCCGGCGGCAATGCACAGGGTGTGGCGCGATTGACTATCCGCAATGATGCCGTGGTGGTAAGCTCCTCTGTGAACAATGTGAAAGGTGTTGTGAGCGTCAGCAATAACGCGTCGCTGACCACCACCACAGGGAGGTATACCAATCAAGCAAATGGAGCACTGAACGTGTCCGGGGGGATGGTGGAAGCACAAAGCGGGCTGTCCAATAGTGGTACAGTAAACCTCAGCGGAACGGGTGAAATTCAGGTAACGGGCGGTTTAAACAATTCCCGCAACTTCAATGTCACCAGCGCAACTAGCACACTGACTGCCGACACCCTGTCCAACAGTCGCTTGTTTAATCTGGATGCAGGCATAGTCAATGTGACAGGTAACGCGACGATTCTGACCGGCAACGGCCAATTGGACCAGGACGGTGGCACCTTCAATGTGGGTGGCCTGTTGACGACCACGGGAGGCGGCATCATCAACCTGGATGATGGTGTTCTGAATGCCAACGGAGATATGCTCAATGACGGCATCACCAATCTGCAGGGCACTGGCGATCTGAACCTGACCGGCGATCTGGACAATGGCGGCACTTTCAATGTGCTGGGTGGTCTGGATGCGT
>NZ_JBQFZS010000034.1:0-1875 GCF_056542385.1 Ruegeria sp. AD2(2025)
CCCGTGGTCAGAGCACCGTTGGAAAAGGTCAATTCTTCACCGTTCAGTGAGATCGTCTCCCAGTTGTTGACCGTGGACCCATCCAATGTTGCGGCCACATCTGTCAATGTCAGGGTGTCGACCCATCCATCGGCAGCCGACACATCATCGCCCCCGTCGAGACCGGTAATCCCCGAGAAACCCCTTCCGGTAAACGCGAGTAAATGTTGCCCGTCATTAAGGGAGAAACTGCCGGCAATGACCGCACCACGGTTTACGCGCGTGTCGGAGTTGCTTTCATTAGTCGGCCCTGAACATATTGCTTTATGCCGCCGCGAGAGCGTGTCGTGGCCGCCGGCAGAGTGAGATCGCAGTCAGGGCGTCGAGTATCCTGCCCCAGATTTGAGGCCAAAGCTTTCTGATATGAGCCAGGATCAGGCGGATGTTGTGGCCGCAGCCGCACAGCACTGCGAAGATGGCATCGCCGAGGGTGCCCTTGAGCGGGCAGCGTCTGAGGCGACCTTCGGATTTCATGTGGCCGATGGTGGGCTCGATTGCGCTTCGCCGGCGGATCAACTTGCGAAGGACTGGTGTGACACCGCGCTTCTGGCCGCTGATAAACACCTGGCTCAAAGTCACGCCATGGCCGCGGTAGCCGCGGTCGACGAAGACCTGGGCGGGGCGGGTGTCGGTGAGGATTTCCACCTGCTCCAGCGCTTCGGCCAGAGTGTGGCCGTCGTAAGGGTTGCCGGGCAGCGACCGAATGCCGACCACAAAGCCCTCGTTCATCGTGGTGGCGACGCTGACCTTGCAGCCGAATTCGTAGCGTTTGTGGGCCTTGCCCTTGGAAATGCAGTCGACCGCGGGTTCGTGTAGCGCGTAGAGCTTGCCCTTGTCCTTCGGTTTTTGCCGCAGTAACCGGGCGGCAAGCTCCAGTTCATCGGCGATACGGGCCATGAGGCCGGGGTCGGCGACCTTCTCGAGTTGCCGCGCGATGTCGCGCATCACGCGGCCGGTATATCCTTTCAATCTTCTCAGTGCCTTGCGCATGCGCTTGAACTGCCGGGCATGGGCGTAGCGGCCGACCTGAGCCGCAAGCCTCGGAGCCAGACGCGCATAGCTCTGGCGGAGCTGTATCCCGGCCTCGCCGGCCAGCTTGACCAACCGTTGCCGGGCGCGTTCGTAGAGCCGAGCGTCGGTGGGATGGGCAATGTCTTTCTCCATCACCGTCGTGTCGACGATGACCCGCCCGACGCTCTTGTCATCTATCGCCCCGGCAGCCTTGCCGGCCTCGATGGTCTTGGTGAGCAGCCATTCGACACCCTCCTCGCCGATCCGTTTCCGCCACCGGGTCAGCGAAGACGGGTCGATCGGGGGGCGATGCTGAAAGAACACCTCGCCGCAGAAATGCTGGTAGTAGGGGTTCTCCACCCAACGCCGGACAACGGCCTCGTCAGACAGGTCATGGGCGTGCTGCAGATACAGAAGCCCGGCCACCAGCCGCGGCGATGTTGCCGGCCGACCGCGGTGCGACGGGAAAAACCCGGACCATTCGCGCTCGAAGAAATCCCAGTCGATATAGCCCTCGAGCTTAACCAGCTCATGGCGCATGTCGATCAGATCGACCAGGCGCGGGCGCAGCAAATCATCCTGTTCCAGCGGTCTCGACTTGGGCTTCATGAGGCAATCCGAAATTGCAAGAAAATCGCCCGCAGAATAGCAAACCCTGCAGCTCAAAAACACACGAAATCAGCATTTCCATCAGAAAATCAGTAGGTTGGGAATTACTCAGGGTCGACTATCGAATGACGCCACCGACAAGCTGGTCAGGGGCATCAAGCGCAAGACGCGCAAGGCAATACTCGGTCGAGAAGAAGATCAGGATTGTCCTGCCTG
>NZ_JBQFZS010000035.1:0-1868 GCF_056542385.1 Ruegeria sp. AD2(2025)
CCTAGCTTTGTTCCCTTGTTGGCTCGATCTGATCGAATATGGCCGTACATATCTGGTCCATTTCCAGCGCAAAGAAGTTTTTGGCGGCGGCCTCGTTAGGGTGATAGGGATCCTTGACCATGCCGTTCTTGTTGAGCCGAAAATAGTGTTTGTTGCCCTGGTTGGCAGCAACGGTCTCTGGCGTTGCACCTGGCACGAAAGAGCAGCGCAATCCCGTAACTTTGAATGCATCCATCAGATTCTTCTGTGCACGCAGACGTAGATCAACGATCTTTTTCTTGTAGGCCGGCGCGGTGGTCATGAAAATACAGGGCAGATCGGGGGGCAGTTGAGCCTGCAGGCGCTCCACATCCCGGATCGCGGCACCAGGGTCGCTGGCCCACCGCTTTGCCGAATTACCCAGAAAAGACATCAGGATCAGCTTGGGGCTATAATACCCATCACGCAGCATCTCTTCGAGCGGCGAGGTTTGCGCCGCACAGAACTGATACTCCTTTCCCTTGCCAATCTGCACGTACTTGTTTCTCGTCTTGTTCACAAACCCGTACGTGCCTGCATTTACATTCCATTTTGGGTCCACTTTGCAGATCGTGTCCTTTGATCGCCCGGAACGAGCGGTCCACGAGTCAATGGAACTGGACCTGACACCAATCACACCGACACGCATTTTCCCAAGACGCTGCAAGTGCTTCTTCTGCCGGTCATCCGGGTGGCAGTGTTCTTTGATATCGCTGAAAAACTCGAGAAAAGCTGGTCCTGAACCGAACGATATCTGGCTGTCTCCGATAATAAGAATTTCGGGCGACGTGAATTCTTCTGCGCTTGATGCGGTGCCGCCAAGCGCCAGGGTGAAAACCGCCGCAATTATCTTTCTTAACATCTGTTTCCCCTGGCAGTTTTCGCTTCTACTTCAAGGCCGAAAATACCGCATCGCAAATACTGGCCGCGTTGATATCAAGAAAAGCCCGGACCGCGGCCGGGCTTGGGTGATGCGGATCCTTGACCTGACCTGCCTTGTTGCGACGGAAATACGCGGGCGTACCCTCGATCGCATCGCGTGTCTTGCGATTGAACCCTTCGACCACCGCACATTGCGTTCCAGCACGCCGGAACGCACGGGCAATTTCGGTTTGGGCTTTCATGCGTTTGTCGTTTGTCTTCTTCAGGTAGACCGGCACACTCGAGATAAACACGCAAGGGATATCATCCGGAACCTGTTCTAACGTTCTGCTGGCATCTTGCCTCGCAAGCTCGGGCGCATTAGCCCACCTCTCTGCGGAATTTCCCAGAAAAGTCAGGACCAACAATCCAGGGTCATAATACCCGTCTTCAAACATGACCTCAAATGCGGTTCGATCCGGTTCACAGAACTGATAGGCATCCCCCTTGCCGATCTGAATGAATACCCGGTCCGGGTTTCCTTCGATGCCATATGCGCCAGCGTTGACTCCGAACTTTTTGTCGACGTCGCAAATTGCGCCCTTTGCAGCACCATTCGGTGTCGTCCACGACTGGAGCGAGGTTGAGCGGACACCGATAGCGGCTGTCTCACGATCACCAAGCCGGCCCAGCACTTTCCGGCGTTGAGGTGTTAGTTTGCAGCGATCGGCCAGCTGATCAAAAAACCGCAGGTATTCCTTCCCGGCGCCGAATGAAATCTGGCTGTCACCCAGAATCAAAACATCCGGCTGCGCGAGCGCAGGCGGTGCAACTGACACCGAAAGAGCAGCCAACCAGATTCCATAAACTGACGCCCTGAACAAATTCACACATTCACCTTTATTTGCCGCACTCGTCGCCCAACTGAACCTTTTGCGTCGCATAATAATGAAGGGACGCGCGCTGTAACACCAATCAACACATGGTTA
>NZ_JBQFZS010000036.1:0-1494 GCF_056542385.1 Ruegeria sp. AD2(2025)
GATCGCCAGAAAGCTCGAGCACCAGCGGCATGTTATAAAGCGCCGTCGGCCCGCCCGAGCGGAACAGAAACCACAACCGGTCCTGCGCCGAGGACGTCACCGCCCGGGCACGCTCGGGCTGCGGCTGAAGGGACAATCGCGGCGCGTCCCTGCCCTCGCGGATCAGGGAAAACAGGCTTCCGACCGTGGGGTGGGCGAACAGATCGGCGATGCCGATGTCCACATCGAAATGCGCACGAATGCGCCCGGCCAGCTTGATCGCCAACAGGGAATGCCCGCCGATATCGAAGAAATTGTCGCTCGATCCGACATATTTGAGCCCCAGCACCTCGCAGAACAGCGCGGCAAGGCGTTCCTCGGCCTCCGGCCGCGGTTGCCCCGACGCCTGCACCTCGTAAGTCGGCTCGGGCAGGCTGCGGCGGTCGAGCTTTCCGCTCGGCGTCAGCGGCAGGCTCCCCATCACCACGATGGCGCTCGGCACCATGAAGCCGGGCAACCGTCGGGTCAGGTCCCGCTGCAGATCGCGCGGATCGGGCCTTACCCCGGGTTCAGGTACCACATAACCGACCAGGAGGGTGTCGGCACCGTCCCTGCTTTTGCCGACGACGGCGCATTCCGCGATACCGGGGCGGGCCATCAGGGCAGCTTCGACCTCACCCAGTTCGACCCGGAACCCGCGCAGCTTGATCTGATGATCGTCCCGCCCGAGGTATTCCAGCGCCCCATCGTCGCGCCACCGCACGATGTCGCCGGTCCGGTACATGCGGTCACCGGGCCCGCCGAAGGGGTTCGCCACAAAGCGGCTGGCGGACAGAGACGGGCGATGCCAGTAGCCACGCGCCAGCCCCACACCGGCGATGTAGAGCTCGCCAGCGGCCTTGGGAGGCACCGGACGCAGGCCGCGATCCAGGACATAGGCCTGCATGTTGTCGACGGGCCGGCCGATCGGGACCGTGGGCGCACCCGACCGGTCGCAGGCCCAATGCGTCACGTCGATGGACGCCTCGGTCGGTCCATAGAGGTTGAAGAGGCTGCATGCAAAACGCCGCCGGAACAGGTCCCGCTGGTGCGGCGCGAGCGCCTCGCCGCTGCAGAAGACCTGGCGCAGGGACACGCAGCCCGGAAGGTCGGGGGTGTTCAGGAACGCCTGCAGCATCGACGGGACGAAGTGCATCGTGGTGACACCCGCCCCCTCGATCTCGGCCGCGAGCGCCATCGGGTCCCGGTGCGCACCGGGCCGTGCCACCACGAGACAGGCCCCCGTGACGAGGGGCAGAAACAGCTCCCACACCGAAACATCGAAGCTGAGCGGCGTCTTCTGCAGAATTCTGTCCGCTTCGGTGAAATCGTACTGAACCCACATCCACTGCAGATGGGTGGTCAGTGAATGATGCGCCGTGACGACCCCCTTTGGCGTTCCGGTCGAGCCTGATGTGTAGATCATATAGGCGGGGGACTGGGGGTGGAGGGGGTGTTGGCGGTCGGTGTCGGTGG
>NZ_JBQFZS010000037.1:0-1260 GCF_056542385.1 Ruegeria sp. AD2(2025)
ACTTCGCTGAGCGTTTCGGCGCGGCGGATCAGTTCGATGGACAGCTCACCGGATTTCGTGCTGACGCCATAGACGGCGATGCGCGGCAGGCTGTTATAGTCGAAATGGTTGCTGAAGTAATACGCGCCGGTGTCATAGATCGCCACATAGTCATTGGGATCAAGTCGCGGCAGTAGCACATCCTTGGCCACCAGATCCGCAGCGAAACAGCAGGGCCCGGCCACGTCGGTCTGCACCTTGTCTTCGGTTTTCGGCACCCCGTCCGGAGTGAACCCTTCCACCCGGATCGGCCACGCAGCAGGCAAAAACGCCGTGCGCGTCATGATCTGCGCTCCCGCATGGGTGGTCGCGATATGCCGCCCTCCGGCGTTCTTGGTGTATTCCACACGGGTCGCCATGAACCCGTTCTTGGCGGCAATCGCACGGCCAAATTCGGTTTTCACGCTGTATTTCCCGGTGAACAGCAGCGGGACCTTGTCGCGCAAAAGCGCGGCATATTCGGCAAAGGTCGGCTTGACCTCGGGCGAGGCGAAGTTGACCGGCAAACCGCCCCCGATATCCAACCGGGTGATCTGCTGCTCGCCTTTGCGGGCGTTGATCTCTTCGGCGACGGCCACCAGTTCTCCGATACCCTGCGCCATCAGTTCCAGCGGGCAGCCCTGTGATCCGGCATGGGTGTGGATCGAGGTCAGCCACGGGTATTTCAGATAATACCCGATCAGCTTCTCACGATTGCCCGTATCCCCGATGGGATAGCCGAATTTCGACGTGTTGGTCGCCGTACTGGTCGATGAGATTGCGCCCGAGCCGATCTGCGGGTTGATGCGGAAACCGATGATAGCCTCGGAATTGGGATAGTCCTCGATCAGCGCAGCGACGCGTTCCAATTCCTGTTCGTTGTCCAGATTGAACGCGATGGAATGTTTCAGGCACTGGCGCAGATCGTCCATCGTTTTCGCCGGGGAATCGAAGATGATCTTCGAGATATCGAATCCTGCCGACTGCGCCATGGTCAGTTCTCCGGGGCTGGCAACCTCGGCTCCGATGCCGCAATGCGATATCTTCATCAGCACGTGGCGCAGCGAATTCGCCTTGACCGCAAAGGTGTGCTGGAAATTGTCGGGAAAGGCGGCGATCAGATCGTTGATGGATTTGGCCAGACCATCCAGGTCCATGAAGCCCAACACGGTGGTTTCGCTGTCCAGAAGCCGGTCCTCAATGGCGCGTTGCAGAATTTGGTGCTCTCGGTTCATGGGGCGG
>NZ_JBQFZS010000038.1:0-1246 GCF_056542385.1 Ruegeria sp. AD2(2025)
AGTAAGAACGTGTTTGCCGCGTTTGAAAATACGACCGCCGCGGAATATGTGACTGGCTTTATTGTTTGTGTGCTCTAATACCATTTACTCGTTAATCCCCTATCGGGCCCCGACATTGGAAAATGACCGACCCGGGTGCCGCATACATGTCATCCGGTGTTCCAAAATGTTGATTGCCTGACGCGAGCCTGAGACGGTTGGCGAATGCGTTCGGTTCCCAGTGCGCCTGTCGGCTCGAACCGCTGGGATCGCCTGTCATGAATGTGATTTGAATGCTGCAAGGTCAGGTCTTGCATTTAAGCCGCAAATCTCCGACATCCGCTGCAAAGTCGGCCATAAGCAAGTATTCCCGATTCATCCGAAATGATCTCCCTGAATACGAGCCCCCACCCATAAAATTCACGTTAAAGGGTATTAGCGTTTGGCGTTATCCGGGCAGCGAAACGAAAGCCGTCTAATTTCCTTGCAATGGCGCGGCGAGACCACAATTTTATCCAGTTTGCGAAAATCAACCTGCGGCCTGAGTGGGTTAGAACTGCTGATCCACCCGTTCTCGGCAGGAATCTGACAATCTCAACCCCAGCGGCTGCATCCCACGGTTGTGTCGCAAAATTTGGAGTGGTCAAAATCGAACTCTTCCCAGGGCATACCTATCCTGCGATCTCAGCGAAATTCCTAAAGCCGGATGCCGCCGTTTGGGGGAATTGCCGTTTTCGGATCATGTCAGCAACTTCAATGCCGTCCAGCGTAGTTGACGCAGATGCGAAAGATTTGAAACCAAACCACACATGTGCCAGACTCGCCGTTTGATAAACCTGTGATCCTGCTCGATCATGTTGTTCAAAAATGTAGACCTGAGGATTTGTACTTTGGCTGGGCAGCTAAATCGCTTCAGGATTCGGTTCACCTCTCGAATGTCCGCTCCATTAGCGCCGATCTTGTCTATCGCGATTTTGTTTGGGATGCCGTTTGAAAATAAGACCTTTGCAAAAAAACCTAGTCATTGCGAGGCCGTTTCGTCGTTCAGACAGCATAAAATCAAGCGTGTTTCCTACCTTGCCGATCGTACGGTAGAGACACACCAACTTGCCGCGAACACGTAAATAAGTCTCATCCATACATCAGGAATTCCGAGTAGGTTGTTTCTTCGACTGCGCTCGCGTAGCAACCATTGGTGCATATTTGCCAACCCATCTGTTGAGAGTGGCAGCGTCGACTCACACACCGCGTTCGGCCATGCGCGCGC
>NZ_JBQFZS010000039.1:0-1220 GCF_056542385.1 Ruegeria sp. AD2(2025)
TGAGCAGCCTCATCTGACTGGTCCAAATTGATTGTTAGTGCATCATCGGCCTGTGATCCATCGGGATGATGGTTTCGGGTGCTGGCGGGCGATAGCCCAGAGCACTGTGGGGTCGTTTTGTGTTGTAGCTTTTTCTCCATTGTTCGATCAGGATTTGTGCTTTGCGTAGGCTGTAGAAGATTTCGCCGTTGAGTAGCTCGTCCCTGAACCGGCCATTGAAGCTTTCACAATATTCGTTCTCCCATGGGCTGCCGGATTCGATGTAAGCCGTCTTGGCACCGACGGCAGCAATCCAGTCTCGGACAGCCTGGGCGACAAATTCCGGCCCATTGTCTGAACGTATGAAACTCGGCGCGCCGCGAAGTAAGAATAGGTCTGTCAGGACATCGATTACATCGGTCGAGTTCAGCTTCCGCTCGCCCCTGATAGCCAAACATTCCCGACTGTACTCATCAAGGATGTTCAGCGTCCTGAAAGCTTTGCCATCATCGGTTCGGCAATGGACGAAGTCATAGGACCACACGTGGTTGCGATACTCCGGCCGCAGCCGAACTCACGACCCATCGTTTAGCCAGAGCCGTCCTTTCTTCGGTTGTTTCACTGGCACTTTCAGCCCCTCTCGCCGCCAGAGCCGTTCAACCCGCCCATCACTGACGAACCATCCAGCCTCTCTCAGCAGCGCAGCGACCCTGCGATAACCATATCGGCCATATTGACGGGTCAGCTCGATCATGTCGGCCACCAGCCGGTCTTCGTCTGCGCGACCTTGTGGGACGCGCCGTTGCGTAGACCGGTGTTGTCTAAGCACGCGGCAGGCGCGTCGCTCAGATACTTTGAGCTGGCTGCGGACATGATCGATGCAGGCACGACGACGAGCGGGGATCAGTAGTTTCCCTTTGTGGCTTCCGTCAGGATTAATTTGTCCAACGTCAGATCAGAAACCGCGCGCCTCAGCCGTTCGTTCTCTTTCTGAAGTCGCTTCAGTTCTTTCAACTGATCTACACCCATTCCACCGTACTTCTTTCTCCAGCGGTAATAGGTTTGTTCAACAACGCCGATCTGCCTGATCGTATCAAGACGGGACATGCCTTGCCCCATCAGAACTTCAACCTGCCGTAACTTCGAGACAATTTCTTCGGGCTTTGGTCTCTTGTTTGCCATTCGTGGTCCTCCGTTTCCTAAACATAACGGTGGACCAGTTCAGTTGGGGAGGCTCAGCG
>NZ_JBQFZS010000040.1:0-1019 GCF_056542385.1 Ruegeria sp. AD2(2025)
GTCACGGTGCCGGTCACGTCCGTGGTCCGGAAGTAGAACTGCGGACGGTAGTTCGCAAAGAACGGGGTGTGACGACCGCCTTCTTCCTTGGTCAGGATGTAGGCTTCGGCCTCGAACTTGGTGTGCGGGGTCACCGAGCCGGGCTTACACAGAACCTGGCCACGCTCAACGCCGTCACGGTCGATGCCGCGCAGCAGGGCGCCGATGTTGTCGCCCGCTTCGCCGCGATCCAGCAGCTTGCGGAACATTTCAACACCGGTACAGGTGGTTTTCTGAGTGTCACGGATGCCGACGATTTCGATCTCGTCGCCAACATTGATCACGCCACGCTCAACACGACCGGTCACAACGGTACCACGGCCCGAGATCGAGAACACGTCTTCGACCGGCATCAGGAACGGCTTGTCAACTTCACGCTCAGGGGTGTCGATGTAGTCATCAACAGCCGCCATCAGTTCCTTGATCTTCTCTTCGCCGATTTCCGGATTGTTGCCTTCCATCGCGGCCAGAGCCGAACCTGCGATGATCGGAATATCGTCGCCGGGGTATTCGTAGCTGGACAGCAGCTCGCGAACTTCCATCTCAACCAGTTCCAGCAGCTCTTCGTCGTCAACCTGGTCCACTTTGTTCATGAACACGACCATCTTCGGGATGCCAACCTGGCGGCCCAGCAGGATGTGCTCGCGGGTCTGCGGCATCGGGCCGTCAGCAGCGTTCACAACCAGGATCGCGCCGTCCATCTGAGCGGCACCGGTGATCATGTTCTTGACGTAGTCGGCGTGGCCGGGGCAGTCAACGTGCGCATAGTGGCGATTATCAGTCTCGTATTCCACGTGGGCGGTCGAGATGGTGATGCCGCGCGCTTTCTCTTCCGGCGCACCGTCAATCTGGTCATACGCTTTGAAGTCACCGAAATACTTGGTGATTGCTGCGGTCAGCGTGGTCTTGCCGTGGTCAACGTGGCCAATCGTACCGATGTTGACGTGCGGTTTTGTACGCTCAAACTTTTCCTTTGCCAT
>NZ_JBQFZS010000041.1:0-834 GCF_056542385.1 Ruegeria sp. AD2(2025)
CGCCCCCCTTTTTGACGCCCACACAAGACCCTTTACAACCGTTGGAAGCGGTGGAGCGACAAAGGCATCTTCGCGCAGATGATGGCAGGTCTGGCTGCCGACCACGGCGAGGAGAAGACCGTGATGATCGACGCCACCTATCTGAAAGCCCACCGGACAGCGACCAGCATGGGCGTCAAAAAGGGGGGCGTGGCCGTCTGATTGGCCGAACCAAAGGCGGCATGAACACCAAGCTGCACGCCATCTGCGACAGCCAGGGCCGCCCCCTCAACCTGTTCGTCACGGCAGGTCAGGTCAGCGACTACATCGGCGCACGAGCATTGCTGAGCAGCCTGCCGGATGTTGAATGGCTTCTGGGTGATCGCGGTTACGACGCCGACTGGTTCAGAGAAGCGTTGAAGGACAAAGGGATACGCGCCTGCATTCCTGGACGGAAGCAACGGAAGAATCCGGTAAAGCACGACAAGCGCCGCTACAAACGGCGCAACCGCATCGAGATCATGTTCGGCAGGCTGAAGGATTGGCGGCGTGTGGCGACCCGCTACGACAGGTGCCCGAAGGTCTTCCTGTCAGCCATCGCCCTCGCAGCACTCGTCATCTATTGGCTATGAGTCCTGACCCTAGAAAGGTTGTAAATTGGACATTTTTTCTAAAACAGCGTATCCTTAAGAAATTATAAGAAGGTTGATAATCTATTGGAAATTATAGATGTTTTGGGATTCGAACAAAAGCCGATTTCTAAGTGCGGCAAAGCTAACGCTCTCTGTGCTCGCGAGCGTGTTTCTCTTGTTCCCTAATAGTGCTCGCGCACTTGAGATAAGTGTGATGGTGCCT
>NZ_JBQFZS010000042.1:0-827 GCF_056542385.1 Ruegeria sp. AD2(2025)
CCGTCAGTGTCAAAGTTCCAGTGTTGTCCTTTTGCAGGATCTCGAAGTTCACAACCTGTGTACCGTCGAAGGTCTGGGTTGTCGCCGTGTCAACAACAACCGTATCGCCGGTTGCGGTGTTAGAGCCGCCGTCAATCAGGCCGGTCAGACCCGACAGATCCGCACCATCCTGAAGGGTGAACGTGTCGTCACCATCCAGCATGTCGAAGCTTCCGGCACCGGTCAGGGTGCCCGCGACATCGAACGTGTCATCGCCTGGAGCAAAGGTGAAGTCACCTGCCAGATCCAGCGTCGCGCCCGATGCGACCGTCGCCGCATTCACATCAGAGATCGCCGCCCCGGCGGCCACATCCAGCGTGCCCGCATTGACATTGACCGTGGAGAAATCCGACGTGCCCGGCCCGGTGATGTTCAGCGTCCCCACCCCTGTCTTGGTGAGCGTCTCAAAGTTGACCGCCTGCATCAGCGTGCCCGAGGTTGCGATATTGGCATTGAGCGTGTCCGTTCCGGCACCGCCATCAACAAGCGCACTGACATTCGCACCTTCCTGGAAGGTGAACGTGTCATCACCGTCCAGCATGTCGATCGTTGATGCACCGGTGACCGTGCCTGCAACCATGAGGGTATCGGCCCCGGTGGTAAAACTGATCGGACCATCCACGTTCAGCGTGGCGCCTGCCAGTACAGACGCCACGCTGATCCCGCTGATAGAACCGCTCACATCCACAGTGCCCGCATTGACATTGACTGTATCAAACATCGATGTCGCGGGCCCGGTGATGTTCAGCGTCCCCATCCCCGTTTTCAGCAGGGTCTCAAAGCCCGTC
>NZ_JBQFZS010000043.1:0-823 GCF_056542385.1 Ruegeria sp. AD2(2025)
GCTCGCGTAGCAACCATTGGTGCATATTTGCCAACCCATCTGTTGAGAGTGGCAGCGTCGACTCACACACCGCGTTCGGCCATGCGCGCGCCTAAGTTCCGATACGACACCGTGTACCGCAGATAAAATAAAACAGCGTACAAAACCGCTTCCTTGAGAAAGTGGCAGCCTTTCAGTGAGACCATTCTGATACCTGCTCGAATACTAATTAACGGGAACAAACGTCAATTTCCACTCGCCGGTCAATCGGACGCCAGAGTTTGCGACACAACCTGAAAGTGTGTCGCCGAACCAACCCACCGATTTTCGCGTTGAGTCTGGCTTCACGGTTGATTAGTAATCGGTGAACATGTCTGATCTGTTCTGCACGCTTGCGGGCTTCCGCCGGTGTTTCACTGAAAAGCTTTCGGTATTCGCTTGAGATCCGCCCATGATGCCGGATTCCATACTCTGCCGCGATATCACCAATGGTTCGTTCATGGTTTCCGACCTCAACAGAACTGAGCGGAAATTGTTGAGCTTAACAGCCTGATAGTATTCTGAAGGGCTCTGATGAAAAACTTTGCGGAAGACCATCTCAATGTTTCTCCTAGTAACGCCAAGACATTTCGCAATTTCCTCAAGTTCAAAATTAAGTCCCGGAACCTTCCGAAACTCGTTCCAAGCCGTGGCTGCAAGTCGTGCCCGACAATCGAGTATCTCATTTTCCAAAAGTGAGGTGCCAGCGAAGACTGAGCAGCCTCATCTGACTGGTCCAAATTGATTGTTAGTGCATCATCGGCCTGTGATCCATCGGGATGATGGTTTCGGGTGCTGGCGGGCG
>NZ_JBQFZS010000044.1:0-765 GCF_056542385.1 Ruegeria sp. AD2(2025)
AAGCCGTTCGTCCGAGCGCCCCGCGATCGGGCTGCCCAGCGGAATGTCCTCGCCCGCGCCCAACCGCGTCAGCAGCGCCGCCAGCGCCGCCTGCAACACCATGAAAAGGCTCCCATTTCCACGCCGCGCGATCCCGGCCAGTGCCTTGTGTTGCGCCGCGTCGAGCGCGATCCGCACGATCCCGCCGCGGTGGCTCGGCACCGCTGGTCGGCGCCGGTCTGTCGGCAGATCGAGCTGCTCGGGCTGCCCGCGCAGCGCCTCGGTCCAGTAGCCCAGCTGCCGCGCCGCGAGGCTGTCGGGGTCGCGCGCGTCGCCCAGAACCTCCCGCTGCCAGGCCGCATAGTCCGAATATTGCACCGGCAACGGCGTCCAATCCGGCGCCGAACCGCCCCGCCGCGCCGCATAAGCCTGCCGCAAATCCCGCGCCAGAGGCTCGAACGACCAACCGTCGCCAGCGATATGATGCATCAGCAGAAGCAGCACATGGCGGTCGGGAGAAATCTGAAAAAGCGTCGCCCGAATGGGAAATTCCCTCTCCAGATCAAAGGCATGCCCCGCGGCCCCCGCAATCGCCGCCTCGACCTCTCCGGGCCCGACACGCATCAGCTCGAACCGGCCCCTGCTCTTGCGCGTTGCATGCACCACCTGCCGAACGCCCCCATCACCCTCTGCAAAAGTCGTCCGCAACACCTCGTGCCGATCCAGCACATCGAAAAACGCTCCCTCCAACGCGTCGACATCCAGATCGCCAGAAAGCTCGAGCAC
>NZ_JBQFZS010000045.1:0-717 GCF_056542385.1 Ruegeria sp. AD2(2025)
CGGCCCCGACGGCGCCCCCGCCGGCCTGCACGGCTATCTGGAATACGCGTCCGACCTATTCGACGCGACCACGGCCGAGACTATCGCTGACCGCTACCTGCGCCTGCTGGCCGCTGTCTGCGCCGACCCCGAGGTCCGCATCGGCGAGATCGACCTGCTGAGCGCCAAGGAACGCCAGCGCATCCTGATTGATTGGAACGACACAGCCCGCCCGCTGCCGCACGATACGGTGCCCGCCTTGATCGAGGCGCAAGCCGCGGCCCGGCCCGAAGAAACCGCCGTCATCTTCGGTGAGACCACCCTCAGCTATGCCGAGCTCAATGCGAAAGCCAACCAATTGGCCCATGCGCTGATCGCCCGCGGCATCGGCCCCGAGGACATCGTCGGCATCTGCCAGCACCGCGCGCCCGAGATGATCGTGAGTCTTCTGGCCATCTTCAAGGCCGGTGCCGCCTACCTGCCGCTCGACCCAGATTATCCCGCCGACCGCCTGCGCTTCATGCTGACCGACGCAAACCCCGCGCTCGTCCTGATCCAAAGCGCCACCGCCCGATACCTGCCCGAGGGCACCCCCACACTCGCCCTCGACACCCTGGAAGCCCTCGCCAACCACCCAACTCGAAACCCCACCGACACCGACCGCCAACACCCCCTCCACCCCCAGTCCCCCGCCTATATGATCTACACATCAGGCTCGACCGGAACGCCAAAGGGGGT
>NZ_JBQFZS010000046.1:0-633 GCF_056542385.1 Ruegeria sp. AD2(2025)
CCCTGTTCCGGCTGTTAAACCTTGTCGCAGAGAAGATGATCACAGAACCGAAGCATGTCGACGAAGTCTATGCATCTCTACCTCAGTCCCAATTGGACGCGATTCAAAGACGAGATAAAAAATGACAGGTTTCTGCGCTGCAGAAATTCCCGCAACAAATCCCGCAACATTTTTTTGATGAAGTACCACTAAGATACTGAAATAAAATTTTTTTTCAGAAAATCAGAATCCTACCACCCCAGCCATGATTTTCCATTAAATCACACACTGAATAATTGGTTGCCGATTGTGGCTAATTTTCAGGGACTTAGTTTTTGACGATTCGAGCTGAGACGCGAACGTGAGCACAACAATAGCCGATTTCGGGCCGCAGTCTCAGTACGCGGTTCCGGCGGTACGAGTTTGGTGACTTTGGGAGAGTCTGTAGATCAGAGCGCAGCGAACTGCTGGCGCTGTTCTGACCAGATCGCTGGGAAGCCGGACTTGATTAGGTAATCCGTGGTCAGGCCGTCAGGTTGCTCGCCTGCAGCGATGGCATCCAGAACATCAGGCGCTAGCATGGCCAGATCGACCACATCCTGAACGCGGCGTTTGGAAATGCCCTCTTCTTCAGGAATCTCAGAAAACGTTCTG
>NZ_JBQFZS010000047.1:0-502 GCF_056542385.1 Ruegeria sp. AD2(2025)
GGCGGCGCTGGCGGCGCTGCTGACGCGGTTGGGCGCGGGCGAGGACATTCCGCTGGGCAGCCCGATCGCGGGGCGCTCGGACGAACGGCTTCACGATTTGGTAGGCTTTTTCGTCAATACACTGGTGCTGCGGGCCGACACCTCGGGCAACCCGCGGTTCAGCGACCTCGTCTTGCGCGTGGCTGGCCGCTGTCTGGATGCCTTTGCCCATGCCGATCTGCCCTTCGACCGTCTGGTCGAGGCGCTGAATCCCGACCGCGTCGCGTCGCGCCATCCGCTGTTCCAGGTGATGTTGGTGTTGCAGAACAATAATGCCGGGGCCTTCGCGATGGAGGGGGTCGAGGTCACGGCCCAAAGCCGCCATCCAGGCACCGCGAAGTTCGACCTGACCTTCGACTTGCGCGAGGAGGTCGGCCCCGACGGCGCCCCCGCCGGCCTGCACGGCTATCTGGAATACGCGTCCGACCTATTCGACGCGACCACGGCCGAGACTATCGCTGAC
>NZ_JBQFZS010000048.1:0-502 GCF_056542385.1 Ruegeria sp. AD2(2025)
GGCGGCGCTGGCGGCGCTGCTGACGCGGTTGGGCGCGGGCGAGGACATTCCGCTGGGCAGCCCGATCGCGGGGCGCTCGGACGAACGGCTTTACGATCTGGTGGGGCTTTTTCTGAATGCGCTGGTACTGCGCGTGGACACCTCGGGCAATCCGCGCTTCGATCAGCTGGTCTCGCGGGTGGTCGACCGCTGTCTGGCCGGATTCGACAATGCCGAGGTGCCCTTCGAACGCGTGGTCGAGGCCGTCAATCCGGTGCGCTCCGGCGCGCGTCACCCGCTGTTTCAGGTCATGCAGGTGTTGCAGAACAATCCCGAGGCCGCATTCGATTTCGCTGGCGCCGAGGTTCGGGTGCGGGGCTCGCACACCCGGATGGCGAAATTTGATCTGTCCTTCGATATTTACGAAAAGACCGGCCCCGACGGCGCCCCCGCCGGCCTGCACGGCTATCTGGAATACGCGTCCGACCTATTCGACGCGACCACGGCCGAGACTATCGCTGAC